>NZ_JBALDJ010000055.1:0-147373 GCF_036917415.1 Nostoc sp. | reverse complement strand
CTAAGAGGATGTTTGAAAAGTCCCTAATGATGTATCAAATAGTTTTAGATCCCCCTAAATCCACGCCACGTGCTCCACTTGGGGAGACCCCAAGACCGCAGTGGCTCCCCTTGAAAAGGGGGACTTTGATTCTACTTCCCCCTTTTTAAGGAGGGTTAGGGCAGGGTGGTTTCATACAAGCAAAGAAAAATTAAAACTCGGTTTCAAAGCCTCTCCCCCTGTGGGGGAGAGGAATGGAAGTGAGGGAAAAAGCCATGCCACTTTCACGAGAAATCAAGACTTATGTATTTTTCTTTTTTCGTATGAAACCACCCTGCTTTTTAAGGAGGGTTAGGGGAGATCAACAAGTGTCTAAAATCACAGCTAACCACTTTTCAAACAACCTCTAATTAAGCTCTTATACTTACATCAAGCAAACAATCACCATCTTGGGAATATACAGCGGATTTAAATTTGCTGAATTACATAACTTGCGTCTTAAAGCCAAACATCAAGCTTGTTTGATTGCTGAATTATGCTGTAGCAAATAATTTATAATCAAACTGATGTAGAGATGGAACTTTCTTGAGTAACAAGTGTCTATCTAGCTATTCTCAGGGAAAATTCACTTGAAGTTTGAAAGCTAATGGAATACCCTAAACTAGTAGACAATTTTCTCAAGTAAATCTATGAACAAAAAAATTCTTCTGAATTTGCTTTCCACTTCCTCAATTTTTGTGTCGATGATGTCTACACTGGTGACATTTCATCCTGCCCATGCTAGTGGTAGTATTACACAGCGATTGATGCACACACAAGACGGTCGTACCTGTATCACTAACCCACATGGTGGAAACGATTTTGTGTGCATTCGAGATTCAGAGAGAAAGAAACCGTATACCTCATCTGCACGTTCCTCGACCATTGTTACATCAGTATCAGATCAAAATGTTGCTATGTTGAACTTTACTGAAGAGGAAAGCGATGCTGCAATTAAGGTATTTGGCTGCGACTGTCCATTATGTGTAAATTCTTTGCGTCAGTTGCGCGGTACTGGAAACTTGGTTTACTAAGGTTGAAGAGGACTGATAGCGACTATAACTTTTGTTAGATACACGTGATTAATCACGTATAGAAGATATACGAAACCAAAAAAGCATTTTTAACTACGTACCACTACTATTATTTGGTCAAATCTAAATTCATTCTTGGGGCAGTTTGTAGGGGCAATTCATGAATTGACCCTACAGCGTCTAGTTTTGCATAAGTCCTGAAAGAAAAAGACGCACAGAAATTATCAAATACCTGTGTGCGTCAGAGCTTCCTATTTATTCAACCACCTCATTCACAGGGAATCTATCAATCAACTGCATCGCCCGATAGGCATTACGCTGGAAAGAATCTGGCAGATGGGGAACGTGAGGTATCTGTGATAACAAATCCAACGTCCGCCGCAAAATTCTCACGACATCGCCTTCATCCAAGGTGGTATTTTCGCAGAGTTCTATCCACTCCATTCCTAACGCCCATTGTTCCACTATGGCAATTAACTCAAATTCCAACCATATAGGTAGCGCTACGTTATACCGCCGTTGTAGTTGGAACATTTGGCGGCGAATTCCCCGCAATTTTGCCAAGGCTTCTGCCACTTCATTGCTGAGGTCAAAGTTAACTTTGCTATCTGGACGGGGCGTTTCCATCACTAAAGCCGCTGCTGCTGCTGCTAAATGATGCGGATCTAAGTTGTCCAATTCACCACTTGCAAATACTAAACCCAACCATAATTCATTCTCCCCTCGAATGGCGGCAGCGATTTGCCCTAATTGTGTGGGGACTAAGTTATCTAAAGCGCCAAAGTGTTGGAGAATTGCAATTAAATTGAGAAATTCTTCCCAATGACGTTGTGACTGTTGCTCTACTTGCCCTTGCAATTGTTCGAGTTCGGCTTCTAGTTCGACATAGCGGGCCCGGCGTTTGAAAAGCGTTGCCGCATTGCCTGATTGATGTAGAGGATGAGCTTCTAATTGCTCTTGGACGGCGGTAGTGCGACTGAGTTGTTCTGTTACTTCTGGTGCCAGATGCAAAGATTCTATCGGATTGGGAATACGCGCAGCGATCGCAAAACTTTCTTCGTTACCACGGCGCGATTGTCCTGGCTTCAAAGGCATCTCTGGCGGTGGTAGTACATCAGGTGGCACTTCAATTCGTGGCTGTTCGGCATACAAATCAACTACATCCCCTGTGGTTGCCACATACCACCGATTATCATACCCCAAGCATACCAAGTAAGGAGCTTGACCAGAACCAGGCGATTTTCCTACTAAAACTGCGGTTACAGGTGAAGACACTGTGATATTTTTACCCTTGAGACTCAACAGAGTTCCTGACACTGCAAAGCCCAACATCATTACCAATTCCTCTTGGCGGTCTGACTGTGCTTGCTCTTGCAAGGTTTTCAATATCTGGCGTTCCACCTTCAGGCGTTGCCGCAATTTCTCATAAATAACTAGTTCATTTTCATCAACTGCGGCGATTTGCTCATGAAGTTGAGCTAATTGGGTTTGCAATTCGGCAATCTCATCGTATTCTGGTCTTAAATGCAAGGTAGCCATGTACTGCCCAAAACTGCGCTCTATCAGTTCCCTAGTTTGCTCTAGGCTATGGGTTTGCAGCAAGTTGAGTACCATGCCGTAGCTGGGCGTAAACTGGCTTACTAGAGGGTCTGGCTTGGATGTTCCCAAATACGCAGCTTCTTTAGCTCCTTCAAAGGGAGTTTGGACTGTCACCACATGACCTTGTTTATCCATCCCCCGGCGGCCTGCGCGTCCCGCCATTTGCAAAAATTCGGAAGCGTTCAACAGGCGATGTCCGGTGTCAGTCCGCTTGGAAAGGGTAGAAATTACCGTTGTCCGGGCGGGCATATTAATTCCCGCCGCTAGTGTCTCAGTCGCAAATACGACTTTAATTAGCCCCTGTTGAAATAGTTCTTCAACCAGTGCTTTCCAGGCAGGCAAAATTCCGGCGTGGTGGGCAGCGATTCCTCGATACAAGGGTGCAATTTGTCCAGAACGCCCAGCTTCGGGATTGCGGGCTAAAAAGTCATCAATCTGTTGCCGTAAAATCTGAGACTCTTCATTATTTACCAGCCATAAATCACCGACTTCCGCCACCGCTTTATCACATCCCCGGCGGCTGAAGATAAAGTAAATCGCTGGTAGCATATCCCGTTGCTCTAACTGGCTGAGGGTAAAAATTATACCTGGAGCTTCAGGTCTACCATTTCTCCCCCTATCCCTTTCTCCCCCTCTCCCCTTTTTCTTCTGAAGAAGGCGGGGGTTAATTTTGGTTTTGCTATCATTCAGCAGTGGAAATAACCCTTTAGGATTGCAAAAGTGAAATTCTAAGGGGACTGGGCGAAAATCGGAGTAAATTAGGTCAGTTGGGCCGTGAACGCGATTTAGCCAGTCAGTGAGTTGATCGCTATTGGCAACCGTTGCTGAGAGGGCTGCCAGTTGCACTTCACGGGGACAATAGATGATTGATTCTTCCCAAACAGTACCGCGCTGGCGATCGTTCATGTAGTGGCACTCATCAAGTATCACCGCTTCAACGTCTACTAATGAGATGCCGATTTGCCCAATAGGTGTGCCATAGAGCATATTTCGGAAAATTTCTGTGGTCATTACCAAAATCGGTGCATCTCTGTTAATGGAAGCATCTCCAGTTAACAGTCCGACTCGATCGAACCCGAATTTTTCTCGAAAGTCACGTAATTTTTGATTTGACAGCGCCTTCAGGGGAGTAGTATAAAACACACGTTTCCCTCGCGCTAGGGCGCGATAAATGGCGTATTCCCCGACTAATGTTTTGCCCGAACCTGTGGGGGCACATACGACTACGGAGCGCCCAGCGTTCAGGGACGCGATCGCTTCTTTTTGAAACTGATCCAGTTCAAAGGGAAATATAGACCCTAAGTCAAGTTCTGGAGATGGCGCAGGATAATTCACTCAATCACATTTGCAACCAGATTGTTTACTATACTAACGAGTCTTTTGTCAACTTCGTTAATAGTCATTTGTCATTTGTCACTTGTCCTTTTCAAATGACCAATGACCAATGACTAATGACTCTTTATTATTTTCCCAGTTCTTGCGATCGCTCTGTGGCAGCTTTGACTGCTTCAATTAAAGCGGAACGAAATCCTGCTTGTTCTAGCTTGGCAATCCCCGCAATGGTTGTACCGCCGGGACTGGTAACACGATCTTTGAGTTCTGCTGGGTGCATTTTGGTTTCCTGCAAGAGTTTCGCTGTTCCCAGTACGGTTTGTAAGGCTAGTTGATTGGCAATTGCTCTAGGTAAACCTGCGGCTACTCCGCCATCTGCAAGTGCTTCTACCATGAGCGCCACGTAAGCCGGGCCGCTACCAGATAGCCCTGTAACTGCATCCATCAGCGCTTCTGAAACTTCTACTACTTCACCCACAGTAGAAAAAACTTGCTGTGCTATTTGGTGGTGCTTGGCATTGGTGTATGCACCTAAACAAATTGCGGTAATTCCTGCTCCCACAGTCGCCGGGGTGTTGGGCATTGCTCTAATCACTGGCAATTGCACAAATGCAGCTTCTAGCTGACTTAAAGGTACACCCGCCAAAATGGAAACGATCAGCGGTGAGTATTCTCTATTAAGAATATCAATATGTGCTAATTCTTGAGCGATCGCACTAAACACCTGCGGTTTCACTGCCAAAAATAGAACTTCTTTTGCTTCAGTGAAAACCTGGCTATTATCTGTCGTCACAGCAACACCGTATTGCTGCTTTAAAAAATCTAGGCGTGAAGATAGCGGTTCGCTAACTATGACTTCTGATGATTGATAAATTCCACGCATTATAAGGCGGGATAAGAGTGCTTCTCCCATTACCCCACCACCAATTAAACCAAATTTTATAGTCATTAGTCATTAGTCATTAGTCATTGGTCATTAGTCATTAGTCGTTTGTCATTTGTCACCATGAGCAAAACCCAGGACAAATGACAAAGGACAAAGGACAAAGGACTAAATACTAATTTAACTTTATTGTGCCATCCGGTTAGTTTCGTTGCCCCAGGTTTGATTTGGAGTACCTGTAGGACGAGAGGGACGTGCTGGTGGTTGTGGTACTTCATGAAGAACGCCACCTTGGGTGCTAACTTGGACACAGCTTGGCGTAAACAAAAAGATGCTTTCACCGATGCGCTCTTGATGTCCATCTAGTGCGTAAGTACCACCTGCAACAAAATCTACTGCTCGTTGAGCTTGATCTGGGTCCATGATTGTCAGATTTAATACCACTGACTTGCGTTCTCGCAACGCTTGAATTGCCTGGGGCATTTCTTCAAAGGTGCGTGGTTCGAGGACTAAAACTTCCGAAATTCCGTTAATTGCTCCTGGCATACCAATCACATTCCCCATTGGCTTTGAACCTGCTGTCATATCATCTCCCATTGTAGGCACTGGTTCCCGCCAGCGTCGATTTTGAGCGGTTGTGCTTTCTTGCGGTGCTGGTTGGGGATTTTCTTGCTGATACAGATTTTGGTAATTATTATCTGTTTCTGGTTCTTCTTCGTAATACTCGTATTCTACTTGCTCATTTAGACCCACAAAGTCTCTGAGTTTGGAAAATATGTTGTTCATGGTGTGTGTACTCTCCTGATGCGAATTGCCTGCATTGACTTGGCTGAGGATTGATTGAGCTAGGAGCGATGCCTACGGCGGTAAACTACGCGACATCGGTGGATACTTCAGCAACTTTATTGCTAGTTGTAGCCCATATTACGAGTTTTGGCGATGAACTGACACTTATTGGAAAGGTCTGTGCATCGCCTAAACACAATAATGAGTCAAGATTATATCCTAAGGTTTATCCGAAGGAAAGTCCTTGATACCCCATTTCCTCTTGGCGATTGCTCTTGTCAATACTATATCCTTTGTTTCCGATTGCACCAGTCTGTTACAAAATTCTTGTCATCAAATCCTTAGCTTCTATTAATACTGAAGAGTAAGGTTGATGATTAATCAGCTAAGAGCGATCGCCAAACAATATGGTTCCTAATCGTACCATCGTCGCGCCTGCTTGCACTGCCAATTCGTAGTCGCCTGACATACCCATAGATAGGTGCTGCATTTTAATCTGCGACCAGTTTTGCTCCTGGATTTCTTTGGCTAGCTCACGATTGAGATTAAACACACTGAGAATTTCAGAATCATTTAATCCTGAAGGTGGAATTGTCATCAAACCTTGAATTTGTAAACTTTTGTATTGATCGAGCGTGGGTAAATCAGCCAAAAGTTCTGGCACACTCCAACCATACTTGTTGGGATCGGGAAGAATTTTCACTTGCAGGCAAACCTGGGGACTCACTCCTAGCTGTTGCGCCAATTGGTCTAAGCGCTGTGCCAGCTTCAAATTATCGACGGAGTGAATCCAAGGGAAATGCTCGATGGCTTTTTTGGCTTTATTGCTTTGCAAATGTCCAATAAAGTGCCAGGTAATATCCGGTAAGTCTTGCAACTCGGCTTGTTTGCTGGCAGTTTCTTGGATACGACTTTCCCCAAAATCACGAATTCCTGCGTTGTATGCAGACCGAATAGCCTGGGCAGAAACTTGCTTGCTAACAGCAATCAATTTGACTGAAGTTGGCAGGGAGGAACGAATAGTAACAATACGTTCGGAAATCGAACTGTTCATTGGAAGGTGCGCTGGAAAACACTCTGAAGCTGATCGTACTCCTGAGAATGCCCACTGCGCCGCAGGGTACGTAAGCGATTTTCCAACATCATTCTAGCCTCAGTACGTCCTAGAGACTGGAATTTAACACCTTTAACGTCATTTGCCACCAAAAAAAACAAGCGCTGGGCATAAAGTGTGGTGAACAAATCCTGGTTCTCATCAACCATACAGATTTTGTAGAGTAAACCCCAAGTTGGATGGTTTATGTAAGTTTCTGCGTTTTCTGGATTCATTTAAGAGTCAAGGTGTAGTCAAGGTGGAAGTATATATATCTTTTCGCAGGGAATTCTAAACATTCAGACGATAATACCAACATTCGTCAGAATATTTGCTTAAAATGCGAAACTGCGGTTACGAAGACCTCGATCTAGTTCCTAATGGGCAGATGAAGCTAGTGGTAGTGAAGCGCAATGGTACAACAGAAGTCGCGAAGCGTAGATTTAAAGAGTAGAGGCTGGTGGACAAATATCACCATCTGCTTTAGTGATTTCGATTTATCAATCTGTAGGGACAAGGCACAAAATAACGTCGATCTTCTTGTTGAAAGTCGATATGGGAAGGAAAAACACCCTTTGAAGTTCACAACGGCAACGGCGAATTTTTCAACTTCTTTCCATACTGCCACAACTGTCGCTGAATGGCACAAAATCCTAATTGGGGAGTGGGGATTGGGTACAGGAAAGAAAACTATCTTTTATTAGACTTTTTGCAAAAGTCCCTGACACCCAATATGGCAAGCTCTTAGGAAAAAAAGTGTAGCTTTAGTGGAGTGGGGTTTTTATTTTTGATTTATGCAAAAGGTCTATTGATTATCTAGCATTTTCAGTGGTGCAATTTGTGCCTGAGCTTTGTGCAGAGATTCATCGGGGAATCGGTAAAAAATATTAAGATTAGTTTGTAGTGTTCGCGTAAGGCTGGTTCATACCAAAAATCTACGCTAAATGGTAGGGGATCAATTTTATCGCTGGGTAGCTGTTCAATTTCCCATTCTGACTCCTGAATTCTGACTCCTGAATTCTGCTGTATTATCTCTTACCATTTTTTCGGTGCAAAATTTAGACCTGAGTTCCTATAGCTAGTCGTATTCCCCAGAATAAGATTAAAGTTGCGATCGCAAGCCAGTCACGCCCTTTTAATCGTAAATCGTGCCACTGCACTCGATGCTCGTTAGGACTGGTAAAACCCCGCACCATCATTGCATTCGCCATTTGATCGGCTCGTAAAAGCAGATTTTCCAAAAGTCTCTCTGCAACTGTCATCCAAACCTTGAATGCTCCTTTTAATCCTAGCTTTTTCCAATTAATTGCCCTTGTCATTACGGAGCGAAATAAGTTTTGTACTTCTTCTAAAACCAAGGGAATAAAGCGCAAGGACAAGGTTAAAGTTAAAGCAATTTCTGTGACAGGCAATTTGAAGCGGCGCAAGGGTTGCATTAAGCTTTCTATGCCAGATGTGATTTCTTCTGGTGCGGTTGTCAGCAGATACAGGTTGGTGCTGTAAATCACGGTAAAAATAAGTGTACTCAGGCGTACTGCCAAACTCAAGGAGTAGCGAGTCACTTTAACCGGGCCTTTGTGAAATAGCACGTAGCTGTATTCTTTTTTCTCAACTGCTGGCTCTTGAACAAGATTATTGGAGAATGCTTGCTGGGTTAATATTTGTTCATTAACTGGCAGGCGTGACTGATAATCTACACCCAGTCCATCAGGACTGATCGCAGCGATCGCTAGCACAAAAAACGATAGCATTAATAGCCAACCCATTTGCTGCTGCCATACTCGTCGAGGAATTCTCGCAATTAAGGTGGCAATAATTAATACTACCACCAGCAGCACCCGCCAATTGTTGTTGGCTAAAACATAGCTTGTTAAAAAGCTCATCAACCAGGCAAACTTGACTCGCGGATCGATTTTATGCAGCCAAGTTTGGGGTTGTTCTAAATAAAGTCCAAGTGGCAGCGATCGCAATAAATCCATTTTAGAGTTAGGAATGAGGAATGAGGAGTTGGGAGTTTGGAGTTTTGACTTTAACTCATAACTCCTGTACAGACGCGATTAATCGCGTCTCTATTCCTAACTTATTTTGACGCGAGTTGCTCTATTAACGTTACCAATTTCGGCATCACGGACTTTTTTGCTCCGCCACAGTAAAATAATTGGTGTGCCTTTAAATCCTAGCTGTTGCCGGAATTGCCGTTCAATGTAGCGGCGGTAATTGTCGTTGAAGCGTTTGGAGTCGTTGACAAATAGAGCGATCGTTGGTGGTTGGCTACTTACTTGTGTACCATAATAAATCTTGCCCTGACGCCCACCACGAGATGCTGGCGGTGAATGCCAACTGACGGCATCTGTTAAGACTTCGTTAATAACTGATGTACTGACACGGCGTTTGTGTGATTCAGCCGCCGTTTTTACCAATTCTAAAATCTTTTCTACCCGTTGCCCTGACAAGGCACTCACAAAAATTGTTTCTGCCCATTCGGTAAAATGTAACCGTGATTGCAGAGTTTTTTCGTAGTCGTAGATTGTGTAAGAGTCTTTTTCGACAGCATCCCACTTATTAACGACGATGATGCAAGCTCGACCTTCTTCGATAATCCGCCCAGCTAATTTTTGGTCTTGCTCGGTGACTCCATCGACGGCATCTATTACTAATAAAACCACGTCAGCGCGACGAATCGCTTTGAAAGCCCGGTTAATACTAAAGAATTCTGTGCCGTATTCGATATGTTTCTTTTTGCGAATGCCGGCGGTGTCAATCAAGCGGTAAGTTTGTCCTTCCCGTTCAATGACGGTATCAATAGCATCGCGGGTTGTACCAGAAATGGGGCTGACAATTGCCCTTTCTTCTCCAACAAAAGAATTAAGTAAGCTCGATTTGCCCACATTTGGGCGTCCCACAATTGCTACTTTGATTTCATTAGTTTCTGGAATGTCTTCAATAGCAGGGATGTGATTAACTAACTCGTCGAGTAATTCTCCTGTGCCACTGCCATGAATCGCGGAGATGGGGTAAGGTTCGCCCAATCCCAATTCCCAAAATTCGGCAGCTTGCATTAAGCCTTGTTCTGGTGATTCACATTTATTTACAGCTAATAGCACAGGTACAGGTTGTTGGCGCATCCATTCAGCGATTTCTAAATCTGCCGATGTCGGGCCTGTTTGACCATCAACTACAAAAATAGCACCACACGCTTCTGCAAGGGCTGTCATTGCCTGTTGGCGAATCAGTGGTAAAAATTCAGTATCATCATTAAAAACTAAACCACCGGTGTCTACCACTAAAAATTCGCGCCCATTCCAGAACGCTGGCAAATAAGTGCGATCGCGTGTCACTCCCGGTTCATCATGGACAATCGCCGTTTGTTCCCCGGCGAGTCGATTAACCAGGGTGGATTTGCCCACATTTGGGCGTCCGATAATTGCAACGATTGGCAGTGCCATAAAACCAGGGTAAGTGAGAGGTGTAGTATATCATGTACTTACATTTTACTCACTTTAAGTTTTAATTTAATTTTCCCTTGGGGCGACGGGTAGATATAGCAGATTGCAACTTGGTGAGGTACAGATAATCTTAAGGGCACAGCAGTGCTCATACGTGTCAACTTCAGCCGAAAACTATATCAGACAGGCGTTTTGTAAATCCCTCACGCCCTCATCCCCTAACCCCTTCTCCCTTGGGAGAAGGGGAATTGAATGTCTAGCTCCCCTCTCTCTTGGGAGAGGGGCTGGAGGTGAGGGCAAAATGTTTTCACCAAGCGCGTTTAGCGTTAAGTTGACACCAATGAGCATTGCTGTGCCCCTACCTGTGTACTTCATTTACCTGAAAAACGGTGTATGAAATTCTCTGATACTGGCTCATTTTTCTTTTAAAATGACAATACAGTATTTAATATGTCACAATCGAAACCCAATAAATACTCTCCAAACTTAACGAAAGTCACTCTTAATATCAGTCAATTAAAGTGTAAGTATTATGTATGGAAAATACCTAAAATGCAAAAATTGGCAGGTTTAATAGTATTTAGTGGTACGTACTTATATGGCTCGGCTGGCAGTGATGATGCACTTTTTATTAAATGGAAGATTAATGAGTTTTGTGAGCTAGAACTGCCACAAAAAATTATTGGATTAGTTGTTGATTTTAGAAACTTAGATTATCAATGGGGTGATGACCTTGATATTTATCCTCAAGAAATGAGAAGATTGGAGCAACCCGTGAGAATAGTCGTTACTCCAGAAAGGTATGAAGCATTTAAAGGCGTATTAGGTGAGCAAGAATTGCATACAGACATAGAAGTTGCTTTTGCGGAAGTAATAGAAGCATTAAAATGCTAATACTAGGTAATAAACAGGATTTAAAAGCGCAATTTTGGTATTTAGGTAATAGTTTGGCATAAAAGGTACTAAAGAGCTAAAATCAATTATTTCTCAAAAATAATCGAAAAGTCCAAGAAGTAATTGTTGAATTTGAAATCCTCCTCGCAGAATTTACTGGAAAAGCTATCCCTGTACTCAACAGTAAGTAAAGACTCTTGATTTGAGCTATAAAACCCCAAAATAAACATTTGCTCTTGGATGCGCTAACAATCGCTACTTTTTTAGAGATAAATAAAAAAGGTAGGAAATCCTACCTTTTACCCAAAAAAAGCATTTTGTAACCAAATACCAAATTAAATATCACATACGCTTTTGACGTGTCTATTGCAAACCTATGACAAAGGTGTGACGTTTAATTTGTAGTTGATTTCGCGATTACTCCCAGTTGCAACCCAGGCGGATAGCTACCTTCTTCCTTGATGCGCTTAATTTCCGCATCGGTTATCTGCAAATTTAACTTTTGTACTAGCGATCGCACAATATCCCCCCGATCAATTACACCAGCTACGGCACCAGCAGGAGAAAGCACGGTAATTCTTGGTAACTGCTCATTTTCTAGTTTGTTAATTACCTCAGCGATCAATGTTGATTCCCCAACAGTAGGTATTTCTGTCAGCGGATGCACTATCCTGTGTAAAGTTTCGGTTTCCCATTCACTCCTTTGGGTTAAACGAAAATCGTCAATGGAAACTAGACCTCGGTAACGTCCATCAGAAGCCGCAAAATAAACCTGTGAGGGAGTGGTTTCTAACAGGTATAAATCGGCAAAGGAACGCAATGTCTGGTCAGCATCAATTACGCGAAAATCACGGGTCATCGCATCGGCCGCCATCACCTTAAGTAGGCTTTCTTGCAATGTTGTCATGTTGTCATAGTTGCTAGCGTTGCGGACAGCAAACCAACCTAACAGCGCAATCCACAAACCAACTATTAACTCTCTGGTAACAAAATCTACAATAAATCCGAAAGCGATCGCACCATAACCCAATATTTGTCCCGCCCTTGCAGCCAAGTGTACGGCTTGAAAACGATTACCCGTGATTTGCCATAGTGCTGCTTTTAACACTTGCCCCCCATCTAGAGGTAAGCCAGGAATCAGGTTAAATAGAGCCACCACTAAGTTAATTCTCGCCAAATCTCCAACCATAACACTGAGGGGATTAGTATTAGGTATTACAATAGCTGCCAGACGGAGCAGAAAAAATAATATAATACTCACTAAAGGGCCAGCGATCGCTACTTGAAAAGCTTTGAAAGGAGTTTTAGATTCTTCTTCAATGGCAGCAATTCCGCCAAACATAAATAGGGTAATTGAATTAACTCTAATGCCTTGCGATCGGGCTACCAAGCTGTGACCCAACTCATGCAATAGCACCGAACCAAATAGCAGCAGTGCCATAACTATTCCAGCACTCCAAGCTATGACATTCCCCCATTCCTGATAAGCTACCCCAAAGTTCAGGGTTGCCAACCCTAAAATCACAAACCATAATGGGTCTAAAAACAGGGGAATTCCAAATAATGACCCAATTCTCCAATTTGTTTGCATTACATTGCCCTAAAACTAGATATCTTCAGTATTTTTTATACCGAAATACTACGCATATTCGTATACACATTTATATTGAGCATCAATTCGGTAGTAACAAGTGACGAAATGCTCTTATTTCTAGAATAGACAATTAATGCCTGTGAGCAAAACTCTGGAATTGGGTATGGGGCAAAACTAGTTCTGAGTTGCGAGTGCTGAGTAGGGAATCTCACTTCTTTACTCAGCACTCAGCACTCATTACTCAGCACTATTGAGGGGCATTGAGCATGGGTCATAAGTTATTTCTTTCCTACTTCCCCTGCCCAAAATCATTTTTAGGAGTTTTGCATTAATAGTGGGGTTACAAGTAACACCTCTATCATCACAAAACTACAGACGACCGATGTAAGTCAGTCCTAAAACGATACCAATGCCAATAATATGACCAAAAGCCATCGCAGCAACAAATGTTGGAATACTAATCGGTAGGACAGGGAACTTGGGACCAACTAGGGGTTTTTCAATCTTAGTACTTAGTAAGACTATTACTAAGCTGCTAACGCTGATGATGATTCCTACTGTGGGATTCCATGCAGGTGTTGCGGGAACAGATGCAGCGGCGGCTGCTAGTAAAATAGAATAAATCAAGCTTTTGTCTCCTAAATGGAAAAGTTAATGTAGACCTACAAGATTATAAAATTACAAGGCCCAAAAATTTTTTAGATAGTCTAGACTTTTCTGATAATTAGTTTAAATTTGTTAAATATTCATGCGCGTTAAGATTTGCGGCATCACCCAACCACAGCAGTCTATAGCGATCGCCTCTCTAGGCGCAACGGCACTAGGATTTATTTGTGTGCCAAACTCACCTCGTTACGTGACTACATCCGAAATTCGGGCAGCAGTGGCAGAACTCCCGGCAAATATTGACACAATCGGGGTTTTTGCCAATCTTAGTATCGCTGAAATCAGTCAGATAGTTGCTGATTCTGGGTTGACTGGTGTGCAGTTACACGGAGATGAATCCCCAAATTTTTGCTACCAATTACGTCAAGCTTTACCCAATGTCGAAATTATTAAAGCACTGAGAATTCGTAGTCTTGAGCATCTTGACACAGCGGCTGATTACACCAAATATGTAGATACTTTGCTTCTTGACGCTTTTCATCCGCAACAACTGGGTGGTACAGGCAAAACTTTAGATTGGACGATGCTAGAACAATTTAGCCCTAGTTGTCCTTGGTTTTTAGCAGGAGGATTAACAGCCGATAATATTGTGCAAGCCCTAAATCAGGTTAATCCTAACGGCGTTGATTTATCTAGTGGTGTGGAACGGACACCAGGAGATAAAGATTTAGATAAAGTAGCACTCCTATTTCACAGTCTAAAGAACATTGGTAAAGTTACTTAGAAGTTAGGAGTAATGAGTTTGAACTAACTCCTAAGTAGGTCGGCGTAAAAATTTGTCGTTGGGATAAGGCAGGAGGCAGGAGGCAGAAGGGAAGAGGGTTTTAGTCTACTTTATCTTTCTTCACATAGTTTGGTTTTATTGTGCCAACTTACTTAACTCCTAACTCCTAACTCAGCACTCAGCACTCAGCACTTAAAAAAATGGTGGTTGGTGGCGAATTAAGTTAAAAAATTCTTCGCGGGTTTTGTGCTCATCTTGGAACACACCAACCATTGCGCTAGTGACAGTCCAGGAACCTGGTTTCTGAACGCCACGCATTACCATACACATGTGGCTAGCTTCCATCACGACAGCAACGCCTTGAGGTTCCAAAATCGTCTGGATTGCTTCGGCAATTTGGCGGGTTAGTCTCTCTTGTACTTGTAAGCGACGGGAATACATCTCAACAATCCGGGCCAGCTTACTCAGTCCGACAACTTTTTGGTTGGGAATATAAGCAACGTGCGCTCTACCCATAAATGGCAGCATGTGGTGTTCGCACAGACTAAAGAAGTTAATATCTCTAACAAGTACCATCTCGCTATGCCCTTCATCAAAAATGGCATCGTTAACGAGTTCTTCAAGAGATTGGTTGTAGCCACTGGTAAGAAACCGCATTGCTTCGGCTACTCGTTTGGGTGTTTTCAAAAGTCCTTCGCGTTCGGGGTCTTCGCCAACTCCCAATATTAGTGTCCGCACGGCGTCCTTCATTTCGTCCAGCTGTTCCTCTGTTGGCGGGAACACATCCGCTTGTCGCCCGTTATGAGTATTGCGATCGGGTCTTGGAGTTATGGCTTCTGCCAAGTCGGGAATCAGAGGCGATTGAGAGCAATTGGAACCGTTGGAACTAGCAATAGTCATGATTCAGTCTTGGTTATGGTTTAGTCATTAGTCATTAGTCATTGGTCATTGGTCATTGGTCATTTGCAAAAGACAAAGGACAAAACAAAGGACGAATGACTAATTAGAGTGCGCCAGCGCTGGGCATCAGGGTCAATTCATCAATCACTGCCTGTTGTGGTAACAGAACTGTATGGAGAATTGACTGAGCCACAATTTCCGGGGTTAACATTTTGGAACGGTCTAAGTTGATATGGACTGTTTCTGTATCCCAAAGTTCGGTATTGACTGCGCCAGGACAAATAGCTGTGACACGAATGCCGTGAGTGCGTTCTTCTTGTGCCAAGGTTTGAGAGAGAGCTATCAAACCAGCTTTGCTGACGCTGTATGCTCCCCAACCGGGAAAGGGTTGCTTGGCGGCAATTGAGGCGACGTTGATAATTGTGCCTGTGCCTCGATCGCGCATTGAAGGTAAAATCCCCACAATGCACTGAAACACGCCAGTCAGATTCAAGTCAATTACCTGCTGCCAGTTCTCTAGGGGAGTTTCACTCAAAGTGCCTGTATAGGCGATGCCAGCATTGTTTACCAGAATGTTTATATCACCAAAGTCAAGAGCGATCGCTTGGATCTTTTCTTTGACTTCCAAGATCCGCGCTAAATCTACAGCGTAAGCTTTTGCTTCCACCCCAGTCTGCTCTACAGCTTCTCTTACCGCCTCCAATTTATCCAAAGAACGGCTGACTAAGGCGACATCTATTCCGGCTTTCGCAAAGGCTAAAGCCGTTGCTTTCCCAATTCCACTACTTGCCCCAGTAATCAGGGCGCGTCGTTTTTGCTCAACACTCATGGTGTCTCCCAATTTTTTGGCAGTTTCCCAAAGCCTATTACCATCCAATTATTCACACTTCTTGGTTTGAATATATTAAAGGAATCTAAAAATCTGATGATTTTTATTAGGCAAATGCTATGATGCAATGCGGCGGTGGCATATTGTGGGTTTTACCAGTGAAGACAACAAATAATCGCCTGCAAAACCACGCCGCGCACTCAACTTAGATTACTTAAAAATATAAAACCCACTCAATCAACTTGAGTAGATTTACTAGACATACAAATGCCTATGGCTAGATTGTTAAAAATCTTTAAGCACATAGGCTATTATAGCATTGCTGCTTGGCTAATCTATCATTATGGAGTTGCTTTAATGGGCAACTTCTGTAAAGACACCAATTTTGCGGAATTTTTCATAACGCATTTGGCGGCGTTCTGGAGCGGTTAAACGATTGAGTTCGTCTAAATTTTCTAGCAGCACTTGCTTGAGAGTGGTAGCGGCTTTTAAGGGGTCGGAATGAGCGCCACCAGTGGGTTCAGGGAGTATTTGGTCGATAATTCCCAACTTTTTCAGGTCGTGGGAAATAATTTTCAGAGCAACGGCGGCTTGGGGAGCTTTACCAGCATCTTTCCACAAAATGGCGGCGCAGGCTTCGGGAGTGGCGACGGTATAAACGGAGTGTTCAAACATGAGTAGGCGATCGCCTACACCAATACCGAGTGCGCCACCAGAACCACCTTCACCGATGACTGTGCAGATAATTGGCACATCTAAGCAGAACATTTCTCGCAAGTTGTAAGCGATCGCTTCTCCTTGACCTTGGTGTTCTGCTTCCACTCCAGACCAAGCTCCTGGTGTGTCGATAAAGGTTAGTATCGGCATACTAAACTTATTAGCGTGTTCCATCAACCGCATCGCCTTGCGGTAGCCGCCAGGGTAAGGCATTCCAAAGTTACGGGCAATATTGTCTTTGGTATCACGACCTTTTTGATGACCCAACATCACCACAGGTTGCCCACTCAGACGGCCGACACCACCAACTAAAGCCGGATCGTCACCACCACAGCGATCGCCATGTAATTCCATCCATTCATCACTAATAGCCTGAATGTAATCGAGAGTACTGGGGCGACGCGGATGACGAGCAACTTGTAATCGCTGGGACGGGGATAGACTCGTGAAAATTTCCTCACGCAGTTGCATGGCTCGTGCTTCTAGTTGACGAATTTGACCAGAAACATCGACGCCATTTTCTTCTGCAAGTTGCCGAATTTGATCGATTCGGGTTGCAAGTTCTGCTAGGGGCTTTTCAAAATCTAACAGTAGCGGTTTACGCTCGGTAGTTGTCATCGTAGGGATTATAAGTACGAGTTATAAGTTATCTATCTTTTGTCATTTGTCATTTGTCCTTTGTCCTTTGCAAATAACATAATGACTAATGACCAATGACCAATGACTAAACCAACAGCGGTCTAAATCCATGTTTCACTGATACCTTACCAATCTGCTCCATTTTGTCTACGGTAATCTGATTCCGTCCCCACGAAAAGTTCGTGTATAACTTCTCAAATTCCAGCAGCATTGATTCGGCAAAACAAGCAAACAACTGGCGGGCTGGCACGTCCATATTGACGATTTTCATGATTTTCCAGTCAATATCCAGGGAATGCTCTACAATTCCACCATTTAGCACGTGTACACCAGGATGCTGAATTTTAGTCGCTAAGTTTTTAGGATAGCCACCATCAATCAACAAACAGGGTTGTTTCAAAGTGATAGGGTCAATTTCCACGCCTTTGGGCATACTAGCAACCCAAACTACAATGTCAGCTTCAGGCAGTGCTTCTGTCAAACCCATGATTTTTCCTCGTCCCAGTTCGCCTTGCAGTTCTTTGAGGCGTTCTTGATCGCGGGCGATCAACAAAAGTTCTTTGACATCTGTTTTCGCGTCTAGCCAGCGGGTAACAGCACTACCAATATCCCCTGTTGCCCCACATATAGCAACAGTCGCTTTTGACAGATCGATTCCCAGTTGTTTTGAGGCTTCTTCCACCTGCTTACAAATAATGTAGGCAGTATGCGTGTTTCCTGTGGTGAACCGTTCAAACTCTAGTTTAATATTGCGGACTTGGCTAAACTGGTCTAACTTAAAGTTTTCAAAAATAATTGAGGAAAATCCGCCTAAAGCTGTAATGTTAATCCCATGCTTTTGTGCATGGGCCATAGCGTTGAGGATTTTGCGGGTTGCGGCTTTGATCCGACGGCTAGCCAGCATCTCCGGCAAAAAGCAAGATTCTACATACCGTCCTTCAATTTTTTGCCCAGTTACACTGGTGACAATAATCGTATCGACAATTTGCGGTGGGGCGCTGCACCAAAAGTCTAGCCCTTGATCGGCATATTCTGGATATCCCAATTCTTGAGCCACCGCTTGAGCGTGTTCTAAACTAGTCAAATGTCCAATTAGACCAAACATGTAGTGATTATTAGGCTTATGCTGTCTTGAGGCGTGAAATAAATAAGTGGTTTAGCAGTCCTGAGTTCTGAAGTTCTGAATTGAAATTTGAACTACTCAGCACTCAGCACTCTTGTACAGACGCGATTAATCGCGTCTGTACTCAGTACTCTTTTAAGCGGCGATAAGTCCGTAGGCTGACAAGCGCATAATATCGCGAGTCGTGAAACCTATGTTACTTAATGCTTCACCGTATTGAATCATAAAATCTTCTACTAAAGCATCTTTTTCCATTGCCATTGTGTGGGCATCACCCTCTACTTTGTTGAGCATTCTCCAGACGATAGGTAGGTTCTGGCGATTTGCTTGTTCTAGTTCGGCTTTGCATTCTGTGAAATGTTCTTTCAACCAAACTTCTCCAAAGTTGAGGTGGCTATACTCATCTTTTACTACTCCCTCCGTAATTTTGCGTGCGAAAGCATCGGCAACGGGGATATAAATGTTATATGCTGCGATCGCAAAACATTCGATAATCAAAGATTGAATTAATAGACAAGTGACGACCTTCCCGGACGCTGCTGCTATTTGGAAATTCTGGTGTAGTCCAGAGAAAAATTCTTTAGCAAATTGCAAATCTGGGGTAACATCCAAATTTCGTCCACAAGCTTCAAATCCTTTCTTGTGTCTGCTTTCCATCTTCGAGAGACGAATCAATTCATCATGAGATTCTGGCAGTAGTTCGGCTAATTTGATGTAATTTTCATGGGCTTCTTGTTCCCCTTCAATTACGATCGCATTAATCCGGCTATAAGCATCTTTGTATGTTTCGCTCTTGAAATCTAATTCTTTAAATTGGTCTGCAAGCTGCTGCATGGTTATCTTTACTCCTGTAAACCTGAATTATTTGACACCAAAATTGATTTTCCCTATGAACTGAGAGTAACAATCACTGTGGTTTAATTTAACTTAACAAGTAGACTATGTTTATAGATTAATTGTTGCTGGGGGCAATGCTCTAGTACTAGCGAAATAAATGCTTTGCAGTTTAAGTTTATGTTCAAATCAAACCCGAATCTGAAATCTGGCGATTTTTTGAGCCTAGTAATCTTACTGCTAGGGGCATTTATTGTTTTACTACCGCTGTTTGTGGTCTTTCTCACCTCCTTTGCACCGACGGCCGCCAGTCTGGAAAATTTGGACAAAAATAACTGGTCTTTAGCAAATTACCGCGTTGCGTGGCAACAAGGAAAATTTTTACTGGCGTTTGCTAATTCTACCTTGGTAGCGATCGCTGTGACGGCGTTTCAGATTGTCACTTCTGCTTTGGCTGGTTACGCTCTAGCACGGTTGAAGTTTCGGGGACGCCAAGTACTGCTATTAGTGGTTTTAGCAACTTTAGTGATTCCCTTTCAGTTATTGGTGATTCCCATCTTTTTGGTGTTGAAGTGGGGACACCTGATAAATACATACTGGGCGCTCATTTTACCCACTGCGGTTAGCGGATTTGGGATTTTTTTATTACGTCAGTATTTCCAGACAATTCCCGTGGAGTTAGAGGAAGCCGCAGCTATAGATGGGGCGAACCGACTGCAAATTTTGTGGCGGGTGATGTTACCTTTAGCTCGTCCGGCCTTGATAACGCTGTTTTTGTTCACCTTCATTGGTGAGTGGAATGATTTGTTTAAGCCTCTAGTATTTACGACAAGACCAGAATTAAGGACAGTACAACTAGCGTTGGCTGAGTTTCAGGAGCAATTTACAAATAATTGGCCCTTGATGATGGCAGCTGTGACAATAGCGACAGTGCCAGTGATGCTATTATTTCTCATCGGTCAGCGTCAATTTCTTCAAGGTATTGCGGCGACGGGGATTAAGAATTAGTGGGGAAACAGGCGGTAAATGGAAGCCCGATTTTAGTTAGTAGACAAGATGCCCACTCTACAATAAATAATTTAAATTGGTGTTATCGCAAAATAAGCTGCAAAGAAAATCCTGCCGGGAAACATGAACTTTTATGACACTCAGCGTAATCATTGCTAACTAAACTGAAGCAATAATTATACACATCCCGTCAGGAACGAAAACACTTATGAGTTCTCAACAAGTCATAGAACCTGAAATATTACAGCAGTTACAAGAAGAGATTCAGCAGAAAATGAATGAAAGTTTAGAAAACGCTGACTTACATTCAGTGCTTGAAAAGTACGGCTTATTAGAAGATAGAGTCTTGAGAATTCATTGGCAATGTAATCTCGATCCCAATCAACTCAAATCTGATGATGCAGTTGATGAACAGCAACCCAATGCATTATTGGCAGAAACTTCAACAGCTTCAATACCAGAAATTGTGTTAGTCAAAAAAGCATTATGTATTCCTTGCCCATCAACTGGCAACCCAAGGGGCTGTAACTGCTAAATATTTTTATCTTCGGACTGCAAAGAGTTTATTCTAGTGAATGTAAAAATACTAAAATTTGCTTTTACGTAGTATCTATGTAATATAAATTACATCAATGTAATAACATTACTAAGTAGCAAAAAGCAGTATTTTAATAAACTCTTATTTTTTGAGCGCCAGTTTTTCATGTCTCAAAATCGAAGCAGTTGTCAGTGGAAGTTAGGAATAGTGAGTACTTTAGTAATTGCTGGAGTGCTCACTTTTGCTGAGAGTTTTGCCTTAGCTCAAATTCAAACAGATACCACGCTCGGATCTGAAAGCTCAATAATTACACCAAAGCTAATCGATGGTCAGCCTACAGATCAGATTGATGGTGGAGCAGTTCGGGGTACAAACTTGTTCCACAGCTTTGAACAGTTTTCTGTCTCTGCGGGAAGGACAGCCCATTTTAACAATGCAATCGATATTCAGAACATCATCAGTCGGGTGACAGGCAATTCTGTTTCTAATATAGATGGCATTCTCAAAGCTAACGGCACAGCCAATGTATTTCTGATTAATCCTAACGGCATTGTTTTTGGGCCCAATGCTTCTTTAAATATCGGCGGTTCATTTGTGGCTAGCACGGCAAGTAGTTTGAACTTTGCTGATGGTACACACTTTAGTGCTACGTCTCCTCAAACTGCACCTCTACTCAAAGAAAGTGTTCCTATGGGCTTACAATTCGGAACAACTGCTCGACCTATCCGCAATCAATCCCAAGCAAGTCCAAATAATGCAATTAATACCTTCGGACAAGCTGTTGGTTTACAAGTGCAGCAAGGCAAAACCTTAGCACTTATAGGCGGTGATCTAACGCTAGAGGGCGGAAATTTAACAGCAAGTGGGGGAAGAATTGAGTTAGGAAGTGTTGCTGCCAATAGTTTGGTTGGTCTGAGTTCAACGAATCAAGGTTGGGCATTAGGATATGAAGGTGTTCAAAATTTTCAGAACATCGAATTAACCCAGCAAAGTGAAATTCCATCTAATGTAGATACCAGTGGCCAAGGTGGCGGTAATATCCACTTGCAAGGACAGCGTGTACTGGTAAGTGACGGTTCACAAATTTCGGCTCTTACCCTGGGAGCGCAACCAGGAGGAAATTTGACAGTGAACGCTTCCGAGTCTGTAGAACTTGGAATAAATGCGTTCTTGTCTACTGGAACTTTCGACACTGGAAACTCTGGAGATATAAATATCACTACCAAAAAGTTGATTGTCAAAGATGGAGCGCAAGTCTTAATGTTCAATGTTGGTTCGGGATTGGCGGGGCAATTGACCATCAACGCCTCAGATTCCGTAGACCTCATCGCAGGTATCCCCATTTCTCCCTTACCAGATGGTAGTGATTTAATATCCAGTGGATTATTTAGTGCAACTTATGGCGCTCCAAATGCTGGCAGCATAATAATTAACACTGGAAAGTTACGTATCGAGGGAGGAGCAGCAATATCAACAAGTTCTGAGGGTATACTCAGGCTTAGTCGCAATCAATTTATACCAGCTACAGGAAATGGAGGAGATTTGACCGTGAACGCCTCTGAGTCCGTAGAATTAATCGGAACCTCAGCAAATGGTTCTAGGCTCAGTAGCTTGTTTGCTGGCACTCAAGGGCCTGGAAATGGCGGCAACTTGACCCTAACTACAGGGCAATTGATTATTAAAGATGGGGCAGCAATAAATGTCAGCAGTGAAGCTCGAAAGGGTGTCAACTATCAAGGGGGTGTACCCAATTTAGGTCTAGCAGGCGAACTCAATGTCAGCGCTCGTTCTATCCTGCTGGATAAAGGAAAACTCACATCTGATAGTGAGTCAGGTAAGGGCGGTGACATTGCGGTACAGGTGCAGGACTTATTACTAATGCGTCGCAACAGTCAAATCTCTACTAATGCCGGAGGTGATCAAACTGGCGGTAATATCACCATCAATGCACCTAATGGCTTTCTTGTCGCCACTCCTTTCGGAAATAGCGATATTACCGCCAACGCCAACTTTGGTTCTGGTGGTAAAATCGCAATCACCGCGAAGAATACCTTTGGGTTTGTGTCACGCACTCGTGCAGAGGTGGAGAGGCTCGATCCAAAAGATATAAACCCGAATAACATACCAACAAGTGACATCACTGCATTTTCTCAGCAAAACCCTTCATTAAGTGGCATTGTACAAATCAACTCACCAGATGCTGACCCCAGTAAAGGATTAGTGGAACTACCCGTAAATCTGGTTGATGCTTCGCAGCAAGTTGCTGCTAGTTGTAGTTCTGGTGGAAAAATAGGAAGAAGTTCGTTTGTTACTACTGGGCGTGGAGGAATACAAGCCGATCCCACGGAGCCATTGATAGCTGATGATGCAGTGATAGTAGATTGGATCGCCCTCCCTCCAGAGAGTCAGGATCGTGCTGAGGGTATTCAGAAAAGAGTGGTTATTCAGGCGCAGGGATACACAGAAGATAAATCACAGAAAGTTAATTCTGTCAATGAGCCTACTCAAGTTGTAGAAGCCCAAGGGTGGATTCTAGATGCCGATGGAAACGTGGTTCTGGTTGCTCAAGTACCTACTGCATCGCCCCATAACTCTTCGCTTGTCGCTACATCTTGTGCTGCTAATTAAAATTTGAGATTCTTGTAACTTTTGTTGGAGCATTGGCGTAGACCATTGTAGATATCGCTGCTTTGCAATGAACTTTAGTTATAGTTAATAGCCAATAGTTATTTTTTCCCTAGCTAGTATAGGCATACAAAAATTCTCTAGTGAGACTCAAGGGCACTACAGGAGAAATCAAAATAATCAAATAATTAGAAAATTAGAAAAAAGTTGTCAGATTTCCAAATTGGTTGTTTGTTTATGTAATATTCTTTACAAGCCGATCGCGAATTGTTTGGAGTTGGTCTTGAGTTTTAATTGGCTCTCGTGGTGCTGGCAATTCAGTATTCGGCCAGTTAGGTAAATCATTGCAGGGACATAACAACGCCGGCATCCCGACGTTTCGCGCGGCTATTGGCATACTGCATCGGCTGCAAGGCAGCATATTCCATGCTGGTGTCAACAATTCAGCAATGGTTTCGTATGTACCCTCTAGGTAACAATCACCCGATTCCGGTGAAATAATTTTTTGCCAGCACTCTTCAAATTCTTCACTATAGCGATCGCCATTTAGCACCGATTGAGGCAAAAAGCTTGCCTCACCGTTGCCCGTAATCACTTTCTTACCCAACTGAAACCAGTAGGCAAGGTATCGTTTAACTTCTTGTTTGGTTGCCATATTACAATTCTAGATTTTAAATTTTAGATTTGAGATTAATTTGAATCAATAATTAAGAATCTTGACTCCTGAATGTTCCAGCATCACCTCTATTTGGCAATGGCGAACCAAGGATGCTGAGATTGAGAACATGGCCACCAGTCACTAAATAAACAGTTTCGCTAAGTGTTGCTAGCTGGCGTACTAAAGAACCCAGGCGATCGCGGAACATCCTTCCCAGGGGATAAGCTGGTATCACACCCCAACCGACCTCTTCTGCTACAAACAGCATATCAGCAGCAACCAGTTCCACTGTCTCTAATAACTCTGCAAGGGTATTTTCCCAGCTAGATTCGTCCTGTTCTAAGAGATTAGCAACCCAAGTTCCTAAAGAATCAACTAAAAGATAGGTATAGGGTTTGGCATCAGCAAGGGTAGCAGACAGTTCCACGGGTACAGATAAAGTTACCCAGTCTTGGGGACGACGTTCTTGGTGTTCTAAAATGCGTTGATGCCACTCTCGATCGTCTGGGTTATCGGTGGCTGTTGCTACATAAACAACTGCTTTTCCTGACTGCATAGCTAAAGTTTCCGCCCATTCACTTTTACCAGATCGTGCTGGCCCTGTTACTAAGATGATTTTACCCAAAGTTTTTTACTGAGTATTTTAACAAGAGAGGCAGGAGGCAGAGAGCAGGAGGCAGAAGAAATATTGCCGTTACCTCTTGCGGTTATTATCGCAAGTGAGCCTGCGGTTTAAGTCCTCCAGTAAAATCTACGATTTCGTGGCTTGGAATTAGATGGGGTTGAGAGCAACAGATAAATTCTAACCTCCTGCCTCCTGCCTCCTCCACATACCCACGGTTACAATTTATCACCACAATTTTTTACTTCATCGGTGAGATTTTTGGTTTCAAATAACTTTTAAGGGATAAAATTAGCACCAGCATCATTGATGCTATAACTGGCAAAAGCCAAAAATCCCAACAACCCCATTCTCAATTATTTAATACCACTGGGGAAAGCAAACTTTAGGACATCTTTTATGAACGCAGGCTTAAAACGCATTGAAGCAACTCTACACGATTTAGGGAATCGCGGCACTGCCTCTACTGCCGAAACAGGCGATTCGACGACAAAACGGCCTTTCTCATTTAGAATCAGCTTCGGAGCCAACGAACCCACAGAAAGTACACAAATTCCATCCTCTCAGGATGAGAAACTTGTTGAATTGGGCAAAGAGACTGAGAGCGATCATTCTTCTGAACAAAATTTCTTTCCTCACCATGACTCTGTGCAGACTTTTCAAACAGAAGAGAATGGTAGCAAAACACCCAGCCTACCGAAGTTGAAAACTCCGAGCTTTAGTAGCCATCGCCACGGAGCAAATCCAGCATTGGCGATGAATCTATTGCAAGAAATTCAGGAAACTGTCGTCGGTTGGCAAACAGAATTGCAAAATATTTTGAAGCAAATTCAGGATATTTACTTAGAAGGACCAATTGTCAATGGCTGGTTAGAATCCAATCCCACCGAACCAGAATCGGGAGGAACCGCGACACTGCGCCATGCAGAAGTTGACCGCCTAATGAACTACGTAGAAGAAATTTGTGCCACTGGTGGAAAAGTATCTTATCAATCATCTATTACTGGCTATCGCCTCTGTGGTGTAGACGATACTGGTAAAGTTTGGTCGCGCCCATGTCCACCGGATCAGGTTCCCAATGTTAGTATGGCGATCGCTCGTTACCAAAAGTTACGTCAATTGTTAGGGCGCAAGCAATCTTTGGAAACCCGCCTTAGTCAACTGGCGCAAACTCTTGTAGTTTTACACAGTCATATTCAACAAACGTAAAGTTTTAAAGATTATTTCCGAAGAAACTCGGTTGGTAGGTCGGTAATTTTTGGTTTAGATTAACTCTCAGCAGTTATGCGTTGGATTTAGATTTTAATCTAAAATCGTTCGACTGAGCGTAGCCGTTCGCGCAGCGTTCCGCAGGAAAGTCCCAAATCTCAAATCCAAAATTCAATCTATGCCAGACATCCAAATCTCTGCCATTATCTGTACTCACAATCGAGATACCTATTTAGGGGCTGCAATTGATAGTCTTTTAGCACAGGATTTTGCTGCTGACTTTGAAATTGTGATAGTTGATAATGGATCTAGCGATCGCACTCGTGAGGTTGTAGAACAAAGAACCCACAATCCGCGCCTGAAGTATGTTTTTGAACCCACCATTGGTTTATCTGTCGCCCGTAACACGGGTGCAAAGGTAGCCAATGGTGATATTCTTGCTTATCTAGATGACGATGCCGTTGCCAGTAAGGGCTGGTTACAAGTTTTATATTCTGCCTATTACAATAATTCTAAGCTAGCGATCGCAGGTGGCAAAGTCACTCTCCTGTGGCCCCCAGGAATTCAACAACCACGGTGGCTATCTCCGGGGCTAGCTGCAAATCTGGGTGCATACGACTTAGGTGACAGTAACATCTACATTGAGCAACCTGGCTCAACACCCAGAGGCTTAAATTACTCCATCCGCCGCAGTTTCCTAGAAGAAATTGGCGGTTTCGATCCTCATCTCGGTCGAGTGGGTAAAAATTTATTATCTAACGAAGAACTGCAAATGACCGAATTTGCTCTACAGCGTGGTTGGCAAGTTGCTTATCTTCCCGAAGCACTCGTCGCTCACAATGTAGCCCCAGAGCGCCTCCAACGCTCCTGGTTTTTAAACCGGGGCTGGTGGCAGGGTATCAGTGAATGCTATCGAGAACAACTCGCTGGTAAAGCTGGGATCGCTCAATTACAGCGAGGTAGCGAACGGTTTGTGCGAGGCTTGTATAAGGCATTACAATATTTCTCCGATCCAGCAGAACGGTTTGACAAACTGGTGTATGCTTACGGTCAGATTGGTTACTTAAATGCTGCTATTCAGGGTCTTTTATCTACATCAAATAAGAAATAACCAGTAACATAATTTCTACTCAATATGTCATCTAAAATACCAGTTTCAGTACTAATTCCGGCAAAAAACGAACAAGCTAACTTGCCTGCTTGCCTTGCTAGCCTCAGCAGAGCAGATGAAATATTTGTAGTAGATTCTCAAAGTAGCGATAACAGCATTGAAATTGCTAAAAGTCACGGTGTAAATGTCGTGCAATTCAACTTCAATGGACGCTGGCCCAAAAAGAAAAATTGGTCTTTAGATAATTTACCTTTTCGTAATGAATGGGTACTAATTGTAGATTGTGATGAGCGCATCACCCCCGAACTTTGGGAAGAAATTGACCAAGCAATTCAAAATGATGAATATACAGGTTATTATCTCAACCGCCGCGTATTTTTCTTAGGAAAATGGATTCGTTATGGCGGTAAATATCCTGATTGGAATCTACGTTTATTTCAACATAAAAAAGGTCGCTACGAAAATCTAAATACAGAAGATATTCCTAATACTGGTGATAACGAAGTTCACGAACACGTAATTTTGCAGGGAAAAGTTGGGTATCTCAAAAATGATATGCTCCACGAAGACTTCCGCGACCTTTATCACTGGTTAGAACGCCATAACCGCTATTCAAACTGGGAAGCCAGGGTTTATTTTAATATTCTTACAGGTAAAGATGATAGCGGTACTATCGGCGCTGATCTATTTGGTGATGCCGTACAACGCAAACGATTTTTGAAAAAAGTGTGGGTACGCCTGCCATTTAAACCCATTCTGCGATTTGTTTTGTTTTATATAATTCAACGCGGTTTTTTAGATGGCAAAGCAGGATATATCTATGCACGTTTGCTGAGTCAATATGAATATCAAATTGGCGTTAAACTTTACGAATTACGCAACTGTGGTGGTCACTTAAATACTGCAACTATCCCAAAGGATGGAGCAGAGGAGCAGGGGAGCAGAGAAGCAGAAGCAAAGCTATTGACCATTGATTCCTGATAATAACTAATGACCAATGACAAATGACCAATGACCAATGACCAACCTTTCGTAGATTTACGCAAATATGACCAATCTTGGTTTGATCGGGGGCGTCCAAGTTGGTATGTTTTATTATGGTGGTTTGTACAAGCGATCGCCTTTCCTCTAACTCCTCAACCATTAAATATTCTGCGTTGTGCTTTGCTACGATTATTTGGCGCTCGTATCGGCAAAGGTGTATTAATTCGACCCACGGCCCGCTTCACTTACCCCTGGAAAGTCACCATTGGTAACTACAGTTGGATTGGAGATAACGTAGTTTTATATAGCCTCGATCAAATCCACATCGGTGAACATTGCGTAGTTTCCCAAAAAAGTTATCTGTGTACTGGTACTCACGATCTCCAAGATCCTGCCTTTGGGTTGAAAACAGCGAGTATCACCATCGATAATGGTGCATGGGTAGCGGCAGATTGTTTTGTTGGGCCAGGAGTGCAAATTGGGGCTAATGCTGTAATTGGCGCTCGGAGTAGTGTTTTTACTAATATGCCTTCTGGGCAGGTTTGTTGGGGAAGTCCTTGTCGTCCCAAAACGGCTCGGCTAAAACTCGATCCCTCCACAACGCCGTGATGTCAGGAATTACCAGCAGGGGATGGAGAATTAATTCTCGTTGTTGATGATGAAGATTCAATTCGAGAGGTTACTCAAACCTGGTTAGAACAAAATGCCTATAAAGTTTTAGTGGATAGTGATGGTATATAGTGCGATCGCACTATATACAAAACATCAACAAGAAATTAGTGTGGTGTTGGTTGATATGATGATGCCGTGTATGGATGGGTCAACGACTATCAATGTGTTAAAAACAATTAATCCAGACATCAAAATTATTGGTGTTAGTGGATTAGCCTCGAATCATAAAATGATTAAAAATTTTGGTAATAGTGTTAAAACCCTTTTGTCCAAGCCCTACACCTCAAGCGACTTGTTAATAAATTTACAGATGGTGATTAGCACAATGTAAAGTTTGTCATTAGTCATCAGTCATTTGTCATTAGTGAATAACCCAATGCCCAATGCCCAATGCCCAATACCCAAGCAAAATGGTAAGTAGCAGTGGTAATATGTTTTCATGGCTGCTCTAATCCTTGCTATTGATGAACAAACTATTGGATGAAACGCTGTCAATCAAAATTGCTGAACAGATAAACAGCAAAGCTAGTACTCCATTTGATAATGCTTATAAAGCAGCATTATCTACTGAGGGAGCAAGGTATATTCAGGGATTTTTAGCTTTTCCTGGGAAGCCATATAGACCGATTGAACACAGTTGGATTGAGCTAGACGACGCCTCCGATGTCCGCATTATCGATCCCACATTACCTTACCTGAACAAAAATCCCCAAGAAATCTGGTATTTTGCAGCACATAGTCTGACTGTTAAAAAACTGAAAGCCATCATTGAAGAATCAAAAGAAGATTATCCAGAAGACGATCCATTGCCAATTTATGGCGATCCACCTTATGAATATTACGGAGATGTAATGTTGGGTGGTCAAGACTATCTGGCAGCATATCAAGCCGCAGAGACTAAGTGCAGAGAAATCAACGAACTCAACCCTGAGAGTAACTAATAAAAATGAATTAAATAATTCATAGTTACGAATTACGTAACTACCACTTTGCCATAATTGTAACCATTGAGGAGATATTCTACAGCGTCAGAGACTTATAAATAATTCTTTTTACTTTTTACCTTTTCTGTGCTTGAGTTTGTAGCCATTCAATCAGCGGTCTTAAGGTTCCTGGCAATGCTGACTCACTGACAGTCACTGTATGCTGCTTGCCGTTATCTTCTACTGTTAACTTATACTGAAAGCGATCGCTCTGGGGATTTGGTGAAGTTATTAGTTCCGGTAGCCTAAATAAATCAGCAATTTCCACTAGTTGGGGAAGTGTGGCAGCTTCATGTGGTGGGAGAGTGTCCGTATCAACGGTTGTCTTTTTGGTAATTCCAGCAAAGCCGCCCGTGCGTTCAAATGATACCCGCATTTTTTTGCTCTCCGTTGTGTTATTTAGTTGGAATACATAGTAAGACTGGGAGATGATAGTTCTCACCTCCCAGTTTAACAACAACAAACAACAGATTAATCAGTCCTGAGTACTGAGTGAGGAAGTGGAAAGTATTGAAAACTCCTAACTCTAAATAACTCCTACCTTTTGCCAAGCATTTTGCACAGCTTTTTGCTCATTACTGTCATTACCATACAGTTCGCCAGCAACTTGAATGGTGACGTTGGCAGCTTTTTTAAAATCTGCTTTGGCACGCAAGCGATCGCGTAAAGCTATGTACCATATTTTGCCAGCTTTTTCCCACGCATACCCACCGATGTCAACAGCCGCTAGATAAAAGGCATGGTTAGGGATTCCTGAGTTTATATGCACTCCAGCATTATCTTCAACACCAGTATATTTATCTTTCATGTGGGCTGGTTGGGGATCTTTTCCCAATACTGAATCATCATAAGCTGTTCCCGGTACTTTCATTGACCGGAGGGCAACACCTTTGACAGTCGGGGCTAAAAGACCTTCACCAATCAGCCAGTCTGCCTCTTGTGCAGTCTGATTTTTGGATTTTTGTTTCACCAAGGAACCAAAGACATCAGAAAAAGATTCATTTAGTGCTCCTGGTTCGCCATAATACTGTAAACCCGCTTCATACTGAGTTATCCCATGAGCTAACTCATGCCCAATCACATCAATTGATTTTGTAAAACGCTGAAACATTTCTCCGTCGCCATCACCATAAACCATTTGGTCGCCGTTCCAAAAGGCGTTGTCATATTTAACGCCATAATGTACGGTGGAGTCTAAACGTAGTCCTTTGTCGTCAATAGAATTGCGATCGAATATTTCATGAAATAAGTCATAAGTAGCACCAGCCGCATCGTAGGCTTCATTTACTGATGCATCACTGCTTGGTGGATCTCCTTCAGCACGCACCAATGTGCCAGGGAGTTGCTGGCCATTTTTGGCATCGTAGATGGTGCGCCGCTTTTCACCCGGAGAAGGTGCAAAGGAGACAGTACCTATGACATCTCTGCGTCCGCGAAGCTGTGCCGAAACATTTAATGTATGAAAAGCCCAACTCCGCTGCTGAGGATTGCCATTCACCACGACATTTTCCAGCATGTGGGGCGGGATAATACAACAAATAGGGCATCTAGAGACAGGTGGATGCTCATGCTTAAACCCGGCTGATTTCTTTTTATTTCGAGCCATCCAAGATATTCTCCTTTTGAAACTAAGTGATGGCAAACAGTGGCTTGAACTCCACTGGAGAAAGGAGCAGAAAAACGAATCCAAATCGTGTGTTTCTGGTTTCTTTTCTGAAGAAAATTTTCTACTCTGTATTTTCGGATAGGTCTGTAGAGGATTGATGGTATCCTCATGGGTACTTATGATGTGGAAATATTGTATAAAAACACAAAGCCAGCTTAATTACTGCAAGTTTCAGCTAAAACTCTTGTGTGAGTTAGCAACACCTCCTTTACAGACCTAATGCGTTTATATATTAGTTCCGATCGAGAGAAATAATATTATTTATTGCTGTTTTGTTACTATCAAGCTGTTAATGCGATAAATGCCTATTGGAGACGGGCTAATCTCAAATCTAGGCATCCAAAACCGAGAATTTTCACAAACAGCCACCAAACACTGCTAGACCATAATATTTCCAAGGTACTGCAACTGTCTTAAATCCAGCTTTGTTCAACATTTGTAAATGAGTCTCTAAGCTAGCTAGCTGGTCTTGACTTGAGTAACCTTGAGTAGTGCTAGTGGCACGTTTAGCGCGGATCTCTGTCAAATTAATTCCCTGTTCAACTGCCCATTCTTCTCGTGCCACCTTGTAAACTTCTGCTAAGGCTGGTGATTCTGGTAAAGTAGGGTCTGCATTCCAAAAACAGCCGTCTTGAGCGAGGCTAGCAACAATTCGCTCAAATAACTTCAATTTCATCTCATCTTGGAGATGGTGAATTGCCAAAGATGAGACACAAGCATCAAATTCGCCACCAATATCTAACTTCTCTGGATTATCTGCCCAGTCGCCAAAATCTGCTTGTATACCAGTCCAGCGTTGTTGATATCCAACTGCTGTGATTTTATTTTGGGCAAATTGCAACATTCTAGGTGAGTAATCTAAGGCAATTACTTGGGCGTTTGGAAAGCGGTTGAGTATCTTGAGACTAAGTTCGCCTGTACCACAGCCTAATTCTAAAATACGCCGACTTGTGGAAGGTAAACAACGGGTAATTACCTCCAACATCTCATCGTATCGCGGTAACAGTTGGCGAATACCAGTGTCAAAATCCGCAGTGTTGGCGAATACCTCTCCGGGAAATAACTGTTGCATGGGGATTGGAACTAATAGACACACTAATCAATATTAATCATCCATCATTATTAAGATATATACTACATCGGTCGGAGAGACTGTAAAAATATATATATTTTTTTGAGATGAAACCACAAATAATTTATTTATCTTTATCTTACAAAGCGATATGTATTGGATTTTTTAGCAATTGTAGGGTCTTTAAATTTATTTTCTTTGCATCGAGCTAAAATTTATTTCCAGAAAGTAACTAAGCTGAAGTAATTAGTTCAACAATAAGCTGTCTTTTCCCTAACCTCTATCTTCTATTAGTTGCGAACTTGACATCAAATGCACTAAGCTAGCTCTAGCGCGAAGGGCTTCGCACTGACTGTGTTTGGTTAGGCAAAAAATGGATTTTAGTCAGACTCTAATTGCAAAAAGTGATGCCATTCTCGATCAATGGGTAGAAGCGGTTTACCAAGATGAACAAATTAAAGCTACTAATGAGCTTACTTTCAAAGCTGTAAAGGATAGCTTACCGAGTGTTTTGAAAGCATTAGCAACAGTACTTTCTGAATCTGAAACGAGCGATTTGCAGACAGTAGTAGATGCAAGTTTAGAACACGGCACACTTCGCGCCCAACAGGGATTTGAACCAGAGGAAATTGCGCGAGAGTATCGTTTACTCCGGTTTGTAATTTTTTCGTTTTTAGAAGAAGATTTATTACAGGGATCTGCACAAGATGTGCTAAGGGCTGTTCGCCTGATTGATACAGTAATTGATGAAGCGATCGCCCGTTGCTTTAACAGTTATACTCAAGGACGATTACAAGAGCTTAAACAACTTCAAAGTCAGTTGCGGTTGACTAACCAAGAGCTAACTCGTTTGGTTCGCGCTAATAAAGATAGTCTGTCTCATTTGGCTCATGAACTGAAAACGCCCCTCACTTCAATTATCGGTTACGCAGACTTATTTCTGCGCCAGCAGCGTCAGCAATCAGAACTCAAAGACACCTATGCAAATCTTGAAAGTATTGAGCGAGTTCTCAAGAGTGGTAGACTTCTTGTGCGGTTAATTAACGATACTCTGGAAATTTCGCGCTATGATGCTGGACAGATGAAATTGCAGCCGACTTTAACCGATGTGCGTAGTTTAATCAACTTTGTTTTAGAGATAATTGAGCCACTAGCGCGTGCGAAAGAATTATCCTTGATTGTTGAATGCGAACGCGCCCCAAGTCAAGTTATCACAGATCCTCTTCGGCTTCAGCAAATTCTGACAAATCTGCTGAGTAACGCAATTCGCTACACAGAATCTGGTTCAATTTATTTGCAGTGCTGGACGATATCTCAACAGCAGTGGGCTATCTCCGTTATTGATAGTGGTATTGGTATTTCTTCAGATGCTCAAGCACAAATTTTCAATCCCTATTTTCGGGAAGTAACTTCTCCCCAAGTGCAAAGTTCTGATGGTACAGGATTAGGTTTAGCAATAGTTTCTCGATTGGTTCAGTTAATGGATGGTGAAATTAAAGTAGATTCACGGTTAGGAAAAGGGTCTACATTTACAGTAATTTTGCCATTAGAAGCAATCGTTCAGGTATGACTGTCGCTTTCCTAAAATTCAAAACTTGAGAGTAAAATCGCAACTTAAACTGGTGCGTTACACTGCGTTAACGCACCTACAATTGGCACATCTACTCGTCAATTTGACCAACGCGGCGGATATTCAAAATGTCGCTCATTTTCTTAATTTGGACGAACACTTGCTCTAGTTGAGAGCGATCGCGTATATCTATTCCTAAGTCGATCAATGCCGGTTGACCAGTGGAGGTTTTTACCTGGGCATGACGGACGTTAATCCCTTGATCGCTTAACCGTGACAAAATATCCTTTAGCACCCCGACGCGATCCAGAGCTTCAATTTGAACATCTATTGGATACGTATGCGGACGACCACTATTTTCAGCGCTTGGGTTCCACCTAACTGGTACTAAGCGTTCATACTCCACAGCTTCTAGATTATGGCAGCCTTGGCGATGAATTGAAATTCCCCGACCTCGCGTTACCACACCAATAATTGGTTCGCCAGGAATCGGGGCACAACACCCAGCTAAATAATACACCAAACCTTCCACCCCAAAAATTGGCGAATCAGTGGAACGTGAGGTAGTTGGAGGTGCATCTCGCAAAGCTTTTGATGTTGCTGCTTCTTTGGGGATAAATGGCGACACAGTGGAAACTGGTTGTTGTCCCTTCGCTACTTCTCGCCAGCGATTTAGCACTAAGTTCAAGGTAATCTCTCCGTAACCCAAACCAGCGAGTAAATCTTCTACGCTGTGATAGTTACACTTTTCGGCGACAATCTGCATCGCATCTGACTTCAGCAAACTATCAAAACCAGTTTTGCCAAGTTCCTTTTCTAACAACTCCCGTCCACGTGCGACATTTTCTTCCCGGCGCGATCGCTTGTACCATTGTTTTATTCGATATTTCGCCGCCGAAGTTCTGACAAAGTTCAACCAATCTAAACTCGGATGGCAGTTTTTTTGGGTGAGAACCTCTACAATATCGCCATTTTGCAGCCGCGTTGACAGTGGCACCATTCGCCCATTCACCCGCGCCCCTGAACAGTGGTTTCCGACTTCGGTATGAATGCGATAAGCAAAATCTACAGTGCTAGAACCGGGGCTTAAAGGAACAACATCTCCCTTAGGGGTGAAGACATAGACATCATCTTCAAATAGATTATCTTTGACGCTATCAAGATATTCTTGTGCATCCTTGAGATCGGTTTGCCATTCCAGCAGTTGCCGCAGCCAAGTAAACTTGTCATCCGTCCCTGTCAAATGGCTAATACTAGAACCTCCAGTTTCTTTGTACTTCCAATGGGCGGCAATTCCATACTCGGCGATATGATGCATTTCGATTGTCCGAATTTGCACCTCTAAAGGACGACCAGTTAATCCAATCACCCCAGTATGCAACGACTGGTAACGGTTAGGCTTTGGCAGTCCAATATAGTCCTTAAATCTCCCAGGAATTGGGCGAAAAGCATCATGAACTACCGCCAACGCCCGATAGCATTCTTCATTGGTTTCAACAATAATCCGCAGCGCTGCCAAATCGTAAATTTCATGAAATTCCTTTTGCTGGCGGTGCATTTTTTGGTAAATGCTATAAAGGTGCTTGGGGCGACCGCTAAGATCCTGAAAGTGGATTCCAGCTTGCTGCAAACGTTCCCGCAAAATGTCTGTAGCTTTGGCTAATTTCTCTTCTCGTGCTGTCCGTTTTTCGGAAACATGCTCCTGCATTTGGCGAAAAGCTTCCGGTTCTAAATACTTAAAAGCCAAATCTTCAAGTTCCCATTTAATCCGCCAAATCCCCAAGCGATTAGCTAAAGGTGCAAAGATATCTCGCGTTTCTTGGGCACTGCGTCGGCGGCTGGCCTCTGACATGTATTGTAAAGTTCGCATATTATGCAAACGATCTGCCAATTTCACCACAATTACCCGAATATCTTGCGCCATTGCCAAAAACATCCGCCGGAAGTTTTCGGCTTGGCTTTCGGTTTTGCTAGTGAAATTTATCTTAGAAAGCTTAGTGACACCTTCGACCAATTGTCGCACTTCTGGGCCAAAGCGCTCTTCTATTTCTTGACTTGTAACTTCTGTATCTTCGACGACATCATGGAGAAATCCAGCTGCTATCATAGCAGCACTGCCTCCCAAGTCACGCAGCAATTCAGCCACAGCAATGGGATGAGCAATGTATGGTTCTCCCGATTTGCGGTATTGACCTTCATGCAGTTGGTAAGCAAATTCAAATGCCCGACCAATTAAGACGGCATCATTATGCTTTCTGTCATCTTCCCCTGCGCCGCTACTTGTCGATGACTCCTTCAAACATTTTTTTAACCATTCGGGGATGGCAAGGTCAACTGATGAATTTATCGCTATACTGCTCATACGATTGGGTTTAGAAAGGATCGGTAGATAAGTGAATGATAAATAAAACTAGCAGCATCGCCCTGAAAAGATACTGTTACCCAAAGACGGGTGGAAAAAGCAGTGTAAGGATGATTCTCCAATTGCAATAGCGCAGCGTAAAGCCTTCTCTTCTCTTTCAGAGACGCTAACGCGAACGCCAACGGCATAGCGTAGCGTAGAGCGACGCAGGAGGGTCTGGTAGTCATCCAGTTTGAGTTTCAAGGATCGTTAAAGAAAGAAAATCCATTGATGGCAAACAAAGCCTCAAATCACGATTTGAGGCTTTTAGTGCTGATAAATCTTTAAGAAAGTTTATTGTAGAAGAAAAATTACTTGACATTAATACTATCTTAATTAGCACTGGATGTCTTTAAACCGTGAGAAATATCTGGCATTCGTAACTTTGTTAGAGCAATTACGCTCCGATGCCACAACTACCCAAATCGCTGCGCCAGAACTGCGGCAGCGTGTAGCCACGTTGCAGCAATTTTTCGGGCAACAGATTGTGCCTTTGGCTGATGAAAATTGGCGAGTGCAGTCTTATCAAACGGAGATGAGCAAGCAATTGCGCCTGTTGGAAATAGATGTGATGTTTTTCCAAGGAGCGCGGCAGGCATCTACTGTACAAACGAGACTTCAAACGATTAGCGATCGCTTGACAACCCTCATTCAATACTGTGATGCTATTCTGCAACCAGAAGCGGAAGGAGAAAAATAACAATTGTTCACCTTTTTCTCTAATTTCTCCATCATCTCATTTATGACCTATGATGAAAAGTTATTTTGCTAACAAGTTGGAATTGGGCATTGGGAATTGGGCATTGGGCACTTGTACTGAGCGAACGCGAGTGCGTCTCGTAGAGAAGCCGTTGGCGCAGCCTCTTCAAGAGTTGTATTGGGCATTGGTTATTCTCGTTGTCCCTGTAAAGTTCTGATCTAAGAAAGCCTTATCTTAGCCCTCTTTAATCACTATCGGTAGATAAAAATCTAAAACCCTTATTTCTTATGACTTTTATCAATTTAGATGTAGGTTGGGTTGAGGAACGAAACCCAACACCCAAAGACCTTAGAAAAGTTGGGTTTCACTTTGTTCAACCCAACCTACATTTATTTTTCTTTCCCCAAAGTGATAGAAGAGGGTTAGTCTTGTTCCCATGCCCCATGCCCCATGCCCTATGCCCCATTCCCAATACCTTTGAGGAGAAGATTCATGGTGCGGCGCATATATGCTTCTACTGGCTCGGTTGTGGGTTTGAAGATTAATGCATAATATAGTGAACCGCTTACAAGGTCGATAATTAGGTCTAAGTCTGCATCCTTGTGAATTTCACCTCTATACTTGGCACGCTCAAGTATTTTAGAAAAGGCTTCACGTCGAAGTTTTGTATATTTTGTCCAGTAAACCTCGGCAAACTGGGGATTGCTGGACGCTGTACTAACGATCAAGGCAAGTGTCTGACGACCAAGGGGACTATCTATTTTTTTGGCGGCATTCTTAATCAGGATATCCATGTCTCCCCAAAAGCTGCCACTATCGGGGATCGCTAAATCATCTCTGAGACTTTCTATCGCGTCTGCAACTAGTTCTTCTTTGGAAGTGTAACGCCGATAGATGGTTGTTTTACCAACTCCAGCACGAGCAGCGATCGCTTCTATACTCATGCTTTCATATCCTACCTCTGCAAGCAAGTCTAAGGTCGCTTGCAAAATCGCTTGGTCGGCGTGGATGCTGCGTGGGCGTCCAGAAGTGATGTTGATTTGCTTACTCATAAAAATATCATCCCCAAGCAATATCTTCTTGGCCATTTGCTCTATCTGAGAAACAAATAAGCCTTATAACCCAATTCTGATGCACTAAAACAGCAGCAATGACCATCCATCTTTAGCATAAGTATTTCTGCCACATTTGCGGAAAAACTCTCTTGACCATTTTTATATGATACGCTACCGTAGCGTATATATACAATACTTAATTTTAGCTTTGGCGTAAGCGTAGCAAAGCTTTGACATTGCTTGACATCTCCCAAATATTATTTGTGCTAAATAATGGCTACCAACATTAAAGGTTCTAGTTTTGACGAATTTGGTTATGTCCACGGCCCATTGAAGTGGGCGATCGCTTTCACGGCTTCCCTTGGTGCGATATTAGAAGTAATTGATACTAGTATTGTTAACGTTGCCCTGACAGATATACAGGCTAGTTTGGGTGCAACTGTCAGTGAAGTAGGTTGGGTGGTAACTGGATATGCGATCGCAAATGTTGTTTTAATTCCCTTATCTGCATGGCTAGGAGATTACTTTGGGCGCAAAACCTACTTTATCTTCTCGTTGATTGGCTTTACCCTGTCCTCGGTTTTATGCGGTTTGGCATTTAATCTGCCGATGCTAGTTTTTTCTCGAATTCTTCAAGGTTTGTGTGGTGGCGGATTGCTAGCTAAAGCCCAAACAATTTTGTTCGAGACTTTTCCACCTGCTGAACAAGGTTTAGCACAGGCAGTTTTTGGGGTAGGTGTAATTGCTGGCCCAGCCATCGGCCCAACTTTGGGAGGATTTTTGGTAGATGGTTTAGGCTGGCGGTGGATTTTCTTTGTTAATATTCCCTTCGGGATCGTTGCAGTGGCGATGTCTTTCATGTTTTTGCCCAAAGACAAAGATAAAAGCAAGACAAAAAGCCAAACCGTCGATTGGTTCGGGATCGGGTTTTTAGTTATTGCTATTGGCTGTATGCAAACTTTGTTAGAGGAAGGAGAAAAAGAGGACTGGTTTTCCTCCAATTTCATCACCACGTTAGCGATCGCTAGTATTATCGGTTTGGGGTTGTTTATTTGGCGAGAAGTGAAAACAGATCACCCTGCTGTGGATTTGAGAGTTTTGCGTCACCGTTCTTTAGCTGCCGGAAGCGTTCTCTCAGCAGTGGTGGGTATGGGGCTTTATGGCACACTCTTTGCTGTGCCGATATTTGCTCAGAGTGTGCTGCACTTTACGGCAACGCAGACAGGACTATTGTTAGCGCCTGGTGCTTTAGCGTCTGCGATCGTTATGGTTTTATTAGGCAAACTGTCTAGTAAAATTGATGCCCGATTTTTAATTGCAATGGGCGCTGTTGGATCGTCTGGAGTGATGTTTCAACTAGCAGCAATTACCCCACAAACTGGCATAGATGATTTATTTTGGCCATTGGTATGGCGTGGGGCTGTTACCGTGTTGATGTTTCTCCCTTTGAGTTTGGCAGTTTTAGGCCCGCTACCCAAACAGGATATTTCTGCCGGCTCTGGTTTCTACAACCTCACCCGACAACTGGGTGGTAGCATTGGCATTGCTCTACTCACCACTTTGCTTGACCGACGAGAAGCTTTTCATCGAGCCATCCTATTAGCAAAACTTAGTCCTTACGATCCAGAAACCAGTCAGCGCCTCGATGCACTCAATGGGGCACTCCAAGGTCAAGGCATGGATGCGACAACGGCTCAACAACAAGCACTAGCATTATTAAGTCAAACAGTAGATATTCAAGCTGCGGTTTTGTCTTACGCAGATTGCTTTCGAGTGGTAGGGATAGGGTTTCTTTGCTCATTACCTCTGTTGCTATTTCTGGGTAAAGGCGGTGCAGGAGCGAAAGCGCCAGTCGAGCACTAGAAGTAAGGTAAATAGCGATCGCATCCCTATTTTAAATTCTTTGACTGCAAAACTGCGTAAAAACACGGCTTCAGAATTCTTCTCTGCCGCAAGTCACAGCAGAAAATTAATACACACTGATTGATCTGGATGAAAAAAGTAAAAGTCCCACTCAGTTTTGAGCGGGACTATATGAAGTCTTATTGCTAAAATGAGAAATCATGATCTTAGAAAAAGTTCATGATTGTAATAACCCCAACGCTGGTTAACATCATTAAAGCGCCCATAATTATAGATTGGCCTAATGGATTGCTGAATTTTGAATTGTTCATTTAAGTAAAATCCCTTTTATTAATAGTTCCTTAACCATATCAAAATCAGTATAAATATCTATAAAAGTAATGTAAAACTTAAATTACCGTAAATTTTCTTAATAAATACTATTATTTACACTTCTGTATAATTTATATTAAGTATTTAATCTGGTTATTTTGTTGTCCCATTCCCCATTCCCAAAATGTAGTAATTTCCGCACAAAATAATTACCTTATATCCGAGCGGAATAGGCGTCTTAATGGAGTAAGATCGATCTTAATCAAGGTAAAAATATTTGAACAGAAAATTATCATGACAGTCTCCACGGCGTCTAGAAACCAAGCGATCGCTTTTGACTTAGAAAAATTAAATGAGCAATTTGAAACTGCCACTCCCAAAGAAATACTGGCATGGTCTATAGAGAATATTCCAACGGGACTGGTGCAAACAAGCGCCTTTAACGTGGATGACATGATAATTACCCATATTCTTTACAGTGAACTGAAGCATCCCGTTCCTGTGATTTTTCTCGATACCTTGCACCACTTCCCACAAAGCCTAGAATTAGTAGCCAAAGCCATACAAATTTACAACCTGGATTTGCAAACTTACAAAACTCCAGATGTAGACACTCGCGAAGCCTTTGAAGCCAAATACGGCGACAAACTCTGGGACAAGGATATTGCCCAATTCCACCACATTACAAAAATTGAACCATTATTACGGGGTTTAGACGAACTCAACAGCGTTGCTTGGATTACCGGACGCCGCCGCGACCAAGCAGTAACCCGTGCGAATATGCCCATATTTGAATTAGATGGTAAAGGTCGGCTGAAAGTAAATCCTATAGCTACCTGGACACGCCAAGACAGCTGGGTTTACGTGGCTGAACACGGAGTCATCTACAACCCCCTCCACGACCAAGGTTATCCCAGCATAGGCGACCAACCCATTACCACTAAAGTAGGTGAAGGCGAAGACGAACGCGCCGGACGCTGGCGGGGAAGTGATAAAACAGAATGCGGAATTCATATTTAAGTGGAAGTGGGGAGTAGGATTGGAGAGTAGGGAATAGAAGAAAAGAAGAATTTCCCCCTACTCTCTCCTTCTCTGCTTACTCTGCGCCTCTGCGGTTGGTTAGATAACAGTGTTACACAACAAATTTAGAGACTAGTTTATTGACTATTTTCCTGGAAAAGCTGCTCTAGTAAAGCTAATTCAGCTTCTGTCGCTGCGTCAATCTGTGACAGAGGTCGCTGCATAATTGAATAAAGTGATCGCTTTTGCACTTTTACAGCCTGTAAGCCCAACTCCCGTAAGAAATCCTCAATTTTCACCACCATTTGTTTACGGTCAGCTTTTGTAACATCAGGACTGTGGTAAATTGCAGCCTTAATAGCAGGCAAAAATATTGTTTTAACTACTTCATATTTTCCATCAAGCACAGCCTCTTGGGCTTTATCAACCAATTCTTTAATGCTGGTTAAGGATTCCCAATCTTGAGCGGTGCGCTTTTCTATACGAAACAGCATATAGCTATAGCCTTCTAGGGGTTTACCATCACGCTTAAAAGTTTTGGTTGTTCCAGGTGAACCAAGACAGAGGCTATCCTTGACAATACAAAGATTATCGCTGTTTATCTTGTTATGCTGCGCTAAAATTGCAGCAAAATAACCTGCTTTCAGGGAATTACTACCACCTCCATCAGCTTCAGAAAATGTTTGCTGGTAGCCTAGTTCTAACCGACGATCACCAATATCAAGTAAATCTTCAATACCCCGATATATTGGTTCTGCTAGCTTTATAACACTTGATAATTCCGGCACAGGTAGCAATTCAGAAAATCTGCCTACAGTTTTAATAAATTTCCCGATGGAGTCATTATTAGCTATGCTAAATAAGCCTGTTTGTAACTCGACTAATCCATCATTGAAGGGAAATAAAGATGTAAGAGGATAATTGCATTGAATGACTTTATCCAGATTATCTGCAATTGATTTTTCTAGTTGTCCAGGTGCAGCCAGATAGGGAATTATTACGGTTTTTCCACCGTGATTGAAGCGGACAGCACTATGAACCACCGGATATCTTTTCTTGAACCATTCTACATCTTTAGCCAAGCGCATCTCCACTAGCCAGATACGACAATAGGCTTCACCTGCAAAAATGGTCTTTTCATCGTAGTCTTCATCAACTCGGTGTTTTGGTAGAGAAAAAGTTTTATATTTTGGAGCCTCACGGCTGAAAATTTCAGATAAACTCTGGATAAATCTCATGAAATTATTCCTCTCTTACATCAACCTAAATGCGGTGAAATCTGATTCCAAATAGCACGAATGGGAATACCTCCTGTTAAACCTGGAGTTACAGTACGTCCTAGACCGGGATTTCCTTGATGAATTGCAATCAATTCCCATTGACGATTAAAAATTGGTGCGCCAGAGGAACCGTCATCAGTTTTTAGATTATGGTCAATGTAATCTTCTCCTACTTGTGTAATTTGTCCAAGGTCGGAAATTATCACTGGATTTCCTTGGGGATGATGGATAATACGAACATCTTGACCGCTATCTAATGTTTCATTGCTACAAATAGCTATTTGTTGTTGGCGATTATCTTTTATTTTGACTAAAGCGTAGTCAGGGCGATTATCAGAACTGACAAAAGTCATATCTAGTTCAAATAAATCTTTGTCTAACTGATGACTGTCAGTATTGTAGCTAAAACGTACCCAAGCTTGTCTAACTTGAGTTTTGCTGAAAATGTGATTGCAGGTTAGTAATAGATTTTTACCTACCAATACTCCTGTACCAATACCTGTTCCTTTGGGTGATTCGATTCTACAAATAGTGTTACGAGCTTTTAAGGCGTTAAAGTTTTCCTGACCTCGTTCAGCTAATTTACTGAATAATTCGATATCTTGGTCTTCCAACTCATAACTTCCTTTTCGATTGAGTAGATACTGTAAGAATTTCACCATTGGGTGATGATATACTAGCTGATTAGAGACTTTATAATCTTTAAATTTTGCTACTACTCTGTTGCTGAATTCTACAGGATTACTAATAAAAATTAGAGGTCTAATAAACGATTCTTCAACACCAGATGAGCTAAATACACTTCTCCAACTACTTGCATTATCAAACCTCGTAGCAAAGAATTTTTCTAGACTCTCCTCTAAACATACAACATCATTTTGCTCTAAAAATATTTCCGGGTTCATGAATTTCTCATTTGTCCAAATTGAGCTATAACTTTCAGTTGCAAATAACGAATTATCAACAGTTTGCGTAGCTGGGACAGAGAATGAATCAGCGACAGGTTTCGATGTTTGTTGCTGAAATATGTCATCTAATTTCAGATTATATGTTTGCACATTTTTACTTAAAATTGGGGTTAGGATTATAGAATCTGTAGTAACTTGGGTATAAGTGGTCTGATTAAATCGACGCTTCAAATCCTGAAGAAACTCTTCTAGTGAAGTTTTTTGGAGATAGTGTTTTTTTAAGGCTTTCTCAATTGTTTTAAGCAAAGTTTCATATAGATTATCGATATATTCTTCCCGTACAGCTTTGGAATTATCTAGCTCAAATGACCAGTAATTATACCATTGCCAAAGAGATTGAAATTGATTGGAATTTGGAGTATTTATACCTATCTCTCGAAGGATACTTATTTGTAATCTGACCTCCCAATAAAGCTTTTTATAGCCCTCATCTTCAGACTTAACTAGTTCAACAGGCTGTCCTTGAGTAGCTACCGAAAGCATGGTTAACTTTAACTGTTTAATCTTTGCTATCAGATATTCAAATCGTGATATTTGCCACTCGTCAACTAATTCTTCTTGAGATTTATCTTTGATATAATGCTGGCACGAAATAATATCAATTTGATTGAAAACGCTAGTGTATAGGTCGTGAATATATCCTGCTTTTGAAGCATATCCACTTTTTAAAGATGACCAGCGATCGCGCCAATCTGAAAGAGATTTAAAGTTATTAGGATTTTCGATGTAAACCCCTTCCTCTTCAAGAGATTCCATCAGGTCAGCAATATTTTTATAAAGTAGTGTATACTGTTTCTCTTTTTCATGAATTTTCAACTCTCCAGTAGAAACCGCAATCATGATTAATTGCAACTGTTGAACTTTAGTTAACAGTTCTTCAATTAGTGCTACTACCATAGACAATCCAAGTTTTATTTAAATCTCTGTTTATAAAGCTACACTAGCAACTGTATTTATTTCGGATTGCGTAGATTCTCTATATGCTCTATTAGCTGTTTTATTTGACCATCTCTATTGCGATTCCATTCACGAGACCAAATTCTGTAAATGCGCCAGCCTAATTTTTCTAGAACTTCTTGGCGAAGGCGATCGCGATCGCGTGCTGTAGGATAGTCACGATACGTTGCTCCATCACATACAATGCCTAAAAAATACTCCTCTGTTTCTGGCTTGAGGTTATCTATCAACACTATATCAATCGGGTAAGCTGAACGACCTACCCGTTTTTTAACTGCATACCCCCTTTCTGTTAGAACCTGATAGATGTCATATTCAAAGTGTAAATCTGAGTGAGATATCTCATCAGCAAGCTTTTCATCTAGTTTTTGACCGCAACTTTGAGCGTATGCAAAATACTCTTTAAGTAATGCAGCTTGTTGACCTTTTTCCGCGTCAAAATTTTCTGCTTTAATTGAGGCGACTAAAACAAACTTACATTTAGCGCGAGTTATTGCAACGTTTAATCTTCGTCTTCCTAAATCCTGTTGAATTTTACTAAAGTAACCAAAGTTGTGATTTAACTTATCCCGTTTTTCGTTATCAAAACCAAAGCCAAAGCTTAGGAAAATCACATCTCGTTCATCACCTTGAACCTCATCGATTGGTTTGATAAAGAACTTGTCTGAGTTATCTTGACAAAATTCTTCTATTTCTGGATGCTGAACGCTGATATAGTTAACTTGCTCCCAGATGGCTTTTGCCTGTTGTTTACTTGAGGTAATAATACCCAAAGTTTGCTTAGGGTGTCGCTGAAAATGCTGCACTATTAGCTTTGCAATTTCCTCCGCTTCACGGATATTGTCTTTGCGCTTACCACCACGGTTATATATTCCTCCTTCAACGAAATGGAAATGCACACCTCGGCTAACATCTTTCACAGGGTTGGGGAAAGAAATGAGTTTTGAATTATAAAATTTTTGGTTTGAAAAGGCAATGAGGCTCTCATCTTGGCTGCGGTAGTGCCACCTCAAAGTAAATTCTTTCATAATTGATAAAGGGGAACACTCATCAAGTAAATTTTCATAAACTTCTTCTTCATCGTTGCTATCATCGGAGGCTGTACTTTCAAAGTAAGAGGTTGGCGGTAGCTGTTGGTTATCTCCAACAACAATTAGCTGTTTTGCTCGCATAATAGAAGATACTGCATTTTCAGTACGAACTTGAGAAGCTTCGTCAAAAATAACAACATCAAACTCCACTGCGTCAGCATCTATATATTGACTAACCCCTAAAGGACTCATTAACCAACACGGCTTGAGGGTAGTAACAAGTTGAGGCGCATTTTTGATAAATTGACGAATTTTTTGTTGTCCCCTTTGCTTTTTACTTTCTTGTTTAAGAGACTTCACTTGTTCCACTGCTTCTGGCTGTGTTAACCAATCTTGCCAACGTTTGGCATGGAGTTGTCTCAAACGTTCTATTGCAACTTCATACTGTTGTTTATCTTGTTCCGAGAATTCATTTATTTTCTGCTCGTGGAAATCCTGGTTAAAGTTTCGCAACTCTGAATTATCAGAATATATGTGTCGTAGCCAATTTTCATACACACCTTTTTGTAAAACTGAAAACCAATCATTTGGTTGAATGTCTGAATCTCGTAGCTTAGATAAAAAATCTTTGGTTCCAATGGCTTCTAATTGACGTACAATTTGTTGATAGTCCAACCACTGTTGGAATAAATCAATCTCATTGTGGGCTTGTTGTCGGAAATTTTCAATTTCCTTTAAGGGTGTTTTTTCCAATATACCTAATGCTGTTACTCGTTCTTGAGGAAAGTTGTCTCTTAAGAATTTAAAGCCTTCTTTAATCTGATTTAAGGATGATTCCAAATTTTCTAAAAATGTTCTTAGCTCCTGATAGCGCTCTCTTGAAGCAATAACTGCGGCTATTGTCTCTTTATCTAATTTGCGCTGTTGATTTACTATTTCCAACCATTCAAGACCTCGCTCAATACCTAGTAAATCCGTCATTTCTTCATCAAATGAAGAACCAAAAGCTGTACGAGTTTGATATTGTGGGTCTTTTAATATACTTAAAATATTTTGGCGCTCAATTGCTTCTTCAATATCTGCAATTAATTTTTGCTCAGAAACTCTATTTTGGTCTTGCCGTAGAGCTATGAGACGTTGACGTTCGCGCCTCTTAGCATTACGCCATTGCCAATAAGCTGGTTGAATGAAGCGAAAGATACCTGTAAATCTTCTTGCAAAAAGTCTCCTAAGTTCTAACAAATCAAAAGTTAAAAATTCGCGAGCATACTTAGCATTTAGTGTAGAATTAATAGATTGATAGTTTCTAATCTCTTTTTCTAAATCAGAATACAACTGTCTCAAATCAACTAAATTTGTTGAAACAGACCAAGTTTCAATTCCTGATGGAGCATCAAAGATATGAGCTACTGCTGGTTGTAACAGTTCCAAATCATACAATGTTTCGAGTGGTTCTGTTATTTTTAGCAGTTGCGTCAATGAACATACAGTATCCTGAGCAAGTTTTATTCCTTGACTGAGATTGTCAATATTACGACGTAAATAATTATTGATATCAGACGACCAAGATTCAGATTTTAGTGGACTATTTGACCATATCGTTTTTTGCCTTCCCCGAAATATAGCCTCGAATTGACCAAGTTTTTCCAGTGGTATTTTTGCTTCCAATAATCTGGTTTCTGACCAATCGTCTAGATTATCAAGATTAAACTCTAGCACAGGAGTTTCTTTTCGTTCTAACCTGAGAATTTCGCCATACAGGTCAAAAGCAGATTTATTTAATGGTTGCTCCCGTTTATGTAAACCTACTACATGATCATTGAGAACTTGCTGATAGTCACGTAAAGGTTTAAAGAATGTATCCCAATCTTGCTGTTGTGCTTCGTTTCTTTCTGAAAGCTGAGTGAGAGTTTGGTCTAGTTGATTGAAGAAATCTTTTGCTTTTGTTGTGACTTGGTGGTGTAAATTTAGACAAACATCTTCCAACTTACTTTTTTTAAGCCTGTCAAAGACGACTTCTAGAGCAGTTTGCTTTTCGGCAACTACAAGCACTTTCTTATTTTTGCCGATTAACTCAGTGATGATGTTAACAATAGTTTGGCTTTTTCCTGTACCAGGAGGCCCCTGCACTACACAGCTAAGTCCTGCCTTTACAGCTTCTATAACTACTTGCTGGCTGGAGTCTGCGTCACATATTTGATAAATTGATGAGGGGTCTATTTTCTCAAGTTCTTGCTCTTGAGGAATGGGGAGCTTATTGACATTATCAGGTGTTCGTTTTATGGCTAGTTCTTTCAAGATAGGATGATTAGCTATCTTCTCTTGATTTTGTTCCAAGTCTTTAATCATTGCTGCTTTTGCATCCTGGAACAAAGTAATGTGTGCTGTTTCTTCTACTTGCCAGTCAGGTTGTTTAGCGATCGCACCACGAACAGCATCAAAAAAACTCTCATAACTCAATTTTGGAACGCGATCGCTCTCAGGCAGTACAATATTAAAATCTTCACGTAACTTGTTGACTAAAATAAAGTTAACAGAAATATCATCATCAGTAGAGTAGAGTGTGAACTCTGGCGACTTTCTGCCCTTTTTTTCCAATTTTACAGGAACAAGCAGCATTGGAGAAACATACTTTTCCTGGGGTTTTTCGGGGTCAAACCATGTTAAAGTACCAAAAATTAGAAAGAGACTATTAAAACCCTTCTCCTCCAAACTTGATTTCGCACCTTTACGAAGTTCATCTAATAGCCTGATCCGGTCAGTATCACTCTGCTTGCTTGTGAGTTGACTAAAAGGAAATGGATTGGGTTCTTCTGCTACAAAATTTTTATATAAAACTGAAGAGGTTGTAAGAATATCAATTACTGGTTTTTTATTTTTGCGAAAATCAAGTAAAGGATTACTGTTGGAGTCGCCAGCAAGTCTTTTCTTCCAAATATTGATTTTTTCTTGGATTGCCTGAGTGTCCGAGATACTCATTCGGTTTGAATTGGTAGTGATCGACAAGACTAAGCTTGTGTTTTAATACTTTTATTGTAAGTAATATGTATTATAAAAATCATCATTTGTTACAAATTGCAGACACAGCGATTATTATTCAAGTAGACGACACTTTTAAAAATCTCAATTTTAGCGACGTTATATGTAAAGCTTCTAAGCTATGGTTTATTAAAACGCAGACTGCTGTAAGCAATAGTATGATTGGCGTGGTAATTTAACCTCATCTAGTTAAATTAAGATATGTATGATTAAAATTCTTCACCTCTCCGACATCCACATGGGAAGCGGCTTCTCCCACGGACGAATTAATCCTGCCACTGGATTAAATACACGATTGGAGGATTTTGTCAATACCTTATCTATATGTATTGATCGAGCGCTGACAGATGCCGTCGATATGGTGATATTTGGTGGCGATGCTTTCCCGGATGCGACACCACCGCCTTATGTACAGCAAGCTTTTGCCAGCCAATTTCGCCGTCTCATGGATGCCAATATTCCAACAGTGCTGTTGGTAGGCAACCACGACCAACATTCCCAAGGACAGGGAGGGGCGAGTTTAAATATTTACCGCACTTTGGGAGTGCCAGGGTTTGTTGTCGGTGATGCATTAACTACGCACTGCATCCAAACCCGCAATGGCAAAGTGCAAGTAATTACCCTGCCTTGGCTGACTCGTTCGACTTTGATGACTCGCCAAGAGACTGAAGGTTTGTCTTTGGCGGAAGTCAACCAACTATTAACGGAACGTCTGCGAGTTGTTATAGAAGGGGAAATTCGCCGCCTTGACCCCAATGTCCCTACTATCCTTTTGGCTCACTTGATGGCTGACAATGCGACCTTGGGTGCAGAACGCTTTTTGGCAGTAGGTAAAGGCTTTACTCTACCCCTATCTTTGCTGACGCGACCTTGTTTTGATTATGTAGCGTTGGGACACGTCCACCGCCACCAAAATCTGAATAAATCCAACAACCCGCCGGTGATTTATCCAGGGAGTATTGAGCGGGTAGATTTTAGTGAAGAAAAAGAAGACAAAGGTTATGTAATGCTGGAACTAGAGCGGGGGAGGGCTGAATGGGAATTTTGTCCTTTGACAGTTCGGACTTTCCGCACCATTGAAGTGGATGTCTCAAAAGCAGATGAGCCGCAAGCGGTTTTAATGAAAGCGATCGCTAAGTATGATATTCAAGATGCTGTAGTGCGGCTAATTTACAAACTCCGCTCCGAACAGATGGATTTAATTGACAGTTCCTCTCTACATACTGCTTTAAGTCCCGCTCATACCTACACCATTCAGGCAGAATTAGTCAGTCAATTAGCCAGACCCCGGATTCCTGAATTGAGTGCGAGTAGCAGCATTGACCCAATGGAAGCGTTGAAAACTTACTTGAACAATCGCGAAGACCTTAAAGACATTGCAACCTCAATGATGGATGCAGCCCAAAAATTGCTAGCAGATGATGTGGAAGTTTGGCTAGAAACAGCAACTAATGAGTAGGATAAAGCCAATTAATTTGCTATACTCCATTCCCCAAAAGTTATGACGCAAACAATCCAAGCAAAGGTTATCGACTTACGCTATTTAATCGATATTATATTTTTTCACTGAAGGGGCGATCGCTCTTTTAATAATGAGAGAATAATCAATATAGTATAAAGTCAGAAAGTAAGAATGATGAAGCGAGAATTTAATGTAATTCTCGAACGAGATGCAGATGGCTACTTTGTTGCTTCTGTTCCAAATCTTCCTGGTTGTCATACGCAAGCCCAAACTTTAGATGAGTTAATGGAGCGTATTAGAGAAGCGATTGAACTTTGTTTAGAATTTGAGTAAGAACAGCAGGATTAACTGGACTTTGTTGGTATTCAACGAGTCGCAGTTGAGATATGAGTCAATTCCCAAGTGTTAAAAGAAAATCGAGTTTCCACTACTGTTTTGTATTACTCATAACATATTTTTTAGCAAATATTATGTAAGCATCTGGATTGTTTTGCTGGCCAGTAGAAAAACTCGTTTTTTGAAATGCCTTGGTAAATCAGATTTATTTGCTACTTTTGATGATACATTGCTCACTTAGTCAAAAAAAAATAATCTAGATGATAAATATTATTCTATATACCCTATAATTCTCATAATCACGGTATCCATGTAGAAATACCGTAGATTTAGGGGTGATTCCAATGAGCAAGTCGCAACAACCAACACAATTAAGTAAATTCCTAAGTGAGGGGATACAGGCTTATGCCATGAGAACCTTGCGGACTATGCAACTATCGTATCAACACGCGATCAAAACTTGGTTGAATGGACATAGTATACAAAACTTTGTAAGTCTGTTTCTTATAAGTATTTTTTTGAGTATAGCGGTTGCTTCCTGTTCGGGAAGCAGTTCAGCTAGCAAAAATGATGTTAAGTTAAAACTCGTATCTTTCTCTGTCACCAAAGCCGCTCATGACCAGATCATTCCCAAGTTTATCGCAAAATGGAAGCAAGAACACAATCAAAATGTCACATTTGAGCCAAGTTATGGTGGTTCTGGCGCTCAAGCGGCTGCCGTCATTGCCGGTTCGCAAGAAGCAGATATAGTACATTTGGCACTTCCCCTCGATATCAGCAAAATTCAGCAAGCAAGTTTGATTAAATCAGGTTGGGAAACCAAAGCACCGAGAAATGGTATTGTTAGTAGATCGGTTGCTGCGATCGTCACTCGCGAAGGCAATCCCAAAGATATCAAGACTTGGGCAGACTTGGCAAAAGATGGCGTGAAAGTGATTGCGGCTAACCCAAAAACTTCTGGTATTGCTATCTGGGAATTCTTAGCTTTTTGGGGTTCGGTTACTCTCAATGGGGGTGACGAAGCCACAGCCTTAGATTATGTCACCAAAGTTTATAAAAATACTCCTATTCTGACGAAAGATGCTCGTGAAGCTAGTGATTTATTTTTTCAAAAAAATCAGGGTGATGTCTTAATAAACTACGAGAATGAAGTAATATTAGCAGGGAAAAGTGGAAATAAATTACCTTATATTGTACCCCAAGTCAATATTTCCATTGATAATCCTGTAGCTGTAGTTGATAAAAACGTTGAAAAACACGGTACTAGAGAAGTTGCACAAGCATTTGTTGATTTTCTTTACTCTACAGAAGCTCAACGAGAATTTGCTAAATTACAATATCGTCCTGTTAACCCCACTGTCACCCAAGAAGTAGCATCACAACATCCGCCAATTAAAACTTTATTTACATCTCAAGATTTAGGTGGCTGGGATATTATCCAGAAAAAGTTTTTTGGAAATGGGGCAATTTTTGACAAAGTTCAAGCTGCCAGCAAAGCATGATGTCTAGATTTTTTGCTCAGTGTTATCTACTAGCAGATAGCCAAGCATAAGGAATTCTTCAGTAACTTTACAAAATTGATAATTTATGAGCGTTCGTAGCAGATTTAAGGATAGCTTTATCGTTACATTTATAATGATTATTGCCACTACTATGACTGCTTGTAGCAGTAGTGAAGAAAAGAAAAGCCAGGTAAGTATTGATGGTGCAGCCGTGGGTTTTCCTATTTCTTTAGCAGTTGCAGAAGAATACGGTAAATTCAAACCTGAAGCTAAAGTAAGCGTTGCCTCAAGTGGTACTGGTGGTGGTTTTAGTAAATTTTGTAATGGCGATATTGATATAGCTGGTGCTTCTCGCACCATTAGAGATGAAGAAATCAAAAAATGTCAAAGTAAGAATATTAAATTTGTCGAGTTGCCTGTAGCTTTAGATGGTATCGCCGTGATTGCTAACCGTCAAAATAACTTTGCTAAATGTCTAACCATTAAGGAACTAGGTAAGATTTGGGGTGGCAAATCAGACGGCAAAATATTGAAATGGAATCAAGTTAATCCCAAGTTTCCTAACGAAAATCTGAAGTTATATGCTCCATCTTCTGATACGGGAACATTCGATTATATGACTCAAGCTGTGACTGGCAAAGCCAAGAATGGCCGTACAGACTACACTGCCACTCAAAATCAAAACCTTCTCGTACAAGGAGTCTCAGGTGATGCAACAGCTTTGGGTTATGTAGGGATATCTTACTATATTCAAAATCAAGAAAAACTGAATCTAGTTGCTGTCGAAAGTCCTACAGGAAAGTGCGAAAAACCAGTTCCAGTAGATAATGTGATTAAAAATATCTATACACCTTTGTCTCGTCCTCTCTTCATCTATATCAGTAAAAAATCCTTAGATACTAAGCCAGCAGTAAAAGAATTTGTAGATTTTTATCTAGAAAATTCTTGGAAGTGGGTAGATAGTGTTGGTTATGTGGCACTACCTGATGAAGCTTATGTCAAGGTAAAACGAAAATTTGCTACTGGTGAAACTGGGACAAAGTTTAAAAAAGCAAAACCGGGTGAACCAATCACAAACTTTATTTAAATAAAGCCTGAGTCATTGTAGTTTGATTGTAGTCAAAAATTAACTGTTTATGCAGAATACTAATTATCAAGACGATCCTTATCTATTATCCAGACAGTCACTGGATAAAAATCCATCTGAAAATATATCAGAAAAGATTGTTGCAGCAATTTTATTTGCTTGTGCTTTAGTTTCGGTTTTGACTACCTTTGGTATTGTCGTAATTATCTTTCAGGAGACATTCAGTTTTTTCCAAGAAGTCTCTTTTGCCCAATTCTTTCTTGATACTAAATGGACACCTCTATTTGCGAATAAACATTTTGGCGTTTGGCCTTTGATTAATGGCACTTTCTTGACTACAGCTATTGCTATGGCAGTTGCTATTCCTTTGGGTTTATCTTCTGCCATTTATTTGAGTGAATATGCTCAACCCAAAGTCGCAGCAGTTTTACGTCCAGCAGTGGAACTTTTGGCAGGAATACCCACAGTAGTATATGGTTACTTTGCGCTGTTGTTCCTCACACCATTGCTGCGGAATCTTATGCCTCTGGAAATATTTAACGCTTTGAGTGCGGGGTTAATGATGGGGGTAATGATTACTCCTACAGTTGGTTCCATCAGTTTAGATGCTATTCGAGCAGTTCCGCGTTCTTTGCGAGAAGGAGCTTATGCTTTAGGTATCACTAAACTGGAAACCATTTTTAAAGTAGTTCTACCAGCCGCACTTTCTGGAATCATAGCGTCGATTATTTTGGGTATTTCTCGCGCTGTGGGTGAAACAATGACTGTCCTCATCGCCGCCGGACAACAACCAAGACTAACTGTGAACTTCATGGAATCAGTAGAAACCATGACAGCTTACATGGCGCAAATTTCTGGTGGAGATAGTCCGCGTGGTAGTCTCAATTTCAAGACATTATATGCTGTAGGCGCTGTTCTATTTATACTTACGCTAGCTTTGAATATTGTTAGCTATTGGGTTGCTAATCGCTTTAAAGAAAAATACGATTAATTAAGTATGGCTACAAGTTATCAACAAGATGATTCTCTAGATTCTGCGGCAGAATTTACCGATAATGTTGAGAGTAGGGAGACATTAGGTAAAGTATTTGAAGTCCTTTTTTTGTTAGGATTGCTGATTGGTTTATTTGTCCTAGCGTTGCTACTTTTTGATATTTTTCGAGATGGATTAGGTAGATTTTTATCACCTGGCTTTCTCACAGAAACCCCTTCTCGTTTTCCTGAACAAGGTGGTATTCGTCCTGCGATTATCAGCAGCGTTCTTTTAGGAACTGTTGTAATTTTAGTGACTGTCCCTATTGGTGTTGGAGCAGCTTTATATCTAGAAGAGTATGCACCTAAAGCTTGGTGGACAGCGATTATTGAGATTAATATCAGTAATCTGGCAGGAGTGCCTTCTATTGTCTATGGATTGCTGGGTTTAGGAGTTTTCAATTATTTGCTTGGGTTTGGCCCCGCTTTGATTTCTGGTGCATTGACTTTATCTTTGTTGTCTTTACCAGTAATTATTGTGACAGCTAGAGAAGCAATTCGCGCCGTCCCGGATTCCCTGAGAAATGCTTCCTATGGCTTAGGTGTCACCAAATGGCGAACTATCAGCAATCACGTTTTACCTTATGCTATTCCCGGTATTCTGACAGGGGTGATTATCTCTGTATCCCGCGCTATTGGTGATGCAGCGTCTCTAATTGTTGTCGGTGCTGTGGGTTTTCTCACCTTTAACCCTGGTTTGTTTCAGAGATTTATGGCATTACCCATTCAAATCTATAGTTATATCACTCGTCCTGAACCGGGTTTTGCTAGTGCAGCAGCAGCGACAATTATTGCGTTGTTAGTCTTGATTTTACTTTTAAATGGTGTAGCGATTTATATCAGGCAACGCTTCTCAATAAGTTAGGTAATTAAATATCTAATTGGATACATTCACGGTTATTAGGAGATACGCAAAATGACTTATAGCAATAGTAGAAGTAAATTAGATAGTGCCACAATAGACCATGAAAATAGCGTCTTTAATGTTGAAGGTGTGAAGGTTTACTATGGAGGATTTCTGGCACTTTTAGATGTCTATCTAAAGATTCCTGAAAAACAAATTATTGCTTTTATTGGGCCTTCAGGATGTGGTAAAAGTACCTTACTGCGTTGCTTCAACCGGATGAATGATTTAATTCCTGGTGCTAAGGTTGAGGGTAGACTGAATTATCGCGATCGCAATATTTACGATCCGAAGATAAATTCTGTAAAATTACGCCGCCAAGTCGGAATGGTTTTTCAAAGACCGAATCCTTTCCCCAAGTCAATATACGAAAATATTTCCTTTGGGCCGCGTGCTAATGGTTACAAAGGTAACATCGATGAATTGGTGGAAGATTCCCTCAGACGTGCTGCTATCTGGGATGAAGTTAAGGATAAGCTCAAAGAGAAGGGAACTGCATTATCTGGCGGACAACAGCAACGACTTTGTATAGCCCGTGCGATCGCGATGAAGCCCGATGTATTATTAATGGATGAACCATGTTCTGCTCTCGACCCAATTTCTAGCCGCCAAGTAGAAGAACTCTGCTTAGAACTCAAGGAACAATACACCATCATTATGGTGACACACAATATGCAGCAAGCTTCCAGAGTTGCAGACTTCACAGCTTTCTTCAATACAGAAATTGACGAGCATGGCAAACGTCGCGGAAAATTAGTTGAGTTTAATCCGACAGCGCAAATGTTCAGTTCTCCTCAAACTAAAGAAGCTGAGGATTATATCAGTGGACGCTTCGGTTAGATTCGTAATTCGTAATTCATAAACCTCTTCCTGTCTTGAACTTTAGTTCAAGCCTGTACCTCTCACACCGGAGAAAGACGGTTTTGTATAGTAAAACCAGGGAGAGGTCTTTTGGATTATAGTGCTGCAAAACACTCAAAAACTTTGCTAGAGCCTGATACCAAAGCAACTGATAAATTATCTAAACCCGTAATTAGTCTATTTCTCCGACATCTCGTAGCACTGCATTAATGAGGCTAGGTCGGATATAAATACCATTAGTGCGTAGCTGCTCAATATATACTTTAATCTCAACAATCAAGCCTGCTTTTTTCGCCTTACGCAAAATACCAAGAGTACCTATCCGGCGAATATCCTAAGCGTTCTGCAACCCGTCGTGCTTGAGCATTATCCAAAAGTACCGTACTATCTGGAGTGGACTGAGCCAATGCAATAGCTTGAGCTTCTCCACGATCAACTAGGATTGATAATGGTTCTAATATCAGGGCTTCAGGGGTTTGAATTTCCAGCCAAGTTAGTTGACTGACGGCTTGTGAACCAGGTAGACCTACACCTTGGACTGTTACTTCATCCCATACGGCTGGGGGAAGTAATATTCGCTGATACAGTTGGGGTAGAAGTTCCAGTTGCGCGATAATTGACAAGGAAATGAGGGGGCTGCTATCGGCAACAATTACAGAGTTAATCATCACGCAATTCGTCAGCAATTTGGTCATCATCTAGGTTGACAACTGGGATTTGCAAACGTCCTAGTTCGTACATGAACTGGGGTTTGTTCATACTACAAAAGGCGGCGGCTTTACCAAGAGATAGTCGGCGTAGCTCAAATAGTTTGACTGCAAGCAAAAATGTAAGTTCTGCTTCTAATGCTTGGGGTGATTTGCCGGAGGTAATGAGTAAGTCATCGGGATAGTGAAGGGATAGGATGTGCATGGTTCGCTTCTGTGTTCCTGATTCCTAATTCTTTCTTGAGGCTTACACCAGTCTAACGAGTAAGTAGGTGGGCGTAAATAATTCTCGTTAGGATAAGGCAGTTCTTGGTGGGGGCAGGGAGCAGGGAGAAAAAGGGTTTGAGCCTTATTTACTTTTCTTCACATAGTTCGCTTTTATTCTGCCCACTTACTTGTAGCGATCGCAAATATCCCCAGTATCATCTGTCACTGTTAAGATAATCTCCTCAGCTTAATTCTGGAAAATATGCTGAGGCTTGATAGTACTAAATTGAAGTAATATTTCAGTTTAGTACTTATACTGTGTATTATGTTTAAGCATCTGTCATTTGCTTTAGTTGCAGCTACCGTTTTAGTGGCATCAATCAATAATCCCAGCGCTACTTTAGCTAAAACTTGTGCTTCTAAGTGTGGGTCGCATACAATTCAGTTTACACCTGGGCAACACATCCGAGTTGAAGTTATAAATAGCACACCCAACCTGATTAAAATTCAAAAACCCTCTGGGACTGATGCAATATCCTTGAGTCCAGGGCAGAAATTAAGTTTAGAACAAATAGAGGGTACGGAGCCAAATACATCTCTGATATTTTGGAGCGAAACAGGTTTATCACTACAAGCAATTGTCTCAAAACCTAACTTTGGCACATTGCGGCTGGAACTGCGTCCGACTTTGCGCTCTCCGGGCGATCGCTCGTTGTATATTATGGATGATGGTAAAATAAACGTGTTTTAGATCGCAAATTAATGTTATTAGTTATGAGTTAAGAAACAACTTTCAATTCAACACTCATAACTGAAAACTCCTAACTTTTATTGTGCTAGACCGAGCTGTATCTGAAGTATCAAAGCCTCGCAGGCGCTTACCCAATCAGCGCTGGCAGATTTATCCACAAAAACCAGAATTTGCCCAAAATCTGGCGTTTTTGACAAATATTTCCCCGATTGTCAGCCAGTTGTTGATTAATCGGGGTATGGAAACACCAGAACAGATACAAGCATTTTTAGCTCCAGAGTCTTTAATTTTGCCTTCGCCGTTAGAAGATTTCCCAGATTTGGCAATTAGTTTGGAATTGTTGCAAAATGCGATCGCTTCTCAAACAAAAATTGCTATTTGTGGTGACTACGATGCTGATGGAATGACCAGCACTGCTCTACTTTTGCGTAGTCTCCGCACTTTAGGCGCACAAGTAGATTATGCTATTCCTAGCCGAATGCACGAAGGTTATGGTATTAATAAACGCATAGTTGAAGAATTCCACAGCGAAGGTGTGGGATTAATTCTGACTGTCGATAATGGTATCTCTGCGTTTGAACCAGTTGCGAGAGCTAGAGAACTTGGTCTTGCAGTTATTATCACCGATCACCACGATATCCCCCAAAAATTACCGCCAGCTAACGCTATCCTTAACCCCAAACTAATAGCTGAATCCTCACCTTATCGGGGTGTTGCTGGTGTTGGTGTTGCCTACATCTTGGCAGTTTCTCTAGCACAACAGCTAGGTCAGACTAAGGGCTTGATCCAACCGATGCTAGCCCTATTTACACTGGGAACGATCGCAGATTTAGCCCCCCTAACTGGCGTAAATCGCCGCTGGGTGAAACGCGGTTTACAGCATTTACCCAAATCCAATTTAGCTGGGGTGCAGGCGTTAATTCAGGTAGGTGGAGTGCAGGCGAGGGGAGATGAAGGAGCAAGGGGAGATAAGGAAAAGCTTCCATCCCCAGTCCCCAGTCTCCAGTCCCCAGTCCCCAGCCCCAAATCGCTCAAGCCTGAAGATATTGGGTTCCGCCTGGGGCCGCGAATTAATGCTATTGGTCGGATTGGTAATCCCCAGACTGTAATTGAATTGCTGACTACAGATGATATGGGAGTGGCGCTGGAAAGAGCAATGCAGTGCGAACAAGTCAACGTTTCTCGTCAGGAGATGTGTGAGCAAATTGAACAAGAAGCGATCGCTTATGTAGAGACAGAATTTGTTACCTCTCTACAAGATGACCGTGTATTAATTGTTGTTCAACCTAATTGGCATCATGGTGTTATTGGCATTGTCGCCTCTCGCTTGGTGGAACGCTATGGTGTTCCCGTGTTTATCGGGACTTATGAAGATGAGGGACATATACGCGGTTCAGCACGCTCAATTCCAGAGTTTCATGTGTTTGAAGCTTTGGAATATTGTCACGATTTACTTGGGAAATTTGGCGGACACAAAGCAGCCGGGGGATTCTCTCTACCAGCAGAGAATTTACAAGTGTTGCGATCGCGTTTGATTGAGTTTGCTAATCAGTGTCTTGAACCCCAACATCTCAAGCCTCTGCTCAAAATTGATGCAGAAATCAACCTCAATCATCTCAATCAGCAGCTTTATCAACAGCTTAATGCTCTACATCCCTGTGGTATGGACAACCCCGATCCAGTTTTCTGGACATCTAATGTCCAAGTGGTTGAGCAAAAAATCGTTGGTAAGGGTCACATCAAACTCACAATTGCTCAAACTATTGATAATCAGCAGTATAAAATCAAAGCGATCGCTTGGCGTTGGGGCGACTATTTCCACCTACCATCGCGAGTGGATATCGCTTATAAACTGCGAGAAAATTACTTTAACGGTAACACCACCATCGAGCTAGAGTTAATAGGAGTCAGACTGCCAATTCAGATTCAACAATTTTTTGCTTCACCATCTATCCAGTCAAGCACCACATTTGAGTACAACCAGCGACAATATACTTGTGGTTTCTATAAAAATGGTATTAAAGCAGAATTAAGAATTAGAAATTCTGAAGGCAAAGTCTTAGCTATCCAGCCAGGACATATAATTGGTTTGCTGGGCACTAATCGTCAAAATGCTAAAGAAGTTGATATTTCTCAACCACAGTATGACAATATTATCCAAGCTGCCCTTCAGGCGTTATCAGTACTGAGTGCTGAGTTATGAGTTATGAGTTATGAATTCTTAATTAACTTCTCACTCCTAACTCTTAACTGTTAACTCCTTAGTCAGCACTCAGTACTCTTATAGGTTGCCGTTGCGAAATGCCAGCAAAAAGATTACCACTGGGCCAGCAATTACAATTAGCGCTACGGACAGCAATTGGAAAATAACTTCCCAATTGATACTGGTAAAAGCGTTAAACAAAGCGTCAAACATTTTTCCTTTTCTCCTCCCAATAGTCTTAAAAAATTCAATAACTTAAATTAGAAAACCCGAAATCGATCATATATGGCTATGGACTATTAGATTTAATTTACTTAACAAAATTATAAGAAAAGACATAAAAACGTAAAATAGGGGAATTGGGCAGAAGAGGCAGAGGGGCAGGGCGAAGGGTGAGAGGAGAGGAATTTTCCCCTTGCTTCCTGCTCCCTTCTCCCTGCTCCCCACTTCCTAATCCCTAATTCAAAATGTCAACTTGGCAATGTGTAAAGCAATGTGGAGCCTGCTGTAATCTCGATCCAGCAGAGCGTCCAGACTTAGAAGAGTACCTTTCACCACCAGAACTAGAACTCTACCTCAGCATGGTAGGCGAAGGGGGATGGTGCGTTAATTTCGACCATACCAGGCGAGAATGTCGCATCTACCCCAATCGTCCGCGTTTCTGCCGTGTGGAATCAGAAGTATTTCAAGATATGTATGGGGTTGAACCAGAAGAAGTCAACGATTTTGCTATTGACTGCTGTCGCCAGCAAATAGAAGGAGTTTATGGCGATCGCAGTTTAGAAATACTACGCTTTGACAAAGCTGTTGGCCTTTGACACCCAACCTCCTTTTTTTGTGTGGGTTGCAATTTATGACAAAAATCTGAGAAAATGATAGAAATATGAAAATACCCTAGCAACCAAAACTACTGCTTGTGAAACTTGACTCTGTACCTTTAGAGATTTCTGGCATATCTCAGACTGAGATCGAGCTAGAACTGGAAGACAGCAATGATTTTAACTTAACTCCTGCGATCGCTTCGTCAGTTCAGCCTGTAATTGCCGATAGTCCTCAAAAGCAGCAATCAGCGCTAGTAGTTTTTGGTACGACTTTTGTAACCATTTTTCTAGCAGAAATTGGAGATAAAACTCAGCTATCCACTCTCTTAATGAGTGCACAATCTCATTCGCCGTGGGTGGTATTTCTCGGATCTGCGGCTGCGCTGATAACCACCAGTTTATTAGGTGTACTTTTAGGTAGTTGGATAGCCAACCGACTCAGCCCGAAAACTGTAGAAAAATCAGCAGGCGTGATGTTATTGGTAATTTCTCTAATGCTGTTTTGGGATATATTCCAAGGTTAGTTAGAAGTTAAGAGTTAGGAGTTCTTAATTTCCCCCTGCCCCTGCCCCTTTTCCCCCTTAATTATATGGATTGGCATCTATTAGGACTGAGCTTTATTACAGTTTTTTTATCAGAATTGGGTGACAAAAGTCAGCTAGCAGCGATCGCACTTTCAGGACGTTCTAATTCTCCACGTGCAGTATTTTTCGGTGCAGCAGGCGCATTGCTGTTGACAAGCCTGTTGGGATCGTTAGCAGGGGGTGCAGTAGCCGAATTATTACCTACACGCGTTTTAAAAGCGATCGCAGCTGTCGGATTTGCCATTCTTGCTGCACGCCTGCTGTTATTTAACAATGAACCATCGGCAGATTCTGAACAAACACCGTAAAGAAGAATTCAGAATCCAGAATCCAGGAATCAGAATTACTCTTCGTGAGAAATTGGAACCCACCAAGGCTTTAAACCAATGTCACTCAGTACTTCTCTACGAGACCCTGCGCGAACGACAAGCTTAACAACCATCGGACTCGAATTCATACTGAATTCTAACTCCTAAATTCTGAATTCTTCTTTACAAAAGTTCCCAACCAGTTCCTTTGTAGCCGTATTGAAAAATTTCTGGATGCAAAATTTCTGCCAAAATTTCTAGAGAATCTACCAGTCGCGGCCCTGGACGATTGAAGTAAGAATTGCCATCAGTAATGTATACTCTACCAGCTTCGGTAGCGTGTAGTTTTTGCCACTCTGGACGTTGAGTTAATAAATTGGCTTCTTGGCGAGTGCGATTTAAATCAAAGCCACAAGGCATAAAAACAATTACATCGGGATTAGTTGTTAAAAGTGTTTCCCACGGCAAGATTGGAGAAGGCTGACCTGTAGCGCAAAATAGAGACTGTCCTCCTGCTAAGTTAACTAATTCAGGAATCCAATTGGCGGCGACCATCAAAGGATCGGGCCACTCGATACAGGCGACAGTAGGGAGTTCATTTAAAGAAAGTCCTTGGATTCTTTGCTGACAAATTTTGACGCGAGCTTCTAAATTTTCTAAGACTTTTACCGAGTCTACGCCAAAGGTGTTGCCGACTCGCTCAATGTCAGCCCAAACATCCTGGAGAATATTGGGTTGTAAAGAAATAATCTGAGGTTTACTGTCAATGAGTGTAGCAACTGCCTTTTCAACATCGTGTAAACTGACAGCACAAACATCGCACTGGTCTTGAGTAAGAATGTGGGTAGGCTGCAATTGCTCTAAAACATCTGTTTTGATTTCATAAATACTAAGAGCAGATTGCAATAAACTGTTCACTTCGTCGTGAATTTGGCTGCTGGAGGCATCACTGTTTAAACGTGCTTGTGTACAAATGGGGCGATTGAGGATTTCTGGAGGGTAATCGCATTCGTGCGATCGCCCTACAATAGCATTAACCAATCCTAGTGTCGCTAAAATCTCTGTTCCACTAGGAATCAGAGAAACAATTCTCACATCACTATCTGTCATCTGCTCCACCTTTGCAAAAGCTGCCGTTACCTTAAGTTTGGCAGAATTTGAGTCATTAGGTATCTTTCTCTAGGAGAATCAAGGGTATTTATTTTGCTAGTCAGTACTAAGCTAGAAGTTGAACTGGAGATTGGGTATTGGGAAGAGTCTTTAATATTCCCCAGTCCCAAATTAAAAATACTATACTACTTATACTACTTGATAGTAGAATTACTTGATAGTGAAATTACTTGAAATGCTAATTATCCCCTGGCAAAAATCACTGGTATGAAGTAATAGAAGTAATGAGCAAAATCTAGCTTAAAACTCATTAGCCAGAATTATAAAATTTGATTAGAAAAATTATACTTTCCGGTTATGAAAAAGCATATTAAGTAATTGTAGTTATACAAAGACAGTTCTACTTTTTACGCAGAACTGTAAGTCCAAATTATTTCTTCTTGAGGGCAACTAATGCAGGTCGTGTCAGCTAGAGATATTACAGAGCACAACCAGGCCCAAGAGGCTTTACGAATCAGAGAAAATAGTCGGCGAAAACAAAGCCAGACGCTGGTGCAACTGGCAAGAAGCAAGACATTTCAGCAAGGTAATCTCAATGCGGTGTTGAGGGAAATCACAGAAACTGCTGCTCAGACGCTGTTAGTAGAGCGAGTGGGGGTATGGTTATATAATGAAGAACGTTCAAAAATTGAATGCATTAATTTGTATGATGTCAGGACTAAGGAGCATACCTTTGGTAACTCGCTTTTAAAAACAAATTTTCCTGCTTATTTCCAAGCTTTAGAAGAGGAACGTACCATTGCCGCAGATGATGCTAGAAACGATACCAGAACCCAAGAATTATCCGAGTCTTATCTTTCAGTTTTGGGCATCACATCTATACTAGATGCACCAATTTGGCTAGAGGGTCATTTGGTAGGCGTAGTGTGTCACGAACACATAGGCGAAGGTCGCCAATGGACTTTAGAAGAAGAGAGTTTTGCTGGCTCAATTGCAGATTTTGTGACGCTGGCTATAGAAGCGAGCGAGCGAAACGTCGTACAGGAAGCACTGCGACAGAGTGAGGCACAATTTCGGGCGATTTTTGAGCGTTCCTCTATCGGCATTGGACTTATAGATATGAAAGGGCAGATAGTCGATACTAATCTGGCATTGTGCGAGATTTTAGGATACAGCCGAGAAGAATTATACGGCAAGTGCTTTACAGATTACATTTCCATAGAAAGGGAGGATTTAAAACTTTACAAACAACTGATGTCAGGAATTCGCACAGACTTAAAGAGAACTTCCAGGGACGGTTTACAACCCTCCAAACATCAGAAACAGCTTGTCGAAAGACATCGTATTGAGATAGAAAGACGCTGCCAGCATCAAAATGGTAGCTTAGTTTGGACTCATATCTCTGTTTCTGTTATACCAGGCAGCAATGGTAAACCTGAGTTTTTTCTAGCGATGATTGAGGATATTACTGAACGTAAGCAAACAGAGTTGAAACTACGTGCCTCTCAAGAAGCAGCAGAAGCTGCCAGTCGGGCAAAAAGTGAGTTTTTGGCAACCATGAGCCATGAGTTGCGGACACCTCTGAATGCGATTATGGGTTTGTCACAATTACTGCAACAAGAAATAGTTGGCTCTCTGAATGAAAAGCAGAACGAATATGTAAGTTGTATATATAGTAGTGGCGAACACCTGCTGGCAGTGATTAACGATATTCTTGACTTATCTAAAGTAGAAGCAGGTAAAGAGGAACTGTTACTATCATCTTTGTCGGTGGCAGATATATGTAATTATGCCATCTGGACAGTGCGCGATCGCGCCTCAGAAAAGGGATTGCAACTCACACATAAAATTGATCTAGAAGCGGATATTTGTATTGCTGATGAGCGGCGCATCAAGCAAATGCTACTCAACTTGCTCACCAATGCCATTAAATTCACCCCAGCAGGTGAAGTATCGTTAGTAGTCAAAAAAGTACCCCAAGGGATAACGTTTACAGTTTCAGATACTGGCATTGGTATAGACTCAAGTCAGTTTCAATTGCTATTTGAACCGTTTAAACAACTTGACAGTCGGTTAAATCGGCAGTATGAAGGCACTGGTTTGGGTTTAGCCTTGACGCGGAAATTAGCGCGTTTACATGGTGGAGATGTGACCTTTACATCAACTTTAGGAAAGGGCAGTCAGTTCACTCTGTTTCTACCAAATCCAGAGCATCCGGGAAATGAGGAAGATGAGGAACATGAGACAAATGAGATAGATGAGGAAGCAAATTTTACCTCGTCCTCCTTGTTCTCATCTTCTCCAGTCATCTCCACAAATAAAACTATTTTGCTTGTAGAACAAGAGGAAAATACAGCAACAGTGTTGCAAGATTATCTCCACACAACTGGCTACGAAGTCAAGTGGATAGATAATGGTAACGACTTTTTAAAACAGGTACAAAGCTTCCAACCAGATTTAGTTTTTTTTGATTTCCAGTTAGTAAAGGATGTTCATATCTGGAATTTGCTGAATATTCTTAGACAAGAGCCTTATCGGAAACATTTACCGATTGTAATGATGACCTTTAGCGAACCTTTAGAGGAGGAAATTGCCACGCTACCAGGTAGTCTTAATGACTACCTGGTTAAGCCAATTCGCATAGTCCAGCTAGAGTCAATTCTAATGAAATATTTTAGTTAATTGCTCATAAAAATACATTTTTATACGAACAATTCGTGAAAGATTTACTAGAGATTTTTACTTTGACTATATAAATGTTTTTCTCATTTTCACATGGAGGATACTGGCTTCTTCAAAAATTTCTCCTTCTTCTACAAAATCGAGTTTTTTGTATAAATCTTTCACATATTCTTGAGCATGAATCACTACTTCTGGAATATTTTGGTTAGCTATCACCTGTAGGGCATTTTCCATAATTTTCTTACCAATACCTTGCCCTCTAACTGCTGATAAAACAGCTAACCTTTCTATTTTGGCAGTTTTATTATCTAAATATCTGATTCTGGCAGTACCCACAACTTCCATATTTAAATAAGCAATTAGATGATCGGATATTTCATCTTTGCCATCAAATTCTAAAGCGGGATCTACCCCTTGTTCTTCTTGAAAAACTGATTTTCTAATTGCTTGAATTGCCGGAAAATCTTTAGGTAATTCAGCAACTTTTATAACTAAATTACTCATTAAACTCTCTTTGATGTTACTACCTATTGTAGTTTAATGTGAGTTTGATGCACCTCTCCCTGCTTTGACCGAAAGTGCAAGCCTGTCCCTCTCCGAGTTGGGGAGGGAGGGTTTTATATCATGTCCGGTGAAAGACTTATCATTAAGACCGCAGTTCTTGCTGGGGGCTCTTAGCTGGGGGAAAGAGGGTTTTCCGGTTTCTGCATAGATTACGGGAATTATAACTAATTAACTGGACATGATATTACGCAGTAAAATCAGGGAGAGGTGTTTTGATTGTCCTAATTAGACGGACACTATATGAGCCTTAGAATTCACGTTGGTTTAATCTGCTCCTTCAATTGGTGCAAAACCTTGACGCTGAATATTTTCTGTCACCGCGCGTGGTTCTAAAAATTGCAGTAAGTAATCAGGGCCGCCTGCTTTAGAACCTACTCCAGAAAGTTTGAATCCACCAAAGGGTTGCCGTCCAACGATCGCTCCAGTAATATTGCGATTAATATACAAATTCCCGACTTCAAATTCTGTCTGCGCCTGCTGAATGTGCGAAGGTGTTCTAGAATAAAGTCCGCCAGTTAAGGCGTAATTTGTACCGTTGGCGACTACTAAGGCTTCCTGGAAATCTTTCACCCGAATTACCGCCAGCACAGGGCCAAAAATTTCTTGCTGGGAAATTACCGCATTTGGTGATACTTCACTAAAGATAACTGGCCCGATAAAATATCCTTGTTCGGGTGCTGATAATTCCAACGCCACTTCTGCTTCTGCCTTACCCTTCTCAATATACTCGCGGATGCGATCGCGGGCATTAGCATCAATCACCGGTCCAACTTGGGTACTCGGTAACTCTGCTTCCCCAATGTTCAAGGATTTTGTCGCTTCCACCAATCGCTGCACAAAGGCTTCATAAATCGGTTCCAGCACAATCACTCTGGAAGCAGCCGAACATTTTTGTCCACTGTAACCAAATGCCGATTGCACTACCCCGACAACCGCTTGGTCTAAATCTGCACTTTCATCGACAATAATGGCATTCTTGCCACCCATTTCAGCAATCACCCGTTTCATGTGCTTCTGTTCGGGTTTCAAAATTGCCGCTTCTGCGTAAATTCTACAACCTACTTCCTGGGAACCCGTAAAAGCAATTACATGAGTATCTGGATGATTTACCAAATGAGCGCCGACTTGCGAACCTTTGCCAGGTACGTATTGAAATACACCTTTGGGAAAACCAGCATCTACTAAGATTTCTGTGAGTTTGGCGGCAATCACAGAAGATGTTTCAGCAGGTTTGAGGAGAGTGCAATTACCTGAAACTAAAGCTGCAACAGTCATTCCACAAGCGATCGCTAGCGGAAAATTCCAGGGAGAAATTACTACAGCAATCCCCCGTGGCTGGTAAATATAATGATTAGTTTCACCAGGTATGTCGTAATTAACACCTTTGTCTAACCGTTCTATCTCATCAGCGTAGTAACGACAAAAGTCTATCGCTTCCGAAACCTCTCCATCAGCTTCTTTAACTGGTTTCCCAACTTCCAAAACTATCCAAACTGAAAGTTCAGCGCGGCGTTCTTCCATCAAATCACCCGCTTTCCGCAAAATATCAGCGCGTTGTTTAGCTGGTGTTTTCTTCCACCCAGGAAACGCCGCTTTCGCAGCTTGCATCGCCTGTTCTGCTTGTTCAACGCTAATCAATCCAACTTTACCAACTACCTCACTAAAATTAGAAGGATTGAGAGAATCAACAAATTCTGGTGGATTAACATACTCGCCATTAATTAGCGGTAAATAAGTTTTACCAAGTTGTTGACGAACGCTTTGAAAAGCTTGCGCCGCTTTCATTCTCACCTCTTCCTCAGCGTAATCGGTATCAGCAGCACCGAGGAAATGAGAGTGAGGAGTTAGGAGTGAGGAGTTAGGAGTTAAAGAGTTTTTTTCTTCTTTGACAATCGGCGCTGCTAATAATTCTTCAATTGGTCGATTTTCGAGATTTTGCCGTAAAAAAGAACTATTAGCTGTATTTTCTAACAATCGGCGAATTAAATACGCCATTCCAGGTAATAATTCACCGTAGGGACAGTAAACTCTGACTCGATAACCCTTATCAACCAAAGCTTTTGCAATTTTATCACCCATGCCGTAGAGGACTTGTAATTCAAAGCGACGACGGGGGACATTTAAACTTTCAGCTATGGCAATGGCGCGAGAGTGCGATCGCACATTATGGCTACCAATGGCAGAATACACATATTGATGATTTTCTAGCAATAACTGAGTGATGGTTTCAAAGTTAGCATCGGTTGCGGCTTTGTCGTTGTAAACTGGCTGTAGCCAATGCTTTTGCGCTGCTTTAATAGTTTCCTGATCCCAATATGCACCTTTCACCAAACGGATTGTCAAGGGATAACCGCGCTGTTTCAACCAAGAAATTAGGTCTTCAGTATCTTGTTCGCTATCACGCAGATATGCCTGAATTGTCATGCCAATATCTGTGCGTTGCCGAAACTCTTCTTCTAGTAACAGTTTTTTCAAGATGCTGAGAGTTATATCTTTATAGGCATACTGTTCCATATCAAAATGGACAGCTGCACCTAATTCTTTAGCACGACGTAAGAGAATACGAATGCGATCGCTAACTCGCTCCTCACTACCTTTAGCATCTAATGGGTCAAATTGCGAATAAAACGCCGTTAACTTCACAGAAACCTGAACTTTTGGAATTGCTTCGCCATCAGCCTCATCAATCGCCGGGATAGCTGCCCAATTCTTTGATGCTTCCACCAATTGTTGGATTAATTCTAGATAGCGTTCTAGATAAGACTGCGCTTCCGCTTCGGTAATTACGGCTTCACCCAGTAAATCGATAGTGAAAGCCATTTTTTCTTTTCGCAGTCGTTCAACTGTTTTGATGACTTGTTTAATATTTTCCCCAGAAATATATTTATGAGCAAGAGTCTCAACCGCAGTACCAACGGTTGTCGCAGCAACTTGTCCTGGCATCGAGTCGGGGTTTGCAAAGTTTAGCATTCCCTTCAAAGCTGCCGGTAATTCTACAGATTCATCGCCTAAATATTCTTGTAAATGTGAGGCAATTTCTGATTTACTGTGCAAAGCAGGTAGCGTATCTATAAAGCGAAATAGTTGTACCCGCAACCCAGGATTACTCATCGCCCAAGCTAGTAATTTATCATCCCAACGCATTTGATCCCGCAGGGAAGAAAAAAATGAACGATTTTCCTGCGTTGCTGCTAGAAGTTGTTTAGCAATTTCTTGGGTTTTAGCTTCGTAGGTGCTTGTCTGTACTTGTAATACCACTGATAATAAACTCCGTTAATCAAGGCAAGGCTTTTTGTACAAAGCCTGTGTCTTCTATTTTGACGCTTTCATTTAGCTGTCACCATATTTAGAACGTAGGATAGTTACTTTATTGCGTGGAGGATATTTAAACACGATGTAAGACAGTAAGTATTACAGTGGTGTTAGTAAAGTGACCAATGCGAGTCTGTAAACCTCTTGAAGAAGTATTGTTGAATATGATTGAATGAAGATTGGTTAAAAAACTTAGCTTTTTTTGCACTTTCCCAACTTTAACATGAAAGAAGAGAACCTAAATCCAAACTCTACAGAACTTCCGATAAAGGTTAAAATCCTTGGAAAGTGACCAAAGAAGGCAGAGGGCAGTTCTTGCTGGAGGCAGGAGGAAAGAATTTATTTTCCCTCTGCAAGCGAGGGTTTCAGAGCAAGTAAATTTATTTATGAAAAAAGGTAAAAAAATGTATTTCAGCGAGTAGGCGCCAAAAAATACAGCGCTCAATTGTTAAATCCCCTAAATTTATTTATGGGGATTCCCTCCAGCAAGAACTGCCTTCTCTTCGAGACGCTACGCGAACGTCCTCCTGCCTCCTTAACTATTGGGGCTGTGAAGCCACAAGTGATGTAATTGTAACGCATCCAGTTTTCGTCTTTTCTCCAACCAACGCGATCGCCGAAAGTCTCCCAAATTTTTTTGTCTGTCCAGATGTTGATTGGGCGTCCAAAGTTTCATTGATTTATAACTTGATTTATAACTTATAAATATATTCGCGTGAACTCACTTTTAACCCTTCCCTGCAAATAAGGGGAGGAAAATTTTTCCCCTCTTTCTTTGAGCAAAGTTAGAAGGTGAGATTTTACTTGAAGTCTTCTACTGCTGTTTTAACAGCATGTACTTATTTTTTCCAATACTCAGAATGGGTATACTGCCTCTATGCCTACAGAAAACTTTATGGATATTTTATTTTATAACTGGCAACACACACTCCAACCCTTTGGCGTTGATCAGGTAGCGGCTGAGAAAGTCTTCAATCTCTTGGTTGAAGCTTATTCTACCCCTGGTCGTTATTACCATACACTGAAACATATTGATCGCGTCCTCAGCACAATTCAGATTTTGCAAGGCTACACCAATAACCTAGCTGCTGTTCAACTAGCTGCCTGGTTTCACGATGTAGTGTATGACACTGAAGCTAAAGATAATGAAGAACGAAGTGCAGACTATGCTTTTGAGTTGCTGAGTAATTTGGATATTTCAGAAAGTACTATAATTACTGTCACCCGTCTGATTCTGAACACTAAAGAGCATCAAGCTGCGGGAAATGACTATGATAGCCAAGTCTTAGTTGACGCAGATTTAGCGATTTTGGCTACTAACCCAGTTGATTATCAAGAATACGCCCATGCCATTCGTCAGGAATATGCCTGGGTAGCAGAGGCAGACTATATCACAGGTCGTCAGCAGAATTTAGAACGATTTTTAAAGCGATCGCGTATTTATTTTACGCCTTTAATGTCAGAGTTCGCCGAACCATCTGCTCGTGGTAATATCCAGGCAGAAATTCAATCTTTATCATCTGATTAGTTTTACAAAAACCAAGCTAAGAGGTACACGTCACATCAGAAAGATTTGGGTCTTGGAAATGGAAACCAGGACTTCCCATCAAAGAAGCGAATGTAAGCACCAATACAACTACGGAGTTCTGAAGGCTATCCCCGATGAATTGGCAGATATACAGCAGTTTTCGTTTGGATGAAGTACAAAGTCACTAGTTTTGAGACAGGAGGCAGGAGGCAGTTATGCTGGAGGGAGAAGAATAATTTAATTTTTGAGTCCTCGGTTTTGTACCTCACGCTTGTTGCAAACTGCTGTAACACCATACCGCAAGCGCGGTTGGTGTTTGGTGATTTACCGTCTGCCACCACCACGATGAGGTATTTCAGACACTTCAGTATCTTCTAGCTTTCTTTTCGGTGCAAAAACTTCTTGATGTTGTTGCGGCTGAATTTTTTGCTGTGCAAACTTTACACGGGTGCGAACTCCCACATCGGCATCGGTATCAAGCATTTGCTGAAGTTGATTTGTAATCCGCAACGCTTGCTCGGGTAAAGTGGTTGCTATGGTAATGGCTAGTGTTTCTAAACTCGTCACTGCTGCATAGCGTACTACCCATTCTGGATCTTGAGAAATTAGTAATAACGCCTCTAATACCTGAATTTGAACAGATTCCACTTTCTCAGAAGGTACTTGATGCCAGCGCAAAGTGCCTAATCCCCTGGCAGCTGCTCGCCGCACACTTAAGGAAAAATCGTTTTTTGCTGCCTCTAACAAGGTATCCAGCGCCCGAATATCGCCAATTCCCGCTAAGGCACGAATCGCCCAGGCTCTAGCACTGTAGTTATAGTCATCAATTAGTTCCAATAGTGACGGTACTGCGGCTTCCCCGATCGCAATTAGTCCATCTACTGCCGCCACTGCTGCCCCTGGATTGTTGTAGCCCAAAGCTGCAATCAGAGTGGGAACAGATTCCTCGATACCAGCTGCCGCTAACTCCTGAACTGCGTCTAATAAGCGATCCGAGGAGTCTGCTTCTTCCACAGCACGGATTAATATTTGGGCAAGGTCACTGTTGTTCATAATAATTTTTCATGAGTCATTAAGGATCTGCCAATTGTAGCTTAAGTCCTCCGTAGTTGACATCATACATAAACCCCCTAGCCCTGATTTTGCAGTTGGGTTGGGGGTTTATCTGTGCTAAACATTTGCTTTAAACGTATTAATAACAACTAATTCCTGGAAAATTATGACTACAACAGCGAGTCCATCAAATTTATCACTTTAATCGCACCTGCTGACAAAGTGTTTGTTGCTGTGTGATTAACTTGATGTTCTAGTAATCCTTTCAGAGAAATTAACTTCAAGCTATTTTCGGCAAGAGTTTCGGCGATCGCATCTGCTGCGGCTAGATAGCCAATCGCTCCCAAGTCTGCTAAAACTGCTCGACGCAATTGCAATTTATCTCCTGCCAGAGCTTTTACTAACCGTTCTCCATAAACTGGTTCTTGGGTTAATTGATACATCGCTCGTGCAGCAGCATATTGCACCAATTCAATTGGATGCTCTAAAAATGGTTTTACCAAAGGGATGCACTCAGTCGCCATCAAGGCTCCCAAGGCTTCTAAAATGGCCTCGTAGGGTTGAGATAAATCAGGCTGTTTTGATATCAGCTGCTCTCCCTGCAAACCTACTTGTAATCGCTCACTCAGGGCGGGAATACAAATCGGATCGCCCAGCATTTCTAAGGATTGTACCGCTGCTTCCCGGACATAAAAATCTGAGCAGTCTAAACACGCAATTAAAGGTGAGACTGCCTGACGATCGCCAAGTTTCCCTAAAGCCCTAGCTGCGTTCCGTCGCAGAGGATACCCGCCTTCTGGTGTTCTGTCGGCTTCATCCTCTAACGCTCTAATCAATCCTGTAACGGCAGCTGCTTCACATATCCGAAACCTACCCAACCACCAGGCAGCATAAAAGCGCAGACCTAAATCTGCACTCTCAAGATTAGCGATCGCTTGCTCTACTGTTAAAGATTCACCATCGCCAGAGTTACCTGTTGGTGATAAATCTTCAAATTTCTGCGGACTAGAATTCATTTATGAAGAAGGAGAAGCGCTTTGTTGGCTATTTGTTTGAGGTACAGCATTCAATGGCTGAATGCTGACTATTTTGCCACCCAAGCGAGTAATTCGCTGCATCTCTTGATTCATCCGGTTCTCAGGTACTGTGAAAAACACAGTGGCACTAGAACGAATAGGATAGTTGGTTTTTTCAGTTTCTTCGATTTGGCGCAGACCCACTACTTCATACCGAAAGTAGCGACTATTCGTTGTTGTACTACTAATTGCTCCAATCATAAAATTAATTCCTAATTCTAGATCGTCATTAGTCGTTTGTCCTTAATAATGACTATTGACTAATGACTATTGACACTAAAGAGGTTTCACACTAGCTATTTTACCACCTTGTTTTAACACTCTCTGGAAGTAACTAGATAGTTCTTCATAAGGTATAACCACCGCTTGATTGACGCGGCGTGTGCTGGGATACCCAGCTCCAAAAACACCTGCCACTTCAATGCGGTAAAGTCTGCCTTCTTTACCAAAGGTTCCCGCACCACCAAAAGTACTGTTGGGGGTAACGCCTTTTTCAGAAGCAACGTATGAAAAGCCTGAGGAAGCACCAGAGGGAGGAACAACGACGGATGCACTATTGCGACCTAGTTCGCTAGCAAGGCGGGAGGATTTGCCTTTAAGTTGGGAGGTATCGCTACTGGCATAGCCGCGATAAAGTTGGAATATCCGGCTAAATCCGACAGTTTTTTGTCCTGTTTGGGTTTCAAAGCCGCGATAGTAAGGCACTATATTTTCACCAAAGTTAGATTGATACTCTGGAGAATCGATATAAGAATCAATGTCGGCTTCATATCCCTTGGTTTGATACAAGTCTAAGTGATAGACGACATCAGACTCATCATAAGGGGCACGACCCAACAAATGTTTGTAGTTCAGTTCGATGACACGAGTTTGGAAGTTGTCGTAGAAAAACTTCGATTTGTATAGTTCTGATTTAGCTACTTGACGCACAAACTCTTGTACTGTATTTTTTCTATCGCGCAGGATAGATTCAGCACTTGTCAGGCGGTCAGATGCCAATATGTAGTTGTTGCCCAAGACTTGACGATAGACGGCAGCAATTACTCTCTCAATGTCTTCTTTGGTTGCATTCGGACGCAATTCCACAGGAGACTGATCGGTAAAAGGTTCTGTTCCCAGACGGGAAGCTGCTGTTGTAATAGCCATTGGTAATTTTCCCTTTGTAATTAATAATTGGGGACTGGGGATTAGGGATCGGGAATTGGGTACTGGGTATTGGGTATTGGTTATCCCCTTTCTCCTCTTAGTCCCCAACTCCTAGTCCCTAGTCCCCAGTCCCCAGTCCCTATTTATACGGCTGTAATGCTAATAACCTTACTGCCCTTACGATTCAACTGCTGCAATTTGCTAGAAAGTTGCTCGTAGGGTACGATCAATTCCGCAGTACTGCGCCGTACTACAGCTGAGTATGGGGAAGCTGCTTGTAGCACTCTGATCCGGTATGTTTCGCCGCGACCACCTGTTGAGAGACCTGTTAAGGCTCCGGCAGAGACTGGGTAAATGGGTGAAGCTAGATTTTTAGCCACTTCCCAGGTTAGCCGTCCTTGTTTTTGTCCTTGAGCGCGATCGCTATTGGCATAACCCCGATACAGTTGGAACAGTCGGCTATAGCCAACGTTTTTCTGCCCTACTTGGCTTTTAAAGCCTCTGTAGTAGGGCACAATATTTTCACCAAAACTCTCTTGATATTCTAATGAGTCAATGTAGGAATTAATCTCAGCTTCGTAACCTTGTGAGTTGTAAAGCTCAACATGGTACGAAATCTCTGACTCATCTTCCGGGGCACGCCCCAATAAATGCTTATAATTCAACTCGATAAACCGAGTTTGGGAGTTGGAGTGGAAAAACTTATCCCGATAGAGTTCTGATTGAGCGATCGCTAACACAAATCCCCTAACGGTGATTTCACCTTGCTGCAACAGTGATTCTGCACTCTCTAGACGATCTCCTTCTAGTAGATATGCATTACCCAAAACCTGACGGTAAGCCGCCCTGATTACCACTGCCACATCCGCCTCTGTTCTATCTGGACGTAGTTCTACTGGCGCTGAATTTTCAAACGCTCCAATCCCTAATCTTGCTGCTTGTCCCAAAGCTGCCATCTTTAAACCTCCTCAGTTTTAACTGCAAAACTGAAAATTTTTTAGAAAATTTTTTCTAGTCTTTTAACAGTCTTTTTGAAATTTACACTCACCTTACCTAAAATAAGGTGATTTTTAAGACATTGGTGTCTTAATATCCTGTTTCCACAGGTTCCCAGGCTCACCCTACGCGTTTGGCAGTCCCTGATGGGGGAGAAACCTCTAGACGTTTTCTGCCAGATACTGTACGTAGCTTACTTCCCTGTAGTGGACGCAGACTCGCTAACTTGCGCTAGCGTCAAGGAAGAAGATTGCGCTCGCTGCCTCTACCACATTTGCCACAAGGACGTAGTGATATCTCCTTACGTTATTTCGGGCGTATACTTTCCCCCAGTCCGAGGGTAGGTTTTGAAATCTTGTACTGATAAAAATATTGTGCCAATTGACGGTAGCTTAAAAGAGGCACTGAATTGCAAACTTTCTTAAAGTTGTAGCAAGTACCGTGCTACGTCGGTAGCTTTCATCCTGTTCTAAAGCAAAAAATACAGAACTACGTTCCTCTTTCTCCAGGGTTTTCAGCTAGCTTTTCTTAAAAAACTGCCCGGAGAGGTAAACAACTCATAGAACTTACTTGTCATAAGAGCTGATTTCCTCTCCGGGCTAAAGAAACACTCTAGCTTAGAGTATTGATTACATAGTCGATGTAGGAATTTGCTTCAACACCTGGATCGCCGCTTAGACCGTGGTTAGCTTTGATGTACTTGAGAGCTTCAATGTACCAGCTAGGAGACAGTTCAAAAGTCCGGTTGATTTCAGCCAAGCCAGAAATCAAGAAATCATCCAAGGGGCCTGTGCCACCAACAACTAAAGCGTATGTGATAATCCGCAAGTAGTAGCCTACATCACGTACACACTTGCCTTTGCCGCGTGCATCAGCCGCGAAGTTGGGGCCTTGTTGTTGAGTGGTGTAAGGGTACTTGTTATACACCGCTTGAGCTGCACCTTCGGTCAAGCGTTGAGCATTGGCGCTCAATGCTTTTGCTGCTTGTAAGCTAGCTGGGGCTTGGCGGAAGCGACCAAAAGCAACTTGAATTTCAGTGCTGCTGAGATAGCGACCTTGAGAATCAGCCGATGAAATTGCTTCCGTTAGAGGTGTTTTTGACATTTTGCTATTTCCCTTTCACAAACTTTATGCTTGAAATTTTGTTTTGTCCTATGGACAATTATTTACTCAACATCAGCAATGCTTGGCTTAAGCCACAGCAGCAGCAGCACGATCGAAATAGCTAGCTATTTCAGATGACAGAGCGCTGCAATCTCCTCTGGTGATGTTATTTGGATCGTTGACAATGGCCAGCGAAGCTTGTTTCAGCTTTTGAATACCAACAGCAACTGATGCTCCTGGAGTTCCCAATGCTAAATAGGTTTCCCGCAAACCATTGAGGGCACGGTCATCTAGTACGCTGGAATCGCCAGCAAAAATAGCGTAGGTGATATAGCGAAGAATGATGTCCAAGTCTCTGATGCAAGCAGCTGCACGACGGCTGGTGTAAGCATTACCACCAGGAGTGATCAATTGGGGTTGTTCTGCCCACAAATCACGAGCCGCAGCAGCAACAAGAGCAGATGCATTGCTGGTAATACGGTTCACGGCATCTGTACGCTTGTTACCATCTTTGACCATTTCGCTCAATGCATCTAATTGTGCATCGGTGAGGTATTCTCCACGTGTATCAGCTTGGGAAACTACTTTTGCAAATGCATCTAAAACCATTGCGTTAAATCTCCTAATTTGCTTGGTTAAGAATAATTGGACTCAAAACTGAATGGTTCAGTTGATTTTTGATGTCAGCACTGCCTGACGAGTTACGAAAGGTTTAAAACAGACACCCAAGAAATAAGTTTACGATCTCCAGGCTTTCAGATTAAAACTTTTGTTAAAAAACTTCAAACTTCTGTGAATGACTGGAAAACCTGATTAAGATGTTGTTTTTTACTTCCAAGTTCTCTTTATACAATGCTGCCGTATCATTATTTATTACAAATTATTGTTATGTTTGTGAAATTTGTTTACATAACTTTATATTTATGTATCTGTTTAGTTTACGAGCCGATCGCTGCTCCGTGGAGGGACATACGTGTAGCATTTACTGTCACTTTGTAGTTATATATTATGTAAAATTACCCAAATTTATTTTGGACAAAGGCAATAACGCGCTTGAATGCTTGGGGATCGGATTTGGCTGAGGGAAGTATCGCAATATCTCTAAATAAGCATCCTCCTTTAACTCTTATCGCGTATTGTTGGGCACATTCCAGTGCAATCATAATCCTTAAAGGGTGCGTAGGCATCGCACCCTTTAGTATGTAGCATTTACTACTTGCTAATTCCTGCCAAACACACTGCCAAGGGCACGCGCCATATTTTGTGGTTGCATTGCATCCATTGCGGCGGTGGGTTCGTAGCCGCAGTGAACCATACAATCGGCACACTTGGGATTACCACTCTTCTGGCCGTATTGACTCCAGTCAGTTTGTGCGAGTAATTCTTTGAAGGTAGAGTAATAACCTTCATTCAGCAGATAGCAAGGTTTTTGCCAACCGAAAACGCTATAACTAGGGCTACCCCAAGGTGTGCATTCGTAGTCCTTCTCGCCAGTGAGAAAATCTAGAAACAACGGATTGTGATTGAAGTTCCAGTTTTTTTCACCACTTTTGTATGGAGCCAGAATTTCTCTAAAGAGGGCGCGGGTTTGTTCGCGGTGGAGAAAATGATCTTGATCTGGTGCCCACTCGTAACTGTAACCGGGAGAAATCATCATCCCGTCGGTATTTAGTGTTTCCAGAAAGTTGAAGAACTCTTGCATATCTCTAGGTTCAGTACCTTCAAAGATAGTGGTGTTAGTGGTGACACGAAAACCTTTAGCTTTAGCGGCACGAATGGCTTTGACAGCAATATCAAAAACACCTTTGCGATCGACGCAGCGATCGTGTAATTCACGCATTCCATCTAAATGCACGCTGAAAGTCAGGTAAGGGGAAGGTTGAAACTTATCTAGGCTCTTTTCTAACAACAAACCATTGGTACACAAGTAAATATATTTCTTGCGCTCAATTAATCCCTGGACAATCCGATCAATCTGGGGATGCAGCAGAGGTTCTCCTCCAGGAATTGAGACAACTGGTGCGCCGCACTCTTCGACTGCGGCAAAACACTGTTCTGGGGTGAGATTTTGCTTTAATATTTCCTTCGGATGTTGGATTTTACCACAACCAGTACAAGCGAGATTACACCGAAAAAGAGGTTCCAACATCAAAACTAGAGGGAAGCGTTTACGTCCTTTCAACCGCTGTGTAACAAGATACTTCCCAATATCTATAGCTTGTTGTATATTAACTGCCATTGTTGCGATCGCTCCTCTTTTAAAGATAAATACACCACTTTCTCAACCCCAAGATTTATCTGTGGGGTCTTCAATTTTGAATTTTGAATTTTGAATTTTGAATTCCCCAAAGGGGTTGACATATCCCTGAGCAACAAACCAATCCACAGCATCTTTGAGTGCGGCGTTTAGCGAAGATTGGGGTAGACCCAATTCTCGTACAGCCTTGGCAGCATTGTAATACATCGGTTGTTTCGCCATCCGAACGCCATCCAATGGCACTGAGGGCGATTTCCCTAATGGTGCGAGAATTTTTTCATCAACCCAGGCAACACTCAGGGGCAACCAAGCGGGTACTCTTTGTTGAGGTGCCCTCAGACCTGTGATATCGGCGAGTTGTTCGAGTAGTTCTTTGAGACTGAGGTTTTGATGACCTAAGATATAGCGATCGCCTGATTTACCCCGCTGCAAAGCTAGTAAATGCCCCCACGCCACATCTTGCACATCGATAAAATTTAGACCAGTATCCAAGTAAAAAGGCATTTGCCGTCGTAAAAACCGCAGTATTATATCACCCGTCGGGGTAGGTTTGATATCCAACGAGCCAATGGGGCTGGTGGGATTGACTATAACTACCTCCTGACCTTTAGCAGCAGCTTGTATAGCTTCTTGTTCAGCCAGAAACTTAGACTTTTTGTAGTTACCCACCAACTTTTCTAAGGGACTCTGATGTGTTTCATCGACAACTTCCCCTGACGATCCTACCCCAATCGCTGCCACTGAACTCGTGTAGACGGTGCGCTCAATGTTAGCCTTGCGAGCTGCTGCCAACACATTGCGTGTACCCAGGACATTGTGACGGTGCAGTAACTCCCGGTCTGTTTGCCAGAGGGAATAATGGGCTGCGACATGAAATAGGTATTGACAACCTTCTATCTGTTGCCAAAGATTTGGATCGTTCAAATCGCCTTTGACAATTTCCACCTCTAAACCGCGTAAATTCTCCAAATTGCTGCTATGGCGTACCAGTACTTTGACTGCATATCCCTGTTGCAGCAACAACCGTACCAAATGGGCACCAATAAAACCCGTACCCCCCGTGACAAAAACCTGCATCAACTTCCCCCCCTCTTCTCAAATCGGGGAAACCAATCATCCAAAATGGTATAGACTACTGGCACAACAATCAAACTGAGGATAGTTGAAGTTACTAGTCCACCTGCGATCGCTACAGCCATAGGCGATCGCAATTCCGAACCAGCACCCAAACCTAAAGCGATCGGTAGCATCCCTAAAATAGTGGAAGCTGTGGTCATCATAATTGGTCTGAGGCGCACTAGTCCGGTATTAAGGATCGCCTCGGTGCGCTCTAAGCCAGCGTTGCGTAACTGATTAATGTAATCTACAAGCAAAATGGCATTTTTATTTGCCAGCCCCAGCAAAAAGACGAAACCGATCAATGAGATCATGCCAAAGTCGCTCTTGGTGATTAGTAGCGCCAACATCGCCCCCACTAGTGCTAAAGGCAAAGAGACACCAATAACTAGAGGGTCTACCCAGCTTTTGAATAGTAAAATTAGTACCACAACAATACATAGGGCAGATAGAGCTAAAGTACTGCCGAAACTGCTAAAAACCTTACTTTGGTTAGCAGAGTCTCCCCCTAAATTTAAAGAAACATTAGATGGTAACACCGCGTTTGCTTCAGCTACTACTTTGTCGGTGGCATCACCCAAAGACAGATTATTGCCAAGATTAGCACTGATGTAGGCTACGCGCTGATTATTCAGACGCTCGATTTGAAAAACCGTGCCCTGTGGATTTGTTTCACCTGTAACTGTAACATCAGCGAATCCCGGTAGCCTTTGAATCCTTTCTTTAATTGCTTTGACTGCTTTGCTCAAAGCTTGGAGATTATCACCTTGCAATGCTATTTGCAGGGGTTTTTGACCGCCAGAATCGACAAATTGAATATCTTCAACACTAGTAGTTACCCCAGAAAGAACAGGTAAGGAGGAGCGCAACTGATCCTGTAGTTCAGCGGTTGTGATTGTGCGGTTTTTCTTTAACTTTACATATAGTGTTCCTTTATTTGGTTCACCCTCACGAGAACCAACAGTGGTAAATACCGTTTCAACTGCCGGTGATTTTCTGACTACATTTTCTAATTTCTTCGCAACCTCAAGAGAATCGTTCAAGGGATTGGGAATTGGGGATTGGGGACTGGGGACTGGGGACTGGGGACTGGGATTTATCCCTTGTTGCCCTGCTCCTCTGCTCGCCTGCTCCCCTGCTCCACTAGGAATACTCGGCAAAGGAGCCGTATAAGCAATATTAAATTCGCCGCGATCAAGTTTGGGAATAAACCCTTTAGGAATTAGTGGAATCAGTGCTATTCCTGCAATGAAACTGAGTGCAGCTAACCCGATAACTATCTTCCGGTGATTTAAAGACCAACTCAGCAAGTTTTTGTAAGATTGGGTAAACGCTACCCAGATTTTTGCTTCCCGACGCGGGGAGAGGGATGATTTAGGTTTTAACCAGTAGATAGCCAGAACTGGAGATAAAGTCCGAGCAACTAGCATAGAAGCAAGCATCGCGGCGGATACAGTGATGCCGAAGGGCTTGAAGAACTGACCGATTACCCCACCCATCAAACCTATGGGTAAAAAAACTGCTACTGCTGTTAAAGTGGCGGCGGTAACTGTCAACCCAATCTCATTTGTAGCTAAAAGCGCTGCTTGGCGAGGAGTTTCTCCATCTTCAACGTGTCGCATGATGTTTTCCACATCGACGATCGCATCATCAACAATGCTACCAATCACCAAAGCTAAAGCCAGCAGGGTGATTGTTTCCAGGTTGAAGCCGAAAATCGCCATGACGATAAATGTCGCCAACAAAGATGTGGGAATCGCCAAGGCAGAAATGAGAGTTGCCCGCCAATTCCATAAAAAAGGAAAAATTACCACTATCGACAACAAGACTGCTTCCAGCAAGGCATCGATTGTTGACTGGGTGGCTTGGCGGATATATTCTGCTTGAGTGGCAGCTAAGGTGAGGTTAACATCCTTGAGGGTAGAGCGTAGCCTTTGAACTTCTTTCTCAACCCGACTCACAACTTCCAAGGTGTTAGCACTACCGCGTTTGATTACCTGAAATGCAAGCGCATCTTCACCATTAAACCGGACTAATGTCGCCCCACCTTGGGGAACCGTTGCACTCGCATTCGCTGGATTTACCGGAGGAGTTGCCGTAGCAGCGCCTAGTAATGAGACTTTTAGGACTCCTGGTAGTTTAGCGATCGCACTAACAATCTCATCTTGCGCTAACTTCGTCAAATCTTTGAGATTCCGCGTGGGACTCTCTATGGCATAACTAATGGCGGCTGACTCGTTTAGATTCAGAGGAATAATTTTAGAAGTTCCTCCTTGAGGTAGATTCAACTGCTTCAGGGCAGTTTCAACCTTTTTGGTCGATGTTTCTAAATTCGTCCCAACGACAAAAGAGAGGCTAACAGCAGTTTGACTAGGATAGGTGGATGAGCGGATAACCTCCAGTCCTTCAAGGGAGCGGAGGCGTTCTTCTAGGGGTTTGGTGAGCTTCGCTTCTGTATCCAGGGCAGTTGTCAGGGGAGCTGTAGCATTTACAACCACCACTGGAAAGGTAATATCTGGAAACAAGGCATACTTAAGGGAACTGAAAGCTAGAACACCAGCTACCGTTACGGCAATCCAAAAACTCACCGTCAGCCACGAAAATTGAATCGCCAATTTGGAAATATTGAAGAGTTCTCGTGCGGATTTGGAGTTATGAAACTTTACCATCTTGGAAAATTATCGTGTGGGTGACACAATTATTTAGTCATGCTACAGCAATCATCTTCGGTTTGCGAATTTTGGTTACAAGAGAAGGCAGAAGGCAGGAGGCAGGAGGCAGGAGGCAGGAGGTAGGAGGCAGGAGGCAGGAGGCAGGAGGCAGGAGGCACAGACCGTAATGGCTTCTTTTGTCTTTTGCGCTGTCTATCTCATACAATTCTTCTTTTTAAATTGCGGCTCTATACTCATAATAAAAGTTTTCAATCATACTTCTTTCCTCCTGCCTCCTGCCTCTTAAACAGCAATATTACTTATTGTCACTCAGATATGACCCAATCTTGAATGCAAAAGGAAACTTCAAAGATCAAACTTGGTTCTGTTGAACATAAGGAATTATTCTGCCAAAGCTTTATGGAAAGCTACAGGGAATACGAGCCTGAGAATCTTCGATAGACAGATTTGGACATACAGCCTTGAGTTTCCTATGCAGTATTCCCTTCTGGGAGAAAGCTTTGGATACACAGCGGCAAACCGGAAAAGTAGTTAGTGGTTAGGCAGCGACGGTGAGCGATCCTATTTTACAAACTGCGTAGGCGTAGACCATCGTAGACATCGCCCTCCGCACCCTTGAGTTAATACCCAAATGCAAACTTGAAACTATTGAGACTAGTGTCTAATTTTTTGCCCATCAACACAATTCTGGTGCCTCAGGGAGCAGAATATAAAGCTGTGTGTCGCGGATTAAGCGGCATTACTACCTCCATCCCAACGGTAGTAGCCATACCTGTTGGAATGAAGCCTTTACTCAAATACCTGCAACAAGGAGAATTTCTGACTCCAAAATCCAGAGTGCTGATTATGGGTATATGTGGCAGCTTGAGCGATCGCTACACAGTTGGTGATATTGTGCTGTATCAAGATTGTGTTTATCAGGGGAAACAGCAAGAATGCGATCGCACTTTTGTAGCACAATTGCACTCTTCCGTATCAGAAAAAGTATCTTTGGTCAAGTCACTGACAAGCGATCGCGTAATTTGGTCTGCGCCCGAAAAACGCCGTTTAGGTGAGACTTTGGCGGCTGATGTTGTTGATATGGAAGGATTTACCGCTTTAGAATTTTTCAATGCGGCTGGGGTGTCTGTGGCAATGCTGCGAGTAGTCAGCGACGATTGTCAGCATAATATCCCCGATCTCACACCAGCAATTAACTCTGATGGTTCTCTAAACCCGTTTTTGTTAGCGATCGCCATGCTTCGACAACCACTTGCTGCTACTCGCTTGATTCGAGGTTCATTAACAGCATTAAAGGTATTAGAGCAAGTTACAAATCTACTCTTTTCAGGTTAAATCTTTTACAAAAGATAGCAATTTTAAAGCATTCGTGAAAATCTATTTTCATTCTCTTTGCGTTATTTGCGTCTCTACCGCTAGTTAAAAAAATTATTTTTTAACAATAAAATCAGAAAATTATACAACAGATTATCAAGAAAAGTGAGTTACACAACGATTCGTCTGTTAGCCAGATAGAAAATGTGTTTTACTCCTAAATTATGAATTCTGTTGTATATTTTTTGTTTTTATATCACTTGAAGACAAACTAATAATAAACCTAATTTAGGTATTTATTATGTAATTGTTTAGAAATAAGCTTTACAGAAACTTTATCGTTATACATATCAAATAGAAACCCATATTGGGAAACATAATATATGACCTTATCAGGGTTGGGTTCCATGAAAGCTAATTGCACTGAATTGTCAATCAAAAATACCCTTTTGTCAGAATAGCTCGGAACTAATTTACTAACTATCGAACAGAATTTATGAAGCTCAATGACAAGCTCTATCTATACTCGTTTCTAGCTAGTTTTCCATTGCTCAAAAAAAGTTACACCGCTAAAATCATGTTGGTGGCATTTTTGGGTACTCACATACCACTTCTTAGCTTACTCTTGAGTTTCGTCATCTCAAACTCCTATTCCTTGGAGATGGCGATTCGAGTTATGCTTATTGCTCTGTTGGCTACCTTAGCGGGTACAGCCGCCACCCTCTACGCCCTACACCACCTCCTCAAACCGGTTATTTTGACATCTGCGGTATTGCAAAATTATCTAAACACCAAAACCCTACCTGAATTGCCCACAGAATTTGCTGATGAAGCCGGTACATTGATGGCGGATACCTCACAAACTCTTCACAAATTAGATGAGTTAATTCATTACATCAGTAATTATGACGATCTAACTGGATTGCCCAATCGTGATTTATTTTGCGATCGCCTCTATCAGATTTTATCTCAACCTGAAAACACCCAGCGCTTTGTAGCCGTCTTTTTACTAGGTATTGATGATTTCACTGCTATGAGTCATGGGTTGGAGCATCAAACAATAAATTTGTTGTTAAGAGCAGTTGCTCAGAGGTTATCACCCTGCATGGTACAAACAGATATTCTTGCCCATTTGAGTGGAGATGAATTTGCCATTGCCCGCATAGACATTGTTTCTTTTGAAAGTGTGATTAAGCTATCTCAGATGCTGTTAAGCACCCTGAGCAAACCCTTTTCTATAGAAGGGAACTTAATTCATATCACCGCCAGCATCGGCATCACAATTAATGGAATAAATGAGCGTAATAGCGTCGATCAACTTTTGCAACAGGCTCATATAGCACTATACCAAGCGAAGCGGCAAGGGCGTAGCAAATACCAATTCTATTCACCGGAAATTAATGCTCAGTTGCAGGAGCGAATAACTTTAGAAAACGAATTACGCGGAGCGCTTGAGCGCAATGAACTGCTAGTTTATTATCAACCTCTGATTGATTTACATAGCGGACAAATTACAGCTATGGAAGCGTTGGTTCGCTGGCAGCATCCTACATTAGGTTTGGTTTCTCCAGCAAAGTTTATTCCCATTGCAGAAGCCAATGGTTTGATCCTACCAATTGGTGAATGGGTCTTACGAACTGCTTGTGCCCAAAACCGTGCTTGGCAGATTGCTGGATTTAATCCAATTCGGATATCTGTAAATCTGTCAGCTCGACAGTTTGAACTACCGAATCTGGTTGAGGTCGTCAGTCAAATTCTTAAGGAAACTGAACTCCAAGTATCTTACCTGGAATTGGAAGTGACAGAAAGCTTCTTGATGGCTGATATGGAGCGATCGGTTAAAACCTTAAAACAATTACGAGAACTGGGTATATGGTTGGCTTTAGATGACTTCGGTACTGGTTATTCCTCCCTTAATTACTTGAAGCGCTTTCCTGTGAATATGCTCAAGATCGATCGGTCATTTGTACAGGATGTCACGTCCAATCCTGATAGTGCTGCCGTCACCAATGCGATTATTGCCCTGGCAAAAAGCCTGCGGTTGAACATCACAGCAGAGGGTGTGGAAACCCAAGAACAGCTTGACTACCTGAAAATGCAAGGATGTGATGAAGGTCAGGGTTACTACTTCAGTTGTCCTGTGCCTGCCGATCTAATTACCCCGATGTTGCAGAAAACCTCTCAGCAGATGGAGACAATTGCAGTATAAGTGGATGCCTAAACCATTACAATGTGTGCCATTTTGCACCTATCTCGGCGGCCACCCAAATACTTGCAAACCACTACGTACTTAGATTGAGATTCTTTTTGTGTGGAAGCCCCGCTTCCACACAAAAATTGTCTGGGTTTAGCCGCATTAGAATCCAATACAGTTCGGTTAAGATCCCCCCGCCTACGGCGACCCCCTTAAAAAGGGGGTAAAAGAGGGTTGTGAGCAAGCCTTTTTAAGGGGGGTTGGGGGGATCTTCGAGGAATAAACACGTTAACCGAACCGTATTGCATTAGAATCCATTGGCAAATTCGCAGTAGTAAAAGGCGAGGCTAGTCCTCTAGGAAACTGCGATCGCACAGATCAAATAGAATCAGGGTGATCTGTTCAGCAAGAATATACCAGGTTTATTGAATTTAGCCATTTTCAAGATACCAGTTAGACAAGGCTCCTCAATAAGCGATCGCCATTAAAGAATTAAGGAAATTTATCAGGCAGTGACTACAATGGCGCTAAACTCTTATGACGAAGAAGCCCTTAGAGTCAACCTGATAGCCCCTGATGAAATTAGCCGATATCCTCAAGGACTCAAATTACAAGCTGTCGCAGTTTACGATCGCTGAAATTGAGCAGTTAGAGCAGACCATTACTCTCAAGGCGACCAAAAACGGGGAGGTTCCTTATACGGTTTGTTTGGTGCGCCAAAAGGCGATTAAGCTAACGCCAGAGGAGTCAATTCGGCAACTATATTTACGGGTTTTGAGCGATCGCTTCCACTATCCCCTCGGTCGCATTCAGGTTGAGTATGGGGTGAACTTTGGGCGAGAGGTGAAACGGGCAGACATCGTGGTCATGGACAAAGACCGTCCCAACACGGTTTACACGATCGTGGAGCTAAAGAAGCCAAAGCTGAAGGATGGGAAAGACCAGCTTCGCTCTTACTGCAATGCCACGGGTGCGCCGATCGCGGTCTGGACGAATGGCGATCAAATTTCCTACTACCAGCGTAAAGACCCCAATTATTTTGAAGACATTCCGGGGCTGCCCAATGCGAATCAAACCCTGGCGGATATTCTCCAGATCAAGTTCACCCTGGAAGACCTGATCGCCAATGACAAGTTGGTGAAGGAGAATAAATCTCTCAAGACCTTGATCGAAGAAATGGAAGATGAGGTGCTAGCAAATGCTGGGGTGGATGTCTTTGAGGAACTGTTTAAGCTGATTTTCACCAAGCTCTATGATGAGTGGTATTCCGGGCAGGGCAACCGCCGATCGACCCGTTCTCTGGAATTTCGCAATACGGGACAGACGGAAGCCGCACTAAAAACGAAGATTCAGGATCTCTTCGACAAAGCCAAGAAGAAGTGGGAAGGGGTGTTTAGCGAGGATGCCAAAATTAGCCTCACGCCGTCTCACCTATCGGTCTGTGTGTCGTCGTTGGAAAATGTGAAGCTGTTTAACTCCAACTTGGATGTGATCGATGAAGCCTTTGAGTATTTGATCAACCAGAGCAGCAAGGGCGAAAAGGGACAGTTTTTTACGCCGCGCTATGTAATTGATCTGTGCGTGAAAATGCTGAACCCGCAAGAGGATGAGTACATGATCGACACGGCTGCGGGGTCATCGGGGTTTCCGGTGCATACGATTTTTCATGTGTGGCGGCAGATTTTAGATGATGAGGGATTGTCAGCAAGTCATTTGTTTTCGCTGGAAGATAAACCGCCCCGGTGCAAAGAGTATGTGGAAGACAAGGTGTTTGCTATCGACTTTGATGAAAAGGCGGTGCGGGTGGCGCGGACGCTGAACCTGATTGCGGGGGATGGGCAGACGAATGTGTTGCACCTGAACACGCTGGACTATGAACTGTGGGATGAAGTCACCGAGCAAGATGATTGGGATGACATTTACCATGAGGGGTTCAAACGGCTGAAAAAGCTGCGACCGAAAGGCAGCAAGGACTATCGAGAGTTTCAGTTTGATGTGTTGATGGCGAATCCGCCCTTTGCAGGGGATATCAAAGAACCGCGCATGATTGCCCGCTATGACCTAGCGAAAAAGCCGGATGGCAAGTGGCAAAGTAAAGTAGGGCGCGACATTTTGTTTATTGAGCGCAACCTGGACTTTTTGAAACCGGGGGGTAGAATGGCGATCGTGCTTCCTCAAGGACGCTTTAACAACTCTTCCGATAAGAACATTCGAGATTTTATTGCAGAACGCTGCCGGATTCTTTCAGTAGTGGGGCTACATGGCAACACCTTTAAGCCGCACACAGGCACAAAAACCTCAGTGCTGTTTGTGCAGAAATGGAACGACGACCCCAAAGCAGGCGCACTCTGCCCCCGACAGGATGACTACAACATCTTTTTTGCCACAATGCGAAAGTCGGGGAAGGATAACTCTGGAGACAAGATTTGGCGCAAGATTTCATCGTCTACGGCTGCACCACCCGATGATGAACTCAGCGACTTGATGCCGCCTTCTCCGGTGCAACGAGTCGTTGGGGTAGAAGGCGATTTTTTGCAAGATGAACACGGTCATTTGGTGGTGGATCATGACCTGTATAACCACGAAGGGCTGACGGAAGACGGCATTGCTGAAGCCTTTATTGAGTTTGCCAAAAAGGAGAACTTCAGTTTTTTTGAACCCAGCCCATCTGTTATGCCGTTTGATGCTGTGAGGTATCAGCGGTTGATGGATGGGCTGGAAGCAACAGAATTAAGCTGGAACGATGTTTTAGATAACAATATCTATTTCAGAATTGATTCTGAATACTATTACAAGCATTTTATAGAATCAGACAAAATAATTCGCAAAAAAGTTTTCAAAAAGATAAATGAATTTGCCACTGTTACAGACGGAGAACATGGATCACCAGATTTAGATGAATGCAGCGGAATAATTTATTTGTCTGGACAGAATGTTAAAGACAACTGCCTAGATTTATCCGACATACAATATTGTTCAGAGAAGCTACACAAAAAGAATCTCAGGTCTTCCGTCAAAGTTGGGAATATCTTGATGTCAATAGTTGGAACAGTTGGAAATGCCAGCGTCATCTATGAAGAATTTACTGGGAACACAGATAGAAATGTGGCTACTATCAAAGATATAGACTATAATTTTTCTCCTTATTTTATATCTACTTTCCTAAATTCATACTATGGAAGATCTCAAACTGAGCGGCTTTCTACTGGTAATGTTCAGCCTTTACTAAACTTACTTCAAGTCAAATCGATTTTAATTCCCAACTTAGATCAGAAGTTTCAAGCAGGAATTAGGAAATTGATTGAAACTGCTCATGCTCTAAAAAGTAGATCATCTGATTTCTATCAACAAGCTGAGGATTTGCTGTTGTCGGAGCTTGGCTTGAAAGACTGGCAACCCACGGAAGAAACCGTTGCCGTCAAGAGCTTTGCTAAGTCGTTCTTGTCCTCCGGTCGTCTTGATTCTGAACACTATAAACCGAAGTACGATCAAGCTGTAGAAAAAATCAATAGTCTGAATCCTATAGAAATTATTCATCTTGAAGATATTTTAATCGATATCACCAATGGTCACACTCCTTTAAGACATGATTTGAGTATTGGAGATGTAAAGTTTTTAACTGCCGAACATATTCATGATTTCAAAATAAATTATGAAACGCAAAAACGTATTTTAATATCTCATCATCAAACCGAATTAAAACGAACACATTTTAACAATGGAGATATTTTGATAACAATCAAAGGGAAAGTCGGAAATGCAGCAGTTGTTGAAAACTTAAATCAATTCATCAACATTAATCAAGATGTAGCATTGTTACGCCCCAAATTTGGGTTTAATCCTTACTATTTAGTAGGATTTCTCAATTCTCAGCTAGGAAAACTACTGATTGAAAAAGCATCTACTGGACAAATTAATCCATTTTTAAGCCTTGGAGCTTTGAGAAAGTTGAGCATCCCAATTTTTGCTGAAAGTAAAATGCAAGAACTTGGAATTTTAATTAAATCAAAAGTCGAGGATTTTCATCAAGCTGAACTAAAATCCAAACAACTGCTGGAAATTGCTAAAACAGGAGTAGAACGGGCGATCGCAACCGATGAAGCGACAGCCACAACTTGGATAAACCAACAACTTGAAGCCTTGGAGGTAGAACTGACATGATTGCTCAACCTGAGATCAAACAGTACACCATTGATGAGTATTTAGAACTTGAAATCGCCTCAGAAATACGCAGCGAATATTGCGATGGAGAAATTATTCCAATAACTGGTGGAACACCCAACCACAACGATATTGCTGGAAACTTGTATATTTTGCTTAAATCTGCCCTAAAAGGCAAAGACTACCGGACTTTCTATGCCGATCAACGACTTTGGATTCCAAGTGTCATCCTATATACCTATCCCGACGTAATGGTTCTGCCCAAACCCTTAGAACTTCAAACTGGACGCAAAGATACTGTGATGAACCCCTGCTTTATCGCTGAAGTGTTGTCTAAGTCGACCCAAAACTATGATCGCGGTGAGAAATTTGTTGCCTATCGTACAATTTCCACCTTCCGAGAATATCTGCTGATTGATCAATACCGTACACACGTTGAGCATCATGTCAAAACAGCCGCTCATCAGTGGCTATTTTCAGAATACGACGACCCAACTGTTACCCTTTCTTTGAGTACCTTTGAGTTTAAAATTCAAATTTCAGAACTTTACGAAAATATTGATTTTTCGACCGTTTGAGTTGAATTGCTAAAACAGGAGTAGAACAGGCGATTGAGTAGTATGAAGAGAAAGCGACGATTTGGATAAACCAGCAACTTTAAGCGGTTGGCATTAATTGATCAAATTCAACTTAATTTAATGGAGGCATAATGTCTGAGATTACACTAAACCCAGAACAACTTAAAGAAATCTTGAAAAGCGCGATCGTCGAATTGATTCGTGATAACCGTGAAGAAGTCTCTGAATTTTTTGCAGAAATCATTGAAGACATAGCAATGGAAAGAGCGATCGCTGAAGGTGAAACAACTGACCTGGTTAACCGCGACTCCATCTTTCAACTTTTGGAGCCGAAATCGTGAAAGTTGAGTTCAGAAAAAGCTTTGAAAAGGATCTTGGTAAGATTCGAGATAAGGACTTGCTCCTGAAAATTAAAAATGTAATACAAGAAGGGGAAACTGCTGAAAGTCTTTTGAATATCAGCAACATCAAAAAACTTAAGGCAGATGGAAATTACTACCGTATCCGAGTTGGTGATTATCGAATTGGTTTTGCCGAAGACGAAAATATGATTACCTTTGTTCGTGTATTACATCGCAAGGAAATATATCGATACTTGACATCAATGGCAGGATGCCCACCCCACAAAAATCATCTCTTGATTCAGCAATACCTATTTTGAAACTATAGAAAGCTTTGCAACCATGTGAGCACGAGATGAAACCTCAAGCTTGCGAAACATCCTTTTTAAGGCTTGCTTAACAGAATTTTCAGTAATCCAAAGTTCAGCACTAATTTCTGCATTGGTTTGTCCTTGAGCCACCAAGTCAGCAATTTGCATTTCACGAGGCGTTAAACGCTTTGTCTGTAATAGTGGTTGTTGTAATCTCGCCATTGCCACCCAAGTAGAAATATGCAGACAAAGCGCACTCAAATCTGTAAGATTTTGTGAATCAAATGCAGGCATTCCTTGCTGACGGGTAAAACCTACCACGCCTACTAACTGGCCATTGCTGACAATTGGCCCTGCCATGACGTGCCAGTGATCGGCACGAGGACAAATCAATTTCCATGTTTTCGGTTCTACTAACAAAGCTTCATGAACAGGGGCATGGTGTTCTAGCAAGTAGCGTGCAACTGGATTGTGTTGAGGTGATAAGGCAATTTGCAGTGCTTTTTGGAGCTTGCTGTCAACTAGAGAAATTTGAGCAAAGAAAAATAGCCCGCATCGTGTAGCTGAAAAATACTCACTCATTTGTGCGGATATGTGCGATCGCAAAGTCTGTTCATCTTTAGCTTGAGCAATTGCATGAAATAGAGCTTTTAAGGCAATCATGATTGGCAAATTGTACCCTTTCGAGGTCTAGGCGCAGTATCGCAACCAGACCTATCTTAGCTTTAGTCACACCAAACCGCTTCGCGGAGTCATTAGTTATTAGTCCTTAGTCCTTAGTTTTTTCGCCCACTCTATTGTGAGGTATGTACCAAAAAACTCTTTATCAATGACCAATGACCAATGACCAATGACCAATGACTAATTTGTTTGATTTTTGGAATTACTTCAGATGACTGTAAATTCTGGCATTGATGACACACAGATATCCGGGCGCTGGATTCAAATCAGTTTTTTGATCGCAGCAGTGCTTTTCAATCTCTGTTTAATAATCCAAATATTCAGTGTTGGACTGGCTTACTTTTACAACTCTGATTGGTGGAATCTCCATATTTGGCTCGTGCGAGGATATGGCGGACTCTCACTAATTTTGTTGATATGGGTGTTTTTGATTCCCTTTCCTCGAAGAGTCCAAAACCTTACAGTAAGTTTGCCAGTGCTGCTAGGACTGCAATTTATCACAATTCACTTGAAGACCTCTTTTCCTTTAGCAGTCTTCCATCCACTCATCGGCTTTTCCTTATTCTCTATTTCTACAACCTTAGTGCATCGGACATCTCGCATTGTATTTCCCAACCACAACTAAGACTAAATCCTTAACTTTCAATTCTTTTAGGTATAAGGATAGATTTCATAGCAACTGTCATCAGGAGATTGATTCATGACTTACTCACAAAAACATATTATTGGCTTGGTACTTTATCCTGGCATGACGGCACTTGATATTGTGGGACCCCAGACAGTTTTTAATTCGCTTCCTGGTGTCCAGATCCACCGCATCTGGAAAGCGTTAGACCCGATCAAAACTGATGACGGAATGATGATTTTGCCCGATACCACCTTTGAAAATTGCCCACCCTTAGACGTGATCTGCGTCGGCGGCGGTTTAGGACAGAGTGCAGTAGTAAACGATCCAGAAGTGCTTGAGTTTTTCCAAAAACAGGGGAGCACAGCAAAATTCATCACCTCTGTATGCGGCGGGTCTGAGTTTTTAGCGAAGGCAGGACTGCTACAAGGCTATCGAGCGGCGACTCACTGGATGATGCGCGAACAACTCGCAACGTTGGGCGTTGAGGTCGGAACGGAGCGAGTTGTGATTGACCGAAATCGCATGACTGGTGGGGGGGTTACGGCAGGCATTGATTTTGGTCTAACGATCGCTAAAGTGCTGTGTGGTGAGGAAGCCGCCAAGATCGCTCAACTATTAATGGAGTACGATCCAGCCCCTCCATTCGATGTCGGTTCACCCGAAAAAGCGGGGGCTGAGTTAGTCAACAAAGCGATGTTATATGCTGCGGGGACACTTGGTTTAAACGTAAAATAGGCAGTCTGACATAACCACAGATTCGGAAATTGAACGTGTTCCCACACGTTGGATACAAATCTGTTTTTATACGACTTACAGCAGTTTTCATGTATTTGAACCACATCTGTCGTAAGGGCACAGCATTGCTCATTGGTGTCAACTTAACGCTAAACCCGCTTGGTGAAAACATTTTGCCCTCACCCCCAGCCCCTCTCCCAAGAGAGAGGGGAGCTAGACATTCAATTCCCCTTCTCCCTTGGGAGAAGGGGTTAGGGGATGAGGGCGTGAGGGATTTACAAAACGCCTGTCTGATATAGTTTTCGGCTGAAGTTGACACGTATGAGCATTGCTGTGCCCCTACCACGTGGTCTATTTACCTGAAAATAGCTGTAAATCGTCTTTAACCTCTGCTTGATTGCTCAGTTATTAAAGATTGGGATTGCCTAGTTCAACGATCCTGCATGGTGGACTATTCATTATCGACGCGATCCAAGGTTCCTCTTGCCTCCTAAATTGAGATGTTCCCAATAACCGCACCTTTACAGACGGACACCACTACCGCCATCAAGATTAAAATCTCTTAACCTTTCGTTACAATAAAAACATCGAGAAGGACGAAACCAAACCTCTCGAAGCTGAAATCAAAGGTGAGCGACATGAATGGCACAATTCGCGTTGGTAATCTCTTCGGAATTCCCTTCTATATCCATCCGTCATGGTTTTTAGTTCTGGGTTTAGTAACTTGGAGCTATAGCAGTGGACTGGCGGTGCAATTTCCCCAATTGTCTGCGGGATTAGCTTTGCTACTAGGATTGATGACAGCGCTAATGTTATTTGCCTCTGTCGTCGCCCATGAATTAGGCCACAGTTTCGTTGCGATTCGTCAGGGAATTGATGTCAAATCCATTACGCTGTTTATATTTGGCGGTTTAGCAAGCTTAGAAAAAGAATCGAAAACCCCAGGTGAAGCTTTCTGGGTAGCGATCGCTGGGCCAATAGTAAGCTTAATACTATGTGGCATCGTTACAGCTATTGGTGTTACTACTGCTGCATCAGGGCCGTTAGCTGCAATTCTTGGCGTTCTAGCTTCTGTTAATTTAGCATTAGCCCTATTTAACCTGATTCCTGGCTTGCCCTTAGATGGAGGGAATATACTGAAATCAATTGTTTGGAAGGTTACAGGTAATCCTTATAAAGGTGTAACCTTTGCGAGTCGAGTTGGACAAATCTTTGGTTGGGTAGCAATTCTTTCAGGTGTACTTCCTCTACTATTATTTGGCAACTCAGGTAACTTCTGGAATTTGTTAATCGGCTTCTTCTTGTTGCAAAATGCTGGTAATTCGGCTCAATTTGCCAGAGTGCAAGAAAAACTCACAGGTTTGACAGCTGAAGATGTTGTAACTCATGACAGCCCGATTGTATCTGCTAATCTTACTCTGAGAGAGTTTGCCGATGAACGAGTTATAAGTGGACAAAACTGGCATCGGTTCTTAGTGACTGATGATGATGGACAATTAGTAGGTGCGATCGCTGTTGATAATTTGCGAACCATCCCAACAGCACTGTGGTCAGAAACTCAAGTCAAAGAAGTCATGCGACCAATTACCGAATCTACCACAGTCCAATCAGATCAACCTCTGCTGGAAGTCATGCAGCTACTCGAACAACAAAAGCTATCTGTGCTTCCCGTGATTCGTGAGAATGGCGTCCTAATTGGAATCTTAGAAAAAGCTGCAATTATCCAGCTACTTCAAAGCCGAACCCAACCTAACCCTGCATAAAGACGCAATTCATCGCGTCTATCAAAAAACGGGTAAACCTTTGTAGAGACGCGATTTGTCGTGTCTCTACATTTTTATCGTCAAAATTTTTGATTTTTTTTGAATTGGTATAAGTTCAAAAATCAAATCGGATTACTATATTAGGACTCCTATTTAATTTTTGAACAAGACTCAGTACCTATCTATCTTTTTCTCTGTTTCCTATTCTCTATTGCCTATTTCTATAAATTAGACATCTGATGAAAAATAATCTGGAGACCTAGTAGTGCTACGGTTCTGAATAAGTCATATTTATAGGCTCTTAGTATTTTTTTTCCAAGAATTTTTACGAGATATCAGGTATATCCCTAGCAAGGATAAACCCGCCAGTGGCGCGGGTTCGGGTATAGTTTTGATTTTTGCATAAATAGCTGTTGTAGTTGTAGCTTCTTCAAGAGCCTTAATACTTATCTGGCGACCGTCTAGATTAAAACCGGTTAACTCAAGGGTATATTTATTACTTCCGAAAGTGAAACTGCGATTACTCAAATTTGTATCTAAAAATACTAAGTCTGCACTCTTTTCAGGATCATTTGGGTCGTTAAGTGTATTTACTAAACGCAAGTTGAAGTCAAAAACTTGGCTGGTTTCCACAGGTGGGCTGAAAGATACATTGAGATTTAAAGGTACAAATCCAATGCCTGTATCGGTGCCTATCTTTCCATTAAAGTAAGTTAAATCAGCTATTTTGAATACAGAGTTAATGTCCGCAGAAAATGAAGTTCCATAAGAGGTTAGTTTATTTGGAAGTCCTGACGACGAATTAGCTTTACCCCAAGTAAATGTGTTACTTCCCACACCTGTATATATGGGATTAGTATCGGTGCTTCCTGGAGTAGGATTTCCCCATGTAGCACTAGAAATGCCAGAAAAAGTTAGAGCTTGTGCTTGACCAGAAAAAGCAAATCCTGTGGTCGAACTAACAAAAAAACTAGATATAGCAGTAGCCAAAACAAAACTTAGTTTCATAATTTTAGGTCTTAATTATCATTCTGGAGCTTCTTTCAAGTAAGTCTTCAGTCTACCTTAGTAAATTTACGCAAAATCCGCCAATATCTTATTGTTTTTTGTATAAAAAATTTATGTGTATTTCAGAATAATTTCATGAATAATTTATATTTATGAAGTTAAATTTATGAATTGTAAAAATATTTCATTACTTTGTAATGAGTAAAACAGTAAACCTTTTGCAAAAAGTTCCCTAACACGCCATCCCTAGCAAGAGTGGAGACTTTGACGTAAGTCAAAGGCAAAGTGGGGTTCTTTTTTTGATTTATGCAAGAAGTCTAGTAATTGCGTAGGCGTAGCCCGTCGTAGACATCGCTACCTTACTTGACTTGTCAAAAATTGTCAAGCTGATATCAAGTTACAGTTTTTTGACATTCCCCGCACTATGGAGAGAAATGTGATTCATAATTTTGACAAAATCTCTGGCAACAACTGGCTAGGAACTTTAGATAAAGCCAGATTTTGCCCCTGTATGCCTAATTCATTATGAAAAGTACGAATAGTTTTCACCACATAAGCGAAGGTTGTTTGATAAGCCTCTAATTGTTTACTTAATCCGTTTAAGGCTTGCAAATGGTTATCTAATGCTACTTCTAAGTGTTGAGAGCGTGTCGCTTTGTCGCCATTAAAAGACTTATCTATTACTAGCTGATAATGTGCTAGTCCCAGGTTATTGTGAGAGGCAAGCAAATCAAAACTTAAAGAAGTACCGCTAAGTGAGTGAGCCAAAGCTATAGCTTCTTCGTAAGCGCTGATACATAGTTGCAGATATTTTTGCCGTGCCTCTTGAGTAGTTTCAGATAGGTTTGCTAGATGCCAGTAGGCAGTACCCAGATTATTTTGTGTAGCGGCGCAGGCACTGGGAACATTAGCTGGAGTGCGATACTTAAGAGCTTCGCTATAAACATCTATCGCTAACTGGAGATTTTGGGCAGGTTGTTCGTATTGTGCCAGATTCCAACACGCAGTACCGATATTGTTTTGAATCATGCCATACTTCAGCGGTTCCTCTTCAGGGTTGTAGTGTGCAAGCGCTTCATTGTAAGCTGCGATCGCTTTCTTTAAATGCACAATTGGTTGATTGTATTGCCCTAAGTGCCAGTAGGCAGTACCCAAATTATTTTGGCAAGCCGCATACTTTAATGAATCCATATCAGCTGTACGGTGGCTGAGTGCTTCACTGTAAGCGAAAATTGCTTGCTGCCAATTTTCAGATGGGTGAGAGAAACGAGCTAAATCACCATAAGCTGTCCCTAAATTATTTTGTACGCGAGCGTAAGTTTCCGAATGTGTCTGGGGCGAAATCATCTTTAACGCCAACTGATAAAATTCTATTGCCTGCTCTATATAAGTTTGTCCCTCTTCAGAATTGGGTGGTGTGCGGTATAGCATCCAGTAAAGTGTACCCAAATCATTCAAGATATCTGGGAGTTGCGGTGAGCTTTCGTCATAACTAATTGCCTCCTGATAGGCAATAATTGCTACCATCAGGTTTTCTAAAGTTGCCTCTCCTTGCTCAATGCGAAGACGGTATAAAGTACCCAAGCGATGATAAGCCTCTGCCAGTATCTCCTCTGAAACTTGCTTTTCGTGTAATTCTTCAATCTCCAATAAAATCTGCTGTGGTTGTAAGGAATCCTCTGTATTTTGAGCAATACTTGTATTTATTGTTGCTATTACTAGCTCCGTTAACTCATTGCTAATATGAGATAAAGACGACAGCGATTGATTATTACTTCCACTACCAGACCGATTTGTAGATTCCTGTTGTTGTGGCGTAGCCTTCAATAAATCCGCTGTTGATGGTAAAACTTCCTCAGTTTTGTGTACGCGATTCCCTTGTATCTCTACTGGGAAATCAGAATTATTATCAAACTTTAACTCGGTGGCTGCGGTTCTGAGTTCTGCTTGGTTAACTGATTCATCTAGAATCGACTGCTCAATATTCCCTAAATCAAAGCTTCTAGAACTAGAAAAACTTTCTGGATAGCCCAAATTCTGAGTTGCTGGTGTGGGTTCTCCAGCAAACATAAATACGCCAGTACGACAACGCCAAAACTGTGGTGCTGATTGCTTGATAGCCGATAACCAAGGACGTGGTATCCACAACAGCAAATTAGATTCTAGGAATCGGCTGGATTCTTGTGTAGAGAAATATTGTTCGCTTAAGCGGAGATAGTGCAAAAATAAACGCTGTGTCGCAACTGGTTGCTTCGTAAGATGCTCCACGCCGACAATCTGAAATGCTGGTACTGGAAAAGGTCTTCCAGGAGTATCTTTTGATGCCCCAACAATTGGCGGTGGATAATTAGTCAGCCATTGATTAATCTGGATTAGGGGATTAGGATCGTTTAAATTCAAACGCAACGTGACTAATCGCGGATAAGCTGGAGTGCTATTTTCTTGAGCATTTGATGATTGATATAACACCTGTCCAACAGGATAAGCCAATGTAGAATGCAAACGGGCTGCTACCTGATTTCTTAAGTATAAATCATCACATATTGCTAAAAGAATTTGTCGTCGTAAGCCAAGACTTAAGACAAGTTTCAGGCGGTGGTATACTTGCCGATTCCAAGTAGAATTATTGTTGTGTGCAGTATCATTCACGCTCATAGCGGCTAAAGAGCCAAAACATAGTAGATATCACCTTTCTGGGTGCATTCAAGTGGGCCAAACTCATAATAAAAATGAATTTTAATAAGTAGATGTTGTGCAGCTGTGGATATATTGAGCCTTCAATTATAGTAGGAATAATAAAGTATAATTATATACTTTCATTCCCAGTTCAATTTTAACAAAAAATAAAAAAGCAGGCCCCTCTTAAAATCGGAACCTGAAAAACTATAAATAAGATGAAGTTTTCTTAAAATGTTTTACGATCAGCTGCTCTTAGAAACAAAGAAGGCGACTAAAATCAAGCCGGCAACCAAAGCTGTAGCGGCAATTCCTAGTAGGATATAAGTTCGCTTTTGCCCTTCCGTTAGAGGTTCTGCTTGATAAACCTTTGGTTCTCTGGCAAAATTATTCAGAAGACCGCCTTCTTCATTGGTATAGGGCATGAATGAATTCCTTTATCTTTATCGTTAATTTAATGTTACATAAATGCTAAATCTGGTCTTAAACTGCTAGATAAATCGTTACATTTGTCATTTGTCATTTGTCATTTGTCATTGGGCATTGGGCATTGCTTATTTCCCTATGCTCTATGCCCTATGCCCTATTCCTTAACTGGTAATCGTCCCAGTTAGAGGTGAACTAGGACTGGCGTAATCTTTAATAGGCATTCTGCCAGCAAGGTATGCTAGACGACCGGCGACTGTTGCTAAATTCATGGCACGAGCCATTGCTGCTGGTTTTGGAGAAAGAGCGATCGCACTATTAATCAACAAGGCATCTGCTCCCAATTCCATTGCCTGGGCGGCTTCTGAGGGTGAACCAATACCAGCATCTACCACCACTGGCACACCTGCATTTTCGATGATAATTTGGATATTGGCAGTTGTTTTCAGCCCTTGTCCCGAACCAATTGGCGATGCCAAAGGCATGACTGTAGCACAACCTACCTCTTCTAAGCGCTTGGCTAACATAGGGTCAGCGTTGATATAGGGCAATACTGCAAAGCCTTCTTTAACTAGTTGTTCTGCTGCTTGCAGTGTTCCAATCGGGTCTGGGAGTAAATACTTAAGGTCGGGTATTACTTCTAACTTTACAAAGTTATTATCTTCCTGCCCTAACAATTTCGCCATTTCTCGCCCTAAACGCGCTACCCGAATTGCCTCTTCAGCAGTTTGACAACCTGCGGTATTGGGTAACATCCAGATTTTCGTCCAATCCAAGGCTTCAGCTAAACCTTCATGTCCAGGAGCCTTGGTTTGTACCCGTCGTACTGCTACAGTGACAATTTGGCAATCGCTGGCGGCAACGCTTTGCTGCATTTCCTCAATGCTGCGATACTTTCCAGTTCCCGTCATCAAGCGAGATTGGAAGGTTTTGCCAGCGATAATCAGTGGGGAGTCGGTAGAGACGTGATTAATCGCGTTAGGAAGTGGGGTGGTATTATGCCCGTTGGAGAAATTGGCAGAGTGAGTCAGCATGGGGGTGGAGGTAGATGACTTGGACTGGAAGCGCGAATAGTGAAAATCAGCAAGTAGGGGGTCAGACTTTTGTTCTAAAATTAAATCGGCAATCAAAGCGGCTGTTACGGGCGCAAGTAGAATTCCGTTGCGGTAATGACCCGTAGCAAAGGTTAAATTTTGACAGTGGCTAGTGCCCAGGATGGGCAATTCATCAGGGGTAGTTGGGCGAAATCCCCACCAAAATTCCTGGATGGGATAATGCTTTAATTGGGGATACAGCCGGATAGCAGCTTGTAGTAATTTTTGAATACCTTCTGGGGTGTTGTTGGGGATAAAGCCAACGTCTTCACTTGTTGCGCCAATAACGAGGCGATCGCGTCTTGGTACAATGTAAATATCCTGCCCAAACAAAACCCGCTTTAAGGGCAATTCCGGCGAAACTTCTGGTATCCGCACACTCAGCATTTGTCCTTTTCTGGGTAGCACAGGTAGCGGTAACAATTCATTTGACCAAGCACCTGAAGCTAAAACATAGTGCGCGGTGCGAATTATTCCAGCGTTGGTTTGCACACCAACCACTTGTCCTTGCTGCTGTAAAAATGCTTCTACTATAATACCGTCTTTGAGTTCAACACCAACAGACTCAGCTGCCGTCCGCAATACGTGAGCTAGAGCTTTATTATCAACTTGTGCATCTTCAGGATACCACCAGCCACCAACTACCTCTGCTCCCAATCCTGGCTGATATTGATGAATTGCCTCTTTGTTTAACCAGTAAGCCGGGGATGAGGGAGAGGAGGAAAGACTTTCCCCTCTGCTCCTCTGCTCCCCTGCTCCCCCTGCTCCCCCTGCCTCTTCAAAGACGGGTGCGAGAATACCACAGGGACGGTAGCCAGTATTTAAGCCGGTCAGTTCTTCTAATTTGCGCGTCCAATCAGGATATAAAGCACGCGATCGCCAACACAAGGAACGCATTGCCTCATTAGCGATGTTTTCCGCATCTGGTGCCAACATCCCAGCGGCGGCGTGGGTAGCGGCAGCCTGGAAGTCACGACAAAACACGGTGACGTTTGTCCCGCGCAATTTTAGTTCAATGGCGATCGCTAAACCAATAACGCCGCCACCAATAATCACAGTCTCACTAATCATTAGTCATTAGTCATTAGTCATCTATCATTAGCCATTTATCATTAGTACATAACTAATAACTCATAACTAATAACTCATAACTTATAACTTATAACTTGTAACTAAAGACGGGTCTGAAGACGGATCTGCTCGTTACCACAAGGCGCGAATTGGTTCGTTGCCTTGATTTGTATCGCTGGATGGTGTGTTTGTTTCTGAAGAATCTGTATTGCCATCTGTTGTATTGTCAGTTGAGTCATCGGCAGAATTCTGGGCAACGTTACTCCTGTTGTCAGGTCTTGGGGCTACAATACCGCGCCTATTTTCGTTTGTTTGAGTTGTTTCGTTTCCTTGTGTTGCATCATCATTCTTGCTGCCAGCACTGCTATTAACATTGATATTAGCTGGCAGGACTTCTGATTTCTTATCACTGGGAGCGTTAGCAGTTTGTACGCCCATCGGAAAGTTGATGCCTAGTAATGTACCAAGCAGAATGGCTAAACCTCCAGCCATTAAAATTAAGGGTGTCCATCTACCCATCTTGTCTTAACTCCTTTTTAACCTTTTGGTGTCCACACTATTCGAGAACCTTGTCCCCAAAATCCATCAAACTTTGTCACTTTCACATCGCCTAAAACCTGAGTTTGACAAGCTAAACGTAAGTCTGTTGTAGGAGAATGGGGAGGAAGCGAACGCCGTGCTCGATCGCGCCAATTCGCTGCTGATACTTCGCCCTCTACCTTAACCGCGCAGGTTCCACAACTGCCAATGCCCCGACAGTTTATCACCTTAGCACCGTCATTGTAGAGGTGAATACTATTTTGCAGCAAAATCTTGCGGAGATTGCTTCCATGCTCGCAATCAATTGTTTTACCTTCAGCTAGTACTTTAGGCATTTTTAAATTGCCAAACTGGCTTTTTGTTGTATATTGACACATTGCCTCGAAAGTTGTCTCGTCGGTCCCAGTTTTATGACCACAAATTCCTCACCTCAACTTTGGCTCTATGACACTACATTACGGGATGGCACTCAGCGCGAGGGTCTATCTGTATCGATAGAAGATAAGTTACGCATTGCCCGTAGACTCGATCGACTGGGAATTCCCTTTATTGAAGGCGGTTGGCCTGGTGCTAATCCCAAGGATGTACAATTTTTCTGGCAACTCCAAGAAGATCCGCTTAAACAGGCTGAAATTGTGGCTTTTTGTTCGACTCGACGCCCCAACTCCACTGCCGCGACCGAACCGATGTTACAGGATATTTTGGCTGCGGGAACTCGCTGGGTAACAATTTTTGGCAAGTCTTGGGATTTACACGTGACCACAGGACTCAAGACAACATTAGAAGAAAATTTGGCGATGATTCGCGACACAATTGAGTACCTCCGTTCTCAGAGTCGCCGGATTATCTACGATGCCGAACATTGGTTTGATGGCTATAAGCACAATCGAGATTATGCTTTACAGACATTAGAGGCTGCGATCGCATCTGGTGCGGAATGGCTAGTCCTCTGTGATACCAATGGTGGCACTTTACCCCATGAAATTAGCCAAATTGTTCAAGATGTCATTAGTCATTTGTCATTAATCATTTGTCAAGAACCAATGACAAAGGACATAGGACAAAGGACAATCCCTCAAATTGGAATTCATACTCATAACGATTCGGAAATGGCGGTTGCTAACGCAATAGCCGCCGTGATGGCAGGAGCAAAGATGGTACAGGGCACAATTAATGGTTACGGTGAACGTTGCGGTAATGCTAACCTCTGTTCGTTAATTCCCAATTTACAACTGAAGGCGGGTTACAGTTGTATCACAGAAGACCAGCTTACACAACTTACAGAAGCTAGTCGTTTTGTGAGTGAGGTGGTCAACCTCGCGCCAGATGAACACGCTCCCTTTGTGGGACGTTCGGCTTTTGCCCACAAGGGCGGTATTCATGTATCAGCAGTGGAACGTAATCCCCTAACTTACGAACACATTCAGCCGGAACAAGTCGGGAATCGTCGCCGCATCGTGATTTCGGAACAGTCTGGACTGAGCAATGTTTTAGCCAAAGCCCGCAGTTTTGGCATTGAATTGGATCGGCAAAAGGCAGAGGCTAGGGAAATTCTCCAGCGCCTCAAAGATTTGGAGAGCGAAGGATTTCAATTTGAAGCCGCAGAGGCCAGTTTTGTACTGTTGATGCACGAAGCTTTGGGAGATCGCCAGAAGTTTTTTGAAGTCAAAGGTTTTCAAGTCCACTGTGATTTGATTGAGGGGAAAGAAACTAGCAATGCCTTAGCTACAGTCAAAGTCGCTGTTGACGGGAAAAACATTTTGGAAGTGGCGGAAGGTAACGGGCCCGTTGCCGCTTTGGATGCAGCTTTACGCAAAGCTTTGGTGAACTTTTATCCCCAAATTGCAACCTTTGATTTGACAGATTACAAAGTACGGATTCTCAATGGACATACGGGCACTGCGGCAAAAACCCGTGTGTTGGTAGAATCAGGCAATGGTCGTCAACGCTGGACGACAGTAGGAGTTTCTACTAATATTTTGGCGGCTTCCTATCAAGCGGTGGTGGAGGGCTTGGAATACGGTTTGTTATTACATTCCCAAGCAGAAGCAGCTTTAAAAGCTTCTAGTTGACAAAAGGTATATTTAGTGTAGGGAAAGTTTGCGTTTTTCGATTAACAGGGGAAGCGATCGCCAATGTGCGATCGCTTCTAACGATCTATTAAAACTTTTGTGCTAATGTCGCGAAAAAGCAATTATGAAGAGTAGCTCTACCAATTGCGCCATCCACCTTTAGGTGCAACTTCATTATTAGTAGACTTCAATCCATGACTTTGCAACAGAGTTTGATATTCTGTGCTGCTTGCCCAACGGTCAATTTCTCGCGCCCGTAGTACTGGCACTGGATGGGTTAATTGAGCTGTACGGGCAGCTTTGACCATTTCACCCAATTCTGTCTTGCTGATGTCATCGTAAGCGCGGGCTTGAGCAACAAAGGCATCGAGATTCAGTTGGGGGGCTAAGGAGGGAGAACCACCTGCCAACTTCATCAACACGGACATGACAACTTTCGGGTCTTGGGTTGCTAGTAATGCGGCGCGATCGCAGGTAAACTCAGCACAACGTACCCATTCTAAAAGTTGCGCTTGTATGGCTTGAGCAACGAAGGTTCCGACATTGGGCACAATCGCTGCAGCTAATATTAATAAATTTAGAGGTGTTAAGTAAACGCTATGGTCACACTTGAGATGCCCTAACTCATGGGCGATTACTGCCTGTATTTCCTCTGGTGTAAGAATATCAATCAGGGAAGTGTGTAGCACAACAAAAGGTTGCTTACCCCGCACAGCAAAAGTATAGGCGTTGGGAGCCGGATGTTGCCGGACGTACAACTGGGGAGGATCTATATCCAGGATTTTACAAGCATCTAACAACAGCTTGTATAAATCGGGTAGTTGCTTTTCACCCACCAGAATGCTGGAGGCAATATTTTCCACATAGAAAACCTGCTCTGCCATTGGGCCGAGCCAATTTCGCACTAACATATCTATGCCTGGTATCTGCTTGAGCGCTCTGGTAGCTTCCAGGTCTAATGGATGACGAAATGAGTCAGCTTTTAAACCAATTAGCGGGGTTTTGAAGAAGGACATAGTGCAACAAGCTATAAAAAAACACAATTATGGAATCTGGCTGGATAGATAAACAGCCTCCCACAGTTAGTATAACGATTTCAATAGGGGGTTTCTTTTCTTGCATACTCTTAAAACCCTTATCCGTCTTTGAGAAAACTAAGTACAGCATTTCATTAATTCATAGCGAATTAAAGAAAGGCAATACCCTGCAATGCCAATGCGTTGGCTTACATTAAAAACGCTACGCTTTTACGCAAAACTGTACTAAGCATAAAGTGAGATTTAGTGACACGATCAAAAGAGGTCATGTTTTTCTGTTGTCACTATGAAGATATTGGTACTGAATGCCGGATCGAGCAGCCAAAAGAGTTGTCTGTATGAAATTGCAGATGAAGCTCTGCCCACCCAAGCACCCCAACCCCTTTGGTTCGGGAAAATCAACTGGACTCAAGATCGGGGTGTGGCAGAAATTGAGGTGAAAACTGCTACGGGTGGAACGCTGCAAAAATCAATCTCTGGTGATTCTCCACAGGCGCACCTCACTTATATGCTCAATAAACTCGATCGTGATGCTACCAAGGTAATCGATCGCTTGTCAGAAATCGATGTGGTGGGGCATCGAATAGTACATGGTGGAGAGGATTATCGAGATAGTGTGCTAATTACGGAGGATGTCAAAAAGGCGATCGCTGGTCTATCTAACCTGGCTCCCGAACATAATCCAGTTGCTTTGGAAGGCATAGAAGCAATTGAAAAAATCTTAAAAGATGTTACCCAAGTAGCAGTCTTTGATACCGGATTTCATGCCACTTTACCCGATGCAGCAGCAATCTATCCCGGCCCCTACGAGTGGGTAGAGCAAGGTATTCGTCGCTACGGGTTTCATGGTATCAGTCATCAATACTGTTCTGAACGTGCCGTCCAAATTCTCGGTCGAGATGTTGCATCTGAGCGGTTAATTATCTGCCATCTGGGTAATGGTTGCTCTTTAGCGGCGATTAAAAACGGTCGCAGTATTGATACCACTATGGGATTCACCCCCTTAGAAGGATTGATGATGGGTAGTCGTTCTGGTTCAGTCGATCCGGGGATTCTGATTTATCTGTTGCGACACTGCAATTACTCTATCGAAAAGTTGGATGAGTTGTTAAATAAAGCTTCTGGGTTAAAGGGAATTTCAGGTGTATCTAGCGATGTGCGTGAAGTGAGAGAAGCGATTGCTCAAGGTAATTCCCGCGCTCAACTGGCATGGGATATCTACGTGCATCGCTTGCGTTCTGGTATCGGCGCAATGCTTACTAGTTTGGGGGGATTAGATACTTTAGTGTTTACAGCAGGTGTGGGTGAACACTCTCCACAAATTCGCCAAGCCGCCTGTGAAGCTTTTGGATTTATCGGACTGAAAATAGACCTTGAGAAAAATCAACAGCAACCTGTGGATGAGGATATTGCTACACCCGATTCATTAGTACGGATATTAGTTATTCATACTCAAGAAGATTGGGCGATCGCTCAACAATGTTGGCAGCTGTTGAAACGTAATTAGAAAGTCTGATTTAATTTGGGTAACATTGTTTGAATATCTTAGCTACCCTAATCTTTTTCTTAAAACAGTATTTCACGAAAAAATATTTTTTTCAATGCCTCACACCCGATCAAGCTAGTAACCAACGCATAAAGAGTTTACCAATTTGCCCTACTATAAAACTAAAAAACCATTGTAATAGCGGTCCAATTAGTGACAAAAACAGCAAAAATAAGAAATCAGCGGGAGTAAAAATAAAAATACTAGAAGTGACACAAGTTAGTCCCCACGCCAGCCAATTTCGATATTGATAACTAATAGAAGTCCTTTGGGGAAGTTGATTAACAAGCCAATAGCGAATAGTAGCAAAAACAAAAGATGCTACTAGCCCAATAAGTACTGATAATGAAAGTGCTAAATGTAATTTCCAAGCGAAAAAAGCAGCAGGGAACAGCGAAGCTAGCTCCCAAGCTAATAGATTTAATTTAGTCCGAAGATAGCTTAGTATTTGTTCAATAAGCCAATAATGCACATAAACAATATTTAAACACCGAGGATTTTGGATAAAATCATTCCTGATTTTGTGAATTATGTCGCCATAAAATAAGACATTACTTTGTAAAATAATATCTTTTTCTTTCCACAAATATAAAGCTGATGTATCTTCTCTATAATACAAATTAAAAGTAAGTCCGTACTGTAAGATTGATTTATTTTGTAATGATTTACTCCAAACTAATTTGATAAAACTTACTATAAAAGTGTCGTCAAAAATTTTAAAAACTTTAAAATGTTTTTGAGCAACTACTAGTTTCTGGTATTGTACAGTATTATCACTAAAGCAGTTGTAGTACAAAAGATAAGCTATTAATTTTGGCGGGATGTACAGAGAGCAGCCTATTTTTCGCGCTTCCTCAATTTGTTTTAAAACTGTCTTATTTAGATAAAAAGCATACTGTCCTGGCTCAACCTTAATTTCAAGTTCAATAGGAGTGCCTTGAGGCATTTGCACAAAGAAAGAGAGTTGAACATCACCTTCATTATCTGTATGTGTTTTATCAGCGTTCATTGTCGGGATAATTTTGCGATATTTTGTACAATACCAATCAGAAAATCTAGTGTGCCACGCCACTGTTTCTCTCCAGCAACTACCCCTTCATTATGTATTTTTAGGATTAAATCTCTATCTCCTTCAGATAATTGAAATAACTTTTTATGGTAACGGCTGATAATATCTCCATCTAACTGCATAACAGTTTGAGCATAAATAATATCAATATCTACGTTGGTAATGTTACTACCATTAAGTGCAGCTTTAAGTTCAGACATTTTCCGCAGGGTGCGAATAAATTTATCATTATTCAAAAGTTCTTCAATCTCTTGCCACCTTTGCTGCAAATTTTTTTGATTATTATCTTCTATCTCTGCAACAGGGGTTGGAGCAGGCAATATTGGTCGAGCTAGCTTTATATATACCGGATCGTCTGGAACAATATTTGCTTTATGTTCCACCTGATATTTTAGACGCTCCTGATATTGTATTATCCTGGAGTCTGGCTCACTAGTATCAGTACTTTGTTCAAGGAGAATGTAAAAATATTCTCTTTCAAGTTGCGAAAATAGACTTGTATAACGCTTGCGTAGCTCTTGAGCTTGAGTTTTTTCTGGTTCTAGGAAATTGTCTGGATTTGGAATTCCTTTGGCATCAAAGTAGTCTTTGTCATTTATTGAATAAATCTCTTCATACGCTTGCCAAGCATTAAACTTTGCGCCAGTAATTTGCTCCACAACCATAGTATTTACTTCTAAAGCTGTAATATCATCGACTAATCCATGTACAGATGAGACTAGTTTCTCTAGCAAATCTTTGGCTTGCTCTTGAATTTTGTTAGGCATAGTAATAATTTCCTTGATTTCTCTAAAGCAAATTAACCTACAGGTAGGGACAAGCTCATATTCTGTAGGTATTTTTGGGTTAATATCAATTAATAAATCTCAACTACTGGGGACGGGATAGCGATTGTTGTGAAGTTTTACGAGATTTCATAATTTCTATAAAAAATCCATACAACTTCTGCAAACTTTCAATGTTTTTTTGCATAATTTCCCGACTTTCTTTGATTTGAGTTAGATGGAATCCGCGAAGTTCTGTATATGGACCACTACCAACAAATTGACTACCAATCTCATTAGTTATATCACCATCAATTAGATTAATTATAGTGTGCATTCGATTACCTGCTTGAGCAACTTGCTGCCCTTGTGGTTGTTCTAACTGAGTAGATGATTCTGGAACCCAAGTGGTAATTTCTAGCTCGACAACTTCAACTATTGCTGTTTGAATAGCATCAATAATGTCATCAATATTGAATCCTTCTGCTTTAGTATTCAGCTTCTTAACTTTTATTTTAAATTCACTACTTGGTTTGCTAGATTGACTATTGCTTTCGCCATTTTCTATGGCTTGACCATTAATTTCTGTGGCTTCGTTAAAAATGTTATTCATCATGACGTTTTAGAGGTTACAGACAGATTTAAATATAAAGCAAGATACAATTTTAGGTTATGTCAAAATTTTTAAGGCTTTTACTCAAAAAAAGTAACTAAAGTCAAAACAACTTAATAATTTCAGAAATTTTTACTAAAAAAAGTTATGGCTTTCCTAAAGTCCAATTTATCTTAGAAAAGAATAATACCATGTTAGATTTTGGAGCCACGGTTTGCAATGAGTCTACCAATGCGGTAAGGTTTCTTTGCTGTTTTAAGTGGCTTTGATTCTGAAAGATTTATTTAATTAATTAGTTTTTGGGCGTTTCGTTCCAATCTATAGAAATTAGATATTACTTATAAACAAAAAAATATAAAGTATATCTCAGAAAAAACAAATACTGGGTATGATTTTATACTGATAATAACTTATTTTAGTCAACCTGTTTTTTATTTTGTCTAGCAAAGCGTAGACGCACAAGTAGGGCTGACTTTTCTCATAACACTATGTATATAATAATATGACTATAATGATAAAGACAAGGAAAATATGTTGTTATCTCGTCAAGCTTTTGCTACACCTATTGTAATTTGTATGTGTATTTTAGGAGTTGGCTTGATTCAATTCCCTCAATTGCAAAAACTAATAAATAGAAAAGAATCTGCCTCTTTAAAAACTCTAAAAAAAGAAATAAAATCTGAAAATATCCGTCTGAATTTTCTCGAAAAAACGCCTAGCTTTGGTTATAATAACTTCATCGCAGATTTGGTTTATCTCAATTTTCTTCAATATTTTGGAGATAATGAAATTCGGGATAAAACAGGTTACAGTTTAAGTCCAGAATATTTTGAAGTTATTCTAGGACGCGATCCGCGATTTTTAGCAGCGTATCGCAGTCTTTCGATCAGTACTTCATTGTATGCTGGTATGCCAGAACGTGCGATCGCACTATCAGAGAAAGGCTTAAAATCACTATCTCCCTCAGTTCCCGAAAAGTCTTATTATATATGGCGTTATAAAGGAGTTGATGAGTTATTATTTTTAGGCAACGCTCAAGCTGCCCAACAGTCTTTTGCAACGGCGGCAAACTGGGCAAGTAAATTTTCAGATCCAGAGAGTCAGCTTATAGCTAATACTTCCCAAAGAACCGTTGAATTTCTGAGTCGAAATCCTAACAGTAAATACGCTCAGATTTCTACATGGTCAATGGTTTTAAATAATCATGCCGATGAGAGAACTCAGAAACGCGCAATTAAGGAAATCGAAGCTTTGGGAGGAAAAATAGTTACAACTCCTGAAGGTACTTATAAAATTATATTTCCTCCTAAAGATTAAATTATTATTCATAACGGGTTGTTGCAAGTTTTGTAGAGAATTATATTCACCCAATTTTTTCAAATTTATCACGTATGATTGAGTAAAGTAATACTTATGTCAATACAATTGGCAGAATCTAGCTTTCAAATATTAGGGTGTTTTCCTGTTATCTCTCAGTTGCGCCCTCACCTTGAGCAGACTGAGTTTGTAGAACAAGTTCGATATCAAATGAAAGAAGGATATCAACTTGTATTTTTAGAAGTGAAAAGCAAGCTGTAGCGATCGCTGGATTTCGTATTTATAATTGTTTAGCGTCGGGAAAGTTTTTATACATTGATGATTTAGTTGTTGATGAGTTGCAGCGATGCCTACGGCGGGCTACGCCTACGCATAGCTATGGCCAACAGTTATTTCAGTAGCTAATTGAATATGCCAGAAATCATGACTGTAAACACCTGAGTCTGGATTCTGGTGTTCAGCGATTTTCAGCCCACAGGTTTTATCTCATGCAGCGTATGAGTATTACAAGTCATCACTTTTCAATGGAGTTGTAGCGATAAGCACTTTGGTTGTGACAAATAATATTTTTTGGTATGACGGTAAATTAATTCACTCTCAAACCCTAGAATTAAACATTAACGATCCGGGTTTACTTTATGGGGCAACTGTTTTTACAACATTGCGGGTTTATGAGAACTCCCTAGATAGTAATTTAACTAATTGGCAAGCACACTGCAATCGCTTACTTTTCTCACTACAAACTTTTGGTTGGCAGCAACCTGATTGGAATCGTCTACGTCAAGGCGCTCAAATTCTTCTCCTACACTTCCCGGTTCTCAGAATTACCATCTTTCCCGATGGACGGGAATGGATAACTGGTAGATTCTTACCGCAAGATTTGACAGAAAAACAAAATACTGGTGTTGTGTGTGCCGTTGCTAGTCCTAAATTTTCTCGCTCTCTCCCCTCTCATAAAACTGGAAACTATTTGAGTGCTTGGTTGGCAAAAACTAGCTTAGATGCTCAAGAAGCAATATTAGTCGATGTTCAAGGAAATTGGCTAGAAACCAGTACAGGCAACCTTTGGGGATGGTGCGATCGCAGTTGGTGGACGCCGCCAATAAAGGCAGGTATTTTGCCGGGAATTGTGCGATCGCAACTTGTAAACTGGTTGCAAAACCACCACCAGCCAGTGCGAGAAGAAACTTGGAGCCTTGAGTTAGTCCAGAGATTTGAAGCGATCGCCTACACTAATAGTGTGGTAGAAATTATTCCCATTCATACCGTTCATCTGCCTTCAGGGTCGCTACAATGTAATCCCTACCATCATAGTTTTCAGCTAATAAGGGAGCTTTTTTTAGCATGACATCCACGCCAAATTTGTTATATCTTAAGATAAGTTAACATAATTCTTAATAATCACCTTTGCGATCGCAGATGCTAGGCGATGGTGCGAAAAATACCGGAGGATAGACCTTAGTGAATAAAAGATGGAGAAATGCAGGGCTGTACGCGCTGCTGTTTATTGTCGTAATTGCGCTGGGAACAGCATTTTTTGACAAACAACCCCAAAGCAGAGAGACATGGCGATACAGTCGCTTTATTCAAGAAGTTCAGCAAGGCAGAGTAGAAAAAGTCAGTTTGAGTGCAGATCGCTCTACAGCACTGGTTACACCTAAATATGACCCAGCTAAACGGATTGTTACCTTAGTCAACGATCCAGACTTGATCAATACTCTGACTTCTAAAGGCGTTGATATTTCTGTTTTGCCCCAAACCGACGAAGGATTTTGGTTTAAGGCACTGAGCAGCTTATTTTTCCCTGTATTGCTTTTGGTTGGCTTATTCTTCTTACTACGTCGCGCTCAAAGTGGCCCAGGTAGTCAAGCGATGAACTTTGGCAAATCCAAAGCCAGAGTGCAAATGGAACCACAAACTCAGGTGACATTTGGCGATGTCGCTGGTATTGACCAAGCCAAGTTGGAATTAAATGAAGTCGTAGACTTTCTGAAAAACGCCGATCGCTTTACTGCAGTTGGTGCAAAAATTCCTAAAGGTGTGTTGTTAGTTGGCCCTCCTGGTACAGGTAAAACCCTCCTAGCTCGTGCGGTAGCTGGTGAAGCCGGTGTACCCTTCTTCTCGATCTCCGGTTCAGAATTTGTGGAAATGTTCGTAGGTGTGGGTGCATCCCGCGTCCGCGATTTATTTGAACAAGCTAAGACCAATGCTCCTTGTATCGTCTTCATCGATGAAATTGACGCTGTAGGTCGTCAACGAGGTGCAGGTTTAGGTGGTGGTAACGATGAGCGGGAACAAACGCTCAACCAGTTGCTTACAGAAATGGATGGCTTTGAAGGTAACACTGGCATCATCATTATTGCCGCTACCAACCGTCCTGATGTTCTAGATGCAGCCCTATTGCGTCCTGGTCGCTTTGACCGTCAAGTTGTGGTAGACCGTCCCGATTATGCCGGACGCAGCGAAATCCTCAAGGTACACGCCCGTGGCAAGACCTTGGCAAAAGATGTGGATTTGGATAAAATTGCCCGCCGTACCCCTGGATTTACTGGCGCTGATTTATCCAACCTATTGAATGAAGCCGCAATTCTGGCAGCACGCCGGAATTTGACTGAAATTTCGATGGATGAAATCAACGACGCGATCGATCGCGTATTAGCTGGGCCAGAGAAGAAAGACCGGGTAATGAGCGAAAAGCGCAAAACCTTGGTGGCATATCACGAAGCTGGTCACGCTTTAGTTGGTGCTTTGATGCCAGATTATGACCCAGTGCAGAAGATTAGTATCATTCCTCGCGGTCGCGCAGGTGGTTTAACTTGGTTTACCCCCAGCGAAGACCGGATGGACACAGGTTTATACAGCCGCGCTTATCTGGAAAATCAGATGGCTGTGGCTTTGGGTGGTCGAATTGCTGAAGAATTAATCTTTGGTGAAGAAGAAGTTACCACTGGTGCTTCTAATGACCTCCAACAAGTAGCCCGTGTTGCTCGTCAGATGATTACCCGATTTGGGATGAGCGATCGCTTAGGCCCTGTTGCCCTTGGTCGTCAACAAGGTAATATGTTCCTCGGACGGGATATTATGTCAGAGCGCGATTTCTCTGAAGAAACAGCCGCTGCCATTGATGAAGAAGTCCGTAAACTTGTAGATGTAGCCTATACACGCGCTAAAGAAGTGTTAGTGGGCAACCGCCACATTCTAGATCAGCTAGCGCAAATGCTGGTTGATAAAGAAACAGTAGACGCTGAAGAGTTGCAAGAAATTCTCTCGAACAACGATGTGACAACCGCTGCATTTGCCTAATTTAATCAGAAGTGATGAGTGAAAAACAATTTTTAGCTCGTAACTTTTAAAAATTGGGGTAATTCTGGGATTTTCCAGAGTTACCCCAATTTTTTAATTTATTGGCAAAAGCCCGGCCATGAAGACCGGGCTTTTAATCCGTAATGGGGTTATATTCCCCGGAGGTTCGTTATAGAGTTTCAGTATAAATCGCTAATCTAATAGAGACTACCACCTGAGCATAATCAATTCCGGAAAATTAGAAAAATTTTTTTAGATACACCAAAATCAAATTACTAACGCCGGAACAACGTGCCCAAATGCTGGCACAGAGGTTGCACGAACTTGCTATAGATCCTGATTATCTTCCCGTAAGAACTCGAAATCAGGGTAATTCGGAGATTTTACAAATTACCTTGATTGCGATCGATGCAAAATAATTTATACATTTTGTGGCGCACCCCTTATGGCATCTGATAGATAACTTTCTAAATCTCGATCGGACTAGCGTCATGAGTGACTGGATACTAATCAGTTGCTTAACTTACACTCTGGATGTCGGTTTCAAAAATAGCCACGCCACAAAGAATGTAGCCGCTGTAAATAGTTGCGTCAAATCCAAAGCAGATAGATAGCCATCTGCAAATGAAGCAATACTGCGATCGGTAATGCCAAATACCCAGGATGACAGGCCAAATAGCCAAATCCCATTCTTGAGATTTCCGACGAATTCTTTAGAGTCCGATCGTTTTTGATCTTTCATAATCTTCTGTTCCGTTGGTGAAGAATCTGGTGATTGATGCTAAATACCTGCCATTAGGAATTTTTTCGGATTCCTGACCCTGAATTTACATTTACTATCTATTAATAATATTAATAAATATTTCACCTACTTGACATCCCTACCCAAAGGTACATCTACTAATGATGACATTCCTCTTTTGGTTTTGTTACCTCCAATAGACAGCAATGCGTTGAGTTCTCAGCTTTACAGCGTCAGATTTGAATACTGAAATTACATTATTTTTAAATAACCATATAAATATTTATTTATGCTTTGCATAAAATACTCCATAGGATAGATGCGTTTCCAAAATATTTTCATATTTCAATTGTGTAAAGACTTTGTAGGGGCGCACAGCTAGCTATCATTGGTGTCAACTTACAGCTATTTTCAGGTAAATAGACCACGCGGTAGGGGCACAGCAATGCTCATACGTGTCAACTTCAGCCGAAAACTATATCAGACAGGCGTTTTGTAAATCCCTCACGCCCTCATCCCCTAACCCCTTCTCCCTTGGGAGAAGGGGAATTGAATGTCTAGCTCCCCTCTCTCTTGGGACAGGGGCTGGGGGTGAGGGCAAAATGTTTTCACCAAGCGGGTTTAGCGTTAAGTTGACACCAATGATTAATCCCTTTACCCTACTCAGCACTGGCTCAACGCCCCGATACTGCTAACAGCATTCTTCACCTGACCAACTGCGCGGCAGAATTAAAAAATTGACGACACAACCCTTTCGTGACTAAAACTGTTGTCAACAAGTTAGCAAAAGCAACCATAAACATAATTAAAATTTCGTAGGAGACAGCATCTAGAGGTTTGACACCAGCTAATAACTGTCCGGTGGTAATTCCTGGTATTGCGACCATACCTATGAGTATCATTTGATTGAGAGTAGGAATCAATCCGGCTTTGATGGCGTCTTTACGATACTGGCTAACTGCTTGCTCTGGAGTTGCACCTAAGCTTAAATGGGTTTCTATTTCGAGATGGCTGGAATTAATGGTGCTGACAAGGCGATCGCCTGCGATCGCAGCTGCATTGGTAGCATTACCTAAGACTATCCCTGCTAGGGGAATTATATACTGTGGTTCGTACCATCTTTCTGGTTGAACGATCGAGAAGTTGATGTAAAACACTGTCACGGCGGTACTAATTAAAATTGCACCCCACACCAAAGGCAACAGATGAGGAATTTTTTGGCTGATGCGATTTCGTGCGACAATCGCCGTAATTGTCAGCATTATTGCTAATAGCGCCAAAACTGCCCAAGCATTGTCTAAAGCCAAGATGAAATCTAAAATGTATCCCAATACAAGAAGTTGTAAGATGGTTCTCCCAGTAGCAAGGGCTAGGTTAAACTCTAATCCTAATTTTTCCCAGGCAGATAAACCAATGGCGATCGCCATCAATCCCACACCAATAGCTAAATCCCTGAAATCCAGCTCGATCAGATTCTGCATGGGTTCTCTATCTCTTGGTATTTTCTTCTCAAAGCAGCACACACACCTGGAACTTTGACCAGATGTGTTGGATCTTGGTTGATATATATCACTTTCATCAATTCAAAATTCCAAATGGTATGACACTAACATGGCAAACACCTAGTATGCCTACTATCTGTAAATTAAATGTGCGGTAATTTGCCGCACCACAATTTAAGTAAAAACCCTAATAGATGCGTATCTTGGGCGATAGTCTTTTAGTAGCTTCTCTTTGATTAACAATTCAATCAGCAAAAATTGACTGTCGAAGTGCATCCTTTGTATCTCCCGATAAAATGAGAACTCATGATCCAAAGTGTAAATCCCATCCCTGCCTTTGATATCAAGCAGCAATACACCGCCATCGAAGCAGAAGTAAGTGCAGCTGTCTTAGAGGTTTTAGCTTCTGGTCGCTATATCGGCGGCCCCTTAGTCGAAGGCTTTGAGCAACAGTTTGCCGCTTATAATACTGTTACTGAATGTGTGGCTTGTAATTCTGGTACTGATGCGCTCTACTTAGCGTTACGAGTCTTGGACATTGGTGCAGGCGATGAAGTGATTACAACGCCTTTTACCTTTATTGCGACATCTGAAGTAATTAGCGCCGTGGGTGCAAAGCCTGTTTTCGTTGATATTGACGCAACTACGTTTAATTTGGATGTGGAGCAAGTCGCAGCGGCGATTACACCCAACACTAAAGCGATTATCCCGGTTCACCTATTTGGACAACCCGTGGATATGACATCATTAATGGCGATCGCTCAGTCTCACAATTTGTCAATAATTGAAGATTGCGCTCAGTCTACAGGTGCGATTTGGGCCGATCAAAAAGTAGGAAGCATTGGACATATTGGTTGCTTTAGTTTCTACCCTACCAAAAATCTTGGTGGTTGCGGCGATGGCGGAGCAATAACGACTAACGATCCAGCGATCGCCACTAAACTGCGAATCCTACGAGATCATGGTAGTAAGATTCGATATTTACACGAAGAAATAGGTGTAAATAGCCGATTGGATGCTCTCCAAGCAGCCATTTTGCAGATTAAGCTCCGTTATTTAGATATTTGGAACGATCGCCGCCGAGATATCGCCAATTATTACTACCAGTACCTTAGCCAAGTTCCGGGGATTGTCCCACCCCAAGAATTACCTGGGGGTATGGGGGTATGGAATCAATACACTATTCGCATATCCGGCGAAGGGCGCAATGGTGCTAGCGCCAAATACCGAGATTGGGTGCGTAGTCAATTGCAAGAACAGGGCGTAAGTTCAATGATTTACTACCCCCACCCTTTACATTTGCAGCCAGTTTATCAAAGTCTAGGCTATGAAATTGGGGACTTACCAATAGCAGAGCAAGCTTGCCATGAGGTTATATCCTTGCCTATGTTCCCAGAACTAACACAACAGCAGCAAGACCAGGTGATTTATGCGTTGAAGGATTGTTTGGGGTGAGGGAAGTGGAGGGGCAGAGGGGCAAAGGGAGCAGGGAGCAGGGAGCAGGGAGCAGGGGAGACAAGGGGACAAAGTGACAAAAGTTAGAACTTACAACAAGTCTTTCCCCTTGTCCTCTTCCCTCCTTCACTCCCTATTTCTTACTTCTCAGTCAGCACTCTTGCAGTCGCTAAGGCTTCTACTAAGCCACGCACAGCGGCAATCATTGCGACTTCGCTATTGAGTTGGTTGATGGCGGAACCAACACCAACACCAGCAGCACCAGCCGCGATCGCTAACGGTGCAGTAACGCTAGAAATGCCTGATGCACACAATACTGGCACTGACACCACACGCGAAATCTCAAAAGCTGCTGCCAAGGTGGGAGCAGCTTTTTCAATTAATCCTAAAGTTCCGGGGTGAACTGGGTTACTGCTAGTACCGCCTTCAGTTTGGATAATATCTGCTCCAGCTTTCACCAGTTCTTCTGCTAGCTGTACCTGTCGATCTAGTTCCAGGATGTGAGGAACGGTGACAGATAGGGTGATTTCTGGGAGGAGAGCGCGAGTTTGCTTAGTCAGTGCTAGCACTTTTAGAGCTTCAAAACGGCGTCCTTGAGCATAGAAGGAATCGAAATTCCCGATTTCAATTAAATTAGCACCAGCTGCCACTGCTTGCACAAATTTATCTGGCTCTACTGCTGACACACAAATTGGTAGATTTGTCAAACTTTTAGCTAGCTGGACTAAAGCTGGATCGGCGGCAATATCGACAAAAGTAGCACCGCCAAATTCAGCAGCTTTGACAGTAGCAGCAACGCTAGCGGCGTCGAAGTTATTCAAACCGCTAATCACTTTCAGGACGCGGCGGTTAGTAAATGCACGTTGAAGTGTGGAATACATCGTCATAGTTTGGCTTTTGAAGCTACGAAAATTAGGTATATTCTACCGTCCCTCAGTTGATGAGAGACTAAATCACTATGGTAGTTGCCAAATATTGATAATTTTATCCTTACCGCCACTAATCAAAGTTTTGCCATCTGTACTGAAAGCGATCGCATAAACTTCTAGTTCCATCCATCTATGTCTGTAGGGTCTTTTACCACTATCCTAGTCAAACTCTAAAGGCCACAAATCTGCAATTGGTACTTCCCATCCTGGGAGCAGTTCGGGAACTGTTAAAATATCCCCATCACGAAGTATTATTGCCTCTTGTCCAAAGTTGTAAACTTCAACAATCCGCTCATCTGGATTGAGCAAAATTCCTACCTTAGTTCCCAAACTCAGAAATTCTTGAATTTTGGCTCTCAGATCCTCTAAATTGTCGCTAGGAGACTTCACCTCTACAGTCAAATCGGGAGCCAATTGAGCAAAAGACTTGGGACTGCGACGCAAGCGTTCGGCTAAAACAAATGAGGCATCTGGTGCGCGCAAATCTGAATTGGGCAATCTGAAACTGGCGCTAGAAGCTGCTGTTCGTCCCAGTTTGCGCGGTCTAACCCAGTTACGTAACTGGGCTACCATTTCAGCTGCAACTTCATCTGATTCGTATCCTGATGGGCTTGAAACAATAATATTACCCTTGACTAGTTCCATACGAAAGTCAGGATGTTGTTGCTGCATTTTTTCCAAGTCTTCAAGAGTTAGGGACATAAAACCTCTAATTATCACACGCCCTGTATTTATATTATGGAGACAACAGACCTCTCCAAGTGCGATCGCCCCATGAATTCACCTCCGTTTTTTTTCTCCTCTCCCCCTCTGCTTACCTAAATGTATCAACCTTAAAGTGAAATGGTATAAGGGCAAAACTCATGCATTCAGGAGATTTCAGCTTAAGTTAACACCAATGCACAGATGTACGCCCCTACATGGGATGTTTTTTCACTGGAAGTCCTTACAGCTATTTTCAGGTAAATAGACCACGCGATAGGGGCACAGCAATGCTGTGCCCTTACGACAGATGTGGTTCAAATACATGAAAACTGCTGTAATTCAATATTCCCAAAATTTTGAGAAGAATAGAACGGGCTAAAAACTATAAACATCAAGATTAAATTATCGACATATTTAAAAAATGACAAAAGTATGGAATAATACATAGGTGGAAAATTTAATTGCACTCAATAGATTGATAATAAATGTAAAGCTATGATTGCTCAACATTACAACTCAATTCATGTTGAAAATAACTTGCTTAAACAAATCAAAATTAAAGAAAATCAGCTAAAAATTGCACAAGAGTCTGAGATGCTTCATGTAGCAGAAGAATTGCAGAGTCAATTATTAAAGCTACAGTCTCAATTATCAGAGCCGCAAGAGCAAGACCTTGAAATTCAAGCGTTGATGAGTTTGCTAGACGATTGAAATTGTAAATTTATATTGCAAAGTTTATTGGCAATACAAAACCTCTGTTATCCAAAAACAGAACATAGTAATTCTGATGCCTGGAGATGTAGGTTATGTGCTACAGCTTAAGAATTAACAGGACAAGAAAGAGCCGTAAAAGGGTGATGATTCTTACTTAGATAAAACGTTGAGATTTTTGCTGAGTATGTGGTTTTTTGCTTTGCGGTACTAAATCCATCTTAAGAATAGGTTTAATTGGGCGCTGTTGCCTTTGATTAAGAATTTGAATTTCTCTCTCAATTGAATTTTTTCCTTGTCTAAAAAAGTCTTGAGAATTATATGGAACCAAGTCACGGGATAAATGTTGAGCTTGTGCTGGCGTCAAACTAGGAACTGCTTGTTCCGCATTGGCAGAAGTCTGTACAGCTATTAAAAAAGCTGTTGAAACCACCAATGGTTTTATTTTTATACATCTAGTAAATATTAGATTTAACATGATTAATACATCTGTTGCGTAAATGCAGGCTCAAACCATATTGTGTTGGTCTGATTATAAACAAAGCATACTTATTCGCTTGGTAATTACCTCCTAAAAATGGATGAATTAAGCAATTAAACTATTATTAGTATAGCGCAGTGTAAAACCAGTTACCATCTGAATTAACCACATAAGTTCTCAAGCAACTTGTTCATGGCTTGGAGTATCATGGCTCATTAATTCGTAATTGAAGGACGGAGCAACTAACTTTTATTCTGACTCCTGAATTCTTTTTCAAATTGTTTAAATTCCTCGCAACACTTGCCGAATAATATCCGATAGCACTTCATCGGTAATTGTTACTACACCAATCTCTGTTGGTAAAACAAACCGCACCTTCCCGGCTTGGACTTTTTTATCTAACTGCAACGCCTCAATAATTGCTTCAATATCTACCCCATCTGGTAACTGAGTAGGTAAACCCGCTTTTTGAATTAAAGCATTTTGACGTTCTGTGTCTTCCTTTTGCCACAGTCCCAAATCCACAGCAATTTGACCGGCTGCTACCATACCAATAGCCACCGCTTCACCGTGATTCACTAAACGATAACCAGTCAAACTTTCCACTGCGTGACCGATGGTATGACCATAGTTAAGAATTGCGCGTAATCCGCCTTCTTTTTCATCTTTGCCAACAACATCAGCTTTAGCTTGACAAGAGCGTGTTAATATGTTAGATACTAGATCCGGTTTGACATAGCGGAGTTGGTCAAGGCGTTTACTTGCTTCCAACTGGGTAAACAATTCGGCATCCCAAATCACACCGTACTTAATCACTTCTGCCATCCCTGCCCGAAACTCACGCATAGGTAGAGTTTTTAACACATCTGGGTCAATCAAAACCAAGCGCGGTTGATGGAATGCCCCAATTAAGTTTTTACCGTGGGGATGATTCACGCCAGTTTTACCGCCAATTGCCGAATCTACCATCGCCAACAAAGAGGTAGGTACTTGGACAACATTAATACCGCGTAGCCAAGTTGCAGCCGCAAAGCCAGTCATATCGCCAATTACACCTCCGCCTAAAGCTACCATAGTAGAAGAACGTTCTAGGCGGTTTTCCAAGGCGATATCGTAGAGTTTTTGGATGGAATTGAGGGTTTTGTAGCGTTCACCAGGTGGTAGAGTGCAGCTAGCAACTTCAAATCCAGCAGATGTCAGGGATGTAATTGCTCTTTCCCCAAAATGCTTAAAAATCGTCGGATTAGAAACCAGCAATACCTTCTTGCCCAGTTTCAGACTGTCCATCTGTTGACCCAGTTGATCTAAACTTGAAGGTGCGATCGCAATCTCATAAGACTGCTCTGGTAGATTTACATTAATTACAGAAGTCATTGCCCAACCCCAAACAAGCGCCCGTGGGCTGTATTGTATCGCAATCTAGGAAATGGGCATAGGGAATTGGGGATTGGGAATTGGTAAGAACCAGGGAAGCAGGGGGAGAAGTTGCAGTAAGTATTTCTCCTCTACCCCCATGCCTAATGCCCCATGCCCAATACCCAACAACTAATGATTCAATAGATTTAGGAAGTATTCTGGAGAGCAATAAATGTTTGCAATTGTATCTTATGTCGTCTTCTTGGGTTTATTCTTTGGCTTATCTGTAGGTTTGCTGTTCGGTCTGCGGACTGCCAAGATAATTTAATCGAGAGGTATATTCAACCCAAGACTCTTGTGGGGCGGGCATCTTGCCTGCCCTCTACTTATGAATATTCGATAAAACCCTTACTTTTTCACCAAGTACACCTTGGCGAACTTGGTAAAAGTGCTGTAGGCTTTAGTCTGTCGGTACTTACTCTCTGAATGTTGACAAGAAGTTAATTGTTTTTTCCTAAAGTATTGTTACCGCATCGTGATATGATTCAGCTGACTGAATGTGCAGTCATCATATTTAACTGTACTGGTTTCAAGTCCCGTGAGCTTGTCTGACGAATCAATTGCGCCCACTCCGACAACGCAACAAGATGCTAAAACTGGTTCTGAAGACACAGAATCAGGTAACTCCATGCAAGAGTTCTATCAACTCTTCCAGCGATTGTTGGTAATCACGCTTGTCTTGACGGGGGTTATTTTTATCTCTGTGTGGATTTTTTATTCCTTAAACATTGCCCTAAATTATTTAATTGGGGCGTGTACAGGTGTGGTTTACTTAAAAATGTTGGCTAGAGATGTTGAGCAGCTTGGTAGTGAAAAAACCAGTCTGAGCAAAACTCGTTTTGCTCTGTTTATGGGAGTGATGATTGTAGCAAGTCAATGGCGTGAGCTACAGATTCTCCCCATTTTTCTGGGATTTCTAACTTACAAAGCTACGCTCCTCGTCTATATGGTGCAAATTGCGTTCATTCCTGATTCTTAAAAAGTCAGGCTCACAAAGATAGTAATCCCATCCTCGCTCGTTGGGGAAAATGCTTGAAGAATGCAAATGCTTAGTGTCTTAAACGCCTTTAATTCTTTTCCCCTCGCCGAATTAGAAGTAGGTCATCATTTCTACTGGCAGTTGGGCAATCTTAAAATTCATGGGCAAGTTTTTCTCACCTCATGGTTTGTGATTAGTATTCTAGTAGTGGCTTCAATAGCTGCTACTCGCAACGCACAAAGAATTCCCAAGGGCATCCAAAATTTGATGGAATACGCCCTAGAATTTATTCGCGATTTAGCCAAAAACCAACTTGGTGAGAAAGAGTACCGCCCTTGGGTGCCATTTATTGGCACATTGTTCTTGTTTATTTTCGTGTCGAACTGGTCAGGTGCGCTAATTCCCTGGAAGCTCATCAAGCTACCTTCGGGCGAATTGGCAGCTCCCACCAATGACATCAATACGACTGTTGCATTGGCACTACTAACTTCCTTAGCGTACTTTTACGCAGGTTTTAGCAAACGGGGTTTAGGCTACTTTAAGAAATATATAGAGCCAACACCTGTTTTGTTGCCGATCGCAATTTTAGAAGATTTCACCAAGCCCCTCTCCCTAAGCTTCCGTCTATTTGGTAATATTTTGGCGGATGAATTGGTAGTAGCGGTATTGGTGCTGCTAGTTCCTCTATTTGTACCTCTGCCTGTAATGGCCTTGGGTTTATTTACCAGTGCCATTCAAGCCCTAGTTTTTGCCACCCTAGCCGGAGCATACATTCATGAGGCAATGGAGGGACATGGTGGAGAAGAACATGAGGAGCATTAAACTTCTCAGTTGATAGCACAGTTCCCAGAGCATTTTCGCTCAAAACATCGCAAAGCGCGATCGAAAGAACTCATGTGCAGCGTGAAAACCACGTTTCTAATTGTTAACGTAATGTCTGTTAGTTTTGTAATCAAAGCAAGGAAAATCAACATGGATCCATTAGTTCAGGCTGCTTCAGTTCTCGCTGCTGCTTTAGCGATTGGTTTAGCTGCAATTGGCCCTGGTATCGGTCAAGGAAACGCTGCTGGACAAGCAGTAGAAGGTATTGCTCGTCAACCTGAAGCAGAAGGAAAAATTCGCGGCACTCTGCTATTAACCTTGGCATTCATGGAATCCTTGACTATCTATGGTCTAGTAATTGCCCTGGTATTGCTGTTTGCTAATCCCTTCGGTTAATACCTTAAAGTTTTTGTGAGTGTGGAGACGTGAATTATCACGCCTCTACAATCGAAATGTTTTGGGTATCTTAATAAGTTCTAATGTTCAGTTGACCCTTATTGGCTATGGGTCTCTAAAATATGAAAGGTTGGATGATGTTGCTAGCCACGAAAACTGCTACTCCAGCCAAAGAGGAGACAAATGTTTGATTTCGATGCTACCTTGCCCTTCATGGCATTGCAATTCCTGCTACTAGCAGCTTTGTTAAATGCAATTTTCTATAAGCCACTGACCAAGGTACTAGACGATCGCGATAATTATATCCGAACGAATACCTTGGAAGCGCGGGAGAGCTTGGCTAAAGCCGAGCGCTTGGCTACCGAATATGAGCAGCAACTCGCAGACGCTCGCAAACAATCGCAAGCGACTGTAGAAGCAGCTCAACTCGAAGCTAAGAAAATTACTGCCGAGAAAATAGCTGAGGCCCAAAAGGAAGCTCAGACTCAACGAGAACAAGCTGCTGTTGAAATAGAACAACAAAAGCAGGAAGCTTTTCGCACCTTAGAGCAACAAGTTGATGCTTTAAGCAGGCAGATTCTAGAAAAACTATTGGGGCCAACTCCAGTTAGATAAACTAACTAGACTGGTTCCGTGAAAGCATACGCGCAACTGGCCCCTTGTCCAGAGCGCTTAATTAAGTGTCGAAAAAGGCACTTTTTCCCCTTCTGGGAAAAGATACTTAAATTTCCTTCGGGAAAGATACTTAAATTTCCTTCGGGAAAGATACTTAATTTACCTTCGGGAAAATACAACGTATTAGCAAGCGAACAGCGCACTTGTAAATGGGTATCATGGGGACATTCTTATTACTTGCCGCAGAAGCGAACGCTGTTCACTCTGAATTGGCAGAAGGCGCAGCAGAAGGTGGTTTCGGTCTAAACCTAGACATTTTTGAAACCAATCTGATTAATCTAGCGATTCTGATTGGCATACTATTCTACTTCGGACGTAAAGTTTTAAGCAATATCCTGAACGAGCGACAATCTAATATTGCCACCGCAATTCAGGAAGCAGAAGGGCGCTTAAAAGAGGCAAAGACTGCCCTTTCCCAAGCGCAAGAGCAGTTGAAGCAATCTCAGGCAGAAGCAGAACGCATCCGCCAATCTGCCACAGAAAACGCCCAAAAGACGAAAGAAGCCTTGTTAGCGAAGGCAGTGCAAGACGTAGAACGCTTGAAACAAACAGCAGCAGCAGATTTAAACACCGAAACTGATCGAGCGATCGCTCAACTGCGGCAACGGGTAGCTACACTAGCATTGCAAAAAGTCGAATCGCAACTCAAAAGCGGGATTGCCGACGATGCTCAACAAGGTTTAATTGACCGCAGCATCGCACAACTGGGAGGCAATGTATGACAAGTCAGGTAGCGGCAGTCGAAGTAGCCCAACCTTACGCACAGGCACTTTTGTCAATAGCTCAATCCAAAAATTTGACAGAAGAATTCGGGGAAGATGCGCGTACTTTCCTGGGACTGCTCAAAGCAGACAAACAGCTACACAACTTCTTCAGCAACCCGTTTATTCAGTCTGAGAACAAAAAAGCTCTCATCAAACAAATACTCGGTGAAGGCTCTAATCCCTACTTACGCAATTTTTTGCTGGTACTGGTAGATAAACGGCGGATTGCATTTTTGGAAGAGATTTTTCAACAGTATCTGGCGCTGTTGCGGCAGCTGAATCAAACCGTATTAGCGGAAGTAATTTCAGCCGTTCCCCTCACAGAAGCTCAACAGCAAGCAATCATCCAAAAGGTCATCGCCATCTCGAATGCTCGTCAGGTAGAACTAGAAACCAGGGTAGACAGCGAGTTAATTGGCGGTGTAATCATTAAAGTAGGTTCGCAGGTAATTGACGCTAGTATCCGGGGTCAGTTGCGCCGCCTTTCATTGCGCTTAACTAATAGCTAGAAAATTGGGACTGGGGACTGGGGGCTGGGTACTGGGGACTAGGAAAAAGATTATAGTCATAAATTCTTTCCATCCCTAATCCCCAATCCCTAATCCCCAGTCCCTAATCCACAGTCCCTTTTACTTCCGTCTCGAAAGCAAAAAAGATAGACACATGAGTATATCAATTAGACCTGACGAAATTAGCAGCATTATCCAACAACAAATCGAGCAATACGATCAAGAGGTCAAAGTTGCTAACGTTGGTACTGTTCTCCAAGTTGGTGATGGTATTGCCCGGATTTATGGTCTGGAAAAGGCTATGTCTGGGGAACTTTTGGAATTTGAAGATGGCACAATTGGCATCGCCCAAAACTTAGAAGAAGACAACGTGGGTGCGGTGCTGATGGGTGAAGGGCTGGAAATTCAAGAAGGTAGTTCTGTAACTGCCACTGGTAGAATTGCCCAGATACCAGTAGGAGAAGCCTTAATTGGACGAGTTGTAGATTCCTTGGGTCGTCCTATCGATGGTAAGGGAGACATCAAGTCCTCAGAAAGCCGTTTGATTGAATCTCCAGCACCCGGTATCATTGCCCGTCGGTCTGTACACGAACCCATGCAAACGGGTATCACAGCTATTGACTCAATGATTCCTATTGGTCGCGGTCAACGGGAATTGATTATTGGCGATCGCCAAACTGGTAAAACTGCGATCGCGATCGACACCATCATCAACCAGAAAGAAGAAGATGTAATTTGTGTCTACGTTGCGATCGGTCAAAAGGCTTCCACAGTTGCTAACGTGGTGCAAACATTGCAAGAAAAAGGCGCGATGGATTACACCATCGTCGTCGCCGCTAGTGCCAGTGAACCAGCTACCCTGCAATACCTCGCTCCCTACACAGGCGCAACTATTGCTGAGTACTTCATGTACAAAGGCAAAGCTACCCTGGTAATTTATGATGACCTCTCCAAGCAAGCCCAAGCTTATCGCCAAATGTCCCTACTGCTACGTCGTCCACCCGGACGCGAAGCGTACCCCGGAGATGTATTCTACATCCACTCCCGTTTGTTAGAAAGAGCCGCAAAGCTGAGTGACGAATTAGGTAAAGGCAGTATGACTGCCCTACCAATTATCGAAACCCAAGCTGGTGACGTTTCAGCATACATCCCCACCAACGTAATTTCTATTACCGATGGTCAGATATTCTTGTCTTCTGACTTGTTTAACGCTGGTATCCGTCCGGCTGTAAACCCCGGTATTTCAGTATCCCGCGTGGGTTCTGCGGCTCAAACTAAAGCAATGAAAAAAGTTGCCGGTAAGATTAAATTGGAACTAGCCCAATTTGACGACCTGCAAGCCTTCGCACAATTTGCTTCTGACTTAGATAAAGCCACTCAAGACCAGTTGGCACGGGGTCAACGGTTGCGCGAACTCCTCAAGCAGCCACAAAATTCCCCACTCTCGGTATACGAGCAAGTGGCAATTTTGTATGCTGGGATTAATGGTTATTTAGATGATGTACCTGTAAATCAAGTAACTACCTTCACCGCTGGTCTACGTGAATTCTTAAAGACTGGGAAAACCCAGTATGCCCAAGGAGTACAAGCATCTAAAGCACTAGGTGACGCAGAAGAAACTGCCTTGAAGGAAGCGCTTACCGAATACAAGAAGACCTTCAAAGCTACAGCGTAATTAGTCATTAGTCATTGGTCATTGGTGAGCCAGTGCGGTCTTGGGGGTTTCCCCCATAAGCAACTGGCGAACCCGAAGGGTCATTGGTACAGAACTAATGACTACTGACTAATAACAAAGGACAAATGACTAACTACTAAGGAAAAAAATATGGCCAATTTAAAAGCAATACGCGATCGCATTCAGTCGGTCAAAAACACCAAAAAAATCACAGAAGCCATGCGTCTCGTAGCTGCTGCTAGAGTACGTCGGGCGCAAGAACAAGTGCTAGCAACTCGCCCCTTTGCCGATCGCTTGGCACAAGTATTATATGGTTTACAAAGCCGTCTGCGCTTTGAAGAAGCAAACCTGCCACTGCTGAAAAAACGGCAAGTTAAGTCAGTCGGGCTGTTGGTAATTTCAGGCGATCGCGGTTTATGCGGCGGCTACAACAATAACGTTATCCGTCGTGCAGAAAACCGCGCCAAAGAAATCAAGGCAGAAGGTTTAGACTATCAATTTGTACTCGTCGGACGCAAAGCTACACAGTACTTTCAACGCCGCAATCAGCCCATCGATGCTACCTACAGCGGCTTAGAGCAAATTCCCACCGCAGCTGAAGCCAATCAGATTGCCGATCAACTACTTTCCTTGTTCCTTTCGGAAGAAGTAGACCGTATTGAATTAATCTATACCAGATTCCTTTCCTTGGTTAGCTCCCGTCCTGTGATACAAACCCTACTGCCACTCGATCCGCAAGGACTAGAAGCAGCCGATGATGAAGTTTTCCGCTTGACAACCCGTGGCGGTAAATTTGAAGTCGAACGGGAGAAAGTGACTAAAGAAGTCCGCACGTTGGCTCCTGACATGATTTTCGAGCAAGATCCAGTGCAGATTCTTGATTCTCTGTTGCCCCTGTATCTGAGTAACCAGCTATTGCGGGCGCTGCAAGAATCTGCAGCTAGTGAACTAGCTGCACGGATGACAGCCATGAGTAATGCCAGTGAAAATGCGGGTGAATTGATTAATAACCTCACACTGTCTTACAACAAAGCCCGACAAGCAGCAATTACTCAAGAACTCCTTGAGGTTGTGGGTGGTGCTGAAGCCCTAACTTAGGAAGTTGGCGGGAAACTCCACCCAAGAGTGGGTGGAGAGGGATAGCCGCCCGCCAACTTTGGGCATTGGGCATTGGCCAAACAGGTAATTCTTCCCTATGCCCCATTCTTCATTCCCCATGCCCAAAAACTCCACCCACAAGGGGATGGAGTTTTTCATTCGAAAATTTAATAAGAAATGTCAAAATATAGCTCAATTCCCAAATATAGGACGAAGTTACGCCAAGTTTGACCCCAGGTTGAGAGGAATACCGTTGGATGGCTACATTATTTTTTATCGAGTTTTTGAAGATAGCGTTGTGATTGTGCGCCTAGTTAGTGGTTATCATGATTTAGAATCTATATTCGCAGACGTGGACGATGAGTAGATTATTGAGTTCTCTGAAAATTTTGGTGATTTGATGCAAAAATTTAACTACATAGACATGAATGTATAAAGAAATTTTTAATTTAAAGTAAAAGATTGCCAAACTTAAGGACTGAGCGACTTTAGGGTCAAATACTGGTTGTGCGAGAATGCGATCGCCTCCAGTTGGTGGTTACAGCATCGCAGAGAGCGAAAACTCTCCCAAAATCTCATTTAAAAAATGATTGTAATACATAGTTGTCGCTTTAAATAAAATTTTCCATTTAGTATCAAAGATTTCTCGTGTGTTTAACTCAACCTACCCACTGTTCAAGGCGTTTGCTTATTGGCAGCTGGTTCTAGTAGTTCTTCCAAAAACAACAAATCCTATATGACCGATCCAGAAAAAGAATCTGAGAAACAGCAAGGTATTAGCAAAGAAGCGTGGGCTGCGATCGCTACTATTGCAGTAGCGGTAATTAGCGGCATATTTACTATAACTAATACGATAGTAACTAATACAGGATCAAACAAAACATCATCTAGTCCATCATCTTCTCCTTCAGTACCTCCATCCTCTGGATCTACTCCCGTTCCAACATTTCCTTCGCCCTCACCGCTACGAGTATCGAATGCGTTTTTGGGGAAATGGTCGGGTGTAGCCAAAGAGCCTTCAGGAAAGTCGTTTCGCATTAATCTTGAGATTCAGCGAAATTGTAGCTTAAAGGAGAAATGTGGTTATATCAGCGTTCCTGACGTTCCCTGTTATGGCGAAATTTCTCTACAACAAGTCAGCAGTGATGATTACGAGTTTGACGTTAGTAATTTTGATCGTAGGAGCAATTTAAAAATTTGCACACCTGGAGATGGAGAGCGTTTTCATCTGCTCCCAGACGGCAAACTTGCCTACAAAGCTACTTACTCTAATGCACAAGGGATTTTAGAAAAAGTAGAAAACTAAAATTATTATTGTCTAGGTAGAGGGTCTATGCCCTATGCCCCAAGCGGTGGGGCGGCTATCCCTCTCCACCCACTCTTGGGATGGAGTTTCCCGTCGCTTTCAATGAACTGTAATAGTAGCGATCGCTGCTTATCCTATGGAAAAACTTGCGCCTACGTAATGACGACCGCCCCTAACCTCGTGACACAAAAAGACGTGCTACTTTACAGGCAAAGTTAGGCAGCAATGGCCATGTAATCACATCATCTACTAGCAATGTCGTAACCAGTTTTAACTGAGCATTGTCCCGTCGATAAACTTCAATTCTTTGAGCGATGCGATCGACAATCCAATACTCCTTGACTCCCTGAACCGAATACAATTTCAACTTAGCTAATCGATCGCGGTCTTCATTGGCTTTTCCTTGGGACAGCACTTCCACTACCAGTTCCGGCGCTCCGTGAAAATGCCCCGCTTCGTCTTGAATTTGAGCCAAGCGTTCATAACTTACCCACACCACATCGGGAGCTACATTATCAGAGTCCGAAAAAATCAGTCCTGGCATAATGGAGGGTTCTCCCAAACCACTATCTATAGACCAAGTGTTTAGCATTGAAAAGATACATCCAATCACGTGCTGATGTTTATGGTGGGGCGATCGCGTCACAAACAATTCTCCATCGATAATCTCATAACGAATCCATTCGTTATCGGGTAATGCTGCAACATCTTGAATTGTCCAGCGAACTCTGCTTGTAGTCTGACTCATGACAGTTAAGCTTGGGTAATGAGAGTTTAATATTTCTGGCGTTGCATATTTGCGGGATGAATTGAGATTTTTGACCAATGCTAAAAGTATATTCTTTGAGGTTTTGCGCCTTTGCGTGAGCCAAAAATCATCCTATGAATCAGCAACGCCATCCATATTTCTTTGTCATCCTGTGACACATTTCCCTAATAATAAACTATAATATGTATAGCGCATGGGTCCGTCACGGTTTCGACAGGTTGGCGAACGCTGCTCTGTGATTCAGGTCGAGAGTGAGTCTCCTCTCGGAAATCAAAGGCTCAAACAAAAAGTAAATGCGAATAACATCGTTAACTTTGCTCGGAAGGATGCTCTAGTAGCAGCCTAAACACCTCTTATAGGTTCGAGCGTCTTTAGTTTGACTCCGTTAAGGACTGAAGACCAAACCCCAACGGATGCTCTAGCAAGCGTTCTCTGGTTGGCTTGCTGGCTAAGATCAAATCAGAGCATCCTACGTTCGGGATAATGAACGATTCCCGCCTTGAGGGTTAGAAAGGCTAAACCTGTGAATGAGCGGGGGGTCAATACCCAATTTGGACAGCAGTTCGACTCTGCTCGGATCCACTAAAAATAGTTAACAAGTCCACTTGATACTGTGATGTGTAAGTGGGCTTTGTTTTTTGGGAAACTCTCATCAGAATTTTCTATAATGCACAGCTAACTTGAGTTCAACGACTAATATAGCAATACCGTTGAGTTAAGCCCAAAATTTTTGGTAAAAAGGCGAAACTGGACTGTTACTTTGCTGTGCTAAAGTGTCTCTACAAGTTTCTCGGCAAACCTTAAACTAAAAGCGTGTAGACCTCAACAGCGCCCAAGCCCAAGTAACAAAAAGAAACGCAACAAGTACTATCTCTGCACAAAGCAGAACTTGTCAAGAAGATAATCTTGATTATCAACTACAATCTAGCGATCGCTGCCCAAACGAAACAAGTGATTCGAGTCCAAGATGATTTAATCAGCTAATTAAGTAAATGGGCAGAATAAAACCGAACTGTGTGAAGAAAAGTAAATAAGGCTCAAACCCTTTTCCCCCCTGCCCCCTGCCCCCTGCCCCCTGCTCCCTGCTCCCTGCTCCCTGCTCCCTGCTCCCTGCTCCCTGCCTTATCCTAACGATAATTATTTACGCCCACCTACTTATGCTGTTTCTGGGTTTGGGTGCGTGCGCTTCCAAACCTCCTTCCCCTTTTTTTCAATACCCGTCGTAGTCGGTCTGCACTCAAGTTTACTTGACGCTCAGATGCGAGTTTTTTTGCTAATTGTTTAGAGTTATAAGTCTCTGACTCTTGAGCTAAACAATTTTCGAGATAAACCAAATCTGATTCTGAATATCGGGGTTTTCCTCCTCGACCAGGAGCATCCCATAAACCTGCTAAACCCATCTTTTCCCAGCGATGAAGGGTTTGGCGCACTGTTGAAGTCGCCCAGTTCAAGCCTTTTGCAATTTGCTCATTTTTTAAGCCGCGAGTATTCAGCAGTAAAACTTGAGCACGATCCTTAGTACGTTGAGGAACATCTTTAGCTTTTCTTAATTCTTCTAAAGTCAGCTTTTCTTCTTCTGTGAGAAACACTTTTAATCGGCATCCCATAAACAATAACCTTTTACACAATCAATTTTTGTATCTATTTACGTCTGTATACTGAATTATTTAGGTATTTCATAATACATTCTAAAAAGCTGAACTATAAGTATTAAGGATGTCAGCGTCTATAAAGCTACTACGCGATAAATATTTGCTTGAGAACACTATCAAAGTTTGCAATTTCTCATCAAGAATTGATTTTTATAAAAAGTTAGGCACATCGATATGACACCATTAACCTATATAGGCAAATTTATCCAATAGCCTGAAGCTGTAGCTTATAGCTATGACCAGAAGAATTTGTTAGCGTTGTCTTGATTAATGTTTAAAGTCGATAATAAAGGACTGTATCATTAAATTCCTGAAATTATTCCTATGCTTACAGAGGTTTATCGAAACTTTAAAAATTCTTTTGATGCTAGTTTCCATTTAGATGAGCGGAAAAATATATACAAGCCTAGTTCCTTTTTATTCAACTAGTCTCTGGAAATTTGCCTTGACTATCTCCAAAAAAATATCTGTTTTGTCAACTTTACATAAACTTTATATTCTATACCACCAGATTTTTGATTAAGACAAGAATATATTCAATATCCATTGAATAAGCTAATGTTAACAGCTTATTGGATGCTTTTTGTAAGCTTGACAAGGTTTTTCCTACCTTTCCTACTTTTCCTACTTTTCCTACCTTTCCTACTTTTCCTACTTTTCCTACCTTTCCTACTTAAGGAAGTACCTAAAAAACATAATTTTTTCTATTTCCTAAGTATATTATTTGGCAGCATTAAATATTAAAATTAACTTAAATTTGGTAGATCGGCCAGTAACTTAATATTATTTGAATTATGCTTATCTAGTTAAAAAATATAATTGCTATGATATTTTTGAATTAAGATAAAACCAGATAAATAGCAAAAATAAGTACTCAGTGAAACTTAGAAATTAATTAATATTTAGTATATTTTTGAGTCATATTTTTTGCTAAAAAACAGCAATAATTGATACAAGTCAAAATTCTCAAAAACTGATATTCATTACAACTTCAAATAAAAATAATAGAGACAATGGGGGCAGAATAAAAACCTGTTAATTTGCGCTCGGAGACGAATAATGGTAGCGATGTCTACGACCGGCTACGCCCACGCAGAGAACGTTCAACATCGGTTAACTATACAAACTGTAGAAATTGCCCCTAACACAACGGCGATTCGCTCTCTTGATTGGGATCGCGATCGCTTTGATATCGAATTCGGACTGCAAAACGGTACAACCTACAATTCATATCTAATTAGGGGCGAACAAACAGTTTTAATTGATACTTCTCACCAGAAGTTTCGCGATCTGTATTTAGAGACTCTTAAAGGTCTTGTCAACCCCAAAACAATTGATTACATAATTGTCAGCCACACAGAGCCAGACCATAGCGGTTTAGTAGAAGATGTCCTCCAGTTAGCTCCTAGAGCCACCGTTTTAGCCTCAAAAGTTGCGCTTCAGTTTTTGGAAGGCTTAGTGCACGATCCTTTCTCGAAGCGGGTTGTGAAAACTGGCGATCGCATCGATATCGGCAAAGGACACGAAATGGAATTCGTGAGTGCGCCTAACCTGCACTGGCCGGATACAATCTTTAGCTTTGACCGCAAAACCCAAATTCTTTACACCTGTGATGCTTTTGGGATGCACTTTTGTGACGATCGCACCTTTGACGAAGATTTAGAAGCGATCGAAGCTGACTTTAGATTTTACTACGACTGTTTGATGGGCCCTAACGCTCGTTCTTTGGTAAATGCCATGAAGCGGATGGGCGATCTCGGAAAGATTAATATTATCGCCAATGGTCACGGCCCATTATTACACCACCATCTAGATGTTCTAACTGGGTGCTACGAAAATTGGAGCCAAAGACAAGCTAAAGCAGAAACCACAGTTGGCTTGTTTTTTGTCTCAGAATATGGGTATGGTGAGCGCCTTGGTCACGCAATTGCCGAAGGTATACTGAAAACTGGGGTTGGGGTAGAAGTTCTGGATCTGAGTACTGCCCAGAGCCAAGAAATTCAAGAACTAGCTGGGAGAGCAGCAGGCATCATTATTGGTATGCCGCCAACTACTTCCGCCGCTGCCCAAGCTAGTATCAGTTCGGTGCTAGCTGTCGCTAAGAACAAACAACTTGTTGGGCTGTTTGAATGTTACGGTGGGGATGATGAACCCATTGATACACTCCGCAGAAAATTTCTCGACTCTGGCATCAAAGAAGCTTTCCCACCCATTCGGATTAAAGAGGCTCCCACTGCATCTACATTCCAGTTGTGTGAAGAAGCGGGTAAAGACATCGGACAATTGCTGGTGCGCGATCGCAACATCAAGCAAATCAAGTCCCTCGACGTCGACATGGAAAAGGCGCTGGGTCGGATTAGTAGTGGACTGTATATAGTCACCGCTAAAAAAGATAATGCCTCAAGTGCCATGCTGGCATCCTGGGTAACGCAAGCGAGTTTGCAACCCTTAGGATTAACAATAGCCGTTGCTAAAGACCGCGCCATTGATTCCTTAATGCAAATAGGCGATCGCTTCGTCCTCAACGTTTTGGAAGAAGGCAATTATCAAGAACTCAAGAAACACTTCCTCAAGCGCTTGCATCCTGGTGCTGACCGCTTTGCGGGAGTAAAAACTCAAACCGCGAAAAACGGTTCGCCGATTCTAACTGATGCTTTGGCATACATGGAATGTGAAATACAGACCAGCATGGAATGCAGCGACCACTGGATTTTATACTGCACCGTCCAAGAAGGTCGTGTTTCCAAAAACGATGGATTGACAGCCGTTCGCCATCGCAAAGTAGGTAATTACTACTAAAGATTGGGTACTAGGGATTGGGTATTGGGGATTAGGGATTGGGAAAAAACAGTAGGTAGAAAATAGAAGTTGTTCTTCTTGTCCCAGTCCCCATTCCCCATTCCCCATTCCCCATTCCCCATTCCCCATTCCCCATTCCCCATTCCCCATTCCCCATTCCCCATTCCCCATTCCCCATTCCCCATTCCCCAGTCCCCAGTCCCTAGTCTCTGTTCCCCAACTTTTAACAGCTATGACCAATTCCAAGCCACGCGACGTACAAGTTTTACCAATTGCTACAAATACTAAAGCTATCAGAGCACGTAGTTGGTCACGTCTGCGGTTTGAAATTGAATACGCACTTGAAAGAGGTACTACCTCCAATTGCTATTTAATTGAAGCTGATAAAACCGCACTTATTGATCCACCGCCAGAAAGCTTTACCGAAATTTATTTAGAGGCATTACGGCAGACTTTAGATTTACAAAGTTTGGATTATATCATCCTGGGTCATTTTAGTCCTAATCGAGTTGCAACCCTCAAAGCAATTTTAGAACTGGCACCACAGGTAACTTTTGTCTGTTCTCTTCCCGGTGCGAACAATTTGCGTGCAGCTTTCCTAGAGCAAGATTTGAACGTCTTGGTGATGCGGGGGAAAGAAACTCTCGATTTAGGCAAGGGTCATGTTTTAAAATTCTTCCCCATTCCTAGTCCACGTTGGCCGGAAGGACTTTGTACCTACGATCAGCAAACCCAAATTCTCTACACAGATAAGTTATTTGCAACTCATCTCTGTGGTGATGAAGTGTTTGATGATAACTGGGAAGCGCTCAAAGAAGACCAGCGTTACTACTTTAACTGCCTGATGGCTCCCCAAACTCCTCATGTGCAAGCAGCTTTGGAGAAAATATCAGATTTGCAGGTAAGAATGTATGCTGTGGGTCATGGGCCTTTAGTACGCACCGGCTTAATTGAACTTACCAAAGCTTATGGAGAGTGGAGCCGTTCTCACAACGATCGCGAGATTTCCGTTGCCCTACTTTACGCTTCAGCTTACGGAAATACAGCGACTTTAGCACAAGCGATCGCTCTCGGATTGACTAAAGGTGGAGTCGCAGTCAAATCGATTAACTGCGAATTTGCTACCCCTGATGAAATTCGCATCAACCTAGCACAGTCAGAGGGTTTTATCATTGGTTCTCCTACCATCGGTGGTCATGCGCCAACTCCCATTCATACTGCTTTAGGGATTGTGATCTCAAGCGGTGACAACAGCAAACTAGCTGGGGTCTTTGGTTCTTATGGCTGGAGTGGCGAAGCCTTTGACTTAATCGAAGGTAAACTTCGAGATTCTGGATATCGCTTCGGTTTTGACACCCTGAAGGTGAAGTTTAAACCTGATGATGTCACTCTCAAATACTGTGAAGAACTAGGTACAGACTTTGCCCAAGCACTGAAAAAGGCTAAAAAGGTACGCGTACCACAACAAGCTGCTACCCCAGTGGAACAGGCAGTTGGTCGGATTGTTGGTTCCGTCTGTGTGGTGACAGCTAGACAAGGAGAAGTGTCTACCGCAATGTTAGGCGCTTGGGTATCTCAAGCCACTTTTAACCCACCCGGACTAACTGTGGCGATCGCTAAAGACCGAGCGATCGAATCTTTGATGTATCCAGGCGGTAAGTTTGCCTTAAATATTCTACCTGAAGGCAATCATCAAGACTACATGAAGCATTTCCGTAAATCTTTCGCGCCTGGGGAAGATCGATTTGCCAACTTTAGTACAGCAGTTGCAGATAACGGCTGTACCGTCTTTACCGATGCTTTAGCATATTTGGAATGCTCAGTCAACCAACGCCTGGAATGTGGCGATCATTGGGTTGTGTATGCAACTGTGGACGAAGGGAAATTACTTAAGCCTGATGCTGTTACTGCCATCAACCATCGGAAAACGGGCACTCATTATTAAATAATGAGAAGTTTAACCTAACGAAACCGCTTTTGACAAAAATTATCTTTTTTTGTGGGATAGGCAAGATGCCTATCCCATTTTTTTGTCTATATGCAGAGTAGATTCAAGCATTGGCAATACTTTGCAATGCGAATGCTTCCCCTTGCATTGTTAATGCGTCCTTTGACAATGCGAATGTTTTCCCTTGCATTGTTAATGTGTTTCCTTACAATACCAATGGGTTCTTCTATATTAAAAACGCTACGCTTTTACACAAAACTGTACTAATACCATTTCTTTGTGAGGCTGCGCCAAATTTTAACTTCTTTCTTTGTGTCCTTCTCTAACGAGACGCTACGCGAATGCGTCCTTCTCCCAAGGGGAGACGCTAACGCGAATGCGGTTCGTTTTTCTTTCTTGTACTTATGGTTTAGCGCATCTTCATACAGAATCGGTATAACAACTGTATCAACAGCGATCGCTCAGTGCAGCTGACGCAGCTTATGTCCAATAGTAAGAGCATCGAGTCAAAGGTTTTTTCTGCCCTACAACGAAATTTTCATCGCCTAAACCCCAGAGTTATCAAGGAGTCTAAACCAAGTGAATTCCAGTGACAGCAACGTTGACAAACCATCTTTAGAAATCAACGCTTCTCGCCAGTTTACCGCTTGGCTATATGAGCAAAACCTTAGTTTGTCCTTCACTACCTATCAAGCGGGGAAGTTATTTTTCATCGGCTTGCAACCAAACGGCAAATTGTCTGTATTTGAACGTAGCTTTGAGCGGTGCATGGGGTTGTATGCCAATGGTAACAGCCTCTACATGAGTTCCCTGTACCAACTGTGGCGATTTGAAAACATTATCCAACCTGGAGAAAACCACCAAGGCTACGATGCTCTCTATTTGCCCCAGATGAGTTATGTGACAGGAGATTTAGATATTCACGATATCGCTTTGAGTAAAGCAGAAGAGAAGGATTTAAACTCACAAAAGCTATTATTTATCAATACTTTATTTAGTTGTTTGGGAACAGTCAGCGAAACCCACAGTTTCGTTCCTCTATGGCAACCAAATTTTATTAGCAAACTAGCGGCAGAGGATAGATGTCACCTGAATGGGTTAGCAATGCAGCAAGAAAAACCCAAATACGTTACTGCTGTTAGCCAATCGGACGTAGCCGAAGGCTGGCGAGAGCATCGGTTCAGTGGGGGCTGTGTCATTGATGTAGAAAGCAATGAAATCGTCTTGCGGGGGCTTTCTATGCCCCACTCCCCACGCTGGCATCAGGAAAAACTCTGGCTACTCAACTCAGGCACAGGAGAGTTTGGCTTTGCCGACTTAAAGCGCAGAGTGTTTGAACCAGTCGCCTTCTGTCCGGGATATCTGCGCGGTTGTGCATTTTATGGCAACTTTGCAGTAGTAGGAATTTCTCAACCCAGGCATAACAAGACCTTTAGCGGCTTGGCTTTGGACGAGAAATTATATCAGAAAAACGTTGAGCCTCGCTGTGGGTTACTAGTGATTGACCTGAAAAGCGGTGATATTGTCCATTCCCTGCGAATAGAAGGGGTGGTACTGGAATTGTACGACGTGGTAGCACTTTTGGGGGTACGTCGTCCAATGGCGATCGGATTTCGCAGCGACGAAATTCGGCGGGTGGTAACGGTAGGATGAGAAGCAATTCAAAATTTAAAAATTAAAACAACATCAATGGCACCTAATTCAGCAGTTTTTAACCTATCTGACCTCAACGGCAAAAACGGCTTTGTAATCAACGGTATCGATGAAGAAGACACATCAGGCTCCTCCGTCAGCAATGCAGGAGATGTCAACGGCGACGGCTTCGACGACGTGATTATCGGAGCACTTTTAGCCGACCCCAACGGACTGTACAATGCTGGGCAGAGCTACGTGGTGTTTGGTAAAAGCAGTGGCTTTGAAGCCAACCTCAACCTCTCCACTCTCAATGGCAGCAATGGCTTTGCGCTCAATGGCACTGATAAGTATAGCCGTTCAGGTTTCTCCGTCAGCAATGCAGGAGACGTCAATGGTGATGGCTTCGATGACCTGATTATCGGGGAAACGACTCACGGGGAGAACTATGTGGTGTTTGGCAGCAACAGTGGCTTTGGAGCCAGCCTTAACCTCTCTTCCCTCAACGGCAGCAACGGCTTTGTAATCAACGGCATTATCAACAGCATTGTTGGATCTGGCTACTTGAACGACTTCGTTAGCAGTGCAGGAGACATCAATGGTGACGGCTTCGACGACCTGATTATTGGGAAACCTTATACCGATCCCAACGGTCAAGTTCTTGCTGGGGAGAGCTACGTAGTGTTTGGCAAGAGCAGTGGCTTTGGAGCCAGCCTTAACCTCTCCACTCTCAACGGCAGCAACGGCTTTGTAATCAACGGCATGAAGATGGGTGAATTCTTAGGCTATTCCGTCAGCAATGCTGGAGACGTCAACTGCGACGGCTTCGACGACCTGATTATCAACACACAAACTGCCAAGAGCTATGTGGTGTTTGGCAAGAGCGGTGGTTTTGGAGCCAGCCTTAACCTCTCCACCCTCAACGGCAGCAACGGTTTTGTAATCAACGGCCCAGTCATATCTGTCAGCAATGCAGGAGATGTCAACGGTGATGGCTTTGATGACCTAATTCTTGGAGCATCTAGTGCCTCCCCCGACAGCACTGAAAGCAAGTTCGAGGCTGGGGAGAGTTACGTACTGTTTGGCAAGAGCAATTTTGCAGCCAACTTTAACCTCTCGTCTTTGGACGGCAGCAATGGTTTTGCGATCGATGGCATCGATGAATATGACGGAGCAGGCGGCTCAGTCAGCAGTGCAGGAGACTTCAACGGTGATGGCTTCGACGATCTGATTATCGGGGCAATATTTGCCGACCCCAATGGTCATTTTACTGCCGGGGAGAGCTATATAGTGTTTGGCAATAGCAGTGGCTTTGGTGTCAGACTGAACCTCTCCGATCTAAACGGCAGCAACGGCTTCGCGATCAATGGGATCAAAGAGTTAGACAAATCAGGTAGCTCCGTTAGCTATGCCGGAGACATCAACGGCGACGGCTTTGACGACTTAATTATCGGAGCGCCAAATGCCAACAGGAAAAATGACCAGAGCTTATTTGGCAAGGGTCAAAGCTACGTCATCTTTGGCTTTGCAACGACTAAGGCTCCTAATCATCCTCCAGTTGCAGTTGCAGACACAGCTACTACCAAGAAAAACACCAGCATCAAAATTCTTACCAGCACCATTCTAGTTAATGATATAGATATTGATGGTGATACTTTAAGCATCACTGGTATCAGTGGTATTACCAACGGTACTGCCGTACTCAAAAATAATGGAACTCCCAATAACTCGGCAGATGACTTTATCTTGTTTACCCCAACTACCGGTTTTATTGGTGCGGCTAGTTTCGACTACACCATCAGCGATCGCCAACTCACTGATGCTGCTAGTGTTACTATCCAAATAGGCGATCGCCTATTTGGTGGCAATGGCAACGATGTACTTCATGGCACTCCTGGTGATGACTACATCGATGGCGGTAATGGCAACGATCTGTTATCTGGTGGTCTTGGTAGCGATATCCTCACAGGTGGTAAAGGCAAAGATGAATTTGTTTATAATTTAGGTGACGGTGTTGATACCATTACCGATTTTAGTGGGATAGGTAAAGGCTCAAAGTTATCAGCAGCGATCGTTGCCGAAGTTGATACCTTAAAATTCCAAGGTTCAGGCTTAACTGCCCGAAATCTCCTACTCACTGAAAATAGTAACAATCTGGAAATCGCTTTTGAAGGGGTGACTGGTGAAAAAATTATCCTGCAAAACTTTGCCCTGGAAAAAGTAGATAACCTATCAGCAGTGGGCAATATCTTGTTTAATGGGCAAAGCAAAATTAGTGATAGCTTTGATGTCTTCAATGCCAACTCTACTCAAAGCACTATTTTCAACAAAAACACAGTCACCTTTCTCAATGACTTGAACAATCATGTCAATGGTTTTGACAATTCAAGTGATGTCATTAATGGTCAGGGAGGTGATGACCGCATCAATGGCAAGAGTGGCAATGACCTGCTACGCGGTGGTGCTGGTAACGATAACCTCATCGGTGGTACTGGTGATGACATTCTCGTTGGTGGTACAGGTAACGATACTTTGACTGGCGGTAGCGGTAATGACCAATTTATTTACCAAAGCTTGAGTGATATCAGTGATACTATTACCGACTTCTGCAAAGGTGCTGACTTGATTGGCTTGTCTGGTGGTCTGACTTTCAATCAACTAAGTTTCGCTGGTAACAAGATTATAGTAACTGCTACTGATGAAATTTTGGCAACCTTGACTGGCATTAACACTACCACGCTGACTGTCGCTAATTTCACTATCGTCTAGTATCAAAATCGAAGGTCTTGTGACGCTAAAAAACAATAATTACTGTATAACTAGCTCTTTGGTGACAAAAATCGCAAATCTTATGAAACAGGACTTACGCAATGAAAGCGTCAGTCCTGTTTCAATTTAGTTAGGCTAAAACAATTAATCCAGCATCAACCTACCTAGAAATGCGAAATTTTATGGAATTAGGACTTACGCAAAAAACCTCTCTAACTCTTATTCCTCTGTGTTCTCTGCGTTCTCTGTGGTTTGATTTTCCGTGACCTGTGCGTAAGTCCTGGGAATCAGAAAAATGGTGCGTGCAATTTCAGTATTAAAGCGGAAATAACATAAATTCACTTGCCAAAATTCCGCAATTGCCACAAAGACAATTGCAAAAACGCAGGGTAGCCTTTAACTAGAAAAACAGTATCAGGGAATTGTTAGACAAAACTTTTATATTATTTTTGTTGTTTTTATGACTCCAAAACACACCAAAATTAAATTTCCTATTTGGCAGTATCTGAACCAGCCCTTATTTAGTCGCGACACTAAATTAGTATTGAATCCCCAACGCTTTGTATTGATCTGGCGTCTGCAACTTTTAGAACGTTGCTGGACTAAAGAATGTGACGCCAAGGGGCCTCAACAGCATTAGATATTTGAAAAACTGCTGAACTCAACTAAAAGCTGGCAAATTAAGCCTCGTCCACAGAACGTGGCTTTTTGCCGTCAAGTAAAGCACTGACAGTCATATCTCCCATAACATTAATTGCGGTGCGGCAGCGATCCAGAAACCAGTCTACAGTAACTAGCAAAGCAATGTACTGGGTAGGTAAGCCGACAGAAGTGAACACTAGTGTCATTGTTACCAGCCCCGCATTGGGAATATTTGCCGCACCAACAGATGCAAAAATCGAGGTAAGGATGACAACTAACTGCTGTGTCAGACTCAGATGTTGTCCAATCAGTTGGGAAATATACAACGCAGACATTGCTTCGTAGAGGGCAGTGCCATCATTATTGAAATTTGCCCCGACTAATGACCCCAAGGCAGCAGAAGATTCCCTTAAACCGACTTTTGTTTGCAAAACCTCAAAGGTTACGGGCATTGCCGCCGCTGAGGAAGAAGTTGAGAAAGCTGTCAAAAAGGCATCAGAACCGCCAGCTAGGAATTTTAGCGGGTGTACCCAAGAACCAAATTTTACTCTGGTGAGGTAGTAGCACGCTTGTAATACCAGTGCTAACAATACGGCTACGATAAATGCACCCAAAGATTTAAACGGTGCAAAGCCCTGCATCGCAATAGTTTTAGCTACAATCCCAAAGACTGCGAACGGCACTAAGGCAATTACCCAGTTGAGGATGCGGACTACCGCTTCAAATAAAATTCCGATGACATCCTCTATCGGCTGGAATCCATTTTTGCCTTGGGCGATTTGTTCAGATTTTAATCCCCGCAGGACGATGCCAAAACTCAGGGCAATCACAATCAGCTGGATGACATTATTATCAACCAATGGCTTGAGGACAGCTTCTGGTACAGCATCTTTGAGTATTCCCCAAGGATCGAGACTCTGAGGAGTTATTGCCGTACTTGTTGAGGTGCTAACATTGCCCCAAGTCCCCGGACGCAGTACATTGGCTACCAAAAGTCCCACCAAAATAGCTACAGTAGTGTTGGTTAAAAGTAGCACAGCCAGCCGCCGTCCGGCTGTTCCAGGGATATTGGTAGTCATCAAAGTATGCAGCACTGCTACCAGAATCAGGGGTGTAGCCAAGGCGCGGAGAGCCTTTAGCACCAATTCTGCCGGAATTGCTAAATTGTTGATTAAAGCAGCGTTGCTGGGATTGGGATTCCCCGCACCAAGGGCAATTCCGACACTGACTGCCACTACTAAGGCGATGAGAATTTGCAACGTGAGAGGGATACGCTGCCACCAAGGGCTAGCTTTGGTTTCAGGCGAAGTTGTTCTCTCTGTTTGACTCATTGGCTAGATACTGGTTAATTGCTGTAACTATTAAAACAACACTAATGATAGTGATAATTCCCGAAAAAGAACAGCTTTAATTTTGGTTAAAAACTGTTAATCTAAGATTCCGTTGCTTTGCAAAATCTGGCTCGAAAGGGTATACCACAAGGTAGGCCCCTAGAGATATCTTGGCTTGTGCTTGGAGATGCTTATGTCCTTTGTTCCTCTACATATTCACAGTGACTATAGTTTGCTTGATGGGGCAAGTCAGCTTCCAGAGTTGGTGGATCGAGCGATCGCACTGGGAATGAAAGCGATCGCCCTTACCGATCATGGTGTCATGTATGGAGCTGTTGAACTGATCAAAATCTGCCGTAGTCAAAATATTAAGCCGATTATCGGCAATGAAATGTATGTAATTAACGGCGATATTGAAAAACAAGAACGCCGCCCCAAATATCATCAAGTTGTTTTAGCTAAAAATACTAAAGGTTACAAAAATTTAGTTAAATTAACCACAATTTCTCACCTTAAAGGTGTTCAAGGTAAAGGAATTTTTTCTCGACCTTGTATTAATAAAGATTTATTAAAAGAATATCATGAAGGCTTGATTGTCACCAGCGCTTGTTTGGGTGGAGAAATTCCCCAAGCAATTCTCAGTAATAGACCAGATGCAGCCCGGAAAGTTGCTCAGTGGTATCAAGATGTATTTGGTGATGATTATTATTTAGAAATTCAAGATCACGGCTCTCAAGAAGACCGAATTGTGAATGTTGAAATTGTCAAAATAGCGCGGGAATTAGGGATTAAAATTGTTGCCACTAATGATTCACATTTTATTTCTTGTTTTGACGTTGAAGCTCACGATGCTTTGCTATGCATTCAAACTGGCAAGTTAATTATTGAAGATAAGCGGATGCGTTATAGCGGCACAGAATATCTCAAATCTGGTGAGGAGATGCAGCAGCTATTTCGCGACCATTTGCCGGATGATGTAATTGCAGAAGCTGTAGCCACTACTGGAGAAGTCGCTGATAAAGTCGAGCCTTACCATATTATGGGTGAGCCTCAGATTCCTACACCCCCCATTCCCTCCGGTCATACTGCTGACACTTACGCCGAAGATGTTGCATGGAGCGGACTTTTAGAACGGTTAAATCGCAAATCTCGCCAAGAAGTTGATTCCGTCTATAAAGAAAGATTGGAATACGAACTGAAAATGATTCAGCAGATGGGTTTTTCCAAATACTTTTTAGTTGTATGGGATTACATCAAATTTGCTAGAGATAATAATATTCCTGTGGGGCCAGGTCGTGGTTCTGCGGCTGGTTCATTAGTTGCTTATGCAATGCGAATTACTAATATTGACCCTGTACATCATGGGTTACTATTCGAGCGTTTCTTGAATCCAGAACGGAAATCCATGCCTGATATTGATACGGATTTCTGTATTGAACAACGGGATAAAGTGATTGATTATGTAACTGAGAAATATGGTGCGGATAGAGTTGCCCAAATTATTACTTTTAACCGTCTGACTTCTAAAGCAGTTTTGAAAGATGTCGCCAGAGTATTAAATATTCCTTACGGGGAAGCTGATAAAATGGCGAAATTAATTCCTGTGGTACGGGGGAAACCAACTAAACTCAAGGTGATGATTTCCGATCAAACTCCAGAACCAGAGTTTAAAGAGAAATATGATAAAGAACCGCACGTTCGCCATTGGCTTGATATGGCGATGCGAATTGAAGGAACTAACAAAACTTTTGGTGTTCATGCCGCAGGTGTGGTAATTTCTGCCGATCCACTTGATGAAATTGTGCCGTTACAGAAGAATAATGACGGTTCCGTAATTACCCAGTATTTCATGGAAGACCTGGAATCAATGGGTTTACTGAAAATGGATTTTCTGGGTTTGCGGAACCTGACGCTGATTCAAAAGACCGTTGATTTAATTCAAGAAACGAGAGGATATCGGGTCGATCCTGATGAAATTCCTCGCGATGAAAGAAAAGCCCAGAGGATATTAGCTAAAGGCGAACATAGCACTTTGCCAAAAGATGTACAAAAAACTTATGAATTATTAGAAGCAGGTGAGTTAGAAGGGATATTTCAGTTAGAATCTTCTGGGATGCGTCAGATAGTGCGAGATTTGAAGCCTTCTAATATAGAAGATATTTCTTCTATTTTGGCGCTTTATCGACCTGGGCCACTAGATGCGGGACTGATTCCTAAATTTATTAACCGCAAACATGGTCGAGAACAGATTGATTATCAACACCAAATTCTAGAATCAGTATTAGACGAAACTTATGGAATTATGGTCTATCAAGAGCAAATCATGAAAATTGCTCAGGATATGGCGGGATATTCTTTAGGACAAGCTGACTTACTGCGTCGGGCGATGGGTAAAAAGAAAGTTTCTGAGATGCAAAAGCAGCGAGAAAAATTCGTGGATGGCGCAGCGAAAAATGGCGTTCAGAAAAAAGTTGCGGATGAATTATTTGAGCAAATGTTGAAGTTTGCTGAATATTGTTTAAGCTATGACACGGAAATATTGACAGTAGAATATGGATTGATGCCGATTGGAGAAATTGTAGAAAAAGGCATTGAATGTACTGTGTACAGCATTGATGATAATGGAAATATTTACACGCAACCTGTGGCACAGTGGCACGATCGCGGACAACAAGAGGTATTTGAGTATTGCTTGGAAGATGGTTCAATAATTCGGGCAACAAAAGACCATAAATTTATGACTGTTGATGGTCAAATGTTGCCAATTGATGAAATATTTGAACGCGAATTAGATTTGATGCGAGTTGAGGGCTTGCCAAATTGAGAGGAGAAGCAATGATAATTAGGCATTCTCCATTTGCTATACACATGAGAGTTAACGAGACTTTTTTATAGTTGATAGTAAGGTTAAATCGCCATGTATAGACCAACTGTTTTTCAAGAAGATAATGTTGATAAATTGATCGCCTTTATGAAAGCGAATAGTTTCGCTACGTTGGTATCGATCATAGACGGTGTACCTTATGCTTCACACGTTCCTCTTGTGATTGCAATGGAAGGGGATACTGTTAAATTAATTGGTCATCTGGCAAAGCAAAATCCTCAATCGCAAGCCCTTGACACTGAGTTACTTGTTATTTTCACCGGGGCACACGCTTACATTTCCCCTACCTTATATGAAAAGCATGAGAGCGTACCAACGTGGAACTATATTGCTGTTCACGCCTATGGTATTCCCAAAGTCATCATGCTCAATCAGTCCCCAGAATCAATGAACCAAATGATAAACGAGATGATAGATACCTACGAAGCTGACTACAAATCGCATTGGCACAGTTTATCTGACGGATTTCGTGAAGGTCTGATGAATGGCATTGTGGGATTTGAAATAACTGTTACACGTTTGTCAGGTAAGTACAAACTTAGTCAAAACCGAAGCCAAATTGAGCAGCATAATGTGTCAAGTACACTGCTACAAAGTTCAGATCCTGCTGCTCGTGCCGTCGGTGTAGAGATGAAACAAAACCTCGAAGCGAATGAGTCTTAGACATTTCCGAATTGAGTGGGTGGTCGAAGTCAGCGATTGGGGACTTAAAAAATGCTCTCATTTAACACTTATGGCAGGGTTATAAACTGTTTTTTTGGACGCGATCGCTCCACTGATGGGTGTTCATGGCAGCAATCTTTATAAAGAAAGGGTGATGCTATGCTTGCTATAAAAAAGATTGAGGATACAGTACGATGAAAACTCGCAGCTTTGCAGTCCTCATTTATAAAGAGGAAGATATGTATATAGCTGAGTGTCCCGAAGTTGGTACGGTCGATCAAGGAGAAACAATCGAACAGGCAATTGCTAGCTTGAGAGAGGCAACGCAGCTTTACTTAGAGGAATTTTCTCTACCTGAAACATCTCCAAGATATATGACCAGCATTGAAATTACCTATGCCTAAGTTGCCACGAATCTCCAGTAGGGAGGCAATTCGCGCACTGGAGCGTTTGGGTTTTGAGCAAATTCGACAAACCGGTAGCCATGTTGTAATGAAGAAGCAAACGCCGGAAGGGACAACTGGCTGTGTTGTACCCGTGCATCAAGAATTAAAAGTAGGGACATTGAACGGTATTAAACCTCTTGCAAAAATCCTTGAATCACCCCTCCCCAACCCTCCCTGATGTATTGGGGAGGGGGCAAGATTTTAAGTTTCCCCCCTTTATGAGGCTACGGTGTACACACAAGTATAACCAGCATAGGTTTCAATTCTAGTAGTTTTGTAGGGTGCGTTATGGAGCAATACGGTTCAGTTAAGGAAATTTATCTGTCTAGGTAGGCTGTTCTTGAGCAGGGGAAGCAGGGGAGGCAGGGGGAGAGAAAAAGGCTTATCCCAAGTGTATTGCGTTATGGAGACGCCGAAATAACAAATGAGTATGCCGAAATAACAAATGAGTATGCCGAAATAACAAATGAGTATGCCGAAATAACAAATGAGTATGCCGAAATAACAAATGAGTATGCCGAAATAACAAATGAGTACGCCGAAATAACAAATGAGTACGCCGAAATAACAAATGAGTACGCCGAAATAACAAATG
>NZ_JBALDJ010000054.1:0-43675 GCF_036917415.1 Nostoc sp. | reverse complement strand
CAGTATATGGTTTCTGTTTTGGCGGCGGCTCTCCCTAACTCAACTCTCTCATAGAATCCATTTGTCAATAGGGTTTGAGACGCGCTAACCCTGAGCCAATTAGGATGAGCAAGTTTGTTCATTTCTAGTGTGTAGTAACTTCAACAGAGGTCTTGGATTTGCATACCAGGACTTATTTGAAATTTTCAATAAGTTTAAAAAACTCTATTTAGCTTTGGAAAAAGTTTGATGTTAATTGGATTTATAAAGCTTCCCAATTTGTCACGGTATTGTGGATACGTGGGCTTAGAAGTAGCACAAATTGTTTCCAAACATCTTGCTGTTCAAAGTAAAACCTATGTAATTCAAAATAGGAGGGTATTGGTACATCAACTTTTAAAGTCTGGTCTGGATGCTCATACCGCAGATCGAACTGTTACTGTACTTATATCAAGCCCGATTTTACAATTAAGCAACAAAAACCAGTGTGCAATTAATTGTATGCCAGAGTAACTATACAGGCAGAAAAAGGGACTAGGGATTGAGGATTAGGGACTGGAGATGAGGGAGTAGGGGAGAATAATTACTGACTACTAACTATTGACCATTTCCCAGTCCCCAGTTCAACGCAAACAACGAATCGCCTCTAATAGACCTCTAGCTTTATTCAGCGTCTCTTCGTATTCTTTTTCTGGCTCAGAATCAGCTACCAAACCTGCACCAGCTTGTACGCTGACCGTATTATCATGTACTACCATTGTGCGAATTGCGATCGCAGTATTTAATTGTCCTTCAAAATCGTAATATCCATACACACCCGAATAAACACCCCGACGACTAGACTCTAACTCATGGATAATTTCCATCGCCCTAATCTTGGGTGCGCCGCTTACCGTACCTGCTGGGAAGGAAGCTTTCAGTAAATCCCATGCTGTTTTACCAACTGCTAATTTACCCACAACATTGCTAACAATGTGCATCACATGGGAGTAGCGTTCAACCACCATTAATTCATCAACTTTGACGCTACCACTTTGACAAACACGCCCCAAATCATTCCGCCCTAAATCTACAAGCATCACGTGTTCGGCAATTTCTTTGGGGTCTTGGAGTAAATCTTCAGCAAAGGCCGCATCTTCCTTAGTGGTTTTACCTCGTGGACGCGTCCCAGCAATTGGGCGTACCGTCGCTATTATTCCACCATCTGAATCGGTTTCGGCTTTCACCATCACTTCAGGACTGGAACCGATGATTTGCCAATCTTGGAAGTTAAAGTAAGCCATGTAAGGCGAAGGATTTATCTGACGTAGGGAGCGATAAAGGGCAAAAGGATCGCCTGTGTATGTTGTTGATAGTCGCTGAGAAATTACTACTTGAAAAATATCACCTGCTTTAATATGGTCTTTCGCCTTTTCAACACTGGCACAAAAATCAGAACGGGTAAAATTACTCTTATACTCCTCTGCTCCTCTGCTTTCCTGCTCCTCTGCTCCTCTGCTCCCTGGCGGTTTCCATTCCAATCGAGTTTTTTCCGGCGATAAAGGTAGAGATAGCTTTTCGAGCATTTGGGTGACGCGATCGCCAGCTTGTTGATATGCTGCTTTTAAATCTACATTCGGGTCGCGTAAATCAGCATAAGCGATCGCCCAAATTTTTCGCTTCACCTGGTCAAAAATCAACAGGTGGTCTACCTGCATCCACAAACCATCAGGTATATTTCGCTCATCTGGTGGATAAATTGGCACACGCGGCTCAATCCACTGAATCAATTCATAGCCCCAAAACCCAAATAAACCGCCAATTCCTGGCGGTAGCTGTGGTAATTTTACTGGGTGATAAGGTGCTAAACATTCGGCTAAAGCTGTAAAAGGGTCGCCTGCAAAAACCACCTGCGAACCATCGCGGTTTTTCTGAGTCGTGCGATCGCCCCTTGCTTCCAAAACCCACACCGGATCGCAGCCCACTAAACTATAGCGTCCCAGCTTTTCACCACCTTCTATCGATTCCAACAAAAAGCTATAGGGCTGACCTGCACAGACCTTATACCAAGCAGATACGGGCGTATCTAGGTCTGCTACCCATTCTTGATATACCGGCACGAAGTTGCCTTGTTGGGCTAGGGTGCAAAACTGGGAGAAATCCGGAAAAATCATTATTTTTCAAAGATAATTGCTAATTGGTAATGGGTAATAGGTAATTATTTTTATTACCAATTACCCATTACTAATTACCCATTAGGTAGTAACAGTTAGTTAGGGAGCGTCGTAGGTAGTAACACCACTAAACTTAAGTTTAGCTGGACTGAGGTTTTGTCCGATCCGACGGTCTACATAACGTACTTTGTCACGACCTGGATTCACCTTTTCGGGGAATACACCGTCGGCTGGGTGAAGTAAAGTGGTTTCTCCGTTGGGTAAAATCCGGTAAATTTTGTAATCTGTAATTTTGAGTTTACGGAGTTGCTGACCGCCCAAAAAGATGCCATATTCTTTACGAGCTATATACAGCAGGTTTTCACCTTTCCGCATAGTAGCAGCACCACCTGTAGGCAATTCAAATACTTGCTCTTTCGGGCTAGTCCAAGTGATAGCGTACTTTTCTTCCACTTGTGCTTTGCTGAGCAAGCCACCGGTGCTGCCAGCAAATAGTGGGGTTTGTCCAGAGAGTGTTTCTGCCATAAAATGTTCTCTCAACGTTTTTAGGGAATCCTAACACCGCAACCAGGATCATATTGCGATCGCGTCATAGACTGTAACAGTTTTTAGTCATTTGTCCTTTGTCATTTGTCCAATTGTTAAAAATTAATGCTCCATGCCCCATGCCCCATGCCCCATGCTCAATGCCCAATAACTAATGACTAATGACCAATGACTAATGACAAAGGACTAATACCTATTTACTCTTGACTTTTGTCCGCTTTTCCTCTTGGCTACTCTGAACAATCGGGATGGTGAAGTGAAACTGACTACCCCGATCTTTACCAGTTGACTCTGCCCAAATTTGCCCACCCCAGCCATTAACAATTTGACGGCAAATTGCTAAACCAAGTCCAGTTCCGCCAGTGGTGCGGCGTAGCGCTCCCTCTTCTTGATAGAAGCGATCAAAAACTACTTCTAAACGATTTGGTTCAATGCCGCGTCCAGTGTCAGATACAGTTACCTCGACCATTTGACGGCTGTTGTAAATCGCTGTAATCGTGATTTCTCCTTGGGGTGGCGTAAATTTCAAAGCATTGTCCATGAGTTTTGCTAGTACCTCGACTAGCCAGTCACCGTCAGCTCTGACCAGAGGTAGATTTTCGGCAATTTGAGTCTTGATTTGGGGCGGTTTTTCCATTGAGGAACGCGTGCGATTTCGGCTGAGTGCTAAATCTACACATTCTTGTAAGGTGAGAGATTCTGGATGCCATTCCACCCGGCCGCTTTCCAAGTTGGAAAGTGTAAGAAAATCTTGTACCAGTTTTCGCATCCGTTCCGAGTCGGAAAGAGCTGTGTTGAGCATGACCTGCTGCAACTCCAAGGGCATATCCGGTTCGCTAGCGAGACTTTCCAGGCACACTTGAATTGTGGATAGGGGGGTACGCAGTTCGTGTCCGGTGATGGCTATGAGGTTGCTGCGGGTGCGGTCTAGAGCTTCTAGTTGCTGGTTAAGTTCTTCTAGATTAGCGTAAGCTTCCGCTTGGATGAGAGCTGCTCCTACTTGGGTAGCGATCGCTTCTATCAAATCCAATTCTCCAGGTTGGCACTCGTGCGGTGGCATCCGGCAGTAATGTAACTCCACAATCCCCAATAATCGCCCCTGATAGAATACTGGTTCCATCAGCCAAGAACGAATGGCAAACTTTTTGGCGATGGTAGAAAGTCCTGACGATTTGGTAACGCGAGGGTCACTCAGCGTATCGCTGACACAAACACCTTCGCCTTGTTCCACGATGTCCCGAAATAGAGAATTTTTCTCTAACTCCCATGTTTGCCCACAAACAGATAAAATTCCGGGAGTCAAAAACTCGTGTTCAATAATGGCTTGGCTATCTGTGGCTTGAGCGCGGTAAATTAAACAGCGACAAGCTTCTAGGTGTTGCCCTAATTCTTGTGCCGCCACCTGGAGAACTTCGTGAGGATCGAGCGATCGCCGAATGGCAGTACTAATTGAGTTGACTAATCGTTCTTTTCGTGCTTGGGCAATAATAGAACGGTAAGCTTTGTGCAATTTGTACTGACTAGCTTGCAAATAAGTTACTAAGCGCTGCACAAAGGGATCTGTATCAATGTCACAGGCATACTCGTTTACCTGTTCGGATCCAGAGTGGTTTCGCGGCTCCCCGATGCCAAACCTCTGACGTGCCTGTTGAATTTTACTTGTCAGTTCTGGTCTGTAAACCAAAACCCTATCTAACAGCAATTCGGCTGCTTTGAGGCTAACTCCTCTTTCCGATGTCCAAATTCCCTCAAATCTTCGGGCTGTGTCTATATCCAGATTAGGGCTTAGTTCCGGTAATTGCTTGTTTTTAGCAAGAGAACCAAGGTTTTCTCGGCAAACCAGACAAGTAGCATAATTGTCAGCGATCACTACCAAATGCCACTCCTGACTTAAGCCATCCGTTGGCTCAAAAGCCACTTTTTCGTAGTGTTCCGAACTGTTGGTGAAATCCGTTTCTGGAGCAGATAATACGTATATTTGGTTACTCCGCAAGGCTAGTCGCAGGTAGCGATGAGCTTCTTGGCGGTAGAATCGCTCTCGCTGGAAACTAGCAATTACAAGGGGTTGTGCTAAAGTCGCAGCCAAAACTTGATCTTCCATCGCGTGGGAGAGCGCTGTTAGTGAAGCCTTAAAATATAGCTGGGGTCGCAAGTAGGGTAGGGACTTTAGCAGATCACTCAGCACAGAAGTCGAAATGCTCATGAATTATTGTTAAACGCTCAACCTGGATCAGATCCACGTCACAGCTGCATTGTACAAATTCCAAGGGACTCTCAAATTAAATAGACAGCTGCAATATGTAAAGAACGCTAAAAAGCGCTTTTCACCAAAGCAGTCGCAACACTTTGTTACCAACTAAGGGGCGTGGGTACACTTGATTTGTTGATTGACAACCTATTACGCCCAATATACATTCTCGACAACTAATGCTTTTGCTTGCACAGGTAAAATCTTTCAGGAATAAGTACTAAAACATTAATTATTGTATGGTTTTAACTACTGTGTTCGCTAATAACCACAGACGATCGATTTACAGTCCATGCATCGGCAAAATAGCCTGTTGTAGACATCGCCTACTTTGCCGACGTTGATTTATGCTAACTAAATAAATTTTCTTACCCAAAAATCATGACTGTGATATTCACATAACTTAATCAATAATTCGTGATTAAACTTAATCAATTAATTAATTAATTCTCATAAATTAGTCTAATCAAATACCAAAGATATCTAAGACAAAATCGTATTCTAGTAAAGAATAAATTTTCTCTATGTCCAACAAAAACCGTAAGCTTCACATTTTCACTGAGTATACTATATACCTTGTGTCTTTGAAAATTCAACGGCTAATAAATTATCTCAAAACCCTCAGTTTTCAGTCTTGACCTCACACTTATAAAATATAAATTTATCGACAAAGGCAGTTCTTGCTGAGGAAGTCTGCCTCCTGCCTCCTTTAATAAGATTTGCTTATGCTTATATGGATATGAGCGCTGCTATTTTGTCAGCAATATGTCAGGATTATTTTGGCTCGAATAGCTCAAACGAGTTTTAAAGAGCGTCTTTTTTCGGAAGTTGTGAGGATGAACAAGAAGCAGAGAGGATGAGGCAAAGAGAAAACCGCATATTTACAGAGGTTTTCAGGTATTTAGACCAAAACTAAGACAAGGAGTAGGGAGTAGTGTAGTTCAATTACTTGAAAAGCGCTGTAAAAGCAGGGCAAGATTGCTAATCTGACTCCGCACTTTCTGTCTCTCTACGATACGCTGTCCTTTGTTTAAACTACGTGTCTCGACACAAATCTTTCTTTTTGCGACGCTCTGTCTCAAAGCAAAAGGGTATTTATTCTTTCCCTCTGCCTCTTGGGTAAGAGACTTCTACTCAAAAGACCACAAAAATATAGACCTGTACACGGAACTTTGTCTAATGACACCGGATACGCTAATCACCCCAGAAAAAATTTTTCTGGATGGAAAAACTTTTATTCCTGCCGAACAATTACCGATCCCGGAGTGGCCTTGTGTTGTGGCTGAAAGATCGCAACCGACACTAACGGTTAAAGATGATGATTTATTTTTTGTGACAGATACTATTGGGAATATTTCTGGCTGTTCCCTCAACGATGGCAATCCCAGTATGGGACTGTTTTGTTGTGATACGAGATTTCTCAATCGCTTGGAGTTACAAATTGAAGGGCGATCGCCTGTACTCCTCAGTAGTACTGCCGAAAAAGGGTTTTCACTCTCAGTTTTGTGTACTACCCCCAGAATCGACGAACGCCTGAAAGCCGAGACTATCGGAATTCGTCGAGAAATCGTGCTGAATGGGGCACTATTTGAAGAAATAGAAGTATCTAACTACAGCACAACAACCGTCAATTTTGAACTAACCATCAGCTTTGATGCGGATTTTCTTGATTTATTTGAAGTCCGGGGCTATGACAGAGAAAAACGAGGTCGGCTTTTACGCCTAGTAGAACCGACGACTGAGGAAGGAACATTTTCTCACGTCGATGGTATTGCACCAGTACCTAAAGAGCCATCTGCTTCTAGAGAAGAATCCTTAACACTCGCCTATCAAGGTTTGGATGGCTCAGTGATGGAATCCCGGATTTTATTCCAGCATCGGCAACCAGACTATTTCAAGGGTTACACTGCGGTTTGGCAGCTAGAGTTGGCTTCTCACGAAACTCAAAAGCTGGGCTACCGAGTGAATATGTTGAGGAATAACCAGTCGAGTTCAACCGTGAGCGCCGCCACTACCTTAGGACAGGCGAAAGCTGCTGAGTGGATGGAGGAGCAACACTGGGTACAACAAATTACCCGCATTAGCTCAGATAAGAGTACCTTCAATCGAGTGATTGAGCGGGCTGAACAAGATATGTATTTGTTGCGCCAGTCTTTTGGTAAGCATAAGACTGTTTCCGCTGGAGTACCTTGGTTTTCAACATTATTTGGGCGAGATTCGCTGATTACAGCTTCTCAAAGCCTGATGTTAAACTCGCAAATCGCCAAGGAAACCCTGGTATTACTGGCGACATATCAAGGTAGAATTGATGACGAATGGCGCGAAGAAGAACCAGGTAAGATTTTGCACGAGTTACGTTTGGGAGAAATGGCTCGTTGTCAAGAAATTCCCCATACGCCCTACTACGGTACGGTTGATGCCACTCCCTTGTGGCTGCTGCTTTATGCCGAACACTATGCTTGGACTCACGATCGAGAACTTCTAGAGCAACTTTGGCCCAATGCTCTAGCTGCAATGGAGTGGATCGATCGCAATACCAAAGAAACCAGCTACCTCAGTTATTTCCGTAAATCCAAACGCGGTCTTGTTAACCAGGGTTGGAAAGATTCCGGCGACTGTATTGTAGATCGCAAGGGAGAATTAGCCAACGGCCCAATTGCTCTGTGTGAGGTGCAAGCTTACGTCTATGCTGCAAAAATGCGTCTAGCAGAAATAGCTAGGATGAAGAAGCGGCTTGATTTAGCAGATCGTTGGCAAGAAGAGGCGAGAAATCTTAAGGTTCGTTTTAATCGAGATTTTTGGGTGGAAGACCAAGATTTCTGCGCTCTGGCTTTAGATGGAGAAGGCAAGCCAGTAGACAGTATTACCTCAAATCCTGGTCATTGTCTGCATTTGGGACTCTTCACAGACGAAAAAGCTCATAGTGTAGCAGAACGGTTGCGGGCACCAGATATGTTTAATGGTTGGGGCATTCGGACTTTGAGTAGTTTGTCACCCGCTTATAATCCGATGGGTTATCACATTGGTTCAGTTTGGCCCCATGATAACGCTCTGATTGCAATGGGATTGCGATCGCTCGGTCTGATCGATCAAGCCTTAGAAATATTCCAAGGTTTATTCGACATGACTGAGCAGCAACCCTATCAACGTCCTCCAGAACTTTTTTGCGGCTACGAACGGAACGGTGATAATGCCCCTGTGCAGTATCCAGTTGCCTGTACTCCCCAAGCTTGGGCTACAGGCAGTATCTTCCAACTACTGCAAATGATGGTCAACTTAGTACCTGATGCTCAAAATAACTGCTTGCGAATCATCGACCCCGCTTTGCCAGAATCGATTAATCGCCTGTCATTTCATAATTTGCGAGTCGGCCCCACCATCCTCGATTTGGAATTCGAGCGTTCTGGGACTACGACTGCTTGTCGCGTTGCGAAAAAACGGGGTAATTTACGGGTAGTTATTGAAGCTTAAAAAGAGAGTAGGGAGTAGGGAATTTCCCACTCCTTTTTTTCTGATTAGTGCCATCCACTCCAACAACCCAGTGTTAGCCTGCTTCATCGCCAGTGTGTAGAGTTCTCAAAAGCTCCTCTGTAAGCTCGATCAATTCAGATACAGAATTTTGTGTAAGTTGTGTAGTTTTAAAGCCATGAGCAATAGAATTACGTAATAAGAGTGCATTCATTAGTAACTGATACTCAGATTTTGAAATTACACCTTCAATTGCTAATTGCTTCACTAAGTAGAGTGGATCAAATCTTTGTAAACTTAGCTCTTCCTTTTGGGCAATAAGTCTCAAAGTTGCTTCTACCAAAGACCAAGAATATAAGATAGCTGATTCTGGATGTTGCGTTGTAAGTTGCTTTGCTACTTGCAACTGTGATTCTATTTCATGTTCTTGAAGAGAACCCTCTGCTTTCAGAGAATACATTATATCCTCTGGGTTGGTCATTACTAATTCAAATCTCCAACCAGGATGTTTTTCTACCGCTTGAGCTAAATTACGTAAGTCTTGATTAGAAGAAGAGTTAAGTGAGGAGCGTGACTTGACTTCAATAACTACATTTTCTTCTCCCCGATGTACTACCATGTCAGGGCGATAGTTATTAAGGAAGTCAGGCAAGTCTTCTGGATTTGGATGAAAAAAAACTTCGTAACCCTTCTGGCGATACTCCTCTGCTAGTTTCAGCAATCGCTCTCTTTCTAAGTTTGTGGTTGAAGTTGTCATCAAATAACTACCTCCTGGTTAGGAGCATCAATTACGACAATATGTAAGAACTCATTGCCACGAGCAAAGCCTTCCGCCAATGTCAGGGTCATGTCTTCTATTCTAAAGTTACCTAACAAATTCCTCTTTCTAACTAGGAGATCGCTTACTTGACGATCATCGACGTAGGCTAGTTTTTTTATTGCATCTTGAATAGGCTTCACTATATTGTCTACATCCATTTGATCAGAATCATAGAAATAGGTTATCTGGAGCATAACCCACCCAGTAGCTGTTTTTTGTTCCGAAGACCAGTATTTTTCAGCTTCTTGTCGCACTGTCTTTTTCCAATCTTCAAGTCGATTGCCCTTACCACGCTTACGAGTCTGTTGTGATATTGGTGGCCCATCTACTATGAACTCAAATCTGGTCAATGCACTTTTAAATAATAGATCATAGGTTATTTTATGTTACTAACCTCGAATACAAGCAGATAACCCCCGCTACTTATGACAGAGGAATACTGCCATTACTAACTGTTGCTGTGTTGCCCAGTAGCTTCGCTGAGTGCTTCACGAATTATCTCATCACTCACACCATGCCGCTTTAGGCTGGCAATCAATGTAGAAACAGTATCACCATCAAGTCGCTCAAGATCAGCTCGGAGTCCTTGTCCGATGTAAGCGCGAACTAATGGCTGATAACCAGAAAACCCTAACAATGGTGCTACTCGCTTCAAATCCTCAATCACATCTTCGGGAATACGAATTGTAATTGTTGTCATTGGACGATTTTTATCGAGTCGCTTTCTTAAATCTTCAGCTTTCATAGTATTCACGTTCCTTGCGCGTCGCTTTCCGAGCCGATATGAGCCTAATCATGTCGTTTTCACGCTCAATATAGACGACGTACAGAAGATTCCATCGTCTGTCCAAGCCAATCACAGCATCTCGCTCCTCATCATTGCGGCTTGCATCAACCACTACTAGAAACGGATCCAAGAAAGCTTCTACGGCTTGCTGAAATGTTATGCCGTCATGATTGCTGGGATTAATCCGAGCTTTCTCCTCGTTCCAAACGAAGGTGACACCATTAAGCACGAAAAACACATCCATCCCTCATAGTTTAGGCAAGATGTATTTACGTTGTCAATACACTTTCTTCTAAAAGTTTACAATTACAATTCAAGACTGAATCTTGATGTGTGTCAGAACCTTGCAATGCTTATCTGTTTGTTGTCTTCCTCAACCCAATAAATAATCCGATAGGCAGTTTAAGCACTATTACTTATTGACAAATAATCCATGATGTCAAGTGTCACGGATAGGGTTTGGGGGAATCTTCCAGAGTCAAATATCATCAACACCAAACCGATTGAGATGTAAGTAATTTTTCATTTGCATCAAAATTCTTAATGAGAGTTTGTTTCATTAATTGAGATTTTAGTGTAGAATTTTTTTAAACCTATTGAATAATATTCTCAATAGAGGATAGATATAAAATGACAACTTCTACAAGTCCGCTGTCGGTGGAGCAAGACCTTACTGACTCGCCTTGGTGGGCAGGTAACGCCAGACTCACTAGCTTATCAGGGAAATTACTAGGCGCTCACGTCGCTCATTCTGGTCTGATCGTTTTCTGGGCAGGAGCTATGACTTTATTTGAGCTAGCCCACTTTAATCCAGCAGAACCGATGTACTCGCAAGGCTTAATTTTGTTACCTCACCTAGCTACACAAGGTTGGGGTGTAGGTGCAGAGGGTGTAGTTTTGGATACTTATCCCTACTTTGTAATTGGAGCTTTGCATCTAATTTCCTCAGCCTTTTTGGGTTTCGGAGGAATCTTTCATTCCGTGCGTGGCCCGGAAAAATTGGAAGGTAGAGTTCCTTTCTTTGGCTACGACTGGTCAGACACGGGTAAAATGACCACAATCCTTGGTATACATCTGGTTTTACTGGGTTGTGGTGCATTCTTGTTAGTCGCCAAAGCAATGTACTTTGGGGGTTTGTACGACCCAAATGTTGAAAATGTGCGGGTAATTACAAATCCGACATTAAATCCAGTCGTCATTTTTGGTTATCTGTTTGGCGCAATTAGGAAATTCTGGATTGCTGGCGTTGACAACCTTGAAGATGTGGTTGGCGGACATATTTGGGTTGGTGCAATGTTGATTATTGGTGGACTTTTCCACATAGCTACTAAGCCCTTTAGTTGGACGCATCCAATATTTGTTTGGTCTGGAGAAGCTTACCTTTCTTACAGTCTGGGCGCTTTGGCATTGATGGGCTTTATTGCAACTCTCTTTGTATCGGTAAACACCACTGTTTATCCTGAAGTTTTTTATGGGCCGGCGCTTGTAGTTAGACAGAATATCGTGCCGTACTTTTCATCACCTGACCCTGACCTTGTAACTGCCCGGACTTGGTTAGCTAATGCCCATTTTTGGTTAGCTTTCTTCTTTCTCCAAGGTCATATCTGGCACGCCTTGCGGGCGCGTGGGTTCGATTTTCGCAAAGGTAGGGTGAGTCAGGAGGCGGTAATTCCGCAACCAATTAGCTAAATTCAAGTTAATGCAATAAATTTGCAATTACTTTGAAGTAGAAACTCAACAAAATTGCTAAAAATTCTCAAGGAGTACTAGAAATGACAGCAGTAATTGAAGATAGCCCATATAAGCAACAGATACCTGATGTTGGTTGGTGGGCTGGTAACTTTCGTCTCACTAATTTATCAGGAAAATTACTAGGCGCTCATGTTGCCCATTCTGCATTGATTTTGTTATGGGCTGGAGGGATGACGCTGTTTGAATTGTCGCGCTTCAACCCTAATGAGCCAATGTATGAGCAAGGGTTAATCATACTGCCTCATCTAGCGACTCTAGGTTTGGGTGTCGGTGCTGGTGGGCAAGTTATTAGCACCTATCCCTACTTTGTAATCAGCGTCTTACATCTGATACCTTCAGTGATTCTGGCAGCTGGTGGTATTTACCACTCCCTGCTGGGGCCAGAGGTGTTACAAGATAATCCTACTTGGGCTGGCTTTTTTGGCTACGACTGGAAAGATAAGGACAAGATGACTACCATCTTGGGCATTCACCTAACGCTTTTAGGTTTAGGTGCTTTGGCTTTAGTTGCTAAGGCGGTGTTTTGGGGTGGACTGTTTGATCCTTGGGCTGCTGGCGGTGGAGATGTCAGGGTAATCAATCATCCGACACTTAACCCATTGCGCATTTTTGGCTACCTATTTGGGGCTTGGGGACCAGAGGGATTGGCTGCTGTTGATAACTTGGAAGATGTTGTTGGCGGTCACATCTGGGTTGGTTTGATGTTAATTGGCGGTGGTATTTTTCACATCTTGACTAAGCCATTTGCTTGGGCACGCCGAATTTTGATTTACTCAGGGGAAGCGTATTTATCTTACAGCATTGGTGCTGTAGCATACATGGGCTTTTTAGCAGCATACTTTGCTTCAGTCAATAACACCGTCTATCCCGAAGTTTTTTATGGCCCAGTTAAAGCTATAGAAACTTCTGCTGGTATAGTTTCTGCTCGTGGTTGGTTGGTAACTTTCCATTTTGTCCTAGCGCTCATATTTCTGTTAGGTCACATTTGGCACGCTCTCCGCGCTCGTGCGATCGCAGGCGGATTTGATTTTAAAAATGGTGATATGGTTCAGCCTCCACGTGTAGAGCGCCAAACGAGGAATCAAGTAACCGTAGTCAATTCTTCCGATCTGACGCTAAAGTTTCTGAAATACTTGCCAATTTATCGCCCTGGTATATCTGCTTTGTGGCGAGGATTAGAAATTGGCATGGCTCATGGTTACTGGCTAGTTGGTCCCTTTGCGACATTAGGTTCATTGGGTTTATTACGCAATTCTAATGTGGGCAGCTTGGTCGGTTTACTAGCCACAGGCAGTTTGATTATCATCCTGACAATTGGCTTTTCGCTTTATGGCACTACTAGCTACGAAAGACAACAGGAAATTTATTCACGACCAGTTTCGGTTGCAACAATTGCCAAAGTGCCGCAGAGCATCAATACTGTCGCCGAATGGAGTCAATTTACTGAGGGCTTTTTGATTGGTGGAATTGGTGGAGCAATCTTCGCTTATTTGCTATTGACTAGTGTTGCTTTATTCGGTGCGATCGCAATTAACTCGATTTAATCATCTAGTGATTTAATACCCATGATGTAAAGACGTAGCATTCTACGTCTTTACTATAAATTAGAGCAAGACTTAGATTGCTCGCACTCGCCTCACTCCTTGTTTAAACGGCTACACGTGCCGAGCTATCCTGTACCTTTACCTTTAAAAACGCGAGGTTCTGCAAGGATGGCGACCTTATCAAGGAAGGCAGGAGGCAGATAGCGCAGCGTTAGCGAGTCCGCGACGCCTTGGGAGCAGGGGTTTAAGACCGTTTATACGGCGCAAAAAAAAGGGAGGGGTCTGAATCCTCTTCCAATTGTTCCAACTGAGCCTCCTGCCTCCTGCCTCCTGCCTCCTTCAATTAATGGAAGGCGATCGCTATTGGGAATCTGAGCTAAGTTCTTCCTTGGTGTATTGGCGTTCACAGATTAAGGTTTGGCATTCTTGGCGCTCATTGCGTCAAGTTAATAATTAGATTACTTAGGCAATGACATATTGATCTATGTCTACCTACTGACTCAGTTAATTTAGTTTCACTCAACACCAGCTAAATAATATTTCATGCCTGCGGTTAAAAGCAGTTGACTGCGGGCACTTTTTTCTAATCTTTAGGAGGATAACTTATGCTGGCTACAATTTTTTGTGCTTCATTTGCTTGGGCCACTTTGATTTTCTTTATTTTGAGTATCTGGTTTACCTTAAAACAAGGGATAAATCATTTAAAAAAGCTACATGAAATTCCTTGTCATGCTTGTGAATATTTCACCAACGACTATCGCCTTAAGTGTACTGTACATCCAATTAAAGCTTGTTCTGAGGAAGCGTTCGGCTGTCTTGACTTTAAACCTCAAACTTCTTTCTGTAATGCTTGTCAAAAGGGTCGGCAAAAGCTTTGTTAAAATTTTCCAATTAGATAATTTCTAATCCGTAATACTCTAAATACTTATGAACCGACAATCTGATTTGCTATCCGAACTATGCGATTTTCTATATCATCGTAGTCCATATTATGGGCAATTTAAACCAGAGTATCTAGTATTTAACGCTAATCTTCAAGATTTTTCTCAACGGGTAAACTACATTTGCAGCCTCCAAACTAGTGGTATTTCCCCAGAAGAGGCTTACAAACAAATTCACATTCTCTGAAGACAGTTGAAAAGTGCCAAAAAAAAATTGGAAATTCGTTAAATAGAAAAGGATGTAAAAACAACAATAATTTACACCCAAAGTCCTAACAGACGCAATCAATCGCGTCTCTAAACTGATATGCGTCTAGATTGTACATTGCAATTGTTAAGACTGTCATGCAGTCAATGGTCATCTGTCCTTTTAAATACAAATGACTAATGACAACTCTCACGAGTAAATATAGAATTTAAATGCGTAACAGCTTACTCCTAATTTTGTTATGCTTCTTCTGAATTTTCTCTCTTATGTCCTGGGGATGCTTCGTAAAGTGCATCGAGATGTTGACGCGCATCTTCAACGTTAATCGAACGCATTACCAAAAGTGGCTCTTTTATTAAGTTTCCAGCACTATCTAATAATTCTGGATGGGGTACAAACTGTTTTTTTGATGAATAATAACCATAGTTGCCTTGGTTATTCATTGGCGAGGAATTTGTCGGATAAGTTCGCTCCCGATCGAAACTGAACATAATCAGGTTACGAATTAAGTTGCCAACAGCTATAAATGCAAGGATTGTAAAAGCAAGAATGTAAAGCAGATGTAACATTGGATTTTCCTCCAGAACAGCAATTTTTAAAACTTTATTTTGTAACGCTTTGTTTCGCCAATACCGTGACTCACAGTTAAGACGACTATTCTACGCATTTTTCATGCGCTTACATTTATATAGGGCTATTTGTCAACCGTTATTCCACTTACGGTAGCATAGGATACATTATTTTGCTAATCCAGTTAATGTTAAGGAATTGTTAAGAATTTTCTACTATCTTTTTAACGACTGATTTACCATCTTGCGTAGACGCTTGCTTGGTAATTCAAGAGACATCACTAAGTAGTCTGCCGAAATTTAGCGCTTAGACTTCACGTCCTTGACGAAAGCGCATTGCGACATTCCAGCATTCTGTTACTAATTCATGCCAAGGCATTAACGTTGCCATATCAATCCCGACTTGTTTATCAGTTGCATTAAATAGCATCTTCGCCGTATTTAGTTCATCTTGCGCTTGCTTAACCCGCAAGAGCAAGTCAGATTGCTCTTGGTCACTCATAAATGATAGTTCCTGAGTTTCGAGTAAATGGCGCGATCGCGTAAACCAATGCTGAAAATCTTCCAGCAGGGGATCTAAAACCGTTTTCAGCAACTCAGTCCCTGGTAAATTTGAGTCTGGCATAAATAAGAGGCATATTTCAAACTTGCTTACTAATATTAACGTTATTTACGTTTCTTAACACTTTTTTGGTTTCTCTCAGAAATTTCAGATGTAAAAAATTGTAACAAAGATTACAAAATTAATTATATATTCTTGATATCCGGTTTGTACAGAGCCTTTGGAGAGACGACTATAGGTATATATAACACCGAGTTGCAATTCATAAAATAATTTAGCGATCGCAGGCAATCCTGAATTTGACACTCAGGTAAAAAAGCAAAAATTTATCTTTATCTTTGGATTGAAGAAGAATTCAGGACTCAAAATCAAAATAGTGGGGAATTCAAACCCGCCACCTAGAAACACCATTAAAGAAAATATATTTAGCGGAGTCTTAAACCCCTTTATTTATTACGCCAGTCGAATTCAAATTTATTCTGACTTTTGACTTTGCGAGTTCTTTGTTAGATAAAGCTTAACTGGCAAAAACCAAAGTCGTTATAGTTGAATAAGCCTACAGATTTAGATAAATCACCTTTTGTAATCACTTCGCCAACGGTTCAGCAGCCAATGTCGCTAAAATCATCGAATCAGTCCGAACAGTCAGAACAAGTTGAAAAAATTTATTTACCGCGTACCAGCGAATCGGAGAACTTAAAAAAGATTCGCCACACTGCTTCCCATGTTATGGCAATGGCAGTACAAAAGCTGTTTCCCAAGGCACAAGTTACAATCGGCCCTTGGATTGAAAACGGTTTTTACTACGACTTCGATAATCCAGAACCATTTAGCGAAAACGATCTCAAAGCCATCAAGAAAGAGATGGCAAAGATTATCAATCGCAAACTGGCAGTAATTCGGGAAGAAGTCACCCGCGAAGAAGCCGAACGCCGGATTCAGGAAATTAAGGAACCTTACAAGCTAGAAATTCTGGCAGATATCAAAAACGAACCAATTACGATTTACCATCTGGGGAATGAATGGTGGGATTTGTGTGCGGGGCCTCATTTGGAAAATACCAGTGAATTAAACCCGAAAGCAATTGAACTAGAAAGCGTTGCTGGCGCTTATTGGCGCGGAGATGAAACTAAAGCCCAATTACAACGCATCTATGCCACCGCTTGGGAAGGCCCAGAACAACTCACTGAATATAAGCGACGTAAAGAAGAAGCGCTACGGCGAGATCATCGGAAACTAGGTAAGGAACTGGGATTATTTATATTTTCTGACCAAGTGGGACCGGGTTTACCTTTATGGACACCTAAAGGCACTTTGTTGCGGAGTACTTTAGAAGACTTCCTCAAGCAAGAACAGATCAAACGTGGCTACCAGCAGGTTGTCACCCCTCACATTGGCAGAGTGGATTTATTTAAAACCTCTGGACACTGGCAGAAATATAAAGACGATCTGTTCCCAATGATGGCAGAAAATGAGGAAGCTGCTGCACAGGAACAAGGTTTTGTTCTCAAAGCCATGAATTGCCCCTTTCACATCCAAATATATAAGAGTGAGTTGCGTTCCTATCGGGACTTACCGATGCGGCTTGCAGAATTTGGTACTGTTTACCGCTACGAACAATCAGGGGAATTGGGCGGTTTAACACGGGTGCGGGGTTTTACTCAAGATGATGCCCACATATTTGTCACCCCAGAACAGTTAGACAGCGAATTCCTCAAGGTAGTCGATCTAATATTGTCAGTGATTAAGACTTTGCAATTGGGGAATTTCAAAGCACGACTGAGTTTCCGCGATCCAGTTAGTGATAAGTATATTGGTTCTGATGAAGCTTGGAATCAGGCTGAGAATGCTATTCGCCGTGCAGTTGAAACCTTGGGGATGGAACATTTTGAGGGAATTGGGGAAGCGGCTTTCTACGGGCCCAAACTAGATTTTATTGTCAGTGATGCCCTACAACGGGAGTGGCAATTAGGAACTGTACAAGTAGATTACAACTTGCCAGAACGCTTTGATTTAGAGTACGTTGCTGAAGATGGTGTTCGCAAACGTCCAGTAATGATTCACCGTGCGCCTTTTGGTTCGCTGGAACGGCTAATTGGGATCTTAATTGAAGAATATGCAGGTGATTTTCCTTTGTGGTTAGCGCCAGTGCAAGCTAGATTACTGCCAGTGGGTGATACACAGCTAGACTTTGCTAAAGATGTGGTGACAAAAATGAAAGCGTTAGGCATCCGTGCAGAAGTTGATACCAGTGGCGATCGCTTGGGTAAACAGATTCGGAATGCAGAGAAAGAAAAAATACCCGTAATGGCTGTGGTGGGAGCTAAAGAAGTGGAAACCAACACCTTGAGCATCCGTACCCGCGCCTCTGGGGAATTGGGAGTTATCCCTGTAGATGAAGTGGTAGATAAGATGAAGGATGCGATCGCTAAGTTCGAGAATTTCTAAAATCTAACCGCAGACGCACACTAATCACAATTGGTGTGCGTTTTGTTTAGTAGATTAGAGCATTGGCTTGCTGGTAGGTTTTGGCAAAGGTGCGATCGTAACGTATTTAATATCAAAGACTCATTAATGGAGTTCAAAGGCTCATTAACGGAGTTCAAAGACTCATTAACGAGTATTTGATGCTCGTTAACGGAGTTCAGAGGTGGATTCATCCAGTTCAAATACTCGTTGACGGAGTTCAGAGGTGGATTCATCCAGTTCAAATACTCATTTTAATTTTAACTTTTCATAGGATTTGGAAGATCAGAAAGTATCACAGATAACAAAAGTTTTCTCAATCACCGCACCCAAGAAAACTTTTCGAGTTATTCAAGATTGATAAGATTGATTTAAAGACTTGTGGAATCTGCTCTTCCTAAACAGACTAGACTTGCATAAATTACTATCAACAATTGTTGATTCACATCATGAACCGCTTTACCTCTATTTTGCTAGCTGGCTTGATAGCATCTGCTTCAGCTTTGGCTATTTTTCCAAAAGCAGATGCTAATACACCAGTGTCTTATCTTGCTGGGTTAGATAGCTACGGCTATCAACACAACGATGATGGTAACTACGAACGTCATAGTCGTCACTACAGAAATGGTGATTATGACCGTCACAACAACCTTCGCAACATTCGTAACGATAACGATCGCCGCTATGAGCGCGACAATAATCGCCGTTATGAGCGCGACAACAATCGCCGCTATGAGCGCGACAACAATCGTCGCTATGACCGTGACAATAATCGCCGCTATGACCGTGACAATAATCGCCGCTATGACCGCGACAATAATCGCCGCTATGACCGTGACAATAATCGCCGCTATGACCGTGACAATAATCGCCGTTATGACCGCGATAATAACCTTCGCAACATTCGCTTTCGCTATGAACGCGATCGCGACTGGGGTCGTGGTTAATCCCTGTGCCTATTTATTAAGCTTAGTTCCAAGTGAACTGAGCATTGATTCTACTTGGCGCTAGGACAGACACAATCTCTTTTTCCACTGATTTCAATATCTGACTTTTCACTCTTATCTAGAAAACCTCGTTTCTATTCCCTAGTAAGGAAACTTGTTCAGGGATTAGGTTTAGCGTTAGCTTTTGTACATGACGTGAAAAGTCAGATTTTTATCAAATCAAGAATTTACCCTTAGCCTAAACTCATTAATGGAGTCCAAAGACTCATTAATGGAGTTCAAAGACTCATTAATGGAGTTCAAAGGCTCATTAATGGAGTTCAAAGGCTCATTAATGGAGTTCAAAGACTCATTAATGAAGCTAAAAGACTCATTAATGGAGCTAAAAAGCTCATTTTAATTAAATCAAAAATTTCGCCTCAGACTATAAGTCTCTTTCTTAAATTACGAATTACGTTAGCGTAGCGAGGCGTAGCCCATTACGAATTACAAATTCATCTCACGACCTTGGTCGCAACAATTGCACAAAGATATCACTCACAGTATGGTCTTTGGTATCGGCGGCGTATTGAACTAATTTTTCCTTCAGTTCTTTAGCAGCATCTAAAGGTAGTAAGTTGACTAGCAAAAAGTACACACCCCGAAAACGGGAGTCGCCCATGTGGTCAATCAGCCGATTTTTTGCTTCATCACTTTCGCCCAGAAAGTTCTGCACTAAAAAGAAATCCATAATCTTGTCGTGGCGGAAATACCATTCTCTCTTGGCTGCACCTGCTTCGTTTTGCCACTGACGGCTGACGACCATTTTATATTTCTCATCTTCTAAAGACTGTACTATCTGGTAAAATTCATCCGCAGGTAGCGCCTGTTCATCGTTCAGCCGCATTTGATAAACAGCATCGGAGAATTTTTTTAAGGGAAATTCCTGGTTCCACTCTTGCAGGTATTCTGCTGCCATCAAATTATATTGCTGTTCTTGCAGGTGAAACAGGTCGGGGTATTCGCCTTGGGAGATCATTAACGCCACAACAGTTAAATCCATTGGGTTAGAGAGAACCCTTTGATTAGCAGCTAATTCCTCAGATGATTGCTGGTTGCTGAGGGCTTGAGCTAAGTAATTATTGCAGGCTTGTTTGTAATCACCACTTTGTACTTTCGCATCTTTGGGCAATCGTGGCTGACGGGTAAGCAAAAATTGCTGAATTTGGGCTTGCTCAAGGGGCTGTAATTTATATATCTTGGCTGTTGAAGGTGGTATCCACTCTAGGGGCTGGGTGGTCATGATGATGTTACCCCGGAAATAGCTTTCGACAAACTGGCAAATTTTAGCTCTGGTGTCAGCTGTGACTTCGTTGAGTCCGTCAATGCAGATATCTAACGCACCACTGTAAATTAAATTCTTGAGAAAATCAGCATCTTGTGCTTGCCCGTGCAGCTTGGCTTGAATTGCTTCAATTACCCCCTTGTCGCATTTGCGGGCTGGTAGATAAACCACAATGCGCGGTGAGGTTTTCACCAAATGGCGGAGAAACATCGACTTACCCAAGCCGGAATCACCTTCTAGAACAATTTGCCCAGTGATGCTGGGTAGCACCTGGGTAATTACTTGGGGTTCTTCTGCACTGGGAACTTTCACTTGAGATTCTGGGAAGTATGTTTGGGGGTTAAAATTATCTAACCCGGCATCGGCTAACAGCGAAGGCTTGAACGGTTCAAATAACTTGCGGCGGAAAAAGGGAATCCAAGCGAGGAGAAAGCCGACGTAGCCCACGCCTAAGATGCGCCTTACCCAAGGGTTCCAGAAGAAGATGGCTTGAACTTGGGGAAATTTGGGATAAGCGAAGATGAGGAGAAGCCAAAAAGCAGCATGAATTAAAATCGTCATTCTAGCGTTGAAAAACCACTGCCAACCCTTGAGGTTAACTATTATCGATTGCAGTGAATCAGCTTCGTTGTATCCGGCGTTTTTGAGATTGTTGTAGTGAGTATTTAAGATGCCAATATCTTGTGGTTGCCAAGAGAGTTTTCTCGCAACTACAGCGATTTGCTTTGCTAAATCTTCTCGTAATCGTTCCAAATCTCGACTCGGTTCCCAGGCTTGAGCAAAGATTTTAAGAGTTTTATCACCGCGATCGTGGGTTAATTGATGAGGAATCGTTTTGGTGTCAGGAAAACCCAGCCATGTAAGCAGTGTTTTGACTTCATCAGTGCCGCCACCCAGGAAATAGCTTAAAAACCGCCACTGTTCAAATTCTGATTGACCTGCATAATAGATGCTATCCAGAATTACAACAACATTATTCAGATTGAGTTGTTCTATCTTTCCCAATGCCGATGCTGCACTGTAACGAACATCTTTGTCAACGGTTTTATCCTTGAGGAAGTCGAGGATGTCTTTGATGTAGGATTTGGCTGTCTCTCCCAGATTTCCCAATGCTGATACTGCAATGGAACGAACATTTGAGTCAACGGTTTTATCCTTGAGGAAATCGAGGATGTCTTTGACGTAGGGTTTGGCTGCCTCCCTCAGATTTTCCAATGCTGATGCTGCACCGTAACGAACATATTTGTCAGCGGTTTTATCCTTAAGGATTTGAGCGATGTCTTTAACGTAGGGTTTGGCAGTTTCCCCCAGATTTCCCAATGCTGATGCTGCATCGGAACGAATATAGGGGTCAACAGTTTTATCCTTGAGGAAGTCGAGGATGTCTTTGACGTAGGGTTTGGCAGTTTCCCCCAGATTTCCCAATGCTGATGCTGCACCAGAACGAATATAGGGGTCAACGGTTTTATCCTTGAGAATGTCAGCGATGTCTTTGACGTAGGGTTTGGCAGCCTCCCCCAGATTTTTTAATGCATAAGCTACACTGGAACGAACATCTTTCTCAACGGATTTATCCTTGAGGAAGTCGAGGATGTCTTTGACGTAGGGTTTGGCAGTTTCCCCCAGATTTCCCAATGCTGATGCTGCACCTCTACGAACATTTGAGTCAACGGTTTTATCCTTGAGGAAGTCGAAGATGTCTTTAACGTAGGGTTTGGCTGCCTCCCCCAGATTTCCCAATACCACTGCTGCATCTCTACGAACATATTTGTCAACGGTTTTATCCTTGAGGATGTCAGCGATGTCTTTGATGTAGGGTTTGGCTGCCTCCCCCAGATTTCCCAATGCCGATGCTGCACTGAAACGAACAATTAAGTCAACGGTTTTATCCTTGAGGAAGTCGAGGATGTCTTTGACGTAGGGTTTGGCTGCCTCCCCCAGATTTCCTAATGCCGATGCTGCACCTCTACGAACATTTAAGTCAACGGATTTATCCTTGAGGAAGTCGAGGATGTCTTTGACGTAGGGTTTGGCTGCCTCCCCCAGATTTCCCAATGCCGATGCTGCACCAGAACGAACATTTGAGTCAACGGATTTATCCTTGAGGATGTCAGCAATGTCTTTGACGTAGGGTTTGGCTGCCTTCCCTAGATTTCCCAATGCCGATGCTGCACCGGAACGAACATCGGATTCAACGGTTTTATCCTTGAGGATTTTGGCAGCTTTCTGAGCAATATCTTCCGATTTCTTATCCAGAAATTTTAAATCTTTGAGATCATATTCAACTAATTTGTTGAATGCATACCCCTTTACTCCGTTATGTCCATCATCAAGGGCAGCAACGATACCGTTAATCTGCCACGCTTCTGGCTTGGGCTTAGGCTGTTCTTTCGCGCTTACCCAAAGCAGGGCGAGGAGGAGAGTCAACAGCAGGATAAAGGGAAAAATGAAAAAGGGCGACGATCGCTTTTTAATTATGGAAAGATGCATTAGTATAATTGATAATTTATTTATAAATAAAGGCTTTTTCTGCCCTTTGTTTGGTAAAGAAAGAAAAGGGAGTTAGGTTTTTTACTAGTCAAACAGGAACCGCTACAGTTATCTTTTTACCGCCTGATAACTCAACCTAGCTAGAAATGGAATATTAATGTAAATACTACAGGAATTTAAAAAGATACGCCCAGAGTATAGTATTGGGTTTCCCTGACCAATGGTGCGTAGGCGTAGCCCGTCGTAGACATCGCCTATTCAAACCACTGCACGAGATAATAACAATACCTCGTTCAATTGTTGGCGATCGTCAATGTCCTTTGATAACCTCTGCAAACTACTGTCCGAAAAACATCCTGCTACCTTTGCCAGTTGGGTATTAGGAACACCACAAACTTATGTCAAAGTTCTCAAAAACGAATTGAGCATTGAACTGATTCGCGCTGATTATGTCACATTTTTACAGCTACAAGGACGCATTCTCTACCTGGAATTTCAAACCAAACTAGAATCTACGCTACCCCAAGCTTTGTTGCAAACAGTTGTAGAAAAAGTTAATCAACTTGAGCCAAGACAACGACCAGAAATTCCCGCTTACACCCAAATCTTAGCGGGGTTAAAATACAATCAAGACTTGATTCGACAATTATTTCGGGAGGGTATGATGCGCGAGTCAGTAATTTATCAAGAAATTCTCGCTGAAGGCGAACAACGCGGCGAACAACGAGAAAGAGCGCTCATTCTCCGTCAACTCACTCGCCCTGTGGGAGAATTACCCCAAGAGGTGCTAGACCGGATTGAAACTCTTTCCTTAGAAGAATTAGAAAATCTCGGTGAAGCATTGTTAGATTTTCAGGCGATGCCTACGGCGGTAAACTACGCGGATTTAGAAACCTGGTTTAGGACATTAGACGTAGGAGTGAAAATGACGTAGATACAATTTATGAATTATGCCTACCAAGGATTTTGGGCAACGCATAATTAATTTCACTCCTATGTCTATTAGATGAATTTTTCCATTTGAGCCAATGTCTAATGGCGCTAGGGGAAAAATAGTTTTAAAAGAACAAAAGCGAGTTGAGCTTGTCAGATTGCCACATTAAAGCTCAATTAACTTGAAGCCCCAAGGTTTCAAAGCTGCTAGAGCTATTTCTTCACTTACGCCTTCATAAGCCTCCCATTCCAAGGGATGCTCTTTAGGATGTCCGTCGCCGACATTACCTGCAACTTTAATGATCGGACAGTTGGCGATGCGATCGCGTTCCAGCCCTTTTGGAACTACTAGTTGGATTTTGTGACCAATAAATTTCGCTGTACTTTCTTCAGCGACAGATTCACGAATTAAACAAATATCACCAGCAGTCCCCCAAGTAGTTTGGTAGATGTGGAGGAATGATATATAGGTTGCTGGTTTGATCGCTCTTTTTATAACGTGCATTATCTGTAATCCTTACACTATGAGTCAAAAATCATAAATCATATAAGTATTTTCTATCACGTTCGTAGGGAAGAATGTTCTTAACTCACATTTTGCACCTAGCCCAGGCGATTAAAAACCGCCTGGTGGAAGATGTAATACCATTTCACTTTAAGGTTGATACATTTAGGTAAGCAGGGGGGCAGAGGAGAAAATATTTGTATCTTTCATTTGGTGAAATGGTATAAAGCTCAAAAGACGATAATTGCCCACATACTAACTCCCAACCCAATTGCTGCTAGGTGTTGCCAAAGGAGCGATAGTTTCGCTAACCCCTTTGGTATACCCACTGATTGCTTGGCAATTTTTTGCGTTAATAACATAGTCAGCAATACGGAGAAAATTATCGTTGTACCTTGCAAAAAGGCAATCACAGCTGGGTGAGCAACTAATATTGGCAATTGTTCGCCACTCAAACCAAGAGTCGCAAAGGTCACGGGTAAAATCCGCCCGCCTTCGCCTAAGCCCAAACGTAGATAGTGAGCCAAGTTGCCTCCCAATACTAATGGTAGGTAGCCGTAGGCGAGTTCTACAAACGATCGCGGCTTACGGTTAAAATTGAACACTTGGATCGAGCCATAAACCGCGAAGGTAAAAGCCGCTGGAATAATTAACACTAGCAGCGATAATCCCAAGTGCTGCCAAAACTCAGTTAAATCTAGTTGCAGCCCCAACCAAGATTGCAATTCTGGTAAACGATGGAGATATATACCACCCAACAGCAAAAACAATAATGCTACTTCATAAGTGCGGGGTACATGAGTTGTCCACAGTTCAATACCAGGGGGACGCAAGTTGAACTCAACGGAACGATGAGGACAGGCTTTGAGGCAAGTCATGCACAGTACGCAATCTCGGTTATCTTCTAACTGCGCTGGGTGTGAGTATAAAGGACATCCATTCGTTTCTAGCCCTTCGCCTTTTTGCGGCCCACCTTTATAACACTGATAAGTGGTGCAACTGGCAGAACAAATACCTTGCTGTGCCCGGAGTTCCGTCATTGAGAGTTTGGCAAATAAACCATTCATCCCGCCGATGGGACACAGATATCGACACCAAAACCGTCGCTCAAAAAGAGCCGAGAAAATCATCGCCCCAGCAGTAATTAACAGCAGCAAACAAGCGCTGAGATAAGCTGTATTTTCTAAATGCCAGAGTTCTTCCCATAAGAAAATTAGGGTAAATAACCCAAACATAAACCATCCGCCCCATTTCTCAGCTTGTTCTCTCGGCCAGCGTTTGAGTTTTCGAGGCCACAGCCACAGAGATAACTTTTGGGTAATTTCCCCATAAATCATGAACGGACAAACAGAACACCAGACACGACCCAAAAAGGGAAAGAGAAATAAGAAGAAAGGCCACCACCAAGCCCAAAATAGATTTAATACGAAATTGCGATCGCGGGTTTGCGGCCCAATAAATAATACTGCCACAATAATCGCAAAAGCCGTTGCAGTAAAACCATAATTAATGCGATCGGGCCACCAGGGACTACGTAAAAACCACCGTAAACGAGGAGAGGCATTTAACAGATTTACCCGAAATCGTTTTTTCTTCGTTTCGGCTGGCCAGAAAATTTCTTCTGTTAATTCATTCGCACCCTCCGCTTGCGCGATCGCTCTTTCAACCAGATTTTTCAATTCTTTGAGGTTCCCAGGAAAATCATAAGACTGGAGGCGACGCACAGCTTCTGGGGTAATGTGCGGTTTCGGAACGCCTCTAGCCCGAACGTAGAGACTTGTATAATATTCAACCTGTGTCTGAATATCGGCTTTCCGTACTCGTAGCGGTGGGACTTTAATAATGTGACCAATACAGCGTTCAATTGTCGGCTGAGTTTTTTCTGAAACAATCAAAATTCTGGCTTTACTGGGGCGAGGTTCAGGTGCTGGTTCTGCAGAACGAGCCACGGGGGTATATGTGCCAGTTTTGAGCAACTGCGTCATGGGAGGTAATAATTCTTCGGGCAATTCTTGGATGTTGTTGAGAACTAAAGTGCCTTCCCCCAACCATTCCAACAGTCCTGGTTTGCCGCCAGCGCGACCAAATAAATCTGCACCGCTAGTTTGGAGAATACCACAATTTACTTTAATAATTGGTTCTCGTCGTTTGGGAGAACCAAAATGGATCAGGGCTGCTATATTGTCTTTTTCTAACCCTGGTTCTCCGAAAATATCCACTGATTTGCGGTCAGCGGCCGCTTCTCGAATATGCTCCCGCAGCCGCACAGCATAGCGACTTGTACCGACAATTCCCCGTTGCGCCTTGGTGACTAAATATGGCCGCAAGGCAATAGAACGTTCTTGTTCATAGCCAAGTGCAGATGTTACCTGAGCTAATTCTTGAGCCAATTGACGCGAAAAAGCCTGAGCAATTTCGGGGTATTGAGTGACTAATTCCCGAAATTTAGCAGCAGGTACAACCCACAAGTGACATTCGGTTACTGTAGTAATTGTGAATGGAGTTAATTCTTCCAACAGCAATTCTTTGAGTTCAATCACTGCACCGGGGAGAAATCCACAATCTAAAGCTGGGTTGCTTTGATTGGTGGTTTTGCTTTCGAGTTGACCTTCTACAAGAATATAAAGGGCTTCTGGAGAATTGCCTTCACTAACTAAGTCAGTTTCGGCACTCACTACTTGTTCTTCAATTACTTGAGCGATCGCATTTAATACTTCAGGTGAGAGTATTCCTAAAGCCGTCCGTTCTTGTAGCCATATAACCGTTTCTGGAGATGTCATATTAAGTTCTCCCTGTAGCCTGCTGTATAACAAGAATTATCCCTGAAAGGGTATGTCAAAATATCTATATAGCAATCCTAAATGAGATTGTGAAAATTTTTATTATGGTCGTCCTTGGTCAAAAGTCCTCTCTTACAAAGTTCTGATGCCTACGGGGGGCTACGCCAAGGAAGGAAACCTCCGCTCAGACTTTGCGTTTTGTCATTTGTGACTACAACGGACAAATGACTAATAGACCTCTTGCACGAATACAAAACTAGCCCTCATCCCCCAACCCCTTCTCCCAAAATTGGGAGAAGGGGAGACAATTTCAAAGTCCCTCTCCCAAGCTTGGGAGAGGGATTTAGGGTGAGGGCTTTTGATTCATGCAAGAAGTCTAATAACTAATGACAGCCAACTCCAAAAATATTTCACAAATGATTTAGGACTGCTATATTCAGTTCTTGTGCATTAATACACAATGTGCAATAGACTTCTTGCATAAATCACAAATAAAAACCCCACCCCTTAATCCCCGATTTATCACCACATCTTTCAAAACTGCGCTTGTGCAGAGGAGCAGGGAGGATTGACTTTGACCAAGAGTTTGAGCCTTAACTGAACAGTACTGTCTCTTGACCTGCAATGGCATTGCATCGACTGACAATGGCATTGTATCGACCAACAATGGCATTGCATCGACCAACAATGGCATTGCATTGACTAACAATGGCATTGCATTGACTAACAATGGCATTGCATCGACTAACAATGGCATTGTATCGATTGCGTTTCCCAGCTTATTTGTCTTTATAGTGAACGATACCCTTGCTCAAGTAGACTCTACTTAAGTCCACTAAACAACGAATGGGCAAACAAAGCGGCTTGAGTGCGATCGCGTAAACTCAAGCGACTGAGAATATTAGTAACATAGTTCTTAACAGTGTTTTCTGAAAGAAACAGCGATTCGGCAATTTCACGGTTATTGGCTCCACAAGCAATTAACCGCAATACATCTAATTCTCTGGGTGTGAGTTGCGCTAATTCTGGAGGGGGTTGCACAGATGGGACAGGTGCGGCAATCGGCGTGAGTGCTTTCTCAAACAATCCCGGGCCGAGTAGGGTTTGTCCCTTGTAGACAGATCGAATTGCCAACATTAATTCATCTGGTTCGGTGTCCTTGAGCAAATAGCCCTTTGCACCCAGCCGCATCGCCTGGAAAACATACTCATCATCATCAAAGGTGGTGAGGACGAGAACCTTAATGTTGGGATATTGTTGAGCGATCGCTTTTGTGGTGGCAACTCCATCCATTATGGGCATTCGGATATCCATTAGCACGATATCGGGTTGCAATGCGGCAATCTGTTCGAGTGCCCGTTGCCCATTCTCCGCCTCACCAATTACCTGCATCTGGGCATTCGACTCAAGCATACTCTTAAGTCCCTGGCGAATCAGATGCTGATCGTCAACTAATAAAATCCGAATCATAAGCTAAAACACCAACAGCTTTGAGAGTGGCAAAGAAACAGAAATACAGCAACCTGTTCCTAGTTGACTGTGGAGATTCAACTGCCCGCCCAGTGCAACCGTCCGTTCTCGCATCCCTTGTAATCCAAACCCGGTTGTATTTTGAGTGGGGTTAAATCCTTTACCATTATCTTCGATTGACAGATGAATCATTCCAGCGTAAGCCAGAAGTTTAACGGTGACATTCGTCGCCTCGGCATGTTTGCAAATATTTGTCAGCGATTCTTGCACAATGCGGTAAAGGGCGGTGTTTACTTCTGTTGGTAAAGTGTACGGGAGATCAATTTTACAGGATGGTTTAATACCTGTGGTTTGCTGAAAATCTGTCAACAGCTTTTCAATGGATGATTTGAGAGATTGCCCTTGCAAAGGATTTGAACGCAAAACCGAAAGCGATCGCCGAATTTCTAGCAGCGCCTCAGCCCCCAGTTCTTTTGCCTGTTTGAGAAATGTCAATGCTTTGTCATTATTTGATTGCCAAAACAACAGAGTATTATTAATTTGAATGGTTTGAGCGGCGAGAGTGTGTCCTAACCCATCATGAATTTCGCGGGCAATTCGGTTGCGTTCCTGCAAGGTTGCCTGATCTTCAATCCGTAGTGCATACTGGCACAGTTGTTGATTGGTGATCTCTAATTGCTGATGAGCAATTTCTAACTGCTCTCGACTTTGGCGTTCTGCAAGCAGGGCATTAATTAACAATAAAGCGAATACTAACGTTAAGCTAAACAATAATATATTACTTAATCGCCAATCCCAGGACATGGCGATCAGCTTATCTGGCATAAAATTCTCAGGTACAATCGGTCTTGACAAAAGCAGTGTTCCATAAGAAAGCAGAGATAAAATCAAGACAGCCAACTGTCCCGATCGCTTAAATATGAGACAACTCCGCATCACCAGTACCAGACACAGCAGGAAAACGGAGCGAGTCGATAAAATATGTTGAGTTGCTGGTAGCAAAATTAAACCGAATTCCAGGGCTGTATAAATTAATTTGCTTTCCAGCTTAACCATTGGTAGCCTCAAACCCATCAAGCTGAAAGTGGCGATCGCCAGAACTCCTAGCGGCAAAGACCAGGATAACTGAAACGGCAGCAGAACTTCCATGAACACTGCCGTGGCTAATAACAGCCACTCTAAGTAAAGCAACAGACGGAAAGATGGGTAGGTCAAGCTAACCATAGAACTGTTCCAACTCAATGGTCTTTGTAACAAAACCATAGGTATTTTCACTATTTTAGAGAGAAATATTGCATTGGGGGCTGGGGATTGGGGATTGGGGATTGGGAAGATTTGAATGGGAATTCAGATTTATAGGGAAATATTGTACTGGGGACTAGGGGATTGGGGACTAGGGATTGGGGATTGGGGATTGGGAAGATTTGAATGGGAATTCAGACCCCAATCAAATCTTACTCATATTTTCTTCCCCAGTACCCAGTACCCAGTCCCCAGTCCCTAATCCCCATTACTCCTCTATATAACGAATCTCTCTTTAGTCTCGATAGAGCCGTTCCGACTAATTAATTATTTCTAAATTAGGAAAAAAGTCACAATAAATTGAGTACTTTTTTACTGGTCAGGTTAGGAATTCTAGCTCATGTGCAAACTCATTCCAACTTCTAAGATTAGCTGGTGTGAGTAAAGCAGCAACTTTTTAAACATCTTCTCACCGAAATTGAATTAGAACAGTCCGATTACACACAGCAAAAACAAGAGGAGTAAATGATTAAAAAACAGATAATTTTACCAACCCTACTACTTGCAACTATCCTAATTGGAGGAATGACAGGTTGCAGCAGTTCTAAATCTCCAGATGTCTCTCAAGGGAACGATTCTGGCACAAAGGTATCTGATACTTCTACAACGAACTCTCCAGCAGCGAATACGCCAGAACGCGCTCATAAGCGCGAAGAAATTCGCAAGCAAGTTGAGGCCGTTCTCACCCCCGATCAGGTAAAGGAATTGTCAACAAAATTACAAAAAGGCGAAAAAATGCGTAAAGCAGTATTCAGCCTGAATCTTACCGCTGAACAAAAGACTAAAATTCAGGATATTTTTAAGACTGCCTATCCCCACCGTAAAGGAAAATCTCAAGATAATTCCTAGTAGTTTTATCAAAACAGAATTCAGAAGGAATTATTTGTTACTGAGGTATTCAGCCTTTCATTGATTGGATTCTGAATTCTAGATTATTCTTCAATAATTAAAGTATGTTTAAACAAAAATTGCTCGTCAATATAGAACTGGCTGTTATAGCCGCAATCCTTGCAGGAACTAGTTTATACACTTCTAAAGCTTTAGGTAAACCACAACCTAGCTCTCAAAAACTGGTGGATGAGGTATGGCAAATCCTAGATAAAAATTATGTTGATGTCAGCTTTAACCATCAAGATTGGCAAGCAATTCGCCAGCAGTATATTAGCCGTTCCTATAGTTCCAAGAAACAGGCTTATGGAGCAATTCAAGAAATGGTGGCGAAATTAGGCGATCGCTACACCGAGTTTTTTGACCCACAAGAATTTAAAGCCCTAAATAACGATATTTCTGGCAATCTCAGTGGTGTAGGGCTGGAACTGGCAGAGAATCAAAAAACTAAAGCCTTAACCGTTGTCGCCCCTATTCAAGGAACCCCTGCTTTTAAAGCGGGTATTTTGCCGGACGATGTAATTGTCCAAATTGACGGTCAAAAAACTCAGGGGATGAAAATTGATGATGCGGTGAAGCGGATTCTCGGCCCGGTGGGAACCAAGGTAGTACTCACGATTCAACGGGGTAGCCAATCGCAAACTTTCAAACTTACTCGCGCCAATATTGCGATCCATCCTGTAACTTACAACACGCAAACCACAGCAGCAGGTAAGATTGGTTACATTCGTTTGCCAGAGTTTACGCAAACTGCCCCCGCACAGATGCATCAGGCAATTCAAGCATTAGAAAAACAACAGGTGCAGGGTTACGTTTTAGATTTGCGTTCCGATCCAGGTGGACTGCTGGAAGCGAGTTTGCAAATTGCCAGTATGTGGTTGAAGCAAGGGGCGATCGTATCTTTGGTAAATCGAGATCGAGTGAAAGAAAGCTACGATGCATCGGGACATCCTCTTACCGACAAACCCTTAGTGATACTGGTTGATAAGGGATCTGCTAGCGCCAGCGAAATTCTGTCGGGAGCGCTGCAAGATGACAATCGTGCCACCTTAGTAGGGACTCGCACCTTCGGTAAAGGTTTAGTTCAAGCCGTAGAGCCACTAGAGGATGGTTCCGGGCTGAAACTAACGATCGCTAAATACTATACACCGAAAGGTCGAGATATCAATCATGTCGGCATTGCCCCAGATATTAACGTGGCATTAACCGAGGCACAGCAGAAAGCTTTAGTGCAAAACCAAACTTTGGGGACATTAGCCGATCCTCAGTATGCTAGCGCCGTTGCTGACCTGAGCAAATTGATTCAGTCTGGAGGCAATCATCTGAGTTTGCAGCGTGGGGAATAAGTACTGTCGTCAACAAGTCATCGTAATTCGTAATTCGTAATTAAATTATGATTGCAACTCTGAATTAATCGAATCACGAATTATTCTGTCAGGAACTGTAGTTTTCTATCATGCCAACCCGCAAAGCCCAACGACTTGAAGTTTGTGAACCAGTCCCAGGTCTGCAAATCCTAGTTCAACTTAGTAACACTCCTTTAGTACGGACAGTCATAGCTGTTGTTACCCACCATCAGCTAGCGATCGTTGGGTTTGTATTTGTTACCACCTTGGTTTTTTCGATCCGGGAAAACGCCCCCTGGCTGACAGTACCTAAACAGGTAGCGATTGAATTCTTTTCTGCTGTATCCCAGTCCCTAGCTGCTTTATTGGGGGTGTTAATTGTTTTCCTCACCTTTACTAGTCAGTTGATCGCTCAAAGGAGATATGAAGACTACTATACACTTCAGATTCAGATTGACCAACTTATTCGTCTAACTCAGTCTCTTCCCCCGGAACTCAGTAATTTTGATAAAACTCTGATCGCACTGATTAACTATTTAGTTCCCTTGCATTTAAAAGATTTCCCAATCTGGTCAACTAGCTCTCAGGTGCTACCTTGGGACAAACTTTTAGATAATTTCAAGAATGAACATGAATTGACGCAAGTGCAGCAACAATGCTCTTTAGCTACCCATCTGCACCAACAACAAATTTTACTGGTCATCAATAACATGGAAGAAATCCTGGAAAGATTTTCCAGGCTTTACAATCGCATCCTAGAGATGAGCCGTTTCATTCTTGCGATTATCAAGTTGTCTTTTCTGTTGGGAGTTTCTCTCGTGTTTTTGCTGTTATTTGGCATTATCGATTTGCAAAGGAAGTTTCCCGATCTCAGCCTACCTGTAATTGTTTCTCTAGCAATTTGGGTATTGATTGCTCTTTTGGAGCTAGTACTTGATACCTGGTTTTTTTATAAAAACCTCTATGGCTCATCGAGTCACTATCTGCGTTTTTTCCCAAATAAAAAATATCCTAATTAATAAGCAGAGGCTAACTTACCATGAGTAACTTAACATTCTTAGACACTAAATCTAGTAACACCACCAAAGCATCTCAATTTACAACTGATACAGTACGTGCTTATCTTCAAGAAATTGGGCGGATACCTCTATTAACCCAGGAGCAAGAAGTTTTTTTTGCCCAACAAGTTCAGCAGACGATCAAAATACTTGCTGAATCCGAAAAACTGACTGTTGAATTAAAGCGGACACCTACACTGTCAGAATGGGCTGACCAGATGCAGTTAAGCGAACAAGAACTACTTCAAAAGCTAAATCAAGGGAAAAAAGCCAAGCAGAAAATGATGGCGTCTAATCTCCGGCTTGTGGTGTCAATTGCCAAGCAATATCAAAGACGTAACTTAGAGCTGATGGACTTAATTCAAGAAGGTACTTTGGGTTTGGAGAGAGGGATTGAGAAATTCAATCCGGCTCTAGGATACAGATTTTCAACTTACGTTTACTGGTGGATTCGTCAAGGAATTACCAGAGCGATCGCCCAACAAGGACGTGCAATTAGATTACCCATTCATATCAATGAGAAGTTAAATAAAATTAAGCGCGTTCAGCGAGAATTATCTCAAAAACTGGGTCGCGTTGCTACCACTACGGAAATTGCTCATGCACTTTCTTTAGAGCCTAGTCAAATTCGAGAATATCTAACTTTGGCTCGTCAAACTATCTCTCTCAATCTCCAAGTTGGTTCAGACAGAGATGTAAAGTTAGAAGATTTAATCGAAGATTACAGATATTCAGAAAATGGCTATACCACTGAGCAATATCTCAATCAGGAAGTTGAAAGCTTGTTATCAAGTTTGTCTAAACAACAACAAGAAATCTTAAACTTACACTTTGGTTTGATAGATGGAAATAAACTTTCTCTAGAACAGATTGGTCAGCGCATGGGTATTAGTCGCGAACGAGTCAGACAGATAGAAAAACAAGCTCTCCAACTTCTATATGGGCAGCTAAAAAGTAATAAGTAAACACAGGTAATACCAATTCAAAATTCAAAATTCAAAATTAAGAAAGCCAGACATAACAAAGGTATGTCCGTATGTATCTGTCGCATTCTTTTTTCAAATTGGTATAAAAAACCAAGTATTTAATTAAGATTATAAAATATTTTGCATATGATTACTTAAAAAATATTATTTGTTTGATTTGAAATCGACAAAATCATCATTATTTGACAAGGCAGATCGAGCAAACTGTAAAAAACTAATTATTCAGATGTGCCTTTTCAAATGAAATTAGTATCAGCTAGAGTTGAGGTGTAAAGGATTTCACGGTTTTTAATTAACTAAAATGCATTGGGGGTTCTGATGAACCATGATATTTCTAACGATTTGACTGAGAATAGTATAAAACCAGAGCTACCGCGATCGCCAAAAAAGAAAAAGATTCGTTTGGTCCTTTTGGGGGTGATATTGCTGGCTGGGCTGGGTTTTTTGGGTATTTATACAGGTGCAGCCAAATCAGACAAAGCTGAAAAATCTGGGCGTAATAAACAGCAAGTAACACCTGTAACTGTGGCAATGGTGACACAAAAAACGGTTCCGATACAATTGCAAGCGATCGGTAATGTGCAATCGGGGTCTACGGTAGCGATTACACCTCAAGCTAGCGGACGGATTATTGGAGTTTATTTCAAGAAAGGTCAAGATGTGAAAAAGGGACAACTTTTATTTACCTTGGATGACCGATCGCAAGCTGCTGCAATCCAGCAAGCCCAAGGAATTGTAGCAAAAGACCAAGCCTCGGTACAACAAGCTAGAGATACATTAACTAGAGATTTGGGTCAGGTAGACCAAGCTAGGGCGACTTTAGTCAAAGACCAAGCCTTGGTGCGACAAGCCCAAGCGACCTTGGCCAAGGATCAAGCCCAAGCACAATTTGCTCAAGGACAGAGCGATCGCTATAGTGCGTTGTATAAGAAGGGCGCTATCAGTTTAGATCAAGCACAGCAATACGTTTCCAATAGCAAATCGGCGACAGCAACACTACAAGCAGATCGAGAAGCGATCGCTAATGCTGAGGCTGTTTTGAAAAGCGATCGAGTGGCGCTGACTAATGCTGGTGCTGTCGTTAAAGGGGATCAAGCTGCGATCGCTAATGCTCAGGCTGTTGTCGTTTCAGACCAGGGAGCATTAGACAATAGCAAAGTGCAATTATCTTACGCCAAGATTTATGCGCCGATTGATGGTCGCGCTGGCAATATTCTGGTGACTCTGGGCAATGTGGTGCAAGCTAATAGCACGACTCCACTAGTAACCATCAGCCAAATTCGCCCGATTCAAGTTGCTTTTTCCATTCCCGAAACAAATCTACCCCAAGTACAAAAGTATATGCAGAATGGCAAGCTGAAGGTAGATGTGACGTTCCCCAACGATCAAACTCATTCCGTGCCAGGTACTTTGACATTTGTCAATAATACGGTCGATAACACCACAGGGACAATTCAACTAATTGGCGACTTTGACAACACTCAGGGACATTTGTTTCCCGGTCAATTTGTGAACGCAACGCTAACGCTGACGGAACAACCGAATGCAACGGTTGTTCCCAGTCAAGCCGTGCAGAATGGGCCGGATGGACAATTTGTTTTTGTAGTTAAGCCAGACATGACGGTGGAAAATGTTCCAGTTACAGTTAGCAGCACCATTAATGGACTAGATGTGGTTGAGAAAGGGCCGCAACCAGGCGATAAAATTGTCACCGATGGTCAAGCGAATCTGGTTTCGGGGAGCAAAATCCGCGTCAAAACAGCCGGCAATAACCCTAATGCAGGTGAAAATTCCTCGAAGTCTAGAAGAGAAAGGGGGGCAGGGGGCAGGGAGCAGGGGGGAGAATCCCCGAAGTCAGGCGGAGGTGAATCATGAACCTCTCAGAACCATTTATCCGCCGCCCAATCATGACGACTCTGGTGATGACGGCGATTTTGATCTTCGGTTTCATGAGTTATCGCTTGCTGCCAATCAGCGATTTACCAAGTGTAGATTATCCGACAATTCAGGTAAGTGCCGCCCGACCGGGAGCCAGCCCGGAAACAATGGCAGCATCGGTTGCCCGTCCTTTAGAAAAGCAATTTTCCAGTATTGCTGGACTCGATTCGCTCAACTCAACTAGCACTCTGGGACAGACTCAAATTACCCTGCAATTCAACCTGAGCCGCAACATTGATGATGCAGCGCAAGATGTGCAAGCCGCGATATCGGGAGCATCGGGGCAAATTGCGACGGATTTACCCAATCCTCCGACTTACAGTAAGGTTAACCCCGCAGATCAACCGATTCTCTACCTTTACCTAGACTCTCCCACGCTGCCCCTTTCCCAGGTAGATAATTATGCCGAGACTTATCTGGCGCAAAAGCTATCTACAATCAATGGGGTGGCACAGGTAGCCGTCTATGGTTCCCAAAAATATGCAGCTCGAATTCAACTCGATCCGCAGCAATTGGCAGCACGCCAAATTGGGCTAGATCAGGTGGCAACGGCGATTCAACAAGGTAACGTCAATTTACCCACCGGCAGTCTTTCGGGAAATCACAAGAATTTTACAGTCCAAACCAACGGGCAACTTGAGGATGCGGCTGCTTATCGCCAGTTGATTGTGTCTTATAAAGATGGAATGCCTATCTATCTCAATCAACTGGGTAGGATCGTTGACAGTGTAGAAAATGACAAGGTAGCAAGCTGGTACAACAATACTCGCGCCATTATTCTCACCATTCAAAGACAGCCCGGAACCAATACAGTACAAGTCGTAGACACGATTAAGAAATTACTCCCAAATTTGCAAGAGCAGATTCCGGCATCCGTGGAAATTGGGATTCTCTATGATGCTTCTCAGTCAATTCGAGATTCAGTAGATGATGTCAGATTTACATTGATTCTGACGATCGCTCTAGTTATCTTAGTGATTTTCCTATTTTTGCGGAACCTATCAGCGACGGTGATTCCCAGTTTGGCATTACCCGTTTCGCTGATTGGCACTTTTGCCGTGATGTATTTGCTGCACTACTCACTAGATAACTTGTCACTGATGGCGTTGACCCTTTCGGTGGGCTTCGTCGTGGATGATGCGATCGTCATGCTAGAAAATATTGTCCGTCACATGGAAATGGGGGAACGTCCGTTAGAAGCGGCGTTAAATGGGTCGAGAGAAATTGGTTTCACAATTTTATCGATGACCCTTTCTTTGGTTGCAGTGTTCATCCCGATGTTGTTCATGAGTGAAGTACTGGGACGATTATTTCATGAATTTGCTGTAACGATCGCAGTTGCAATTCTCGTATCTGGTTTTGTGTCTTTGAGTCTGACTCCGATGTTGTGCAGTCGTTTTCTGCGTCCTGTAGACCATGCTAATCAAAGTCGGTTATATCAAGCTTCCGAATATGTCTTCGATCGCTTCCTGGCTCTGTATGATTGGAGTCTCAAAAAAGTCTTAAAATATCACCGTACCACGATGATTTTATCTGTCTTTTTATTGGCGGTGACAGTTGGGTTGTTGGTGGTAGTTCCCAAAGGCTTTATTCCTAGTGAAGATACCGGACAAATTACAGGTATTACCCAAGCAGCCCAGGATGCATCCTTCGATAATCTTGTCCAGCATCAGCAGACAGTTGCTAACCTGATTCGCCAAGACCCAAATGTAGATGCGGTCAACTCCAATATTGGGGCAGGAGCGAGTGCTAGTGGCAGTGGGGCAGCAGTTGCAGCCAATTCCGGGAGTTTGTTTATTCGGTTAAAACCGCGATCGCAGCGCCAACTTGGGGCTGACGAAATCGTGCAAAATTTACGAACCAAACTCGCCACTGTTCCAGGCATCCAAGTGTTCTTACAAAATCCCCCAGCGATTCCCATTGGCGCTCAACAAAGCACAGGACTTTATCAAGTTGCACTCCAGAGTTCTGATGTCAAACCCTTACAGAAGTATGTTCCCCAACTTGTGATCAAGATGAAGGAAATGACAGAACTCCAGGATGTCAACAGCGATTTACAATTTGCTTCCCAGATTCAAATTGACATTGACCGCGATAAAGCCTCAACTTATGGGATTACTGCCGAGCAAATCGAAAATACCCTGAGAAATGCCTACGGTTCTTACCAAGTGTCAACCATCTATGCAGCGACCAATGAGTATCAGGTGATTTTGGAATTAGCACCCCAGTATCAACAGGATATCAACGCTCTGTTGACATTGTACATTAACTCCAGCACAGGAGTGGCAGTACCACTGAAGACATTCGCCAAACTTTCTCAGGGAGTCAGCCCGTTAATGGTCAATCATAACGGTCGGATGAACGCCGCCACTATTTCCTTTAACCTCGCTCCCGGTGTTTCCTTGGGAAATGCCAACCAAAAAATTGCAGAACTAATCGATCGGGTGATTCCTGCCAGCATTAGCACCAGCTTTCAGGGCGCAAGCCAGGTATTTCAAAGTTCACTGCCGAGTTTGGGTTTATTATTAGCGATCGCCATCTTAGTAATTTATCTGATTTTGGGCGTTCTCTATGAGGATTTCATTCACCCGATTACGATTCTTTCCGGTTTGCCTTCAGCAGGTTTTGGGGCATTGTTAACGCTGATATTATTCCATGTCGAACTCAATGTTTATTCCTTCATCGGCATAATTCTCTTAGTGGGCATCGTCAAGAAAAACGGGATCATGATGGTGGACTTTGCAATCGTTGCCCAGCGAGAAGAATTGAAAAAACCCTCTGAAGCAATTTATCAAGCCTGCTTGGTGCGCTTCCGCCCGATTATGATGACGACGATGGCAGCATTAATGGGAACCTTACCCATAGCGATCGGATTTGGGGCTGGTTCCGAATCCCGCCGTCCTTTAGGTATTGCAGTTGTAGGCGGGCTAGTGTTTTCTCAGATATTGACCCTGTATTTAACACCCGTGTTCTATATCTACATGGAATCATGGCGGAAAAAGCTCAGTCAAGTTAAATTCCGTCGGATATTTTCATTTTCAGATGAGCGATCGTGATGTTTAACAAGCAATATAGCCTTACGAATTACCAATTACAAAATAGCAGCACACTAAAATTTAGATATTAGCGTTTCTGGAATAATTAGACTATGACTTTAGCAATAGAACAAGAAATTCCTCCCTTAAGTGAAGATGCAACAGGTGCAATTCGAGTAGGTAAGACAAGGGTTTTGCTAGAACTGGTGATTCGTAGCTTTCAAGATGGTGCATCCCCTGAATCTATTGTTGGGCGTTACTCATCCTTGTCATTATCCGATGTATACCTGACTATTGGCTATTACCTTCGACATCGAGATGCTGTAGAAGCATACCTCGATCGACGTGAACAGTTAGCTGAATCTGTTCATCAACGTTTTTCAAATATTCAACCTGATTTGAGCCTAATTCGTTCTCGCTTATTAGCCCAGCAATAATATTAAAAATGTCAATGTTGAAGTTATTGAGCAATGAAAATTTCAATGGCGATATTGTGCGAGGACTATTTCTGCGTCAACCGAATCTTGACTTACTTCGCGTTCAGGATGTTGGTTTGCAGGAAGTAGATGACCCAGCAATCTTAACTTGGGCAGCAGCGAGCGATCGCATACTCCTCACTCATGACCCAGAGCAAATGTTGAGTTTATTCGTAGTGAGCGATCGGATGCCGATTAGACAAGCAATTAACGAATTGCTGTTGCTGGTTAATTACAGCGATCAGTCTGAGTGGAAAGGGATTGTCCTATATTTGCCCTTATGAAATATAAACCCAAAACAAAATAGTTAAGCATTTCTTTCTTCTCTCTGCGTTCTCTGCGCCTCTGCGGTTCGTCACATCCCCATCACATTTCTGGGAGAACAAAACTCATGAACCTTTCAGAACTCTTTATCCGTCGTCCAGTCATGACCACCCTGGTAATGATGGGTATCCTCATTTTCGGTCTCATGAGTTATCTACTGTTACCCATCAGTGCCCTACCCAACGTTGAATATCCTTTTATATCTGTCTCTGCTAGTCTCCCTGGTGCCACCCCCGAAACAATGTCATCTTCCGTCGCCGCACCCCTAGAAAGACAGTTTACCGAAATTGGCGGACTCAATTCCTTCAATTCCACCAGTTCCACAGGCAGCACCAACATTTCCCTACAATTTGACTTTAGCCGCAGAGTGGAAGATGCCGCCAAAGATGTGCAAGCAGCCATCTCCGCCGCCGCCGGACAACTACCCGCCGGAATGCCTCACCCCCCCACCTACCGCAAAGTTAACCCCTCTGTCTCACCGGTTCTCTACCTCTATATGTATTCTGAGACACAGCCAATCTCGACAGTAGATGAATACGCAGAGGTAACAGTTGGTCAGCCCATCTCGATGATTGATGGTGTTGCTCAGGTACAGGTCTATGGTCAACAGCAATATGCAATCCGCGTCCAGCTCGATCCGCGAGAGTTGGCATCGCGGGGAATTGGTCTAAATCAGGTGAAAACTGCAATTCAACAGGGAAATGTCAACTTGCCAACCGGCAGTCTCTCTGACACTTATAAAACCTATACGATTCAGGCGAATGGTCAACTCACCGATGCTGCCAGCTATCGCCAGCTAATTGTAACTTACAAAAATGGTGCGCCCGTGCGGCTCCAGGATTTGGGTCAGGTAATTGACAGCGAACAAAACGTCAAAGTCTCGAATTTGTATAGCGATCGCAAGGTGACAAACCGCCATTCTGTTGTTCTGGCTGTACAACCGCAACCGGGAGCCAACACTGTAAATATCGTTGATGCCATCCAGGAACTTTTACCTACACTCCGCGAACAAGTTCCCAAATCCATTGAGATGGGGATTATGTACGATCGCTCCCAAACAATCCGAGCTTCTGTCAATGATGTGAAATTTACCTTAGTTCTCTCGGTTTGTCTAGTTGTCTTGGTAATTTTCCTATTCTTGCGTGACATCACTGCTACCCTAATTCCCAGTTTGGCGCTACCTGTAGCGATTATTGGCACTTTTGCTGTCATGTATCTGTCGGGCTTTTCCCTAGATAACCTCTCCCTGATGGCGTTGACCCTTTCTGTAGGCTTTGTGGTGGATGATGCGATCGTTGTGTTGGAAAATATCGTTCGTTATCGGGAAATGGGCGAATCTCCCCTAAACGCGGCATTGAAAGGATCGAGGGAAATCAGCTTCACAATTTTATCAATGACCCTCTCCCTAGTGGCGGTGTTCATCCCGATTATGTTTATGAGTGGAATAATCGGTAAATTATTTCATGAATTTGCCGTGACGATCGCTGTGGCAATTTTGGTTTCGGGTTTTGTTTCCCTCAGTCTCACCCCCATGTTGTGCAGTCGCTTTCTGAGTTCACATCAGCAAAGACCAAATCTGCTATATCGAGTCTCAGAAGGGGCATTTGATTTACTACTGCGGGGATATGATTGGACGCTCAAGCCCGTTTTAAAATACCGCCTGATGACATTGATTGGTTCTGGCATTCTGCTGGTAATGACCGTTTATTTGTTCGTCATCGTTCCCAAAGGATTTATTCCAACCGAAGACACCGGACAACTAATGGCGAACACCAAAGGAGCGCAAGATATTTCTTTTGATGATATGCTGCGTCACCAGCAAACGGTTGTTGACATTATTCGTAAAGATCCCAACATTGAAGCAGTTGACTCAATTGTGGGTGCAAGTGGCCCGAACGGTTCAGTCAACGGTGGGCGAATTACGATTCGGCTTAAACCACGTTCTCAACGTCAACTGAGTGCTGACCAAATCATTCAAGAACTGACCCCCAAGTTGAGACGTACAACTGGGATTAAGACATTTCTCCGCTCTCCGTCAGCCATTCCCATCGGTGGTCAACAAACCAATTCTACTTATCAGTTCACGTTGCAGAGCTTGAATTTACAAGACTTGCGCCAATACGTTCCTAAACTTGTAGATAAAGTCAAAACCCTACCAGGACTCCGGGACGTTGACAGCGATTTACAACTCAGCACTCCCCAAATCCAAGTCCAAGTTGACCACAACAAAGCTGCAACCCTTGGCATTACCGCCCAACAAGTTGAACAAACCCTCAGCGCTGCTTATGGTTCTAGCCAGATTTCCACTATCTATACTCCAAATGACCAATTCTATGTAATCTTAGAAGTGAAACCGGAGTTTCAGCGAGATCCCAACGCTCTATCGCTACTATATGTGCAATCGAGTACTGGGAAACTGGTTCCTTTGAGTGCGATCGCTAATATCACTCAAAATGTCGGCCCTCTCACTGTCACTCACGTTGCTCAACTCCCCTCTGCAACTATCTCTTTTGATACGCTCCCAGGAACATCTCTAAGTCAAGCTACAGATACTATCAAACAAGCAGCCAGGGAGGTGTTACCCTCAACAATTACCCCCAGCTTTCAGGGTTCAGCCCAGACTTTTCAACAGTCCTTCAATGATTTAGGCGTGCTGTTGTTGGTGTCTATTGTAGTCATCTATTTGATTCTCGGTATTCTCTATGAGGATTTCATTCACCCAATCACCATTCTTTCCGGTCTGCCTTCAGCGGGTTTTGGCGCATTACTAACGCTGCTGATTTTCCAGGTTGATTTAAATCTTTACTCTTTCATCGGCATTATTCTGTTAGTGGGCATCGTCAAGAAAAACGGTATTATGCTGGTGGATTTTGCCATTGAAGCCCAGCGAAAGGAAGGAAAAAATTCCTTTGATGCCATTTATACTGCTTGCTTGATTCGCTTCCGTCCGATTATGATGACGACGATGGCAGCTTTGATTGGAACACTCCCCATTGCTTTGGGAACAGGAGTAGGTTCAGAAGCGCGTCGTCCTTTAGGGATTGCGATCGTGGGTGGATTGCTGTTCTCTCAGATATTGACTCTCTATCTGACTCCAGTGTTTTACATTTACATGGAGACATGGCGGAAAAAGCTGAGTATGCAAAATCAAAAAGTTAAAAAAAAGCATCTACCAGCAGTTAAAAGTTAATCATAGTTTTTGATAAAACCGAGCATGAGTAAAGCGATCGTTTAGCTCGACTTTATCCATTTTCCCTTTGGGCGATCATAAAGGTACGCGATCGCTAAAAAATGCGGGTTTTGCTGCATACATAATATCAATTTAAAAAATGATTGCTACAGATGTAGGTTGGGTTTCGTCCCTCAACCCAACATTTCAAAGTCTTGTATTTGTTGGGTTAAACGAAGTGAAACCCAACAAATACATCTGTTTCATTCTTTTCTGGAATTGGTATAGGACTCATATTTGATTTCTGAAATACACGTAGGATGCGTTAGCCTTTGGCGTAACGCACCAGTTAACGATTTAGGTGCGTTAGGCTACGCCATAACACAACGCCAGTCCGCTCAAGTCGGGAAACCCGCCCACGCAGCTGGCTCCCCTACAGATACTTAGATTTTTTCATAAATCAAATCTGATTCCTATATAACATTTACAGCTATTTTCAGGTAAATAGACGACGCGGTAGGGGCACAGCATTGCTCATTGGTGTCAACTTAAGAAAAAATCTGCTTTGAGTGGACGTTTTGCCCTCATCCCCTAACCCCTTCTCCCAAGTTGGGATTCGGGGAACTAGAGAATTTGCTCCCCTCTCCCAATTTTGGGAGAG
>NZ_JBALDJ010000053.1:0-64231 GCF_036917415.1 Nostoc sp. | reverse complement strand
GGACAGTCGCAAAGTTTGTTCGTATCGCATTGGCGCAACAAATTTATGTCAAAACCTCCTACCTTACCATAAAATTATTCTGCAAGAGGTCTATTAATTACCGAAATATTTTAACGTAGGCTAACGGTGACAGAAATTGAAGTCACTGTTGAAGACCCACGAATAAGGAGTTAGGTTTATATTTATATATATGCTGAATTAAATTACTTAGTTATTCGATATTTTAATCAATCAGAAAGCAATATTTTTTAAAATCGATAATTTTGCCAAAAATCAGACATCAGTTAAACTCTAATGTCAATAAGATAGACAATTAACCAACTAATATCAATAAAATTTACTTAAACTAAAGATACAATTGGAAAGTTAAGAAGTTGACCAGTTACAAGATATACAAAATATGCTGGAATTATACCAATGGGAACTCTCTCAATACTCAGAGAAAGTGCGCCTAATTTTAGATTTTAAAGGACTAAATTACCGTAAAATAGAGGTGACGCCTGGGATTGGACAGGTAGAACTGTTCCGGTTGACTGGTCAAAAACAAGTGCCAGTATTAAAGGATCGTAATAAATATATTGCGGATTCTACGGAGATAGCTAAGTATTTAGACTTAGAGTATCCCGATCGCCCGATAATCCCGCAAGATCCTAAACAACGGGGTTTAACTTTATTAATAGAAGAATGGGCGGATGAGTCCATAGGCATTAAAGGTCGCAAAGCACTATTTGCTGCCATAAGTCAAGATCAAAATTTCCGTAAGTCTTTATTACCCACCTCAACACCAGATATATTTAAAAGTCTGGTTCAAGGAGTTCCTAGTGACTTACTGACAGTGTTGGGTTTTGGCGTCGGTTACAGCCCAGATGTGATAAAGTCAGCGATCGCATCTCTAAAACAAGACTTGGAAGCCTTGACGTTATTATTGGCAGATAGTCCCTATTTAACAGGAGATGAGCCAACTTTAGCTGACTTAGCAGTGGCTGGTTTATCGATATTACTCAAGTTTCCTTCTGGCCCCTATCTGGATTTACCAGCTTCTATCAGAGGTAAAGGATTGCCAATCTTTGCCGAGAATATAGATTATGAACCATTCTTCACCTGGCGCGATCGCCTTTACGCCCAATTCCGCATACCGTTAATTAGTACCACTCCACCAACAGGAAGTGCGCCAACTTCGATTCAGATTGATTAGATAATAGGGCATGGGAAATTGGGCATGGGGCATAGGGGATGAGAAGAAAAACAAATGACCAATGACCAATGACCAATGACAAATGACAAATGACAAATGACTAATCAGATGAATTCGGCACAGCCATTAGGTTCGGTCATTCAAGGTTCTCTAACTGAAGGTTTAGAAGTACGATTGCATCCTGACATTTCTGTGGAAGATATGCGGGTGGGTAAATTTCTTGTTGTGCAAGGGATGCGATCGCGTTTTTTTTGTATGCTGACAGATGTAGCATTGGGAGCTGCTAATGCGCGAATTATTGCTAATCCCCCCAATTGGGAAGACACTTTTTTACGAGATGTTTTAGCCGGAAGTGGCACTTACGGTACTATCAACCTCGCGCCGATGTTGATGTTCACTCCCGAAACTGAAGAATCTTTCTCTCCAACAAATGGCAAATCAGCAAATCCTTTCCTCCCATCGGTGACGGGTTTGGCTTCATTTGTGCCACAAACCAGCACGACGATGGAATTGTTGCCGGTTAAAACTATTCCTAGCCACTTTAGTCAAGTTTACGAAGCAAGTGTTGACGATTTTCGCCGAGTCTTTGGTTGGGAAGATGACCCCCAAAGGCGCAACTTTTCTATCGGTAAACCATTGGATATGGATGTGCCGGTTTGTATCGATTTGAATCGCTTCGTGGAACGGAGTAATGGGGTATTTGGGAAATCTGGTACTGGTAAATCTTTTCTAACGCGGCTACTTTTAGCTGGCGTTATCCGTAAAAATGCGGCAGTAAACTTGATTTTTGATATGCACTCTGAGTATGGCTGGGAAGCCGTCGCAGAAGGTAAAAATGTCAATACCGTTAAAGGATTAAAGCAACTTTTTCCTAGTAAAGTGGAAGTCTACACCCTCGACCCGGAATCAACAAAGCGCCGGGGCGTGCGTGATGCTCAAGAACTTTATTTGAGCTACGAGCAAATAGAAGTTGAAGATATTAAGTTATGTAGCCGAGATTTAGGACTCTCTGACGCAGCCTTAGATAACGCCAATATTCTGTATAGCGAATTTGGCAAGTCTTGGATTGTCCAGTTGCTGAATATGACTAACGAAGAAATCGAGATGTTCTGCGACGAGAAGCGCGGACATAAAGGCTCGATTATGGCATTGCAGCGCAAACTCTTGCGGATGGATAGCTTGAAGTATATGCGAGCAGTTTGTCCCCAGAATTACATTAGTAAAATTGTGCAATGCCTGGAATCTGGGAAGAATGTTGTGATAGAATTTGGTTCCCAGTCTAATATGCTCTCTTATATGTTGGTGACGAATATGATCACCCGACGTATCCACGAGCATTACGTCAAAAAAGCAGACAAATTCCTGCAAAGCAAAAATCCAAGCGATCGCCCAACCCCATTGATGATTACCATTGAAGAGGCGCACCGTTTCCTTGACCCGGCAGTTGTACAAAGTACTATCTTTGGGACTATTGCCCGCGAACTGCGAAAATATTTTGTCACACTTTTGGTAGTCGATCAACGTCCATCAGGCATAGATAATGAAGTTATGTCGCAAATTGGGACTCGCATTACCGCTTTGCTGAATGATGAAAAAGATATTGACGCGATTTTTACAGGGGTATCTGGTGGTAGTGGACTGCGATCGGTGTTGGCAAAGCTAGACTCGAAGCAACAAGCTTTAATATTGGGTCATGCCGTTCCTATGCCCGTAGTAGTCCGTACCCGTCCTTACGACGCAACTTTTTATGCCGAAATTGGTGAACCAGCCTGGGAAGAAAAACCTGACGCAGAAGTATTCGCTGCTGCGGAACTAGCCAAAGCTGACCTTGGATTTTAGATTGTCATTTGTCATTTGTCAGTTGTCCTACCCTGCGGGAAGCCGCTAGCGCGTCTATGTCCTTTGCAAATGACCAATACTTTTCTAGGAGACGCTGTGCCAACGACTATGCTCAGTACAAATGACTAATGACTAATGACCAATGACCAATGACCAATGACCAATTCGTGACATCCCTCCATTATCACAGCAAATTAAGTTCGGTTATCCCGCTAGTTTTGGCAACAGAAGAGGGGTTTTTGGCGTCACTATAGATGTAGTAAGTAATTTAAGGGACTTTAAAATTTTTTTATATAACGGCTGCTTTTAAATTATAATGATAGGTTTTATCTTAAGATAGTTTACTATTTGCCTGATTTATCGTATCATAAGTTAAGTAGAACTCATACCGACTTCGATTTTGCCAATCGGTGTCAGTAACTGTCTAAGAGAAGGATTCTCACAAATAACCAGCGTGCTTATAAAAGATTGAAAATTTAGGGAAGGTAGGGGAACCTATCATTGGGAGCTTACCGTCTTAACAACGGCTGTATCAATTAATTGTTTTTGGTCGCTCCCAAGATTTCGAGATAGATGTACTACTTTTCCCATCCATTTTAGTAATAAAACATACATTATCTTTACGAAGTAGAGGACATCGCACCAATGCCTACTGTCAATACCCAAACAGAAAACCTTAACACCAAATTCACGGCTGATATGGTGCGAACCTATCTGCGAGAAATTGGTCGTGTACCACTGCTAACCCGCGAACAAGAAATTGTTTTTGGGAAGCAAGTGCAACAAATGATGACGCTCATTGATGCCAAGGAAGTTTTGGCCAAGAAGTTGCAACGGGAACCAGATATGTCAGAGTGGGCTGACTACGTTCAACAATCGGAAACCGATGTGCAACAAACGGTGGCGCAAGGTAAGCGGGCAAAACAAAAAATGATCGAAGCGAATTTGCGCTTGGTCGTCGCTATTGCCAAAAAATACCAAAAGCGAAATATGGAGTTTCTGGATTTAATCCAGGAGGGAACGCTAGGATTAGAGCGGGGTGTGGAGAAATTTGACCCAATGAGGGGTTACAAGTTCTCAACTTACGCTTACTGGTGGATTCGCCAAGCAATTACTCGTGCGATCGCTCAACAAGGTCGTACTATTCGCTTACCAATCCATATTACCGAGAAACTGAACAAAATCAAAAAAGTGCAGCGCGAGTTGGCTCAAACCTTGGGGCGATCGCCGACTCCGGCTGAAATTGCCAAAGAACTGGAACTAGAACCGACTCAGATTCGCGAGTATCTGAATATGGCTCGTCAACCAGTGTCTTTGGATGTGCGAGTTGGTGAGAACCAAGATACTGAGTTGCAAGAAATGCTCGAAGATGATGGGCCATCGCCAGAGTATTACACCAACCAGGAATTCTTACGCCAGGACTTGAACAACCTGCTAGCAGAACTAACCCCGCAACAGCGAGAAGTTGTAGCTTTACGCTTTGGTTTAGAAGATGGTAATGAAATGTCATTGGCAAAAGTGGGTGAGAGATTGAATCTCAGCCGCGAACGCGTTCGTCAGTTAGAGCATCAAGCTTTGGCTCATCTGCGTCGCCGTCGTGCCAATGTCAAAGAATACGTTGCTAGCTAAAACAAGAGACGCGGATTTTCGCGTCTCTACACCACCTTGGTGATGCGCCTTCTGAATTCAGGGGGCGATTTTTTTATGCTGAAAACCAGAAAAATGTGTGCTTGCTTCCCCGTAGGCAAATTTTTTATCTAAATAGAATTCAGAAGTCAGAATTCAGTATGAATTCTGTACGACTGGCAGATGAATAAGTAGGTTTACAGCTATTTTCAGGTAAATAGACCACGCGGTAGGGGCACAGCAATGCTCATTGGTGTCAACTTAACGCTAAACCCGCTTGGTGAAAACATTTTGCCCTCACCCCCAGCCCCTCTCCCAAGAGAGAGGGGAGCTAGACATTCAATTCCCCTTCTCCCAAGGGAGAAGCAGGGTGGTTTCATACAAGCAAAGAAAAATTAAAACTGGGTTTCAAAGCCTCTCCCCCCGTGGGGAGAGGAATGGAAGTGAGGGAAAAAGCCATGCCACTTTCACGAGAAATCAAGACTTATGTATTTTTCTTTTTTCGTATGAAACTACCCTGCCTTCTCCCAAGGGAGAAGGGGTTAGGGGATGAGGGCGTGAGGGATTTACAAAACGCCTGTCTGATATAGTTTTCGGCTGAAGTTGACACGTATGAGCAATGCTGTGCCCTTACGACAGATGTGGTTCAAATACATGAAAACTGCTGTAAGACAAGAGCTAAATTTTCAATAAGCGCAGTCTATAATTAGTGGCGGGTCTGAATCCCCAACTAATTAATTCTGACTCCTGAATTCAGAATAGCTGAATTCTTCTTCAACAGTTTAAAGGTCAAAAGGCTTTGAATTTGAAACCCCCATTCCTTACTAGGGAATGGGGGTTAGGAAGGTTAGGTTTCTGTAGTAGGACTAGACAAAGCTAAAATAATAGCTGGTTAACTGTATATCAGTCCGATCTTGAACTACTCCTAACAAGTCACCATCATTCTGATATATGAGTGTATCAAGGTCACTAGTTCCCTCATAATCTGCAGTACCAAGATAAAAAGAACTTGCACTTCCTTTCAATTGGATATAGTCATTCGCAGGATTGTAGTCTTGTATCGTAGCGTAGCCACCTCCCTGATAATAGTTTCCATCATAGGATGTACCTAAAATAAACCTATCGTAGCCATCGCCACCATTTAAGACATCATATTCATAACTGTTGTAGGCAGTTGAGTTAGAACCGTATAAAGTATCGCTACCACCTCCGCCATATAAGGTGTCACTACCAGAGTCTCCATATAAGACGTCGTTACCTGTCCAACCATTTAGGTAGTCATCGCCACTATATCCATAGAGGTAATCGTCGTTAGTATTGCCATAGATGGTATCATTTCCCTCATAAGCATAAGCAAAAACACTGTCTGAACCCGTGTAGTTTAGATAATCATTTCCACTTGTGCCGTAATAGTAATAAGCCATGTCTTTGCCTTCAATAATTTGGTTACATTGTCGATCGCTGTGATCTTAGATAAATTCTAAAGGGCTAGTATCAAGTTTGTCGGTCGGAAAAGGTCGGGAAAAAGTCGGGTTCTTTTTCGTAGATTTACGTAAACTTTTGACAAAAAATCAAGTTAATAGTGTGAAGATTGTAGTGAGCCTGTATTACTACCGAAATAAATGACGGTTGAAGAAGCGATCGCAATAGTCGAGCAATTATTGGAACGAGGATGCTTAACGAAAGCGCAAGAGATTGTATTTCGCTACGCTTGGGAAGGGAAAACTTATCTAGAAATGGCGCGAGCAGTCACTTATGACCCCGGTCACATCAAAGACGTTGGCTCAGAATTATGGCGATCGCTCTCTCAAGCTTTGGGCGAAAAAGTTACCAAAAACAACCTGCAAGGAGTGCTGAAGAGAACCGCACAGCGACAACACTTTCAACCCTTTACGAACTATACAAATTGGGGGGAAGCAATCGACGTTTCCCAGTTCTATGGACGTACTACAGAATTAGAAACCCTCAGCCAATGGATTGTGAGAGATCGCGCTCGTCTAGTCACACTATTAGGTATGGGTGGTATGGGCAAAACCGCGCTCTCGGTGAAGTTAGCAGAACAATTGCAGGGAGAATTTGAATATGTGATTTGGCGATCGCTCCGACACGCACCTTTTTTTCACGACAAGGTGACGGAGTGCATCAAAATCCTTTCTCATCAACAAGTTACCATATTGCCTGCTTCCCCCCATGAGCAAATTACTTGTTTAATCGATTATCTCCGCAAATATCGATGTTTGCTGATTCTGGATAATTTCGACACATTATTGCAGCAAGGTAAAGGGACAGGCTGTTACCGTGAGGGCTACGAACCCTACGGCGAACTTCTGTGGCGATTAGGAGAAACTGGGCATCAAAGCTGTGTCCTGCTTACCAGTCGGGAAAAACCGACTGAAGTCGCTGCCTTGGAAGGTGATGGTTTGCCAGTCCGTACCCTTGCTTTATCAGGATTAGAAGTCGCAGCTGGGCAAACAATTCTGAAACTCAAAGGGCTATCAGGCTCCGAGGACGAAACCCGCCAACTGGTTGAGTGTTACGGTGGTAATCCCCTAGCTTTGAAAATTGCCGCCACTTCCATTCGGGACTTACATGAAGGTAACATCGCCTGCTTCTTTGCCGAAGGCACAACCGTATTTCAGGGCATTGGCAATCTTCTAGAACAACAATTCAAAAGACTCTCCACGTCTGAGCAGCTAGTGATGTATTGGCTGGCAATTAATCGGGGCAAGCTTTCCTCGACAGAATTGCAAACAGCTTTCACACTAATATTGCCTAAGCCTAAGTTAATGTCAGTCCTCGAATCTTTACGCTGGCGTAGCTTGATAGAAAGCAATACTGGAGGATTCACACAGCAACCTGTAGTGATGGAATATGTGACAAAGTGCTTGATTGAGCAAGTCTGCGAGGAAATCGTAACAGAATCACCGCAATATCTGCTGACTTATGCTTCGATGCAAGCCCACGCAAAAGACTACATCCACAATAGTCAAATTCATCTGATTGTAAGACCTATCCTAAATCAACTACGAATAACCCTTGGCTCTGCCGATCGGCTTGAGGATAAACTTGGCAGACTAGTTAGAAAGCTCCAAAATGAAAAACCCCATCCACAAGGGGATGAAGTTTTTAGGCATGGGGAATGGGATAAGGAGATAAGAGGGTGCAAGAACAAGGCAGACTCAAACCATGTTTGGGCAGTTGCGGTGCAGTCCAGATTGTCAACAAACGTTGAGACCAGCCCGCACTTATGAAGGTATGATTATTACTAGGGTGACAGGGTTGACTGAAGCAGAGGTAGTAACTTTAAAAACTTTAGGAGTGCTAGAAGTAGATTGATACAGCAGTTTGCAAATAAATGAGGTACACAACTGGAGAATTAAATATAGAAATTCTTCTTTTCCCTCCTGCCCCCTGCCTCCTGCTTCCTGCCTCAAAACCATTTACTCTGTACCTCATGCAAATGAAAACTGCTGTATATGTCCCTGTCTCCAATTCCTAGTTCAATTAGTTTAAAAACGTTTTAAATCTTGTAAAACTGCGGTGGCTGATTGATAGCGATCGCTAAAATGATAGCAAACCATTTTATCTAAAATTGCCGCTAATTCTTCGCTGACTGGCGCTGTTTGTCGCCACATCACATTCCCCGTTTCTGGATCTGGGTGGAGTTCCTGCGGTGGTATCCCAGTTATGGCTTGAATCGCAATCATTCCTAAAGCATAAATGTCACTGCATAAACGGGGATGACCGGCAAATTGTTCTGGAGGTGCATAACCCCGCGTCCCGATGGCTACTGTGGCTAATTCTGTTTGCTCACTACTCGGCGGTTGCATCAATTTGACAGCACCAAAGTCAATCAATACCAGCCGATTATCTCGAGCGCATCTAATAATATTAGTCGGTTTGAGATCGCGATGAATCACTCGATGCTGGTGAACAAATTCTAGAACTTCTAAAACTTGTTTGAGCATTTCCATCACAAATGATTCGTTTTGCACATTTTGTCCAGGTGGTAATTCTTCGCTTAGGGTATGTCCCTCGATATATTGTTGAATTAAATAGAATTCTTGGTTATCTTCAAAATAAGCAAATAGTTCGGGAATCTGATGATGTTTACCCAAAGTTTCTAAAATTTCAGCTTCACTATGAAACAACCTGCGAGCCACTTGCAAAAATCGTGTATCTTGACGAGCTGGCATTAACTTTTTAACGACACAAGTAGGATTACCCGGTCGTTGAGTATCTTGTGCTAAATAAGTCCGACCAAATCCACCAGCACCGAGAGTTTGAAAGATTTTGTAGCGTCCACTCAAAAGCAAATCATCTGATTTTATTTCTGGTGAATCAATTGGGGGAAGAAAGTCAACAGACGAGTCGGGAAGTGCTGTTTTATCTTCTAAGAGTACATTTAATTGGGCGATCGCTTCTTGTTGTTTTTCAACTTGCAGAATAATCACCTGAGTTTGCCGTTGATTTTGGTAACTAGTATAAATAATTACACAAATACTACTAATAACTAAAGCAAGACCAGAAGGGATTAATGGTACCCATCCGGCTTGCAGAAACAAAGCAATGCAGATTACTACTAAGCCAAGTAAAGTCATCCCTACTACCACTAGCAAAAGCAGTGGATTTTGCCAGCGCCATGCTAAAACACCACCTAATAGCGACCAGCCCCATATCCAAATAAGTTCCACCCAGTCGGGCCAATACCAAATCAAAGGTCGCCCATCCAACACTGTGCTGATGAGTTGACTTGCTATCTGTGCATGAATAAACAGAGCAGGCATTCTGGCTGGTTGATCTGGTAAAGCGCTGTAGGGCGTATAAAAGCCACCTGGGGGGAGATTAGCTGCCGTAGTGCCAATAATTACCAGACGGTCTTTGAATAAACTGGGGTTGACTCGACCGCTAAGAACATCTGTGAGGGTTACTTGGTCGGCGAGGCTGTTGGGGTAACGGTAATTTAATAATATTTGATAGCCATCTGCCTCCAAATGTTGGTAGCCACCGGAATTAGGTTGTAAACGCAAAAATCGGGTTTTACCTAACAGAAAATCTCCTTTTTTAGTGAAATCATATTCAATACCTTGTTTTTCCAGATAATCAATTGCAATTAATGCACCAAATGCAAATGATGTTGTACATTTCTTGTCTGTAGAGTTAGCAAATAATAAAGTACGGCGGAGAATTTGGTCGTTTTCATTGTCAGCAACCACATCGCTAAACCCAACATTATCTATAGGGACATTTGGCGGTGGGGGAATTTCATCTCTACCCAAGCTGCTGAACAAACAGGTAGTGACAATATTATCTTTATTTTGGAGATTAGTCGCCAAATTATTGTCTTCTGGTCGGAAAAGATATAAGCCAACAATTCGCGGTTGATAAGACTCTATTTTCTTTAATAGCTGATTGATTGTTCGATCTGATATGGGCCATTTCTCTCGTTTGAGATCCTTATCAGTAATTTTTACTAGCAAAATCCGCCGATCGGGTGCTTCTGCTTTTTGCGATCGCAACATCTGGTCATAAACTCTTAACTCCCAAGGCTGTAACCATCGAAGTTCCCGAACTCCCCAGATAAAGGCGGTGACTCCTATACTGGTAACAAAAATAACTTGCAGCCAGCTTTTGCTCTTAGAAGTTTCACGGTAATCCTGAACTTTGACAAAAGGGACACGGAGTTTTTCTAATAGTCTACTAATCACGGCGTTGGGGCGGTAGCCTGAATTGGGTAGATGTTGCAGACGCAGAAGTTAATTTTCGGAATCTAGGTTAAAAGCTAGTTAACCTGAGCTTCTATTAATGTAGCAATTTACTTGCTAGTTAGAGACTTTGGCATATTCCTACTTTGAAAGCAAGCTTACGCGCAGCATCAACTAGAGAATAAGACAAGCGCTAATCATCTGTTTGAGATGTTTGAACATCTTCAACAGGACTGGCAATTGGAAAAGAAATCGGATTACTAGATGGGGTTAGTGAATCTAACTGGGGCTGTTCAAGCGATGCTTCAATGCTTGAATCAGCAAAATAGGAGCCAACTATCTTATCATAGTTAGAAGCAACAGCTAAAAAAGCGCCACCCAAAATATAGATAGGTAATGGCAGATTAAATTCTTGCAACCAGTCAAACAGTTCCGCTAACGCAAACAGCACCAAAAAGCAGGCAAGCCAAACCTTCATATTCTTATCCCCTGAATTGAAACAATTCTATTACTAGCTTAAATAGCTTGCATGATAGTTGATGTAATACATAATCATCAACTTACAAGAAAGCAGAGGGGCACAGGGGCAGAGGATAAAAGTGATTTTCGGTAAAGCCCCGCCCCTTGTAGGCGATCTTCTTCCCCACTGCTTCCCTGCCTCTTCTTGACAACCTCTATAACCTTAGATGGGTGCAGTTAGAGCTATAGCATCTGCTATATTGCATTAGAAAAATCAAAATATATTTAGCTTATGCCAGCAATCGAACAGCCAAAGATTGCACAGTTGGTTCGTGAGACTCGGCAGCGCCTTAAATTTACACAGGTAAAACTGGCAACGATATTAGGGGTTCCCCTCCAGACCATAAATCGATGGAAAAATAGACGGACACAACCTTTACCACTGGCGATGAAACAAATTAAAGAACTACTACGGCAGACAAGAGAACCCGATGGGTCGCTTTTAGCCAAATACTTTTAAAATGAGTGAGAACCTGAAAGCTCAAGAGGTTATTGATTTGCAGCAATATTTGAGCGAACAGCAAGCTGCGCTGCGCGATAGTGAAGCACGTTACCGTTCACTGGCAGAGGCAAGCGCATCAATTGTCTGGAGGGCAGCACCTTGGGGCAACGTTGTTGATGATATTCCAACTTGGCAGGCGTTCACAGGGCAAAGTCCCGAACAATATAAAGGATGGGGTTGGGTTGAAGCACTGCACCCAGAAGATCGTGCCTCGATAGCGAAAATTTGGAAACAGGCATTTCCTACACGCAGTGTTGCAGTTGCTGAGTATCGGGTTCTGCGGCATGACGGCGAATACCGTTATATGAATATACGCGGTGTGCCCATACTCGACGAAACAGGCGAAATCCGCGAATGGGTAGGAATGTGCGTCGATATTACCGAACGCAAGCAGGCTGAGGCCAAACTACGTGAGAGTGAGGCGCGTTTTCGGCTGCTAGCTGAGAATTCAACTGATATTATTTCCCGCCATAGAGTAGATGGAATTATTCTCTACGTTTCACCAGCTTGCTACACAGTGCTGGGATATCAACCAGAAGAATTAGTCGGTCATCCTAGCCATGAGTTAGTTCACCCTGACGATTTGGTAGAGATTGCGAGAAATTACCCAGTCAAGGGCGATTTACCAGATATTTATACAATTACTCACCGTGCGCGTCACCAAGATGGACATTATATCTGGTTAGAAACAACTGTTCGAGCGATTCGCGATCGCCAAACTCAAGAAATTTTAGAGATGCAGGCGTCTTCGCGAAATATTACTAAGCGCAAGCAGGTGGAAGAAGAGCAGCGTTTTCTAGCTGAGGCTACTGGGATTTTGGCTGCATCATTGGACTACGAGACAACCTTAGCAGGTTTAGCGCGTTTGGCTGTGCCGGAAATCGCTGATTGGTGCTTAGTTGATATTATTTATGACAATCAATTAGTCCGTCGGGTTGCAGCAGCTCATGCCAATCCAGGGAAACAAGAATTGATAGAACAGTTACAAAATTATCCCCCTGATTTGGCACAAACAAAAGGTGTTGCTGAGGTAATACGGACAGGCAAATCACAAATTATTCATTTGATTTCCGATCGACAGATCCAAGGGGCAACCCACAACGCCAGTCACTTGAAAATATTGCAAGAATTAAATCCGACATCTGGTATGAGTGTACCGCTAATCCTTCGGGGACGAGTGCTGGGAGTTATGACTTTGGTATCTTCTTCAGGTCGTCGCTACGACACCAAAAGCCTAATGTTAGCCGAGGAGTTGGCTGGTCGGGCGGCGATCGCAGTTGATAATGCCCGACTCTACAGAGAAGCACAACAATCTCAACAGGCGACCTTACACGCAGCATCTCGTACCACCCGTCTGCAAGCGATTACCGCTGCACTTTCAGAATCTCTAACTCCAACACAAGTCGCTGAAGTAATCGTAGAGCAAAGTATGGCAGCTTTGGGAGCTAGTTCCGTTTTTGTAGCACTACTGACTAAAAGCGGCACTGAATTAGAAATTATCCGAACTGTTGGCGATCAACAAGAAATAGTCGATTCATCGCATCGATTCTCGATTAATGCACCCGCGCCACTGGCAGAAGCAGTAAGAACTGAGCAACCTATTTGGCAAGAGTCAACCACAACAAGGGCGGCTCGTTACTCAAATCTGGCTCAGGAATACGCAAAGTCCGACTACGGCGCTTGGATTTCGATTCCATTGATCGTTGAGGGACGAGCCATAGGTGGAATGTCTCTAGCTTTTAGCGAAATTCAGAATTTTAATCAAGACGATCGAGCCTTTATGCTGTCACTAGCACAGCAGTGCGCTCAAGCGATGGAACGTGCCCGCCTATACGAGGCAGAGCAAATTGCCCGGAAGGCAGCAGAAAACGCTAACCGGATAAAAGACGAGTTTCTGGCAGTACTTTCTCATGAATTGCGATCGCCACTCAACCCAATTTTAGGTTGGTCAAAGCTACTCCAAACCAAAAAACTCGATCAAAAGGCAATTCCTCAAGCACTAAAGACTATTGAGCGAAATGCGAAGTTACAGGCTCAATTGATTGAAGATTTACTGGATATCTCCCGGATTTTACAAGGTAAAATCAGCTTGAATATCTACCCAGTCGATCTGGCATCTGTGAGTTCGGCAGCAATGGAGACAGTGCGGCTATCGGCAGAAGCTAAATCAATTGAGATGCACATTAGCCTGGAACCCAATTTGGGACAAGTTTTAGGAGACTCCAACCGATTGCAGCAAATCGTTTGGAACCTGCTCTCAAATGCAGTTAAGTTTACACCAGAGGGCGGACGGGTTGATATTCGACTATTTTCATGTTCTAAGTCAAATTCCAACTCAGCAATCATTCAAGTCAGCGACACAGGGAAAGGCATCGACCCCAATTTTCTGCCTTACGTGTTTGAATATTTTCGCCAAGAGAACAGCAGCACCACCAGAAAATTTGGTGGATTGGGGTTAGGATTAGCGATCGTCCGTCACTTAGTCGAACTGCATGGCGGGACAGTCCAGGTAGAAAGTGAGGGCGAAGATCGGGGGGCAACTTTTACTGTAAGACTACCGTTAATCCAAAATCAATTAGAGATTAAACAAGACACTAACGACTCAGAGCCATCCTCAAATTTGAATGGTGTGAAAATTTTAGTAGTGGATGATGATACAGATACGCGAGAATTTATTGTCTTCTTACTAGAGCAATATGGGGCAAATGTGACAGCAGTAACATCAGCCAATGAAGCTATAGCGACTTTAGCCCAGTCCTTGCCAGATATACTTTTAAGCGATATTGGGATGCCAGACGTGGATGGATGTATGTTCGTGCGACAGTTGAGAACACTGCCACCAGAGCAGGGGGGGCAAATTCGAGCGATCGCACTTACGGCCTATGCTGGAGAAATTAATGCCCAACAGGTACTAAAAGCCGGATTTAACAAGCATATTGCCAAACCAGTAGAGCCAAGCGAGTTAGTAAATGCGATCGCCAACTTAATCGCTGAATAAACCTGCCTACTACCTGTTCACCGTTACTTGATACGTTGAGGTGTGATTTTCATCACTGGAACATTTTAGTTAAAACTAATTGTCAATCCCAAATCATATCTGTAAAAAGATTTGCGATCGCTTGTTCCTTCCTGGGTTTTTACTTAACCAGACAATAGGCTTAACAAGTTAGTTGAGCAACTTGTTAAGCCCCTTGTTAAAGTTAGGCAAACTTCCGCTACAGTGTAATAGCTAGCCAAGTTAATAGCTGAATAAACCTACCTCTACCTGTTTACCGTTACTTGATAGTCTCAGAAACGATCGCTTTATATACTAGATCGGGAAGAATCCCTTGTTTAATATCTATCTTACGCGAGATGACTTTTCCATCAAAATAAAAATCAGCAACGCGCTGCTGTTCGGCAATGATGCACTTGAACCATCGTGATAAATAACCAGCGAAATAAGGCTTAATGCGCTGGAGCCAAAAGGCAAAGGACAAGGGGGCTGACAATTCCCCGCTTTGATCAGCAAGCACTCCCAATAAACCCGGTGGATAGCATCATTCTAAAGGTTCTAACAATGGTTATTCGGAACCAAGTAACCTCTCGTATGCTCTCAGTAAGGTCGATAACTGAGCAGGTGCTAACCGTATGCAACAAGAGGAAAGATTGAGTCAGAAGCGAATGCCTTGCTGCAATGGCAAGGATATGCTGACGGATTTACGGTGATTTGGAATGTAAAGTTATGAGTAGCAATGCAAAAGTCTAATACACGATTAATTGCTCCTAAACCAACTAAAAACGGTTTTCTTTCCCTAAAGATTTGCCCAAAAAGGAAGGTTTTTAGTAATAAATCGATGGAAGGCTCTTAAGGTGGAGAGAAAAATAACCAATGCTCTAAGAATATTGCGTGATAACAGGTAGCTGATCGTTGAGTACCCAATCCCCGATCGCTCGCAATTTGTAGTCCACAGGATCGTGCAGGGTAAAGGTTCGCAAATCTCGCCAGTAACGCTCAAATCCATATTTGGTTGCAGTGGCGCGGGTTTCCGTAACTTCAAAGATGCGGTTGGTAATATCTATACCTACACGGGTCGCTAATGCTTTGGCTGCGGAAACTGCGTTAGCGAAGCTCGCCGCAGGCATCGCAACTTCTCCCCTTTCTTGATAAGTGAGGTCTACATCCTTGTCCCATGCTGCTTGCACCTTTTCGGCTGCTTGGTCGGCTAGAGCGATCGCAGCTTGAATTTCAATCCAAAAGTCTCCGTAATGATGCAGAATATATGGGTCTTGAGTAGCACTATCTACTCCTGATCTAATCCACGGTTTAGTAGTAGTTTTAGTGTACTCACGAGCGGCGGCGAAGGCTCCTTTAGTAATTCCTAGATAAACGTTGGTTTTTGTTAGCTGGGCAATAATACCAAGAAAAGTTGAGAAGGCACTACCAGGAGGATTTGGTGGCCCCAAAATCTCATCTTTTTCTACTAGGACATTATTAAATGTATAACTACTGCTATCAGTGCGACGTTGCCCAACGTTGTCCCAATCTTGATTGGAAACTAACCCTTTCCTTTCTTTGGGAATTATGAATATGAAGGGCAATTCTACGCCATCTTCCAAAGCGGAGAATACCCGATAATCTGCAATAGAAATACCTGTACCAAAGCTTTTAACACCATTAACCCGAAAGTTCTCACCTTCTAGATTAATTTTCAGCCTAGTATCCTTTGTATTGATGGCATTTGCCCAAAATAAGTTATTTTTAGCAGTTTCTCTATAATATTTTTCCTTTTGGGCTAGAGTGCCGGAAACGTGACCCAAAGCCGTCAAATTGAGATGATTACCATACAACTGGCCAATTGAACCATCTGCTTTTGATAGCTTTCTGACAATTTTTAAGGCATCAATCCAAGTTGCGCCAATGCCACCATATTGCTTAGGTACAATTAGTGGTAGCAAGCCAGTTTCACGCAGTCTATTAATTTCCTCTTCTGGAACTCCGGCTTTGGCATCCCGTTCAACTGCGAATTGGGCAAGTTCCTTGGATAGAGAAGCTGCTAGGTCAATGTAATCTTTTGGTTTTGTAATATCTAGCACCATAATCAAACCGTCCTTATAATTCGTAATTAGACAAATACAGAAAAATGCTTATGAATACAACCAGTTTCTAATGTGTTGCTTTGTGAAAGTGAAACCAGACATACTTGGATAATTCGCTATTAAACGCAGAATTTAGGAGAAATGCAGGGTGGATTTTGCCCACCCTACAAATGAACAGAGGAAATGGAACATGGAACGTTGTAAAAAATTGTCATTAGTCATTAGTCCTTTATCCTTTGCAAATGACCAATGACCAATGACTAATGACTAATGACTAATGACTAATGACAGATATTCGTTTGCGGCTTTCTCAACACCTGTACCTTTGAAGAAGTCTTGATTAAGACTGGTGTACAACTCCAAAGGATGGATGGATTGAGCAGATTTAGTTTGGACTTGGCTACATCCTGTAGTTAGTAGCAGTAAGACACAAGCCACTGAAGTTGATAATCTGGAAGTAAATTTATTTTTACTGATAGAACCTGTTCCTACTGTTAACAACAGCATGATGACTATTTTCTTTGCCGCACTATTTCATCTGCTTCAAAATTTGGAATGTTTGATCCGTTTTGGCTGTTGAAGTGCGTTTATGTCCCCAACCGATTTTTTCCCGATAACTACCCAGTAGCCCAACTTCTGCCAATTCTGCCTCGTTGACTGAAGCCGTCACATCGCTTTCTGGTGCTACATAAAGAGCATCAACTGGACAATACAATTCGCACATATAACAGGTTTGGCAGTCACTCTGGCGGGCAATGGTTGGCGGTGCATCGGGTACTCTGTCAAACACGTTGGTTGGACAAATGTTCACGCAGATATTACATTTTATGCACCGCGACTCGCTGACCAACTCAATCACATTAACGCTCCTATTTTGGATTGTGACTTTTTGTACTCTGTAAAGGCTGACTCTTTACCCAGACTCGATCTAATCCGCCACCAATCAGGTGATGTTGCTGGTTAGCATCAACTTCTGGATAGTCTAAATGTTTGTGCATACCACGAGTTTCTTTACGTTCAATAGCACTGCTGTACATCCATCGTGCTGTGGCTACCATTGCCGCAGCTTCTCGCGCCCTGGGAAGCTCTTTCTCTGATGTTACCTGGCTACTGCGAAGTTCTTGCCAAAGACGATTTAACCTACCCAAAGACTCGGTTAAGCCTTGTTCTGTGCGGAAATAGTTCTTTTCGTAAGGGAATACTTCGGCTTGGACTGCCTGAATTACTTCATCAGTTGCTAAGGAGCGATCGCTTCCACTCTGTAACCCTACCTCTCCAACTCCCTTAACATAGCATTGAGTTTTGTATTCCCCCAAACTGCGGGTGTATTCTACAGCCGATTTCCCCGACCAATAGCCAGAAGATATTGCCCAAGCTGCATTATGACTACCACCGCCAGTAAATCCGCCACAAATTAGTTCGCGTGTGGCGGCATCTCCAGCCGCGTAAAGTCCCCGCACAGAACTGGCACAACTCTCATCTACAATCCGAATTCCCCCCGTACCGCGCACAGTTCCTTCTAGGCGCAAGGTGACAGGGAAACGTTGAGTAAATGGATCGATACCTGCACGGTCAAAGGGTAAAAAGAAGTTGGGCTGTGCTAAACGCATAGATGCCCGCATCGATTCTGCCGCTTTGTCTATGATGGCGTAAACTGGCTGTTGCAGTAATGTCTGGGCAATTACTGACCGTCTATGAGAACTTGCTCCCGGAATCACAGTACCGTCTTCGTAGGTAAAAGTTGCCCAATTATAAAACAGGGTTTTGGTGACTGAAGAAAAGGCGGGAGAGATGCCGTAAGCATTAGAAAATTCCATACCCGACATCTCGGCTCCTGCTTCTGCCGCCATCAGATAACCATTTCCTGTCAGGACGTTGCATCCTAACGCTTTGCTGAGAAATGCACAGCCACCTGTTGCGATAATTGTGGACTGCGATGTCTGGCGACAAGCCGCTTCGCGTCTACGCACTATCCATTTCTCACCAGTCTGACGGTTCACACCTGTTGCACCAGCAACAGCACCATCGTCATCTACCAGTAATTCTAAGGCGGGGCTGTTGTCTAAAATCTTGACTCCAGCACGTTGAATTTGCCGTCGCATCAGCCGCATATACTCCGGCCCTTGCAGCGATCGCCGATAGGGTTTACCTTCATCGTCGGTAGGGAAGGGATAACCCCACTCTGCTAACTGATTAACGTTGATATAGGTCTGATTCAGTACTCGATCCATCCAATTGCGATCGGCTAAAAACCCACCCAACGATTCCCGACTGGCCTTTGCTGTTTCCCGTGCTTCTGGATCGGGCGGCACATACCACACACCATTACCAGATGCAGCAGCGCATCCAGTTGTGCCGCAATACCCTTTATCTACAAGGATTGCCCTAGCTCCACTTGATGCAGCACTCCATGCCGCCCAAGTTCCAGCTGGCCCACCTCCAATTACAAGCACATCTGCTTCTAAGTCGAGTTCAAAATCGGTTGTTAACGTCTTCAGCATCTACCATTTTCCCCCATCGATAAAGTCTTAAGCATCAAGTCTTTGCCCCATCGATGCTGCAAGATAAAAATCTAGAAATTGCGATCCCTTAATACAGGTTCTCACTAGCTCGATCCTAATTAAAATACTTTATCTTTATCGACAAACCGTAGTTAAAGCATAATAGAAAGTCTTTCACAGTTTTCGACAAAAAGCAAGCATTTTACCAAACAACTTCAAACGTAAATTTATGTAAAATCAACGGTGTTATTTTTCTCAATAACTTGCTTTTTATCGTCTTTTGTGGTCAGTACAATTTTTGTTCATAAGATACTAAATTTCGATAAATTTGCAGTATTTTAATAAATTTTTCTAAACGGTTTTGTCTGGATAGTAGAGACGCGAAATTGGATTGGGCTTTGTCTTGCTAACGTGTCTCTTTGTGGGTTAAGGGCGATCGCTCCCTTAAGACTCAAGAATCCCCGGACTTTTAATTAAACAAATGTAAGCGAAGTTTAATTCAGTCCGGGGAGTGTTAAAGGTTAAAACCTAAAGACAGTACGAACCCAAGCAAATAAACTATCAGGATTGCTGGAATCTGAGTTCGGTGCAGTAATCCAGATCAAACCCGGCGTCACCTCAATATGATCTCCGATTTTATATTGGTAGAATGCCTCAACGTGCAGGGAAGTATCTTTGTCCGCTTGTCCTGGACCTTCTCCCAGATCTACATTCTTACTAAGACTGATGAGTTTTGGTTCCATACCAACTAAAACCCCCCCTAGAGCACCTTCACTAAAAAGATCCGGGAATGCCAGTCCTACGGCCCAATCCATAGCTTCGCCATCTCCGCGTCCTAAATAGCGGTGTACCCCATAACTTACCCACGCATTGATTGCCAACTTGGAATTAACTTGATAGAACGCCTGTAGACCATAAAGGTTGCCTAGAGTTGCTACTCCATCCACGGTGCTGTTTACCAAGTTACTCCCGACTGCTGGACCGAAATTTGTCCCACTAAAACCTAGTGTCCTTGGTGGGCTATAGGTATTGACGTAAGTTGCAGCTACCCGAAAATTCCTATTACCGGAGTAGTATATTAACTGTGCTAAAGCTAAATATCTGCCTGTAAATAAGCCGTTATTAGTTGTGGGATTACCACCATTTGGTGCGCTGTACGCTATCCCGAATTGAACCTGTTTGCCTAATCCCTGGAGTATGGCAATTCCGGGGCCGGTATCTCCATAGTTATAGACCAAAGACCGCCGTGAAAATCGTGAAATCCCATTAGCACCAGTCACAGAAGACGATTCAAAATATGGGTTAATCGGACCAGAAAGACCTATCTCACTAGCTCCGTCAGACAAGGGATAAATGTTGACTTGGGTATTTGGAAAAGGTAGAAACCGATAGCGAACACCACTAAGAATAATAGTATTGCGTGCAAAAGTAATACTGGAGTTATCAGCAGTTCTCCCCTCATAAGTTCCCAATAATCCAGCTCTTGTTTGTCCCAGTGATTCAATATTTCCAGCTCCTATTGTTATATTTAGTGAATCTTTACCGTTAAAACTGGTGTTTAACCGTAAAGAAGTTGAGCCTTGAAGTGTGGCATTGTGAGGTACTGGTCTCTTAGTGACGACATTATTACCCGCCAGAACTTCGCCTAAAACAATCTGAGATCGACCTATAAGTTTGGTTGTGGTCGTAAACTGAGTTGATTCTAACTTCGCAGATCGTGCTTCCAAGCTATCTACACGTCCCCGAAGTTGGGCGAGTTCTGGAGAAAATTGTTCTTGTAGTTTTTTGATGGTATCCAAGTCTTCGCGTTTGACTAAATCTGTTGTCGAAGTCGCTATTAGTTCATTGAGGCGATCTAAAGCTGCATTCAACCCAGCTGCAAATTCATAGCGCGTTAAGGAGCGATCGCCTTTAAATGTACCATCTGTATATCCTGCAATTACACCGTAGCGCTCAACTAGAGACTGTAATGCTTGAAATGCCCAATCTGTCGGCTTAATATCTGATAGTTGCGAGACGGATGTCACTTGTCCTGCTGCATTATTTGGAGCTTTTTTATTAGCTGGCGGTGCAACTTGCAACAATTGTGAGACAGGTGTCACTCGATCTCGGAGCTCGTTTGGAGCTTTTTTACGAGTAACTGGTGCAATTGAAGTGTCTACTGTTTGATTGACAACTGCTTCTGGAGCTTTGTTTTGTTCTACTTCAGTCGGAGATACATCAGATTTAGGTAGTTCAGCCTGACTTTTGGCTGGATAAAAAACCAGGATAGCTAGAATATCTAGCAACAAAACCAGGAACACTATGGATCTATAATTCCAGCGAAAATTCGACATGACTCCTTAACTCCTCAACCTTGAAGATGAATAAATTAGCTTTTAATTAAACAGAAAAACCATTAAACATCCTCGCTTTAATATTTTTTAAACGATTAAAACACAGATTTAACAAAGGTTTTGCTGCTGATAAAATCACAAGCTTCTAATAAATATCGAATTCAGTACTAAGTCGTTGAATGTACAATCCAAAATTTGCAGAAAACTAGAGTTCTAACGCTTGAAAGAATCTTATAAACGTCTTGAATGAGACAGCCACTGCCTTAGTAAAGACTTCTATCTTTTAATGGAAAGTCAACCACACGCTATGTAAACTGATACTTCTGAGACATCCTAATGCCGTTTTTTTTGGTTATGCTGTACAAAGTTTATCAATGGCTACTGACATTCACTAAAGCTTGATTTTGATGCAAGTGATTATTTGCCAATTAACATTAATTGAAAACACTATTTTGTAATCAACTATATTTTGACAGCATCAATTGTTATTTTAATACGATAGCTCTATCGGTTTACCGTATTTTTGTAAAATTATCTTTGCATAGAGCTTGGTACAATGCAAGACCTAGTACTTTTCCATGAGGCGAAAATATGTGAAAATTCTTGGCTAAGTCAATTCCAGCAACTGCGAACGCCGGAAATAGTCATATCATGTCCGGGTAAAGACTTATCATTTAGACCGCAGGGGGCAGGGAGCAGGGGGAAAGAGGCTTTTGGGATTTTTGCACAGATGCGGTAATCATAAGTGATTAACCGGACTTGATATCAGTCGGTAAAAACGAATAGACCTCTTATACAAATGCAAAATTCGCTTACCCTGTGGGATCTTCCTACATCCCCCAACCCCTTCTCCCAAAATTGGGAGAAGGGAAACCAATTTTAAAATCCCTCTCCCAAGCTGGGGATTTAGAGCCAGGGCTTTTTAGGATCTTCTAAATTATCTAGTTTGTCAAAATTACTCGTTGAGTTAGAGGATTTGCGATCAAAACCACCTACCTCTGCCAAAGTATAGAGGGGCCTGGCTTTAACTTCTTCGTAGATGCGCCCTATATACTCGCCTAAGATGCCAACACTGACTAACTGCACAGATCCGAGGAAGAAAATTGCCATCAAAATAATCGTAAACCCGGTTAAAGGGGAATGGGGGACAAAAAGACGCCAATACAAAACTAATAAAGCCATGAAGATGGCCGCCGCCGCTGCTAATAACCCTAAGTAAGTTGATAACCGCAGTGGCACTATTGAAAAGGACACTAGACCATTGATGGCAAGGGCTAAGGATTTCCTAAAAGTGTATTTAACTTCCCCAGCAAAGCGGGGGTTACGCTCAAACCGAATTGCTGTTTGCTGAAAGCCAACCCAAGAACGCAGACCACGAATATAGCGGGTACGTTCTGGCATAGAATTGAGAATATCTACGATCTGCCGATCCATTAGACAAAAATCACCAGTATCAGTAGGAATCTCTACATCTGCAAGCTTTTTGAGGATGCGATAAAAGAAATAGGCAGTAAAACGTTTAAACCATCCTTCTTTAAGGCGTTGAGTGCGTTGAGCGTAGACGACCTGATAGCCCTGTCGCCATTTTTCAACCATATCGGGGATTAGTTCTGGTGGATCTTGTAAGTCAGCATCAAGGATGACGATAACTTGACCCCGGACAAAATTCAGACCAGCAGTAACTGCAATTTGATGACCAAAGTTACGAGCAAAGCTCAGATAGCAAATGCGTGGGTCTTTTTGATGAAGCTCTCGCAGTAATTGTAGGGAGCGATCGCGGCTACCATCATTGATTAAAATTAATTCGACAAGTCCATCCATCCGATTCATTACTGCACTCAGTCTGCGGTATAGTTCTGGAATAATTTCTTCTTCGTTATAAATTGGAACAATGAATGAATACTTTGGTAGCATCTAGAAATATGGTTTAATTTTTGAACAGCCAAGCTAACAGACTGCTTGCGATCGTAAAGGTTTGGTTGTCAGTATACCTAGCAAGACTCAAGTCAGATTTCCATAATTTATTTATTCTTCGGATTTTATGTTATCTGAAGAGTCTGATTTTTTAAGCTTTTCTACAGCTTTTTTGGGAAAAGTCAGACGATGGCGATACCAGGTAGACCCTGCTATCAGCGTTCCAGTTAAACCTAATGCAAGTATTAGCGGCAAAAAATCGCCTGTATTCACCGCCTTCAGACCAGAACTACCCAATAATACAAAAGGTAAGACACTAGGAACAGTACCAAGTGTTGTACCGAGAACATAATCTTTAAAACCAATCGAAGTCAGTCCAGCAACAAAGTTGACCAAACCATAGGGCATGATCGGTACTAATCGGATGGCAAACATATAAAAAAGCCCTCCACGACGCACCTCAGCATCCATAGCTTGCCAGCGTCCTGCTAATCGTTTTGCAACTGTTTGGCGTCCAATAGTCCGAGTAAAAACAAAGGCAATTATTGCTGCAATAATAGCTCCAACACTAGTCCAGACAGTACCCAGCCAAGGGCCAAAAATCGCACCTCCAGTCAAATTAAGCACCGTTGAGGGCAAAACTAACATAGTTGCCACAACGTATAAAGCAATATAAATAATAGGTGCCCAGATACCAGAAGATTTCAGCAATGCTTGGATTTGTGTTGGTTCAATGCCACCAATCAGATATACTGCTATACCAGTTGCAATTATGCAACTCAGTGTGAGTAGCAAGATACCAGCTTTCAAGTTCCACACTAGAATACTCCTACTTTTTTTGTAACCCAACCCATCTTTCTTAAACTTCCCTTTTAATTAATTCTTGAAAACTTTGGTTCTGAAAACTAGTACTTTGCCACATTAATTTTGATAAATTCGTAATGGGTGACTCTAGCCCTTATCTAAGCACTAAAGTGCTTACTACGAACTCCATATCTTAGAGAAAATATGTATTACAGCGCTTTTCAAGTAATTGAACTACTCCACTCCCAACTTTCCGTCTCAGTTATGGTCTTGGGATAAGGCAGGAGGCAGAAGGGAAGAGGGTTCTAGCTTAGTTTATCTTTCTTTACATAATTTGGTTTAGTTTACCTTGAAAAATGCTGAAAAGAGTTTAGCCATCAGCGATCGCAACCTTTTTTCCAGTACAGACTAAGAAACTATAAGGTCGCAAGGCTTCTGTCAATGAAACCGAAAGTGAACACTTCCAAGTCGCAAAAATGTGGGTAATTGACACAAAACTTGTATTCTTCACGACAGCCATTGTTGCAACAAAAGTGTCATGATTGTCAGAACTGTCTGTGAAAAAGTCAATTTTGTAAACAGTTATTCTTTATAAATCGTTAATCTATACTGGCGTTTTAAATAATTTCCTGTAAAATTCTGACTATAAACTACGGCAATTCGGTCGAACTACCGTAGAAATTTATCCTTATACCCTGCCTGACACAGATGCAAATTCTTTGGTTTATTCCTACTGGATCTCATGACGGACGCTATTTAGGCACAGATATTGGCTCTCGTATTGTCACACCTGATTATTTGCAGCAAATTGCCCAAGCTGTGGATAGTTTAGGCTATACGGGCGCATTGTTACCCACAGGGAGCTCTTGTGAAGATGCTTGGATCGCTGCCGCCGCTTTCATATCCGTTACCAAGCAGATGAAATTTCTCGTAGCAATTCGCCCAGGAATTACTTCCCCTGGTGCTGCTGCACGAATGGCAGCAACATTTGACCGGATTTCTAAAGGAAGATTGTTGATTAATGTAGTCACAGGTGGAGATCCTGTGCAACTGGCTGGGGATGGCTTGCATCTTAATCATGACGATCGCTACGATCTAACCGACGAATTTCTCACAGTTTGGCGGGGTATCGTCAGCGGGGAAACAGTCGATTTTAAAGGAAACTACCTAGATATTAAAGGTGGTAAACTCCTATTCCCACCAGTTCAAAAACCCTATCCACCTTTGTGGTTTGGTGGTTCATCAGCTGCTGCCAAGCGGGTTGCTGCTAAACATATAGATGTTTACCTGACTTGGGGTGAACCTCCACAGCAAGTTGCTCAAAAGATTGCCGAAGTTAGGCGACTGGCGGCTGAACAAGGTAGAACAGTCCGTTTTGGGATTCGCTTGCATGTAATTGTGCGAGAAACCGAGTCTGCTGCTTGGGATGCTGCCAATGAGCTAATTAAATATGTGGATGAGGATGCGATCGCTAAAGCTCAGAAAGACTTAACTCAATCTGATTCTGAAGGACAGCGGCGCATGAGTCAACTACATAGTGGTAGTCGAGAAACCTTAGAGATTAGTCCCAACCTGTGGACAGGAATTGGATTGGTGCGGGGTGGTGCTGGTACGGCTCTAGTTGGAGATCCCGACACCGTTGCCGCGAGGATGCTGGAATATCGCAATTTAGGCATAGAAACATTCGTTTTCTCTGGATATCCCCATCTAGAAGAAGCTTATCGCACCGCTGAATTATTATTTCCACGCCTACCTTTGCAGAGCGAACCTGCACCTTTAACGTCACCAGTTTTGAGTTCTGTTGGCGAAATCGTTGCCAATGAAAAATTTGCGAAACAACTCACAAGTGCTTCATGACTAATTCGTAATGACGTTCTTTACGAGACGCTATGCGTAGCTTGCTTCTCTGCAAGAGTACGCGGACTCGCTACCGCTAGGCTAACGTAGTTCGTAATTAAAGAGCAAATTACGAATTATGTTACAGCAGTTTGCAACAAGCGTGAGGTACAAAACCGAGGACTCAAAAATTAAATTATTCTTCTCCCTCCAGCATAGCTGCCTCCTGCCTCCTGCCTCAAAACTAGTGACTTTGTACTTCATCCAAACGAAAACTGCTGTAACGAAGCTTCTAGATTCATCCTTTGGAACAATTTAAAATCCAGAATTCGATGACTATTACCTTTAAACACAACAAAAGCAACAATAATATATCTCTGAGCGAGGTGTTAGAAAACCCGCAAATCGAAAAAATAGTTCCCTGGATTGTGCCTGTTTTAGTTCTAGTACTTTGGGAACTTGCTTCCAGAACGGGTTTACTCTCAACCAGAATTTTACCAGCCCCTAGTGGCGTAATCGCTACAGCCATTAAACTAGCCTCCACCGGAGAATTGTTCCAAAATATAGGCATTAGTGCTGGGCGGGCGATATCTGGTTTTATAATTGGAGTTTTGCAAGTGAGTTTAAATTTACAGGGTACACAACTAAGTATTTTGGATTTGACGAAAGTTTTTGGCAAGAAAACTGTTTTAAACTCGCTGAATTTAGAAGTTGAAGCAGGTGAGTTTGTCGCTATTGTCGGACGAAGTGGTTGTGGTAAGAGTACCTTATTACGTCTGGTGTCAGGATTAGATAGAGCAACTTCAGGTGGAATACTACTGGATGGAGAACCACTGCATAGACTCAGCCGCTCCGTAACAGTGATGTTTCAAGACTCACGCTTGCTGCCGTGGAAGCGCGTTGTTCAGAACGTGGGGTTGGGCTTAGAAGGTAATTGGCGTGAAAAAGCTTTGTGGGCACTCAATAAAGTCGGACTTGAAGATCGGGCTGATGAGTGGCCTTATGTTTTGTCTGGTGGACAACGCCAACGGGTATCATTGGCCAGAGCGTTAGTCAGTCAGCCCCGTTTGTTGTTGCTAGATGAACCTTTGGGAGCATTGGATGCTCTAACTCGGTTAGAGATGCAGAGTTTGATTGAAAACTTATGGCAAGAACGAAGATTTACTGCATTTTTGGTTACTCATGATGTGGAAGAAGCTGTGGCGTTGGCAGACAGAGTGATAGTGATTGATAAAGGACAGATTTCTGTAGATTTGCCTGTGAGACTTTCACGCCCGCGAGTTCGAAGTAACGAAGTGTTTATCAATATCAGAGAAACTGTTTTAGAGCGAGTAATGAGCAATGAAAGTAGTCAGCAAACTAATCAATTGTTGCAGTTGAGTAGTTGAGATTTAGCTTTTGCTAGTTGATTAATATAATGCTTGAGGTAGCTGAGGTAAAATAGGCTACTTCGAGAATCAATCTTATTAATATAGTAATCTTATCTGATTTATGAAAAATAATTTTTTATAAAATAGGCGCAGAGCAGATTACCGCAGATATACAGATAATGCATAGAAAAAAAGGATTTTAACGAATGATTTAAGATTGTTATAGCAATACTATCGGAGTTGTAAAAAGCACTTTTATTTTTTAACGTAGACGCAAAACGGCTTGCACAGGATGCCGCAAAAGATGCGTACCCCTGCAAAGAAGCAAGCTACGCATAGCGTCTCGTAGAGAAGAAATAAAAGGAGGAGAAGAGAAAGAGTTTCACAAATGATTTAGAGTTATATTACTAAGTATATTATAGTATTGAAAGATATTGTTAAATGTAATGCTAGCATTTTTTACAGAGTTTTTATCTGTTTGGTATAGGAATCCGATTTAATTTTTGAACAAAATTAAGTTAGCGTTTTGCATATAGCGGTTCCCATTCAGATGCAGTACAAGATTAATTGCGAAGTGTAAGGGCACGGCAGTGCCGTGCCCCTACGGGTGTACCTCACTCAACTGAGAACCGCTATAACGCACTGAATCTTTAAGAATGGTGCGTTACGCTATCGCTAACGCACCCTACGTATCTTTTCAAAAATCAAATAATAGTCCTATATTAGTAAGAAATAACACTTTTTTTGTTAGTAGAACAAAAGCAATGTACAGAAATAGTCCTATAAATATAAAAGAGGTTATCTACCATGAAACTGATATTGCCTGCTCGAGCTCGTTGCTGATATTGAGCCTCATCTATCGCCTGATATAGAGATTGTTAGGGTAGATGTTGAAGGAAATTTAGATGGAGATGCTAGTGTTGCTGAAGTTTATTTCAGTTGGTTTTTATCCAGAAGTTCGACGCTGCATGAAATACTAGAAGCAGCACCTGCACTGCGTTGGCATCATGCACCAAATGCAGGGGTGAATCACATCCTAACACCAACTTATTTGCAAAGAGATATTATTCTTACAAATGGGGCTGGAGTGCATGGAATTCCGATCGCAGAATTTGTCATTACTTATATACTGGCTCATGCCAAGCATCTACAGGAATTATATGCTTTACAGGCTGAACGTCACTGGAAAAGAGGCTTTGCCATCCAAGAGTTGACAGATGCGACCTTGCTAATTATTGGCGCTGGTGGTATTGGTCAAGAAATTGCCGCCCGTGCTAAACCTTTCGGCTTAAGAATTATTGGCAGTCGCCGTCATCCCCAAGAGCTACCAAATTTTGATAAAGTAGTAGGTGCTGATGAATGGCGTAGTTTACCGCCGTAGGCATCGCTCCTACCAGAAGTCGATTATGTAGTTATTGCAACACCCCTAACTCCTGAAACCAAAGAACTTATTGATGAATCTGTATTGTGATCGCTCCCAAATCATGCCTACCTAATTAATATTGCTCGTGGTGGCGTAATCGATGAATCGGCATTAATCAAAGCGCTCACAGAAGGTTGGATTGCAGGTGCAGCATTAGACACAGTTAACTCCGAACCGTTACCACCAGAAAGTCCTTTGTGGTCACTTCCTAACATCTTTATCACACCTCATACTTCCGGCCATTCACCCAAGAGCAAACAGCGTTCAATAGCGCTATTTATCGACAATCTAAAGCGTTACCAAGCTGGTAAACCATTACGAAATGTAGTAGATAAAAAAGCAGGATATTAGAACTGGGGATTGGGGATTAGTTTTCCTAATATGTAATACCCAGTCCCTTTAAAAATCCAAAATGGAATCAGGGAGTAATAAATGGTGAAACTAATTTTAGCCGATCATCTTATTGCAGATATAGAGCCACATCTACCATCTAATATAGATGTCGTGGAGGTGGATAGTGAAGGTAATCTTGATGGTGATGCCAGGATACTGAGCAATTCAAAATTCTAAAAAATTAATTATTGCTCCTATAACGATGCGATCGCACGTAAATATTGAGGCAGTACGATATGTGCAAAGGGATTTGGGCAATCTCATAACCCAAAAATCCACAAGCCAGTCTTAAAGGGAGTGAGCTATTGCCAGCAATGTAGTCCAGAAGCTTCAATTAAAAGCATTTGCCTCGTTATGTCGCTTGAATAAACATAAATGATAGAGTATATAGCGATCGCTATGGGAAAAATGTAAATAAGATATGGCTGACCAAAAAGATAAAGCTCAAGAAAAAAACCGCCTTGAACAGCTTCAAGAAGAAGAAGGCAACACAGATTCTAAACACTCAGGGGGTGCTGGCGCTTCTGGCGGCAACTCAGGTGCAGGCAAATCTGGCACATCAAAAATTTCTGCCACTGGTACACCTGATGATATCGAAAAAATTGATCGGGAGTAAAGCTGACCCCGATAACGAGTCAAGGTTTAACTACCTCGGCTCTAATTAGTAACTCAACTCAACAAAGTCCTAATTGTTTTAAGGGAAATGAGCATTGAGTATGGGGGAAGATTCCTTTCTCCTGCTCACTGCTCTTTGTCTTTAATCACTTGACTTTCAATACAGACTTCCCTAATGACTGGCAAATGACATCATTCTGTGGTGTATGTATACGGCTACATAGAACGTCACGGTAGTGACGCTCTAAAGGATTCCTTTTTAATAAACCAGGATTACCAGTTAGTTCTAAGGCAATCTCCACAGCACGAATCGAGTTGGTTGTAGTGAGATATTTAACAGCCTGTGCCTGTAATCCTACTTGAGGCTCATATTCGCCCTTGTCAATATCTTGAGCCAAACTATAAATTAATCTATTATTAGCAAATAGCAGTGCTTCTATCTCACCCACGGCAGTTTGGAAGCGTGGCAGAGTTGCCAGTGGCTCTTGGAGATTAGAAGGCGATCGCTCCCAAAGATATTTAGCAAGCCAGTCTCGCCCACTACTAGCAACACCGAGATATAAGGCACTCACTGTCAAACTGCCCCAAGTGGAAATTAGCGGATCAAAAGTTGGTGCAGCAGATATGGGGTTGATACTTAGAGCATACTCTAAAGGAATTAATACATTCTCTAAAATCAGGTCATGGCTGCCCGTAGCTCTCATCCCCAGGTGATCCCAGGTTTCGACAATTCGCAAACCTGGCAGATTGCGCGGAACTAGAAAATTCCCAACTTGTGGTTCATCTTCGGTTGTCCGTGCCCAAACAACAAAATAGCTGAGGATGGGACTACCCGTGGTGTATTGCTTATGTCCTGTTAAACGCCAGCCCTCTGCTGTTCGTTCGGCAATTGTCGCAGGCAATCCGCCTCTAGCTGGTGTTCCTAACTCTGGTTCAACACGGGCAGCATTCAGCAGAGCAATGCCTTCAATTGATTCACGACACAGCCGCTTATAGACTTCTGGATGCCAGCGACGGCTACGGGCTGCATGAGCATGTTGAAGATAGTGCATTGTCAGTACTAGCGCGGTGGAAGCATCGCCACGTGCTATCCCTTCAATCACCCGGCAGATAGTTGCCAACCCCAAATCCTGGCCACCGAATTCACGTGGAATGGTGAGGTTGAGCAATCCTGCCTCATCCAAAGCTGTAAAATTCTCGAAGGGAAAGGAAGCATCTCTATCGTGTGCCCCTGCGCGGGTGGCAAAATCTTTGGCCAGAGCCTCAACTCGGTCGAAAATATTAGGGAGAGTTTCTAAGCCTTTGGCTACAAAGGTGTCTGGCACTGCTTGCTCCAACTGTGACATAAATACTCCTTCACAATTCACTGTACTACTAAACCAGAGATGTTTTTCAATATGGAAGCATCTCAAGTTTGCAGGAACATCAATTTTTCGCACGACGGCAGTCTTCCCTCAATCCCCAATCCTCATTGCGCCTCATTGCGCTAACTATATTACTTGTAGCGATCCTGAAAATACTACTTAAAATCGACCGAAATTTAGTAATTAGTAATTTCTGTAAGTATGACACAAACTACTTTCATAGAGCAAGCCAAGCAGAGAATTCAGCGATCGCCCCACAACTTATATCATGTCCGGTTAAAGACTTATCATTAAGACCGCAGAGGTGCAGAGGGGACGGGTTTTTAAGCTTTCTGCATAGAGAAAGGGAATCATAACGTGCGATTCGTTGAGCGGTGAATCACAGTACTCAGTCCGTAAATAGCCTCTCCAACTCACAAGAGTTGAACTCTCAGATAGATGTAGGTTTGAGTCTTTTTCAAAGCCCTGCTCAAGCGGCAAAGCTAAAAAATCCTTGTTTGGAACCAAGCACTGAGAAACAAGCGTTTAAATATTCTCTGCTGGGATAAATATAAATATCCTTACATAACAGAGGGATAATTCTCTCATCAAGTAGATGTTCCAATGGATAAATATACAGCAACGGCATTGCCGATCGCAACCAAGGTGATAGGTTGCTTTGATAGCGGTTTCTCTGCTACGGAGGTATAACTAAACTTGATATATAAATTTTTTAACTTTGAGGATATACCTCATCTGATTGAGAACCGCTAAGGATAATTTCGTATATTTTACCAAATCTATGGTGTCACACTTTTGTCAGGGCACTGACTGTATAACCACTATTAAATTTATCTATTTATTACTTTACTTGATCGCATCGCAATCTTCGGTTTTAAAAGACGAATTTGCGACTTATTGTCATTTTTTGAACTATAGGCACATTTAAACATGACGGTTATTTCTCAACTTCTATCAAGCTGTAATATGTATTGCTGCTATGCCCTTGATGGAAAAAAATGCTAAGATTATGATAGTTAACTAGTGTGTGTGCTCGATCACAACATTCATGTGTTTTACCTCACAGCTAATTAAAACAACTTCAATATCACCTTTAAGTAAACAATAGTCGCCGTTATGACTCTCATCATGTTATGCCACCTAGCTATTTAAAGATTTAATGTATAAATGGTTGTGAAATATATTTTTTTTGTTAAAAATCATCTATTAAGTGACTTGTCAGAAAATTTACATTAAGAAACTCCTAAAATATCTAAATTTAAGAGCTAAGGAGTGTAAACTAATTATGTAAATATCATGTTTGTATGTAAATATGATGTTCGCAAGTCTCTTTTAGTAACTTGCATTTATTACACTAGAGGAGGTATAATACAAACGTTAAATAGCTTGCTAGATGTTCCCTTAAAGATACTAAGTAGTGCTGGTAAAAGATCCATCTTGGAATCTCCAAGCAAACTTAATCAATATTTGTTTAAGTGGAGTTTTGCTTAATTGGTAAAATACTACATTAAACAAAAATTGCGATGTGCTTTTATAGCTTTATAGTTTTCTGTTTCCTGTAGCCTACTCAAAACCCTCTTTTGATCGAGGTTGCACGATAAGGATGAGGCTATCCCGGAGACTATCCCCCAGACTCGCAAACCACTAAAGGGAATAGCCGGGAGCTAATTGCACATTGCGTAAATTTCTGATTAACACTACAAAGTTAGTCAGATTTGTAGTTGTGGTTTTTTTGCTGTCAGGCTTTGTTCACACAACTGCAATGAATTACTTTTTCCATAATTTACGACTCAATGCAATTTATAACTACAATTATGTCACACCATTTAAGTCCAGACAAGGCTGTTAAAAAGTTAGGAATATCTGAAAACATTCTTTTAAGAATTCTTCCGAGTCAGGTGTTGTTCAAGAGGATGAAAGCTAACGTTCAGCCAAAAAATTGTCCCGAACTAGAAAAAACTTCGAGAATTTGTGATTGAAAAATGAAATACTTTGCATAGCTATTGTTGCATATAGCAAATTACGAGCCGAAAATAATCCCTCTTAATCATCACTTACAACCGCAGCTGATTGCCAAAAAGAGTAATCCATATTTGTGTGGAGTATGTCAATGCAGCTAGTTGCTCTGGAAGCTGAATGTAGGTAAACAAAGCTCTAGCTCGATATTTTGACATTTAGACTAGTTATTGCCACATCAATAACTGGCTGCAACAAGTGGGTTGTCCACCTAATAAAAATCCTTGATATGTACTTCAGATGTAAAAGATAGATGCTTTGCTACCAGACTATTTCTTTTTAACTTTACTCTAAGAAAGCTTAGAGTTTCCTCGGTGAAAACACGGGATAAAATAATAATATTTTTAATGAATTTTGGAATTGGATTCAGATTGATAACTAAATTTTTTTGTGGAGATTAGAAAATGCCACTAGTGCTTTCTGAGCAACATCTGGGTGAAAGACTTTTGTACACCTTGGGTACAAAACTTTCAGAAAAAGAATTAGAAAACCTCTTGGCAGAAATGGAAATTGTGGAGCCACCATCAGCAAAGCAATTCTGGCAATCTGCACAGACGAATCCTGGTATATACATTATTCTTACAGGTAAAGTTCGACTGTTAGATAGTTCTGAGAATTTAATTACTACCTTTGGTGCATGGTCTGTTTTTGGTGAATTGACTTTGTTTCCCGAAGCTAACTTTAGTCCTTATGTAGTTAGAGCTTCGACAAGCTTAAAACTTGGCTATTTCAGACAAGAAGCATTGCAAAGGTTGATAGACAAGTATCCTAACATTCGCGATCGCCTATTCGCCCGTGCCGAACTTTGGGATTTGTTGTTGTTATGTCGCCAAGTATCACAATTTCCACGCCATACATCACAAGTTTCAGGAATGCTCAAAGCTTTATCTTTGTTTGAGCGACACCAGTTAGAAACTGGCTCTGTAAGTCCACAAATATCCCAAGATTCACAGTTGTGGCTATTATACAAAGGTCAACTGCGGCATTCTGAAGGCCATTCTTGGACACCAGGTACAATCTTTGCTCAACCAAAACAAGGAGATTGGCAAACAACGCAACCAACGATTGCTTACATTCTGAAAAACGACCAGATGCAAACAGCACTAGAATACTTCCCAGAGTTGGGGGAGTGGGCTTTTGCCATAAGTGTCAGCGGAACGGAATCGGAGACTGAGGACACAACGATCGGCTCAGTGCATCGCCGGGGACTGGGTACTAGAGAAAAAACTTCCCAATCTCCAAAATCTAAAATTATTCCTTTTCCCCAAAAAGAGAAGCAGTCACAACAACAGCCAACAAAAAAATCACGTTTTTACTTTCCCAGTCCGAAAGTACAAATGGGGCATTGGTGGAAACGTATCACCAAAAGCTATCCCTTCTATGCCCAACAAAGTGCAGCTGATTGTGGCTCTGCTTGCTTGGTGATGATTGGTAACTATTGGGGCAAACATTTTAGTATCAATCGCCTACGGGATATGACCAATGTCACTCGCAACGGTGCATCCTTAAAGGCGATGGCAGCAACAGCAGAATACCTGGGTTTTGCCACCCGTCCAGTGAAAGCTACTCTTGATAAATTAGCAGAACAACCTTTACCTGCAATTGCTCACTGGGAAGGTAAACACTTTATTGTTGTCTATGAAATCACCAAAAAGCGGGTGATTGTATGTGACCCGGCTCTTGGTCAACGCAGCCTGACAAAAGCTGAATTTCAAGCAGGTTGGACTGGTTATGCATTGTTACTGCAACCTACAGACTTACTAAAAAGTGCTAAGGACGAAAGTAGAAGCTTCTGGAAATTTTTTGAGTTAGTCAAACCTCACTATCGAACACTGCTAGAAATTTTCATAGCTTCGGTAGTAATTCAATTATTTGGGTTAGTAACGCCAGTATTTACCCAGTTGTTGCTCGACAGAGTACTTGTGCAACGCAGTGTTCCAACCTTAAACGCCATTGGTTTGGGAATGATTGTTTTTGGGTTGTTTGGTGTTGCTGTCAACGGTGTACGGCAATATCTCTTATTTCACACTGCTAACCGCATTAGTATCGCCTTACTCGTAGGCTTCATCAAACATACCTTCCGTTTACCCCTTGCTTATTTCGAGTCGCGTTTCGTTGGGGATATAATCTCACGCATCCAAGAAAACCAGAAAATTCAGCACTTCCTTACTGGTCAGACACTCTCCATTGTGTTGGATATGCTGACATTAGTGGTTTATCTGGCTTTGATGTTCTCCTATAGCTGGCGGATGGCATTATTCGTGCTGTGTACTGTACCGCCATTTTTTATCTTGGCGCTGGCCAGCACAAGTATTTTGCGCCGCATCTCCAGAGATATTTTTAATGCAGCTAACAAAGAACAAAGCTATCTCATAGAATCCCTAAGCGGAATTCGTACCGTCCGTTCATTAGCAATTGAACAGACAGTGCGTTGGCGTTGGGAGGAACTGCTAAATGATTTAATCAAAAAAGACTTTAATGCTCAAATAATTAGCAATCGCCTGCAAATTATTAGTGGCGTTATCCAAACCTTTGTAAATACTTCATTGCTGTGGTATGGAGCAACCCAGGTAATTAATAACGAACTAACTATTGGACAATTAGTTGCTTTCAATATGTTGGTGGGTAACGTCTTGAGTCCTTTCCAGCGACTGGCTTTGCTGTGGAATGAATTACAGGAAATCGTGATTTCTACCGAACGGATTAATGATGTGTTGGAGGCGGAACCAGAAGAAGACTTAGCAACTAAACCCCGCAAGTCGTTGGGTAAACTCCGCGGTAACATTTGTTTTCAGAATGTTACCTTTCGTTATCACTCAGAAAGTGACACTAACGTATTAGAAAATCTCAGCTTTGAAATTCAGCCGGAACAGATGGTTGCAGTCGTAGGGCGCAGCGGTTCTGGAAAAACAACTCTCAGTAAATTGATTTTGGGTTTATACCCACCGACAGATGGCAAAATACTTATTGATGGTAACGATATCACTGGTGTTGCCATGCGATCGCTCCGTTCTCAAATCGGCGTTGTAGACCAAGATACTTTTCTGTTTGGTGGGACTGTTCGCGAAAACATTGCGATCGCTAATCCAAATGCTTCTTCAGAAGAAATTATCCAAGCAGCAAAATATGCTGGAGCCGATGAATTTATTCAAAAATTACCGATAGGTTACGAATCAGAAATTGGTGAAAGCGGCGGAATGCTTTCTGGTGGACAGCGCCAACGCCTAGCTATTGCTCGTGCTTTGCTCGGAAATCCTCGGTTATTACTGTTTGATGAAGCCACTAGTCACCTAGATTCAGAATCAGAACGGATTATTCAAAACAACCTCAAAACAATTCTTAAAGGACGTACAAGTTTAATTATTGCCCATCGCCTCTCTACAGTCCGCAACGCGGACTTAATCCTGGTTTTAGATCAAGGTATTTTGGTAGAAAGCGGTACCCACGACGAATTAATCGCTAAAAAAGGTCATTATTACTACCTGAATCAACAACAGATGTCTCAAGTTAGTTGATGGGGCATTGGGCAGTCTTTTTCTTCTTTACGAGACTCTACACGAACAATTTTGAATTTTGAATTTTGAATTGATTTCTCCTACATTCCCCATCTACTGTTATCGGAAATAAAACCATGCCACATCCCAATAGATCGTCCCCACTTCCCCAAGATGAGCAAGATGAATATCAAGGTTACAAACAGCAAGAAGAATCGGTATTTGACGAGCAGACAAAAGCAGAAAATGAAAGTCAAGATTTGTACTACGGTACAGAAAAACTACTTGATGCCTTACCTCGAATTTGGACTCGTGGTTTGTTGTATGTGCTCATCGCCTTTGCTGGTCTGTTCTTACCTTGGGCAATTCTTTCAAAAGTAGATGAAACTGGTAGCGCCAGAGGGCGTATAGAACCTAAAGGCGCAACTCAAAAATTAGACGCTCAAGCTGGTGGGAGTGTCAAAGCAGTTACGGTAAAAGAAGGAGATACAGTTAGAGCCGGCCAGGTTTTACTGGAACTGGATGCTGATTTACTACAAACGGAACTGCAACAAGTCCAGAGCAAATTGCAAGGGCTACAAAATCGGCAATCCCAACTGGAATTGCTGAAAAATCAACTCCTAATGTCAACGAGTCTTTTAGAACAACAAAATAAATCTCAAGAATTAGAAAAATTGGCTCAACTCAACCAGGTGCAGCAAAATCTGGATGCCAAACTGAGTAGCTATAACCTCCAAAAGTTAGAAAAGCAATCATTAGTTAAACAAGCACAGGAGCAAATTTCCACCAGTCAAGACGATTGGGAATCGGCTAAAAAACTTTTGAGTATAAATTCTAAGCAAACTGAACGTTATAGCCAACTTGTTGACAAGAAGGTAGTTGCTGAAATCCAATTAGAGGAAAGCAAAAAACAAGAGCAAGAAAGCCAACGAGTTTATAAAAAGTCTCTATCAGATATTAAACAAGCTCAATTGCGTTTAGCCCAAGAGCTAAATAGTTATCAAGTAACGATCAAAACGTTGGAGTCTGATATTAAACAAGCAAAACTCCGACTGCAAGAAGAACAAAGTAGCTATAAAAGTGCTACGCAAGCCGGAGAACTAGCTGTAATGAAAAATCAGGAGCAGCTAAAAGATATACAGACACAAATAACAGCAACGCAATCAGAAATTGCTCAGACTAAAAGCCAGCTTATATCTACAAAACTACAAATTCAGCAACGCGTGGTGCGATCGCCAATTAATGGGGTGATTTTTGAATTACCCACCACTAAGCCAGGAGCGGTGGTACAAGTCGGTCAAAGGATTGCCCAAATTGCACCCACGAAAACAGACTTCGTACTCAGAGCAAATATGCCAAATCAGGATAGCGGTTTCTTGAAGGTAGGAATGCCAGTAAAAGTTAAGTTTGATGCCTATCCCTTCCAAGAGTATGGCATTGTACCAGGGAAAGTTACTTGGATCTCGCCTGACTCGAAAGTTAGCCAAACACCCCAAGGCAACATTGAAACCTATGAATTAGAAATCACCTTAGACCAGCAGTATGTCCAAAATGGCGACAAACGTATTCCATTAGGTGCCGGTCAGACAGCAAATGCTGAAGTCATCATTCGTCAACGGCGAGTAATTGACTTTGTTTTAGATCCGTTCAAAAAACTGAAAAAGGGCGGTTTAGAGATGTAGTTAAAGGTATTGCACTGGAATCAGGAAATAGGACAAGGCAGGCTCGAAGAATAATCAATGCCCCGTACCCCATGCCCAATTCCCAATCCACTTAATTATTGGAGATATCGTGTTATGCCCCACAATCTGAACATTTCCACTTCAAATATCATTCACAGTCTGAAACTCTCCTGTCAGATACCTGCTGTTGTGGAAGCGATCGCATCGCAAAGTATTATTGCCGAAGCAGCTCAAGCGACAGGAATTACAGTCACGCCAGAAGAACTACAGCAAGAAGGAGATAACTTAAGGTTCGCCAAAAAGCTTGTCAAAGCTAAAGACACTTGGTCATGGCTAGAAAAACACCACCTCTCTGTGGATCAGTTTGAAGAACTAGCCTACAACAACATCCTTTTGCGGAAGTTAGCGAATCATCTATTTTCCAATCAACTGGAAAAGCATTTTTACGAACATCAACTAGATTATATCGCTGCCGTTACCTACGAAGTCGTCTTCGAGGATCGAGACTTGGCTTTAGAGCTTTTTTATGCCCTAGAAGAAGGCGAAATCAATTTTCCAGATATTGCTCGTCTATATATCTCAGAACCAGAAGCCCGTCGTGCTTATGGATACAAAGGACTCCGATACCGCAAAGATTTTCGTCCAGAGATTGCAGCTGCTGTCTTTGCTGCTGCACCACCAGAAGCTCTCAAACCGATAACGACTCCCAAGGGAGTGTATTTAATTTGGGTGGAAGAAGTCATTCAACCCCAATTAGATGAACAGTTGCGCCAAAAAATCATTACAGAATCCTTTTCTGATTGGTTAAAGCAACAAATCACCACGATGAAAATAGTTACTCAAATAGACTCAGACGATTCAAAAGAGGAATTAATAGATATGTTATTCACCAAGAATAAATAGTTTAGGAAATTTCAAATGTTTTTGTCGCTAAGTATCTCCCCTAAGTTAGGGTCGAGTCTCTAGTATTCAAAAATGTTGCAGATACAGGTTTGATTTACTTCAAAACTTAATAGCTTTTCTTTTTTAGTGTTTTGTGAATATATCTACAAAGTGCTGTTACTGCGTTATTTAAAAATTAAACTAAATCGCTATAACTCTTGCTGGTCAGGAATCATTTTATTTCTGCCTAACTTTGCCATGCGATTTTTTAGCATTTTTAATAGGACTACATATAATGATTTTTGAATATAAATATATTAGTTTTTTTAATCATAAATTCCTCAAAAAAGCATTGACTTTTTTGAGGAATAAAGTATATTAGATGTATAGCCAACAAAACAAGTTGGTTACACCAAATCTTCCCAACAACAGTTACAAAATTTAGGAGAACTCAAATGATCATTTCTGATCTGAACTACTTGGAAAATACCTCTGAAGAAATTATTGGTGGTACTGTAGTCGTCGTAATCCATCCGCCTAAAATCAAAAACTACACCAACATTGCACAAGCAGATGCAGATGCTTCAGCAAGTGGCGGCGTCAATAATATAGCCGTAACCTATACTAACGCCACCACCACTCCTAATAGTGCTACTGCTTCGTCATCAAGCTATGCTTCTACTTCTTCCAAGTAGTAACAAGTAGTAATAATTAAACTTTACTGGCAAAAGTATTAACTTCTGCAAGTAGAGTTAGGCTCGAAAGCTTAGTATATTGATAAATTGCCGAAGGTTCTTTAGCTCATTTGAGCCTTCGGCTTTTACCCAAAATACATCCTTTGGCCTTAAATAACTATTTCCGCAATAAAATTTTGCCAATTTAATCCTCAACCCAGTTTTCAGTCTGTGTTGTTTGCCCGCCCTGAATTAAAACTCTGGGCTAATAGTCATAAGAGGAAGACTTTACCGTCCCCTTAAGCTTCTCGTAGACTCTCGAAAGGTAGAGAAGAGTAAAATTCCTGTTAATTAAGTTTAGAAAGTAATCAAGCAGACATGATATCAATCGATATCAGTTATAAATTTCAAAAGCTTGAGTTCCTTGCAGATATAGGAACAAAAGACATATTAAAAAATAAAAAAGATTGTATAAATTATAGCCCATAAATAAAAGGATATAAGCTCCTAAGTTTATTTATGGGGATTGTTAATTTTGAATTTGGAGCAAAGCGACGTGACCACAATTCCTGATGCTCTCCAACTCGCAAGTCAATATCACCAAACCAAGCGCTTCACCCAAGCCGAAGAGGTTTATCGTCAAATTATAGAGGTAGATCCCCAGCAGTCAGAGGCATTATATGGATTAGGTCTGCTGGCGCAGCAGCGGGAACAATATCAAAATGCAGAACAATTTTTTCAAGCAGCTCTGCAATTACAGCCAGAAGCAGGGGCAATACATAATAGCTTGGGGTTTAGTCTGCAACAACAGGGTAAGCTAGAAGAAGCGATCGCCTGTTATGAAAAAGCACTCTTCATTCTCCCTGACAGCATAGAAGTACAAATCAATATCAGTAATATTCTCCACATTCAAGGCAAACTGTCACCTGAAGAACAAGTCCACTACGCAGAGTTGAACGAGCAGTTTGCTTTAGGTAAGCAACAGGCAGGCGATTTCAAGATAGCAGAATTATATTATCGCCAAGCTATTGCATTGCAGCCAGATTTAGTATCATCTCATACTAATTTAGGAGAGGTACTCCAAAAACAAGGGCGATTCAATGATGCTATCGATTCTTACCAACAAGCACTAAAAATTAAACCAGACTATCATTACGCATATCACAACTTAGGGTATCTTTTCCAGGAAAAAGGAAAATTTGCAGAAGCAATAGAAGTTTACGAAAAAACTTTAAGCATTCAACCTGATTTTGCAATCACCTATAACAACTTGGGAAATATTCTGAGGGCGCAAAATAAATTTGATGCCGCTATAGAATCCTATCAAAAAGCTATTAAAATTCGGCCTGATATTGATTACATATATAGCAACTTGGGAACAGCATTGAGAGATGATAACCAAATAGAAGCCGCAGTCCAGGCATTTGAGCAAGCCGTCAAAGTGACACCAAACTATGATATGGCTAAATTTGGTGCTTGTATGAGCCAACTACCAGTTATCTATTCTAATGTTGATGAAATTGCATTTAGACGAAATCAGTATCAACAGTATTTGCAAGATTTAGCTAAATATTATGAATTAACTAATCAGGAAGAACGGGCCAAAGCATCTGAGGCTGTGGGAGCATTTCAACCTTTTTATTTGACATATCAAGGCTTAAATGACCGAGATTTACAGCGAACTTATGGAGAAATGATTTTCCAGATAATGTCGAGTCGCTATCCCCAAGATTGCCAGCCGCTTGTTTTGCCAAATTTAGATAAAAATCAAAAAGTTCGTATTGGTATTGTTTCTGGATTTTTATCTAGTCATTCTAATTGGAAAATCCCTATTAAAGGTTGGGTAGAAAATATAGATCGAAGTGAGTTTGAATTATTTGGTTATTACACCGGCGACAGAACAGATTACTCAACATTTAGTGCCACCAAGGCTTTTGATAAATTTGTCCAAGGTGTTCGCTCAACTGAACAATGGTGTGAGGTAATAACAAAAGATCAATTACATATCCTAATTTTCCCAGAATTTGGGATGGATTCAATGACGCTCAAGCTGGGTTGTCTGAGATTAGCACCAATTCAAATGACATCTTGGGGACACCCTGAGACTAGTGGACTCCCAACAATTGACTATTACTTGAGCAGTGACTTAATGGAACCAGAAAATGCTCAAGAACATTATACAGAAAAATTGGTGAGATTACCCAATCTATCTATTCATTACATACCTTTAGCAATTCAACCTGAAGAAATTAAGAAGCCAGATATAGGTTTAAAAGAGGATGATATTTTCTTCTGGTGTTGTCAGTCATTATATAAATATTTGCCCAATCATGATGATGTTTTCCCTTCTATTGCTAAAGAATTAGGGAATTCTAAGTTTGTGTTTATTAAAAGCAAAAGTGAAGAAATAACAGAAAGATTTCGCCAGCGCTTAAACCATGCTTTTGCAGAATTAGGATTAGATTATCAAAATCACTGTTTGTTTTTGTCTTTCCTCAATGACAGGAAGTTTGCCGGGACTACAGCTTTAGCAGATGTCTTCTTAGATAGTATTGGTTGGTCTGGATGTAACTCCACCCTCGAATCTATTGCTCATAATATTCCGGTTGTCACTTTACCAGGAGAACTGATGCGATCGCGGCATTCTCTGGCAATTTTGCAGATGATGGGTATAGAAGAGACGATCGCTTCAAATAAATCAGAATACGTCCAAATCGCCATCCGTCTAGGGAAAGATGCTAAATATCGGCAATATATTTCCCAGCAAGTTGCAGAAAATAAACATAAATTATATGGCGATTTAAAGCCAGTCAGAGCGCTGGAAGATTTTATTTTGCAGCTGGTTAAGAAACCAAGACAATTTAACGCTCAAGAAGTTGCTGAACTGTTTCAACTTGCACTTCAAGATCATCGAGCTAATCGCCTAGACACAGCCGAACAGCTATATCGTCAGGCGATCGAAAAACAACCAGACTATTCAGAAGCATTATACAATTTAGGGATGCTGACCCAGCAGAAAGGTGAGTTGCAGGAAGCTCAGAAACATTTGAGTGCAGCTTCGCAAGTTCAGCCTAACTCTGTGAAAATTTGGTTTAGTTTAGGCAATTTGCTTCAAGGTCAAGGACAGTTACCAGAAGCTGAAGCAGCTTACCGAAAAGCTATTGCTTTGCGACCAGATGCAGGGACAATTTACAACAATTTGGGCTACACCTTGCAACAACAAGATAAGTGGGAGGAAGCGATCGCATCTTATCAAAAAGCTCTAGAATTTCAGCCCAACTGCATAGAAGCAAAAATCAATTTAGGGAATGCGCTTTTTGCCCAAGGGAAGCTTTCAACAGAGAAACAAGCCTATTATGCAGAATTAAATCATCAGATGGGCATTGCCCAGCAAGAAGCAGATAATTGGCAAACTGCTGTTGTTTACTATCGAGCTGCGATCGCCATACAGCCTGATTTGGTAGAAGCCCATTATAACTTGGGGGTGATACTACAAGAACAAGGGGAGCTAGAAGAAGCGCTCGCTTGCTATCAAAAAGCTTTGGAGTTCAATCCCCAACACCAGGAAGCCAATATCAAATTAGGAGAGATTTACCAAACCCAGCAATAAAAAGTTACACAAGTGGACTCACTAAAATTTTCTGGCTAGACGTGTTATTTCACGCGATCGCCAATTGCCATCAATCTAAACTTAAACAAAAAATCCAATCACTATAACAACACAGCAAAAATTATGTCATTAACAATTTTCGAGAAAGTTAAAGAGTTCATAATCAGACTAGTTAAAGACGAAGCTTTTTACACTCAATTGATGAGCGATAAAATTGACGAAGTGATAAAAGCAATGGAAGAAGGTGGCTATAATTTTTCTCAAGAAGAATTTGAAACAGCCTCTATTAAAATATTGGAATTAAAAGAATTAGGTCAGTTTGACGACCTCAGTGAAGAGGAATTAGTAGGAGCCTTTGGCGGGGTTACAAATACAGTCGCTCAACCATTGTATGGTGTTGTAGCCCCACCTCCCGAAGAATCTGGAAAACCACCAGTTAAATGTAAATGGATTCCTAAACCACATCCAAAGCCATGGCCACTTCCTTGCAAAGCAATAGATCCACCTGTACAAGCGTTATATGGAGTAGTTGTTAGTCAAACAGAACTCCAATAACCCGATAAAACGATGAAAAAATAGAATGCGTTAGTTTATTTTGAGGGTTGAGATTGAGAATTAACCTATGACATATCACCGCAAAAGCTACGCAGTTTGGGAAATTACCTTAAAGTGCAATCTAGCTTGTAGTCACTGTGGTTCCCGTGCAGGACATGAGCGCGCCAAAGAACTTTCCCCAGAGGAAGCTTTGGATCTCGTCAAGCAGATGGCAGAAGTTGGAATTAAAGAAGTTACTCTCATTGGTGGTGAAGCATTTCTGCGTCCAGACTGGCTCGAAATTGCCAAAGCTATCAACGAGGCGGGAATGTTATGTGGTATGACTACGGGCGGTTATGGCATTTCGTTAGAAACCGCCCAAAAAATGAAAGAAGCGGGAATTCGTACCGTCTCTGTTTCTATTGATGGCTTGGAAGCAACTCATGACCGCCTGCGGGGAAAGAAAGGCTCTTGGAAATATGCATTTAAAACCATGAGTCATCTGCGAGAAGTAGGTATTTCTTTTGGTTGCAACACCCAAATTAACCGCCTTTCAGCGCCAGAGTTTCCGTGCATCTATGAGTGTATTCGTGATGCAGGTGCTCGTGCTTGGCAAGTTCAGCTAACTGTACCAATGGGGAATGCAGCCGATAACGCAGATATCCTCCTCCAACCCCATGAACTGTTAGATATCTACCCTATGCTTGCCCGTGTGGCGCGTCGTGCTTACCAAGAAGGTGTGCAACTTCAGGCGGGAAATAACATTGGTTACTACGGCCCTTATGAACGACTGTTGCGGGGACGGGGAAAGGAGCATGACTTCTCATTTTGGCAAGGTTGCGGAGCAGGACTCTCAACTTTGGGAATTGAAGCTGACGGAGCGATTAAAGGTTGTCCCTCACTGCCGACTACTGCCTATACAGGTGGTAATATTCGAGAACAGACCTTGCATGATATTATCGAAGGTGCAGAAGAATTACGCTTCAATCTAGGAGCAGGAACACCTGAAGGCACAAAACACCTGTGGGGTTTCTGTAAAACCTGCGAATATGCTGAACTTTGTCGTGGGGGTTGCAGTTGGACTGCCCATGTTTTCTTTGATAAGAGAGGTAATAATCCTTACTGTCATCATCGCGCTCTTGTTCATGCCAAACAAGGTATGAGAGAGCGTGTAGTTCCCAAAGTAAAGGCACAAGGATTGCCATTTGATAATGGCGAATTTGAGCTAATTGTCGAGTCTAGAGATACTTTATTGCCAGCAAACGACCGATTACACTTTACTGCTGACAGCATTCAGTGGTCGGAAAGTTGGCAACAAGAACCCGAATTTTCTTACTCTTTAGTGAGATCATAAATCATGGCAGAAAATTCAGAAATTAATGCAATTTCAGAGAACAAAACTGACCTTGAGTCATTACCATCTCAAGACTTAGAGAAAATCCCACTGCTTCCACGTTCAGCTTGGAATAGTCAATTAGGCTATTTAAAAGTGCTGTTAAAAGCAAAGCAAGTCCTGGATAAAAGCTGACAAGTTTATTAGGGATATCGAGAGATTTAGCTCGTAAATTAGGAGAGAATCACTCCCCGAATATTTACGCGCAAATTTGTTAACTAACAAAATCAACACAGGTTTTTTATGGTATCAAGAGTAAGTCTAACACTGACAGTTCCAAAGTTACTTTCTTTCAATGGTAGAACTAATCTCAATAATAGGCCCGATCCCAAGCCCGATCCTAGTCCTAATTTTGCTACCGCTCAAGGAGATGCTACTTTTTCTAACTATAGTGAAGGTGCTGCAAGCATTTTAACTGCTACCCAGGCAGACACATTAGTTGAAGGTGGCATAACTGCTGCAATTGCTGAGGCTCAAGCAAGTTTTGATCCAACTTTTTCATCACTTTTCACTCAGGCCGCTGTTGTTGGATTAAGTGGTCAGTTTGAAGGTACTTCCAACAGCGAAGCAAAGATACTTGCTAGTTTTGCAGTTGGTCGTAATGAAAGCTTCTCTTTTGATTTTTCAGCAGATTTAGAACTGACAGCTAAAGAAATTGAAAATCCTGACGTTGAATATAATAAGGGTCAGTCTACAACCACTTTTTTGGTATTAGATACCACAAATCCTAACAAGGCCAGAGTTTTAGATTATTTTGGCATTCAGGGTAAATTAGTCTCCTCCGATCAAATCGGGGATCTAAAATTTGGTCGTAGTCGCAATGTTACAATTGACAGTCGTGATAAAGATTCTGATATTGATGGCGATAATGGTACTGACTTCCTGAATGGTAGTGCTGTTGGTACTTATGAGCGGAATTTTAATCGCAATACCAACCTAACTATAGTCAAAATTAATACTAGTTCTGTCGAATTGGCAGGAGATACTTTAATCGGCAACCTGGGTACAGATGTTATCTATGGCACCATTCGGAAGGATAATCTGACGGGAACCAACGGGGCGGACAAACTTTATGCCAGTTTGGGGGATGATAAGCTATCTGGAAACAGAGGTAATGATAACCTCGACGCCGGCCAAGGTAATGATTTGCTAAATGGTGGCGACGGCAATGATACACTCTATGGCGGTAAAGGCAATGATACTCTCAATGGTGGTAGTGGTAATGATGTCTTAGTTGGTGGCGATGGTAATGACACATTTACTTTCAAACGTAATGATACCTTTTTGAAAAAAGACTTTGATGTCATTCAAGATTTCCAGGTTGGTGTTGATAAACTTGTATTAGATGGCTGGGGAAGTCGAAGTAACATAACAGATACCAACGATGGCGCTCTTCTCACCTTAAATTCTTCGTCTCTCGTTAATAATCCTCAACAAAGCATACTATTTTCAAACCTAAGTGCCAGTGACATCAGCTCGGTAATATAATTTGCTTAAGGCTAATTGCTCATTTCATTTCCTAACAGACTCTGATTTACAAGCATCTCAGTCAAAACAATTAGGTGAGTAAAAAATCTGATTGCACAAGAAAATGTCGATGCCTTTTCTGGGAGAGGTTTTGCAACAGTAACTCCTCTGGTGTACGCACTGAAATTTACTTGCGTTGGTAATTTTTGATTACTAACTTAATGCTTATTTCTCGCCCATACTGTTGACAAAATCTCTGCTTTATCTTAATTAAATAGCCTTGCTTTCTTAACAGGCAAAAATAGATAAAATATTTTATTGATAGTTATCACCTATCTTCTGAAGTTATACTAATCTATAACAATCTAATATCAAATTAAATATAGTTATAGAAACTACATAGTTATGGACACTACAAATATTTCAGAATCTAAAGTTAAATCTCTTATTCAAATTGCGGTGCAAAAGCATCAGTCAGGTGACAAGGATGAAGCTGAATCACTAGATAAAACAGAAGTAGCTGAAATCCTTGAACTAGCAGTTTACCAACAACAAGACAATCGTTTATTGGAGGCAGAACTGCTATATAGTCAAGTTCTGGAAAAACAACCTGATAACCCCGAAGCTTTATATGGTTTGGGGATGTTAGCGCAGCAGATGGGGCAACCCCAAACTGCTGAACAGTGGCTAAGTGCGGCTTCACAAGTTCAACCAGATTCTGTTAAAACGTGGTTCAGTTTAGGTAATTTGCATTTAGTTCAGGAACAGTTTTCCGAAGCAGAGAAAGCTTATCGGCAAGCTTTAGTTTTATTACCTAACTCACTACCAATTTACAACAACTTGGGCTATACTCTGCAACAACAAGGATTATTTGAAGAAGCAATTAACTATTATCAAAAAGCTCTAGAGTTAAAGCCAGACTTTATAGAAGCAGAGGCTAATTTGGGCAATGCATTACACGCTCAAGGTAAGCTCTCCAGCAATCAGCAAATGTACTATGCACAATTAAATAATCAATTGGGTGTTGCCCGAAAAAAAGCTCTTGATTTGAAAAATGCTGTTACTTGTCACAAGCGAGCGATCGCACTACAATCAAATTTGCTAGAAGCTCATTATAACTTGGCTTTGGCGCTGCAAGAACAAGGGGAATTAGAAGAGGCGATCGCATCCTACCAAAAACTTTTGGAACTTAATCCCAATGATGGAGAAGTATACCTCAATTTAGGCAAAATTTACCAACAACTCAACCAAGACCAAAAAGCAGTTTTTGCCTATCGACAAGGGTTAAAGCTAATTAATCCCTACTATGCCAAAGCATTAGCAGCTGGTGAGGATGCTAAAATTCCTCAACAAGCACCAGTCACACCCCCAATTCCCCAAGGGGAGGTAATTGTAGGGCAATACAGCTTTCCAACTATTCCAACCATAGCAAATGATATAAGCAAGCGCCCTTTCTGGAGTGTGGTAGTAACTGTATATAACCGCACAGATTATCTACTCGAATGCCTTGTCAGTGTATTGGCTCAATGGCAAGGAGAAGAAGAGATGGAAATCATCGTCATGGACGATGCTAGTACAACGCCAGTATTTGAAGTGGTGAATAGTATTGGACAAGGAATAATCAACTACTATCGCAATCCGCAAAATCTTGGTCTGCCAGGAAATTGGAATGCCGGAGTTGCTCTAACTCGCGGTCATTGGATTCATTTACTGCACGACGATGATTATATTCTCCCAGGTTTTTATTCCCGGCTACAAGAAAGTCTAGAAGGGTGTTCAGATTCTGTAGGAGCCGCTTTTACAGGTTATGAAAATATTAACGAGAAAGGGGAAGTAATTTTCAGCCAACAAGTCTATGGAGAGCAGCGAGGAATTGCCCAAAATTGGCTGCAAATGATTGGAATTAGTAACTCATTGAATATGCCTGCGGTAGTGATTCGTCGAGAAGCGCACGAACAATTGGGCGTATATCATCCTGAACTGACCTATACAAGTGATTGGGAAGTTTATAAACGTATTGCCTCTGTTTACGATTGGTGGTATGAACCAGAAATTTTAGCTCGTTACCGCCAACATGCTAACAATGTTACCAGCGAATTGTTACTCTCTGGGAAACAGATGATATCCATCCGCCGTGCAATTGAAATTTCAAAGAGTTATTTTCCCACTGAATACTCGGCACAGATTACCGCCCAATCCCAGAGTCATTATTTTCTTTATTGTCTAGAATCGGCCATAATTCCCCTACAGGCTGGGAATCTGGCTGGAGTTTGGCAAGCGTTAGAAGAGGCTTTAAAAATAGATCGTAGCCCTGAAGCAGTGGCAAAGTTATTCCGGTGGTTAACACAAGAAGAAGTAGCTCCTCTGCGTGAGGAAATTGCCTCAAGATTTATCTCACTTCCTTTATATAGCGTTTCCTAAGCAACTGAGGTACACCCAAATCTTTGTTAGCAAGGTTAGTAGCTTTGAAAACGTACCTCACCAGATCGGGAACCGCTATAAAGACTTGTTTAGGGAAAAGCAAAAACTTTCTAGTTTTGGAATAACAAACTATGTCAATTAGTCAGGTTGAGCATCCTACTATAAATACTTCATCTTTTGAGCCACAAAATCGCCAAGATGGTATTAGTGGTCTGATGCGAGTTCGCAATGAAGAGGAATTTTTAGCACCAACGATCGAATCTTGGATTGATTATGTTGATGAATTGGTAATTGTGTTTCATCAGTGTACAGACAAAACTCCTCAAATAATAGAGGCATTTGCACAAAAATATCCTCAGAAAATACGGGCTTTTCATTACTTACCCCACGTCTATTCATTTTCTACAAAAGAACAAGTTGAATTGGATGTAAACAACATTCATTCTTTCGTTTTTTATTCTAATTTTGGTCTTAGTCAGACGCAGTATAAAATCTGCGTTTATATCGACGGCGATTGCGTAGGTATTCCTGAGAAATTAAAAATTATTTATAATTATTTGAAGCAAAATCATCTGCAAAATACAGCCTTATTTTTTTCAGGAGTAAATTTATATCAACGTCCAAACGATCCCAACTACTACACAAATTTAAAATGTCCTGCTTCTGGTGATGGAGATGTAGCATATTGGACAGTTTCACAGCAAAATATTTTCGATAAAAACGCAAAAATCCCCTTTTGTGAAGCGATTCAATTTCAAGGAATCACACCTTATTATTTAGGCTTTATTTTCTGGCACACACATTGGTTAAAAAAGAACGCATTTTCGAGGAATGGCGGCAGAGAATTAGATGGCGAGCTTTTAGAAAAGCTGAACGATATTGAGATAAAAAATAGAGAGAAAGAATTAATTTTATTATCTCAAAAATTTAAGCAAGAAAATAAAAATTTTCAAAATATTCCTTACCAAAAGTTTATATTGTATTTCGATTTTGCTTCTCTGCCTGATGTTATAGCCCTAGAGTCAAAGCTAGTAGCAATACATAATAACTTGGGTTATACTTTGGAACAACAAGGCAAGTTTGATGAAGCAGTTACTTGTTATCAAAAAGCCTTAGAACTTCAGCCCAACTGTGCCGAAGCAGAAGTCAACTTAGGCAACGCCCTGAACGCGCAAGGTAAACTATCAAAAGCTCAACAAGCACACTACGCGGATTTGAATCAGAAATTTGCACTTTCTTGCACAATTGCAGGGGATTTCAAGAAAGCAATTAATTATTATCGTCAAGCGATCGCTCTTGACCCAAATTTGCCAGAGACATATTATAGCTTAGGCAATACCCTGCAAGAAGAAGCTCAATGGTCAGAAGCGATCGCCTCTTATGGCCAAGCCCTAAAACTCAATCCTTTAAACTGGAAAATCTACATCCGTTTGAGTCAGGTTTACCAAGCTCAAAATAAGAGAGCAGAGGCGATTTCTGTGTATCGTCAGGCAATAACTTTACTCAATCCTCACTATGGCAAAGCTGTATCTGCTTACTTTGATGCTGTCATCACTCAAGAAATGCTCGTTACTCCCCCCATTCCTCAAGATGAGGTTACTGTTGGCGACTATCAGTTTCCAGCGATTCCACCTGTAACAGACCCAGAGAAACCTCGACCATTTTGGACTGTAGTGATTCCGGTATATAACCGCACCGATTATCTCCTTGAATGTCTAGCTAGCGTTTTGGTGCAATGGCCTGGGGCAGAGCAGATGGAAATTCTGGTAATGGATAATGCCAGTACAACACCATTGTTCGATCTAGTAAACAGTATTGGGGGAGGAATAATCCGCTACTACCGCAATCAAGAAAATATTGGTGGAGCTAGAAATTATAACGCCGGGATTGCCCTGAGTCGCGGTCAGTGGGTGCATGTTCTCCATGATGATGACTGTGTACTTCCAGGTTTTTATGAACGCCTCCAGCAAAGTCTTGCAACTTGCCCAGATACAGTTGGGGTTGGTTGTACGGGTTTTGAATATATTAACGAAAAAGGAGAAGCGATCAACACTGGAGAAGTAGTTTCGTTGTATGGAGAACACAGGGGCATCATGACAAATTGGCTGTCCCAGATTGGTGTCTGTGGTCTAGTAACCATACCTGCAATAGTCATTCGTCGAACCGCTTACGAACAGTTAGGAGGGCATTACCCGGACTTAACTGAAATTTCTGACTGGGAAATTTTTAAACGCTATGCTGCTAGTTACGATTGGTGGTACGAACCAGGCATTTTGGCACGTTATCGCGAACATACCCAAAAATTGACATCTGCAAATTGGCTTTCTGGAAAGATGCCAAAAGCTATTCACCGTGCGATTGAAATTTCTGATACCTATTTTCCCATTGAGCAGCGCGCAAAGATTACCGCCGCAGCTCGCAGCCAAAATTTCAACTATTGTCTGACACGGGCAGCAATTCCTCTCCAGGTGGGCAATATCGCCGGGGCTTTGTCTATACTGCAAGAGTCCCTCAAAATAGATCGCTCCCCACAAGCAGTAGCAAAGTTATTCGCTTACTTGACTCAAAATGAAGCCGCTCCCCTACGCGAAGAAATCATTGCTAAGTTGCTATCAGCACCTGTAGACAATATTCCTACTGAATTAAAACCCGGACAAACTGCGATCGCACCATAGGATATGAAAATACTTGTAACTGGAACTGAAGGTTATATCGGCTCATTATTAGCTCCTCTGTTGATCCAAGAAGGTCATGAAGTTATTGGTTTAGATACTGGCTTCTATAAAGTAGGTTGGCTATATAACGGCACCAAGATAACTGCCAAAACCCTCAACAAAGACATCCGCCACATTACAATAGAAGACCTGCAAGGTGTGGAAGCAATAGTTCATCTGGCAGAACTCTCCAACGACCCTTTAGGTCAGTTAGCCCCTGATATCACCTACGATATCAACCACAAAGGCTCAGTACATATAGCGAAGCTGGCGAAAGCAGCTGGAATCCAACGCTTTGTCTATACTTCATCATGCAGTGTCTATGGTTTTGCCACTGAAGACTACGTTAGCGAAGAGTCTACCATCAATCCCCAAACAGCTTATGCCAAATGCAAAGCACTTGTCGAACAGGATGTGAAACTCCTTGCTGATGATAGCTTTTCTCCCACCTTTCTCCGAAATGCCACAGCCTATGGAGCCTCTCCGAGAATGCGCTTTGATATTGTCTTAAACAATCTAGCAGGTTGGGCATGGACAATTAAAGAAATCAAGATGAACAGCGACGGTACACCTTGGCGTCCCCTAGTGCATTTATTGGATATCTGCAAAGCAATTATCTGTACTTTAGAAGCTCCGCGTGATGTAATTCACAACCAAATTTTCAATGTCGGCGATACAAATAGCAACTATCAAGTCAAACAAATTGCTCAAATAGTTGCAGAAGTTTTTACAGATTGTCAATTGAGCTTTGGTAAACACGATCCTGACAACCGCAGTTATCGGGTTTTATTTCATAAAATTAACCAAAATTTACCAGGATTCAAATGTGAATGGGATGCCCAGCGCGGTGCTCAACAACTATATAATGTCTTCCAGCAAATTGATATGGATAGAGTAACATTTGAGTCTAGAGGCTTTACTCGCCTGAAACAACTGGAATACCTCATTCGCACTCAACAAATCAATCAAGATTTCTTCTGGCAGACTGTTTAAAAATTTCATATAATAAGTTATGAATTTACTACAGCCAACAAATAATCAGCTAATAATTGGTAACTGTCTATTCTGTGGGACAGGCTTACACCATACCTTTGTAGATTTAGGTATGTCTCCTCCCTGCGAAAGTTATCGCAGTCTCAAACAACTCAATGAAGTAGAGCCATTTTATCCTCTGCATGTCTATGTTTGTGAGAAGTGTTTTTTAGTTCAACTCCAAGAATACATTAGTCCAGAAAATATTTTTAGCGACTACGCTTATTTCTCTTCATACTCTGATAGCTGGTTACAACACGCCAAAAAATATGTTGATTTGGTAGTAGAACGTTTCCAATTAAACCAGGAAAGTCAAGTAATAGAAATTGCTAGTAATGATGGCTACTTACTGCAATACTTTGTTGCCAAAAGCATCCCGGCGCTAGGAATAGAGCCAGCAGCAAATGTTGCTGAGGTAGCAATTAAAAAAGGTATTCCTACAGTTGTCAAATTTTTTGGTCAGGAGACAGCAAAAGAACAAGTTGCTAAGGGCAAACAGGCAGATTTATTACTCGGAAATAATGTCCTTGCTCACACACCATATCTCAATGATTTTGTCAAAGGGATGAAAATTATCCTCAAACCGCATGGTGTAATTACTATGGAATTTCCCCACTTGATGCGGTTAATCGAGGAAAATCAGTTTGATACTATTTACCACGAGCATTTCTCTTATTTTTCCTTTCTTACTGTAGACAATATTTTTGCTGCTCACGGTTTGACAATTTTTGATGTAGAAGAATTAACTACTCATGGTGGTTCTCTGAGAATTTATGCGCGCCATAATGAAGATTATTCTAAACCTATTAGCGACCAAGTATCAGAACTGAAAAATAGAGAAGAAGCAGCTGGTTTTACGCAATTAGAATACTATTTTTCCTTTGGAGAACAAGTTAAAGAAACTAAACGCAACTTATTAGATTTTTTGATCGAAGTTAAACGGGAGGGAAAATCGATTGTTGGTTACGGTGCTCCAGGTAAGGGAAATACTCTCTTAAACTATTGCGGTATCCGCACAGATTTTCTTGACTATACAGTAGACCGTAATCCTTATAAACAGGGTCAATTTTTACCAGGAACTCATATTCCGATTTTTCATCCAGACAAAATTGCCGAAACAAAGCCTGACTATATACTAATATTACCCTGGAATCTGAAAAATGAAATTATGACACAAATAGCTTATATCCGTGATTGGGGAGGCCAATTTGTTGTACCAATTCCTGAAGTTAATGTCTACTCTTAGGTATTTAATATTTTTTATTATCAACAAAGGGTAAGTGACATGAAAGTAGTTTTGTTTTGTGGTGGTTTAGGGACTAGAATGAGAGAGTATTCCGAAAGTATTCCTAAGCCAATGGTGAATATTGGTTATAGACCAATACTATGGCACGTAATGAAATACTATGCTCACTATGGGCACAAAGATTTTATCTTATGTCTTGGTTACAAGGCTGACCTAATTAAAAGCTATTTTTTGAATTACAATGAATGGCTTTCTAATAACTTTAGCCTTTCCAATGGAAGCAAAATTGAGTTGTTTAATCGGGATATTCAAGATTGGAATATCACATTTGTTGATACAGGGTTAACTGCCAATATTGGACAAAGATTCAAGGCAGTAGAAAAGTATCTAGAAGGAGAAGAAGTATTTTTAGCTAACTACAGTGATGGTTTGACAGACTTACATCTGCCAACCTATATTAATCATTTTTATCAGCGTGATAAAATCGGTAGTTTTTTGTGTGTCAGACCTAGCCAAAGTTTTCACCTAGTTGATATGGATGAGGATGGCTTGGTGAAAGACATCAAAGAGGTCAAGCAACGTGATATTTGGATTAATGGAGGATATTTTATCTTTAAAAAAGAGATTTTTAACTATATTAATCGTGGCGAAGAACTTGTTCTTGAACCTTTCCAAAGACTGATTGCCAAAAAAGAACTTTTTGCGTATCAATACACTGGCTTTTTCGGGGTAATGGATACGTTTAAAGAGAAGCAACAGTTAGATGATATGTATGCTCAAGGCGAAAGACCTTGGGAAGTATGGGGAGATGAACAACTAGAAGTTAGCCATCTATGATCCAACTTAGCTTGAACAAGACAGAAGAATCTGAGTACAAAATTCTTTGTCTAGGTTCTCATTGTGATGATATCGAGATTGGTTGTGGAGGCACAATCTTAAAGCTGATAGAGAATTACCAATATGTTGTTATCTATTGGGTTGTCTTTAGTTCCAATGAGCAAAGAGCAGAGGAAGCAACTGCAAGCGCTAATCTCTTCTTAAAAGAAATCCCGAACAAGAAAATTATCATTAAAAATTTTCGAGATGGCTTTCTACCTTTTCAAGGAATAGAGGTGAAGGAATGTTTTGAACAGTTGAAGCAAGAATTTTCACCAGATATAATTTTTACTCATCATCGAGACGATCGCCATCAAGATCATCGCTTAATTTCTGACTTGACTTGGAATACCTTTAGAAATCATTTAATTTTGGAATATGAAATACCCAAATATGATGGTGATTTGGGTATTCCTAATTTCTTTGTCCATTTAAATGAAACACTCTGCCGTCGAAAAATTCAATATATTTTGGATGCGTTTGCTACCCAGAATAATAAGCAGTGGTTTACAGAAGAGACTTTTCGTTCAATTCTTAGAATTCGCGGGATTGAATCAAATTCACCGAGTAAATATGCGGAAGCATTTTACTGTCGAAAAATATTTTTCTAAAAAATTAGAATTTGAATTTCATCTCAGGTTGATAAATTTATGATATTCACTGAAACTAAAATAAAAGAAGCATTTATTGTTGATTTAGAACTGCACCGAGATATTCGCGGCTTTTTTGCTCGGAGTTTCTGTACTCAGGAATTTCAAGATCGTGGCTTAAAACCTACTATTGCCCAATGCAATTTATCTTTTAACTATAAAAAAGGAACGTTGCGGGGTATGCATTATCAAATACCTCCTTCTCAAGAAACAAAATTGGTGCGTTGTATCAAAGGAGCTATTTATGATGTAATTATCGATTTGCGTCCAGATTCTCCTAGCTATTTATCTCATATTGGTATAGAGTTAACTGCTGAAAATCGTCTTGCTCTCTATATCCCAGATAGGTGTGCTCACGGTTTTCAAACTCTGAGCGATGAGACGGAGGTGATGTATCAAATGGGTGACTTTTATGCACCAGAATATGCTGGCGGGTATCGCTATGATGACCCAGCTTTTGGTATTGAATGGCCTCTATCTGTGACTGAAATTTCGGATAAAGATCGGGCTTGGAGTTTATTTGAATCGCAAAAAATTGTAACGCCTACGGTGATGTAAGACTTTTAAGATCAATTTAAAAATATATAGTTGCTGAGTAAATATAGGATTAGGAACGCACAGAGGCGCAGAGACACAGAAAATCAAAATTTGAAAAATTGAATTTTGAGTTTCATACTTAATACTGTGTTCAAACTTTGTTACAGCAGATGAGGGGCGAAGTGAATACAATTTATTTTGATTCGATTTTTAGTGATGAAATCAGACGCAAGCATCTTTATAATGGACAAGTGTTTGTCTTTTCTCCTTGCGCCAGTGCGATCGCTCTATGTAATTTTGCTCGTGGTCTGCTTGAAGAAGCGTTTGCTCCTTTAGATCCGAGAGAAGCACAACATAGCCTACCTGTAGAGAAATACGTTGAGATTTTAGCACAACTCAAGCCAGCTTTTATCCATCACCCTGAATCTAAACAACTCATTCAAGGCATCTTGAAAGAAAGTGGATGTGACTTGAGCAAAACCTATTTCGATGTACCTCGCCTGAGAACAGCAACCAGCGATCGCTATCTGACTGCTGGCATTGCTTACGCTTTCCATCCTCATCGTGACACCTGGTACTCTGCTCCTATGTGCCAGATCAACTGGTGGATTCCTGTCTACGATATTACCCCAGAGAATGCGATGGCATTCCATCCGCGCTACTGGAGCCAACCAGTTAAGAATAGCTCAAGAGATTATAACTACGCTCAGTGGATTAAAGAAAGTCGCAAAAATGCGGCACAGCACATTAAAACAGATACGCGCAAGCAACCCCATGCGGAAGAAACTTTAGAAATGGAGCCGCAATTGCGGTTAATTACACAAGTCGGTGGCATGATTCTCTTTTCAGGAGCGCAGATGCACTCCACTATTCCCAACACATCAGGCTATACCCGTTTCAGTATTGACTTTAGAACTGTACATTTTGATGATGTCATAGCTCAAAAGGGTGCGCCAAATATTGATTCAGCTTGTACAGGAACTTCTTTAGGCGACTTCTTACGAGGCACTGACTTCTACCCGATTACTGACACATTGTTGTTGTCTACAACAAACAATCTCTTGTAGAATAACCTTTGTTTTCCAAACTTTAGTCTGTGAGCAATAAATGGTGAACTATGTTGAAAAATTGTCTGGACAAACAATACTGATTACAGGTGCTAGCGGATTTCTAGGATCTCATTTAGTCCGTCATTTATGCCACAATGGTGCAGAAGTACATGCTGTTTCTCGCAGTTTTCATACTTCTGATATCAGCTGCTTGCGATGGTGGCACGGTGACATGGAAGACATTAAGTTTGTTCAAAATCTTTTCCACAGCATTAAACCTGATGTAATTTTCCATTTATCCGGTCTTGTGACAGCAGTTCCTAATCTAGAGTTCATATTGCCTACCTTTCACAGTCTATTGACTAGTACTATTAACTTATTGACGGTAGCTGCCGAAATTGGCTGTAGTCGCATTGTGTTAATAGCTTCTTTAGAGGAACCAGAACAAGATCGTCCTGAAGTAGTTCCTTCTTCTCCTTACGCTATTGCTAAATTTGCTAGTAGTACTTATGGTCGGATGTTCCATCGACTCTATCAGACACCTGTAGTTCTTGTTAGACCCTTTATGACCTATGGTCCAGGGCAAAATGTGTATAAGATCGTTCCTTCTGTTATTCTTTCCTTGTTGCAAGGGCAAGCTCCAAAACTTAGCAGTGGAAAGCGTCAAGTTGATTGGATTTATATCGATGACGTGATTGCAGGACTTCTTGCTGCAACACAAGTTCCTAGTGTAGAGGGTTGTACATTCGACTTAGGTTCGGGAGAACTAGTACCCATTCATGCAGTTGTGTCCCAGCTTGTTAATCTGGTCAACCCTCAAATCCAGCCTTTATTTGGTGCTTTACCTGAGCGGCCGATGGAAAGAATAAGAGTAGCTGATACGGCTTATACATACGATAAACTGGGTTGGCAACCTTCAATTCCTCTAAAGAAGGGCTTGGAATTGACTGTAAATTGGTATACAAAACATCAAAAAAAGATTGGATACACCAGTTAACAAGGATTTTACTTATGGTTGCAGATAGACTTCAGAATATTAATTTAGTTGATATCAAAAATTCTTTTAACTTAAAGGATATGAGTCTAGAAATTTACCAACTAATTTCTGATTTATATCCCATTTGCCGTAGTATTACAGGTAATGGTTTTAGAGAAACTTTAAAAATTCTCCAGCAGTATATTCCTTTGTCGGTTCATGAAGTGCCGACAGGAACAGAGGTATTTGATTGGACAGTCCCTAATGAATGGAATATTAAAGATGCCTATATTAAAAACTCTCAGGGTGAAAAGATTGTAGATTTTACTAATTCAAATTTGCACGTTGTTAACTATAGTATTCCCATACATCAAAAAGTATCTCTTCAAGAACTTAAATCACATCTATTTACACTTGCCGATTATCCTAATTGGATTCCTTACCGAACTTCATATTACAAGGAAAGTTGGGGTTTTTGCCTTACTCACAATCAGTATTTGCAACTAGAAGATGAAGAATATGAAGTATGTATTGATTCTTCTCTAAAACCAGGTCATTTGACTTATGGCGAGTATTATATTCCAGGAGACAGTACTGATGAAATCTTAATTTCTTGCCATGCCTGTCATCCTTCACTGTGTAATGATAATCTTTCGGGAATTGCGATCGCTACTTTTATCGCTAAATATTTAAGTCAAACTACATCAAGATATTCCTATAGATTTCTCTGGATTCCCGGAACCATTGGCTCAATTACATGGTTGGCTCTAAATGAAGCTAAAGTCAATAATATTAAACATGGCTTGGTATTAACTTGTTTAGGAGATTCAGGCAACTTTACTTACAAAAAAAGCCGTAGAGGTGACACTGAAATCGATAAAGTTGCTGCTTATGTACTCAAAAACTCAAAACAAGCTCACAAAATTATAGATTTCTTTCCCTATGGCTATGATGAGCGACAATATTGCTCACCTGGATTTAATTTAGCTGTAGGTTGCTTCATGCGATCGCCTCATGGTAGTTTTCCTGAATACCATACTTCAGCTGATGATTTAAATTTCGTTCAACCCCAATATCTTGCCGAGTCATTCTTTCAATGTCATTCAATGTTGTATATCCTCAACAATAACGAAATCTACTACAACAAAAATCCTAAATGTGAGCCACAGTTAGGTAAAAGAGGAATATATCGGACAGTTGGTGGTAACAAAGATAGCGGGCTAAATGAAATGGCAATCCTGTGGGTTTTAAATTTATCTGACGGTCAGCATACTCTATTAGATATTGCAGAAAGATCGGGAATGTCATTTGATATGATTAAATCTGCTGCCGATACATTATCAACACATGACTTATTAACAATTAAAACCAACTAAGTTTGAAAAATATTGGGAAAATGAAATTCGCTACGACACAATCGTAGGCAAGTCCTTCTTTCCAGGTAGTCTAAAAGAAGATCCAAGATTTAAAACTCAATACAATACGGTTCGGTTAACGTGTTTATTCCTCGAAGATCCCCCCAACCCCCCTTAAAAAGGGGGGCTTACAACCCTCTTTTACCCCCTTTTTAAGGGGGTCGCCGTAGGCGGGGGGATCTTAACCGAACTGTATTGAAACTCAATACACTTGGCTTTGTGAAAAATTGTAGGTTGGGTTAAGCAAAGCGCAACCCAACAAAGCCTCAGAAATATTGGTTTACCCTTCAAGAAGCAAGCTACGTTCCTCAAACGCCACTTGCTAAGGGACTTCCAAGTAAAAAAATATTCCATCATTGTGTGGGCAGGGGGGCAGGGAGCAGGGGGCAGGGGAGAAAAACAGTTGTGTTGAGTCCAGAAATTGGAATAATTTATTTTTTGGAGTTCCCTAAAAGCGAACAAGTCGGGAAACCGCAAGGGCTTACTAGCTTGGGCATAGTGGCTCCCCAACCTACACAGTTTCAGGTTTTTGGCGCTAACTGAACTGTATTGGTTTAAAACCCCTGGCGATGGGTTTGATGTCTGTAGCCGCGAATTCTATTTGCTAGGGCTGCCAACTTTTTCTATATTATTATCCTCAATTGTTCTGTGAGAATACTTGTTGTGTATTGATATACTTAATCTTATTTTTACATTCTATTTATAATTACTGCCCGGAAAATAGCTTAACTTTATAATCTAGAATAAACTTCACCTCTTCACTATTGCTTGGAAAAATATCCTATTTAACTTCATGATTACTTGAACTAAATGTCATTACTTATACCATTGTAAGAGCAGTTTAGATGATTGATATTAGAGAAGTAGTTTAAAAACATACCTTGTCTAGATATATGAATAAGAAATGGGCTGTTAAACGACTTACAATCAATCTCACATCAGGCGAGGCACAGAAGCTTGAACAATACTGTTCAACAACAGGGAGACCAGCAACTGATGTAATTCGGGAGTTAATTCGTTCTCTTTATCCTAAAGATGAAAAAGCCTCTGAAATCTCGTGAATCAGACTGCAAAAAAATCAAACAGGATAAGTACATCTCAATTTGTGGCTGAAATATGCTGCTTAACAGTTATCAGCTAACAGTGAATCCCTATAACTAAAGTTAGGGAATTTAAATAAGAATGCTTTTTTACAAAGTTCAGAGCCGAAGAAATCTTCGCTCTGACTTTTGCTTTGGATATAGTGCAATCATCTTGATACACTTGCATAATTAAGAATATGAAATTAATTGAAGAAAAGGTAGAATTCCGAATCAAGATGCTCTTGCTATAGCAATCCTAAATGAGATTGTGAAAATTTTTTATGGTCGTCCTTGGTCATTTGTCAAGAGTCATTTGTGATTCAAAGGACAAATGACTGCCAACAGAAAAATATTTCACATTTAGGACTGTTATAGCTCGCTTACCCGTAGCGTTAGCGAGTCCGCAAACGTTTTACAAACCACCAAACTTCAAGTTTTGTTTGTGGGTGTATTTAACCTAGTTATATTTTTTCCGGTAGAATACCCTTCTTGTATCTGGCTTTGCTTCTGAATTATTTTTTGACAAATAGTAATATTACTGATCTTTTTGGAAAAAATTTAAGTTAGATATATATGACTCCAATTTGATTTGTGAAAACATACTGAGACTCAAAAGTACGTTTTATCAGGGTTTTATCTGAAATCTTGTTCAGAAATCAGATATGAATCCTATATGTACTTACTACTTATTTACTTATACTTTCCAAGTATTAAGAATTTAATCCCTAATTTATTTAATTACAAATAATGGTTAGAAAAACCTTGGTTATAAATCAGCCAAAGGTAAACAAGTCCGTGGGCGAACTGAGGGTTTTTGCTGGATTTATAACACTCAGCTTTGCGATCGCCGCAATATTGTGCAACTATCAAGATGCAATCGCTCAAACTCCCGAACCTCAGACATTACCCCCAGATCGGTTAAATAATATTCCTGACACTCCGTTACCGTCGGATGTGCTACCCAAACCAGCAAACGAGAATCAATTGCTTCCATCCCTAAAACTACCGAATCAGCCGATTCCAGAGCAGAATGACCCTAATACCAAATTTTGGGTCGAGCGCATTGAAGTTTTGGGCAGTACAGTTTTCAAAGCAGAACAGTTTACAGCTGTCACGGCGCCCTTTGTGGGCCGGGAACTGACATTTGCACAGTTGTTGCAAGTTAAAGATGCCATCACCAAGCTTTACACTGATAACGGTTATGTCACCACAGGCGCATTGATTACACCACAGACCATAGAAGCTGGGACAATCAAAATTCAGGTGATTGAGGGTAGTTTGCAAGAAATTAAGATTGTCGGTAATAGGCGATTACACACTCAATACATTCGCGATCGCATCCAACTTGGTACTGGTAAACCCCTAAATGTACCACACTTACTAGAAAAGCTGCAACTACTCCGCCTCGATCCGCGGATTCAAAACCTATCAGCCGAGTTGCAGACAGGCGTGCATCCAGGAACCAATGTGTTGCAAGTTGAGGTTGAAGAAGCAGAAACTTTTAAGCTGACAGCCAGCCTGGATAATGGGCAATCGCCAAGTGTCGGTAGTTTTCGTCGGGGAGTCGATCTGCAAGAAGCCAATTTATTGGGCTTGGGCGATACCCTGAGCGTAGGATACGCCAATACCGATGGCAGTAATACAATCAATCTCAACTACACCCTGCCGATTAATGCCCGCAATGGCACTGTATCTTTCGGTTTTAGCCAAGGATGGAACCGCGTGATTGAAAAACCATTCAGCGTCCTTGATATTCAATCAAATACGCGCTCTTACGAATTGAGCTATCGGCAACCACTGGTGCAAAAACCAACCCAAGAGTTGGCAATCGGGCTATCATTCTCGCGCCAGTCAAGCCAAACTGAGTTGGGTCTTGATAATATTGGGCCGTTTCGACTCTCCCCAGGTGCAGATGCGAACGGAAAAACCAATATTTCGGCTCTGCGCTTTTTTCAAGAATATACCCAGCGAAGCAACCAGTACGTATTTGCGGCGCGATCGCAATTGAGCTTTGGCGTAGATTGGTTCGATGCTAATGTCAGTAATAATGAACCAGATAGCCGCTTTTTCGCATGGCGGGGACAGGCGCAGTGGGTGCGGCAATTAGCGCCAGATACTCTATTTTTAGCTAGGGGCGATTTCCAATTGGCAGCAGATTCCTTAGTGCCTTTGGAACAATTTGGTCTTGGTGGACAGCTAAGTGTACGGGGCTATCGCCAAGACGCATTACTTACAGATAATGGCCTGTTATTTTCGGCAGAATTTCGACTCCCAATTGTCCGCGCTGCTAAAATTGGCGGGGTACTGCAACTGACACCCTTCATTGATGTTGGTAAAGGCTGGAATGTCAAGGGCGAAAATCCATCACCAAGTACCCTTGTTAGTACTGGGTTGGGGCTGTTGTGGAAACAGGGTGATGACTTCTTGGCCCGCCTAGATTGGGGCATTCCCTTGATATCAGTGGACGGTGAAAAGCGATCGCTCCAGGAAAATGGGCTGTATTTCTCGGTGCGCTATTCACCGTTTTGATCGAGGCGATCGCCTAGTTGATGGTTCAAGACAATATCGTTTTGGGCATCCTAAGTACAAGGTATGAGTAAAGGCTTGGCAATGACAACGACCTCTATTTGCTTGGGTCTGTGCGGTAGAATAGTGCCCTTGATGGTAATATCACTTTGGTGCGGCTTTGCCAACGCCCAGGTAACTCCCGATAGCACCTTGAATACTACTGTCTCCCAAAGCGGTAATAACTTCACCATTACTAACGGTAGTGCCGCCAACAGTAACCTATTTCACAGTTTCCAGCAGTTTTCGGTTCCCACGGGCGGTTCAGTTACCTTTGATTTAGCGAACACGCCCAACATTTCTACCATCTTCAGCCGTGTTACTGGCGGTAATATATCTAACATTGATGGCTTGATTCAGACGATTAACAGCAACAATCCTATTAGTCTGTTGTTGATCAACCCTAGTGGGATAATCTTTGGAGCCAATGCCCAACTGAACATCGGGGGTTCTTTTATTGGTACAACTGCTAACAGTATTAAATTTGTAGATGGTGTTGAGTTTAGTGCAATTAATTCCCCAACTACCCCGTTGTTGAGCATCAATGTTCCCATTGGGTTGCAGCTGGGCAGCAATCCCGCACCTATCAGCGTTCAAGGCACAGGACACTCTTTGAGTAATCGCAGTGGACTGGCTCTGGTTCCCCTAATTCGGATTCCTAGTTCTACAAAACTGCGGGTACAGCCGGAAAACACTCTAGCTTTGGTGGGTGGCAACCTACATCTAAATGGGGCAACCCTAATTGCCGAAAGAGGGCGAGTTGAATTGGGTAGTGTAAGCGGTGCAGGATTGGTCAACCTGATAAGCTGTTGTGCTTTTAATTTGCACAAACAGCATTTCCCTTATTTTTTATTTTTCTTCCCCATTTAATAATAAGCTCTCCATCATTTAAGAG
>NZ_JBALDJ010000052.1:0-48663 GCF_036917415.1 Nostoc sp. | reverse complement strand
TAGCAAGACGTTCTTGAATTTGGGGTAATAATACTAGTGCATCTGGATTTTGCTCAGTTTTTATTAAAAGGCTGAGTTGGTTAAGGAGTGCTTCTAATTCAGTATGCTCGCCACCAATTGCACTTGCTTGTTGATAAAATTCTAAGGCGGCTTTAAAATCTTCCCTACTCTAGCGGTATTCCCCAATCTTAAGAAGGTTTCCCTAATATCTGCGGTAGAATTTACAAGCTTGGCGATCGCTAAACTTTGCGATAATACTTGTTGCGATCGCTCCTCTTGAAGAGAGTGGTTTTTGCCCACAAGCTTCAGTTCGCTATCATACCTTCATTTGGCGACTTTCTTAAACACCTACCCTTGAAAGTTTATCTCCCCCTGTCCCCTTGTCCCCTGTTCCCTCATCCCCACTCCCCAATTTAATCATGTGGACTCAAATCGACACCCATATTAGCCAGGTGACTGGCGAAAAATTTCAAAGTCAGCAACGGCGATCGGTTGGTGGCGGGTGTATCAACCAAGGTTATGCTGTTTCCAATGGTGAGATAACCTACTTCCTCAAGCTAAACCAAGCATTCCAAGTTGCGATGTTTGAAGCTGAGGCGTTGGGTTTAGAGCAAATGCTAGCAACAGCTAGTATTCGCGTTCCCAAACCAATTTGCTGGGGTACTGCTGATAATTCTAGCTACATCGTCCTGGAATGGTTAGAACTTGGTAGCGGTAATACTAAATCCTCTCTACGAGACGCTCCGCGATGGGAAGAAATGGGGCGCAAATTGGCAGCGATGCATAAAGCTAGCAGCAGTCAAGGTTTTGGTTGGAAAATTAACAATACCATTGGTTCCACACCCCAAATCAATACTTGGACAGCAGACTGGGTGGAATTTTATGTTAAATATCGCCTGGGTTATCAATTTCAATTAGCAAGGCGGCGGGGAGGTAATTTCCCTAAAGAAGATAAGTTATTAGCGGCGATTCCTGAATTGTTGGCAAATCGTCAAGTGCAACCTTCCTTGGTACATGGCGATTTATGGGGCGGAAATGCTGGGTGTACTGCGTCGGGAGAACCAGCGATATTCGATCCAGCAACTTATTTTGCAGATAGAGAAGTTGATATCGCCATGACAGAATTGTTTGGTGGGTTCCCAGCAGCGTTTTACAAAGGTTACAACGAGGTATTTCCGTTAGATGCAGGTTATGAACACAGAAAAACGCTCTATAACCTGTATCACATTTTGAATCACTTCAATTTATTTGGCGGTAGTTATAGTTCGCAAGCCAACCGGATGATTGACCAGATTTTGCACTAAGTAGAGGATTGCAGAAACAAATGAACACACGATTGGTCGATTTACTCCTGCAAATCATCACCTCCCTCACTCTGGAAGAACGTCTTTTACTGCAAGAACGCCTCAACAGTTTGGCAATTCAATTAACTCCAGGTGTTTGTGGTGGACAACCACGGATTCGCAACACCCGCATTCCTGTGTGGACATTAGTAGCTTTCCGCCAGCAAGGAGCAGATGATGCAGAATTGCTGCATAATTATCCCACCCTCACTAAAGATGATTTAACGGCAGCATGGGCATATTACGCACAGCACAGGAAGAATTAAATTGTAGAAGTAAAGCTGTATGAATAACAATGATTTGCTTTCTCGCATTTCCATCGATCCGAACATTTGTTTCGGTAAACCGTGCATTCGCGGACACCGTATTTGGGTATCACTAATTTTGGACTATTTAGCTGGTGGTACAACAATTGAAGAAGTTCTTGAGGCTTATCCAAGTATAGAAAGAGAAGATGTACTGGCTTGTATTGCTTACGGTGCAGAAATGGCGCGGGATGTTTTTGTGGAACTTCCTTTGATAAAAAAAAAGGAAGCAAGTGCGTGAAATTAAAGCTAGATGAAAATATCGACTTGCGTGTTGTAACTTTATTGCAATTAGCAGGACACGATGTTGCAACAGTACCAGGACAAGGTTTAAGTTCTGTACCAGATCCAGAAATTATTGATGTTTGTCGCCATGAAGGTAGATGTTTAGTTACTTGCGATCGCGGATTTGGAAATCGTCTAAAATACAATCCCTCTGACTATTCAGGAATTGTGATTATTCGCTTACCTTCTCATCCTAATTTTGTATTTTGGCAAGAAGCAATAGAGACACTGATTCAGGGGCTAAATGCCGCAGAAGTAACTGGGAAGTTATGGATTATTCAGAGGGGAAGCATTCAGGAATATCGACCGATTGAGCCAGATATCTAAGAGGGCAGGCTTTTCGTCCTACCCACAAGACTTAACTACTGGTTTCGATATCGTATAACTGGCATAAGGTAAGGAGTTTTTGTTTGAGGCGATCGCGCACATTTTCAGGTAATATCACTACACAATCTGGCGCATACTGCATCACTTCCCGCATAAACCAAAATGTACTAGATACTCGCCTAACAACTCGCCGGACTCGCGCTTTATCTGGTATCCACTCATTAATATTGTCTTCTGGTTTTGCTTGATAGGCAAAAGCCAAGCCAGCAAATAGATGCATTTCCACTTCTATCTCAGCCAAATTTCGCCAATCACCAGAAATTGGCATGACAGCAGCTTCAGTAATCCTGTCTAATCGTAAACTCCAGTTGTGAACCAGTTCTGATACATCAAAGTTTCCTTCTGTTTCTTCGCACCAGCAATCAAGATATTGCCGCTTTTCGTGGGGTGTAGGTTTGGCATAGCGAACGGTAAAGTTTAATAAGCGTCCGGCTGCATCTTGATAAGAAAGCTGAAATGGTTGGTTTCGCAGGATGTAGTTATCTATTTGTAATCGCCAAGCTGGGGGCAAATTCTCTAAGAAACGTTCGATTTCGCCTCGCAGAGGTAATGATAGTTCGCTGCGTTCGAGAAGTAAGTTTGCAATGATTTGGGCTTGTTCAATTTGCCCGATATCTGTCAAAGCACTGATACATCTATGTAATGCCCTGATGCGTGGTTTTTTCCAATCGTTATTGTTACCGATGAGTAACTGACGTTGAGCGATCGCTTCTATCAGTTTAGAGATGTTCGGGCGATCGCCCCACATCATACCGAATTCTAAGGCGATCGCTTCTAGCTCGGCTTTATCACGTTCTGATATCGACAGTGTAATAGATTGACCTTTTCGACTCATATTTTATACGGACACTTTTATACTTATAAATCTTGTCAATCTCTATTTTGCGTGCCAATATAGTTTTTAACAACCAGTTACGGACACTATTTAAGTGTATGTCCGAAAATTACAGAATTACTCTCAAACCTGTTTACTCGCAAACCGTCCCAACACCTGACGGGGTGAAATTACCTAAAAATTGGTTACTTTCTTGGCATCAAGCCGCAACTTTAGAAGCGTTACGCGATCCAAATATTGATGTTGTGTTCAACACTGCGATGACTGGCGATGGTAAAAGTCTCGCGGCTTACTTAGAGGTTCTTCAGGGCGAATTTTCTGCGATCGGACTTTACCCAACCAATGAACTCGCCCGCGATCAAGAAACGCAGATTAGAGGATATATTGAGAAATTTCAGCCAGAAAATCAGCCGCGTGTAGTGCGACTAAGTGGGGCTGATTTAGAGATTTATGGAGAAAATGAGGGATTGAAAAAAGGAGCTGCGATCGCAACTCTCACTAACCAGAGAGAAGCATTATTAACCAACCCTGATATTTTTCACTACCTGCATAGAGGTGCTTACATAATTCGTGGCGATAGTCCAGATAAGTTATGGGGCAGAATTGATAAAGATTTTGACTTATTTATTTTTGATGAATTCCACGTTTTTGCTGCTCCCCAAATTGCCAGTGTGATTAATACAATGTTGTTAATTCGCTGTACAAATCGCCGCAAAAAATTTCTGTTTATCTCAGCCACACCAGATACAAACTTAATTGGGCGATTAGAAAAAGCAGGATTTCGTTGTCAAGAAATTGATCCTCTAAAACAAAATAAATATCAATTTCCCGATACACCAGAACAAGGACAGCAACTGCAAACACAGGGATGGCGGCAGGTAGCACGAACAATTACGTTGAATTTTATTCCTTTGGAACCATCCTTTAAAGCTTCGGAAACCTGGCTAAAAGAAAATAGTGAGTTAATTTTGGCTCAGTTTCAGCAGTATCCAGGAAGTAAAGGCGCAATCATCCTTAACTCAATTGCAGCAGTCAAACGCCTAACTCAATTTTTTCGGGAAATCTTACAGCCTTACGGATTGAAAGTTGGAGAGAATACAGGGCTATCGGGAAAAGGAGAAAAGGAGCGAAGTCTTTCTGCTGACTTGGTGATTGGTACTAGCACAATTGATGTTGGGGTTGATTTCAAAATCAATTTCCTAATTTTTGAATCATCCGATGCAGGTAACTTTATCCAACGTTTAGGACGCTTAGGAAGGCATGACGAATATGAGAAACATGGTCAGAAAATAAAATTTGATAATTTTACAGCTTTTGCTCTAGTTCCTAACTTCTTAGTGGAGCGTTTATTTAAAGTAGATACTCCATCTTTAGAGGTAAATAGTATTTGCGAGCGCCCCTCTTTTCACAATACAATTACCGAGAATTATCGACAAATCAACGATTTTCGTGGTTATTATCGTCGATGGGGGGCTGTGCAATCATTTTGGCTATGTTATCAGTTGAGCGATCGCACAATTAAACAACAGTATGCCCAAAGCCGAGACAAGTTTCAAGAAGCCTGTGAGGAAGTATTTGAAGCGAGTTTGAAGTCACAAGCTGGGCGCATTAAAGGATGGGCGAGAGACTGGCAAGAACTTTCCAGTAAATCAGGAAATCCTATTGCTGAGGATGCTGCTAGTTTTCGAGGTTCAAGTCCTTTGCAATGTGGTTTGTATGATTTAACCGAAGAAAACGAGGCAGACAGGTTCAAAACCTACGATTTACCGGGGGTTTTGGGCAATTTAGAGATTGAAATGTGGACGGAGGCGGCATTCATACGGACGCTCAAAGCAACCGCAGAACGCACCGGACAACCCATCGCCAAAGGTAGATTTGCTCATTGTCTGGCATTTATGAAGTTACGTTCTTACCGCGAAGAAAGACTGAACTGGAAGTTTACCTATTCTGGCGACTTACAATCAATAGCTGATGTTTGGAAAGTCCAGGTTTTGGCTGGTCTAGAAATTTGGCAACCTGAAAATCAATGGACTGGGGGAATTAACAAACGTTTGAAAAAAGAGGGTTTGGTTTGTTACATAATTCGTCGTCCGGTGACTGAAGTGCGGATGCGGCTCAAGCTACCAATGAATTTTCAGATTTATGGCATCAGCGATCAGTATAGCTTTCATGATGCTACTGCGCCGTATGCGATCGCTTTTGGTCACTCTGCACTGCTGCTGGACACGCTTGCATACACGTTTAAAAGCAAAGGAGATGAGATATGGATTACTTGAGGTTTCCATCCCTAATAGGGATTTTGGTTAGTGTAACGGAGAAAAAGCTTACGCCAGTAAGTTCAGACGTATTTATTTCAATCCCTGATAGGGATTAGTAATCTCACCTTATTTCTATGGTGAGTCTCCGTCTGATCTGAGAGTAGCAGATAGTAAAGGAAAGTAACCGCCATCAAGTGCTGACTTATTTGACTAGATATTTATCACGTTAAATATGTCTGATAACTTATTGGATTAAATATATTGCAATCGGCTTTCGCTTAAGTTAGTTTTTGGGTATGCGATTACTAAGGCTGGTAGTTAAAAGAACTATCCGTTCTAATGGGCTGTATGTAAAGTTACTTTAAAGATTGAAAGATGCAAAAACGTAAGAAGACCAAGGTTGAGCTATTAATTGAAGTCTTAGCAGATGGTGAATGGCACTGGGGCGATGAACTAGCTCAACCCGATAAAGTGGGTTGGCGCTTTGGAGATGCTGTAGATAAAGCTCGTGACAAAAAAGGCTTTCCAATAGTCAGAGAGCGAGTTGGACTCAAACACAAGTATCGATTGCCCAAATTTTAACCGATATTAATGCGCTATTAGCGAATTTCGTGGTTAAACAGAGAATTTTTTGCCACAGAGGGAAGCTTATCAGTAGGTTACGGCATTAAGTTCAGGCGTAATTAGTCTCAACCCCCTAAAACTACAAAGCAAAACTTGTGGTAGATAGCTGGGTACAAGTCTGGTATACATCAAAATCTTGAAGCAGTTAGTTTTATGAAGGCTTCCTTCTTTTCTGAACGTAAAAATATGATTGGCAAAGATAAACAATTCCTTACCTGACATAACCCATGAATGAGCAACATCTTTTAGAAAGAATTACAGTCAACCCCAAAATTTTTAGTGGTAAACCAATTATTCGAGGCCGTCGTCTTGCTGTTGAACATATTTTAGAGATGCTGGCGGCGGGAGACACGATCGAAACTTTGCTAGAACCCTGGTTAGAACGGGAAGATGTGCAAGCCTGTTTAGTCTACGCGCGTCGGCTAGTTGGTGATGAACGAGTTGAACCTTTTTCGCTATGAGTAATCCCATTTCAGACGATTACAGAAATTTGCTAATGGAACTAAAACAGCGTATTCGTTCAGCCCAGTACGAAGCACTAAAAGCAGTTAATCGAGAAATGATTAACCTCTACTGGGACATTGGACAGATAATTGTTACTCAACAGCAGGGCGCTAGTTGGGGAAAATCCGTAGTAGAACAGTTAGCAAAAGACTTACAAGCAGAGTTTCCAGGAATTAGCGGATTTTCTGCTGCTAACCTCTGGCGGATGAGGCTTTTTTATGAATCCTATGTCAACAATGAAAAACTCGCACCAATGGTGCGAGAAATTGGATGGACTCACAATCTGGTCATTGTAGAGAAGTGCAAAGATGACCTAGAACGGGAATTCTATATCAGAATGACTCGTAAATTTGGCTGGACAAAGAATGTTTTGATTCACCAAATTGAAAATCAAACCTATGAAAAGACTCTGTTGAATCAGACTAACTTTGATAAAACTGTTCCAGCAGAGATTCGTAACCAATTAAAACTAGCTGTCAAAGATGAATATACTTTTGATTTCTTGGAATTAGCAGATGAACACAGTGAACGACAGCTAGAACAGGCAATTTTGGCAAGAGTTGAACCATTCTTGCAAGAAATGGGTGGGCGGTTTACTTTTGTTGGCAGTCAGTATCGCTTAGAAGTTGGCGATAAAGAATTTTTTATTGACCTGTTACTGTATCACCGCCAATTAAAATGTCTAGTTGCGATTGAGTTAAAAACTGGAGAGTTCCTACCTGAGTATGTGGGAAAAATGCAATTTTATCTGGCGGCTTTAGATGATTTATCTCGATTCCCAGACGAAAATCTCTCAATCGGAATTATTCTTTGCAAATCTAAGGATAAAACTATTGTTGAGTATGCACTGAGAGAATCGAATAAACCAATTGGTATAGCAACTTATAAACTATTTTCTACATTGCCTCAAGAATTAAAAAATCAACTTCCGGCTCCAGAGCAAGTTGCTAAACTGTTAGAAGGAGTGGAATAAAAATTGCGAATTAGATAACGGTTAATAGGAATACTGACATGAAAACACCAACAATTACAGAACTTAGAGAATTGGCTCAACAACTTCCTGAGAAAATTCCCTATCTCAAAATGTTAATTCTGTTTGGTTCTAGAGCTACTGGTAACATCAACGCTAAGAGTGACTGGGATTTTGCTGTCTTGTGCGATCAAGAAAAGCGTGAGGCTTATGTAAAAGATAATGGTTTCCTTTGGTTTGAATTACCTATGGTTCTTGGCAAACAATTCAATATAAACTCTGATCAAATTGACATTTTAGAACTAAATCATTGTTCTTGGTTAATTGCTCATTTCGTTGCTCGTGACGGGATTATGATGTTTGAAAAATATCCTGGAGAATTTGAAACATTTAGATTAAATTCATTAAAGTCAGAATCAGAGTTGAAGAAATTCCGGCAAGAACAACATAAAAAAATTGAAATAGCACTAGATAAGTGGGGAGTATGAGTAATATAGATCCTGAGATAGTTTTGGTTAGATTAAAGTTAATTACCAAATACTACAACACTTTAGAGGAGTTTAGCTCTATTAGCCTTGATGAATTTTTAAATGATTTTCGTCAACAACTTATTGTCGAAAGACTGCTGCAATTAATGACTCAAGCAGCGATAGATATCAACGACCACATATTATCAAAGCTAAATCCAGGAAAGTCAGAAACTAACTTTGAGTCTTTTATCAGCCTTGGTAAATATGATGTAATTACTCCTGAATTAGCCAGAAAAATAGCACCATCATCAGGATTAAGAAATCGTCTTGTTCATGAATATGACGAAATAGATCCGAGGGAAGTTTTTAAATCAATTAGTTTTGCATTACAACAATATCCGCTTTACGTGCGACAAATAAATAACTATTTGATTTCATTGGATATAGATAATGACTAAAAAAACAGACAAAAGAGAAGAAAATAAACAACTGTCTTTGTTTGAAAATAACAATGAGCAGTTGGAGGAATTAGATGATAATTGGTTATCAGGTAATTTTGGTTTTGATGGCGATTCTTCAGACCGCACTATTGAAACCGAAGGCGAATTATTAACACTTAAACTATTGCGTGAAGCTATTCAATCTCAAAATCCAGATGATAAGGTAATGGCAGACTTTGCCGAGTATGTTTTACCAAATCTGTTGAGGATAGCCATTGGTGTCACGGCGAAAGGTGGTAAGTTTTTTGATGAAATTGATCAACAGCGAGAAGCTGAAGGAAAAACTAAAGTCAGACGAGATAATGCTGCTGACCAATCACTGAATACTCACTTACTTAATGGATTATTCCCAGCTAATTTAATTGAGAAACGTTTAGAACAACTTAATACCACAGTGCAGCGAGTGGTAAAAGAACGAGAGCGCAGATTAGTAATTGCTGGATTTATTTTACATGATTTTGAAAAGTTTCCTGATGTACCTGAAAACTGCCGCAAGCTACCGTTAACAGAACATCGTGAAATTATTGATCAAAAAGTTCGCCAGTTAGGACTGGATAACTTTATAAATCCAGAAAATCCTGAAGCTTATCGAGAGTATCTAGATGATTTGTTGTGCATGGCTTATAATGCTCAACGCCGTTGGGATACTAACTGGAATTTTTCTGAATTCGGGTTGAATCCTCTTCTGAAAGACCGTACCCTTCGCAGTTTATCTGATTTAACTTGTTTGGCTGATTCTCTCGCCTCAATTGTTAAACATCCCCAGGATGCAGAACATCCTAGACTCAAAGAAATCATCCACAGCCTCAGTGATGGACAATTAAAGTTTACCTATCACAGTATTGCTGAAAACCGTGGTGTTTTAACTAATGTGGTGAACAATGCTTTAATCCAGGCTCATATCAGTCTGAATACTGATGAAGATATTTACTATGAACCTTTGTTATATCTGCCAACAGGCGTGATTTACTTAGCTTCGCGCAATGCTCCACCTATCTCGCCGGAAGATTTACCAGACCGTGTAGTTAACAGTATTAAATCGCTTTGTGCAGGTCAATTACGTCTCAGACAAACAGGATTTGGTAGAGATGGCAAAGGCATGAAATATGCCGAATATTACAACTTATTTTTTGATGACATAGGCTTGATGAAAGTAGCCTTAGATGCTACATTACGCATCTTAAATCCTAACAAAGATTCTGTTGCCAAAAGTCGCAGCGAAAATCTGAATAAGTTTCAGCAACAAAATGTTTTATCTGCTGATTATGACTTCAAATTTGAAGACGATATCCGTATTGACCAAATAGCAGAGTTTGGTGATTTAGTTAGCCGGAAGATTTGGGAAGAGACAGTGAATCGCGTTGATTCGGCTCGTAAGAAAGATAAAAAGCTGCCAGCAGTTCCTGATTTTGATTTAACTCACAAAGTTGCAGAATTTTGGAATTTAGCAGAATGTTTACCCCAAATTAGAGAAATTCAACGCATTAACGAAAGTCTCAAAGAAAACAAGTTAAAAGGGAATACCGGAGGAGTACCTTATGAATGGTATTATCTGGCGGCTAAATATTTAGAGCATCATCCAGGAATTGAAGATGTACGCGAAACTTGTCAGAAGGTCATTGACTACTTGACAAGCTTAATTTATCCGATAATTTCTCAATATGAATTACCTGATGGTTGGGATGATTTAAGGCTCTGGGTAAAACGAGTTGTGATGTTGCCAGGTACTAATCAAGAGCCATCTGTTAAAACTCAAGTTGAAACATTTTTAGATGAGTTAGGTAATTACAATGCTGCGAAAAAATCAGGGCGAGGGAAACAACTAATCTGCTCAATTTCTCATTCTGCTTACAGTGTTACTGAGCAAATGGAATCAGCAGTTTTATTTACGCCTCAAGTTTATACAAACAAGCAAATGTTAGGAGGTTCTAACGCTAAACGCAATATCTCCAGTATTGCAGGTGTGGAGATGATGCTGAGGCAAATACTGATGAATCAAACTCAAGCTGTAGGTAAACGATTTGAAGATGGTAAATATCGCTATCTCTACTTTTATCCCACTTATTACTTTACTCCAGAGACTAACAAGTTTTTGCAAAAAGCATACAACGGTATCGCTCAAACTCGCTTTGATACGGGCGTTCGTAATCATTTTATCAGTAAAGATTTACAGGCGAACTTGGGACGCGATCGCTACCAAAGTGTAGATAGTTTCTTAATTGATGAAAACCTCCAGCGTGACAAAGACCGCACCTTTAAGCTTTCCTATCCTGAAGACCAGCCTTTAACATTTTACTTCATGGCGCTCCCACCAGGAAGAGACAGTACCGATACCGAATCTTGGGTAATGCCAACTTGGTTAGCGTTTGCTTTCCCGATGATTTTAGATGTTAAAACTGTGGTTTCTGAGTCGCCAATTCCACCTTTTAATGATGGGGCTGAATTTGAGGAAAGCGTTTTCCTTGATAGTGCGCCTCATGCTTTCCGTGCTTTAGTAAGGCGCGATCGCTTCCGTCTTGACTACATCCTCGAAGGATGGAATGAAAACGGTATCCAATACCCAGCACCTTTAAATGTACTTACCGCCGCTTACGCCATTCATTTAGATGTGAATGCTAGGCAAGGTAAGTCTGGTTACGATGCCAATTGGGGAAGATTCACAGAACTGGCTAAAGATTTTGAAACCAGTCCACTGTACGTCTTTTCTTATCTCAATCGCTGGGTACGGAACCAGGGAGTAGAAACAGCACGAATTGAAAAAATTCGGCTTTATGCCTATCATTTTTATCCTTGTTTTGACCCTTATGTGAAATATGACAATAATATGGAGCAATTAGTTGTGGGAGAAGCATCAAGTTTGAATCACCCTAAGAAATTAACAGATTTATACCGCATATTTTACCGAGCGAATAAGCGTTATAATCCTAAGTCTAATGCTGTGTTAAAACCGATTGATATTGCGGCTGAAACTATACTCAAAGCTGAGTCAAGTGTGTTTCAGGGAGAAACATTAGTTGCGGCTGTTGCAGCAGAAGTTTTTAAACTCATGGATCGGGTTCATTCTTCTACTGCTGAAGGACGCTGGATCATGAGCAAACGAGAACAAGAACGGCAGGCGGTTCTAGATTTTGCCAAGTATTTTGTAGTGGAGGTATTTGATAAATCATTTGCAGGCGATCGCGCTCGTTTAGCTGGTCGTCAACTCAACTTAATTCGAGATACCTGTGAGTTTCTTTACCGTCTTGAAGATGACAAAGAAAATGCAGGAAGAAATGAAAATATTCTTGTAATAGATGATGTTAATGAACCGGAATAAATTCTTCTTCTAGACGTAAACAAGTAGTAAATAATTTTTGGGAGATTAATCATGGCACTTTTAAAAACTGTTGAACCTAAATTCTTTCAAGCTGAAATTCCTTACAAACCAATGGGGAAATATGCTCATTTTTTGACCATCCGTATTACCGAATCTTATCCACTATTCCAGACAGATGCAGAATTGAATAAAGCACGGGTAAGAGCTGGAGTTAAAGACAAAACTACAATTAGCCGTTTGTCAATGTTCAAGCGTAAGCAGTCTACACCAGAGCGTTTAGTTGGTCGGGAATTACTGCGTAACTACGGATTAATGACGCCTGAAGAATGCGAATATAACGTGAATTTTGCAATGGATAATCCTGATTGCATCATTTACGGTTTTGCTATTGGTGACTCTGGCTCAGAAAAATCGAAAGTTGTGGTAGACACGGCATTTTCAATTACAGCTTTTGATGAATCACACGAAACATTCACCCTCAACGCTCCTTATGAAAATGGCACGATGGCTTCCAAGGGTGAAAATGGTTCTAAAGCTGGTGAAGTTACCAGTAGAATTAATCAACAAGACCATATTAGACCGCAAGTTTTCTTCCCTAGTATTGTCACCTTGAAAGACCCCACCGAGGCTAGCTTCCTTTACGTTATTAATAATATTCTGCGAACTCGTCATTATGGAGCACAAACCACCCGTACAGGTCGTGTCAGGAATGAATTAATTGGTGTTGTATTTGCGGACGGAGAAATCACCAGTAACCTGCGTTGGACTCAGGCAATATATGACCAAATGAAATCTAATAATACCCTAAATCCTCCCGACCCACTAGATGAAGATGATGTGATTAGTGCTGCTAAAAATGCTATCGAGGCATTAATGGCTGATGAATTTATTGTCCATACAGATTTAATTGGTGATGCTTTTGTATCTCTAATTAATGAAGTCAAGACTTTAACAGGGAGTGAAAAAGGGATTCAGGCAATCTTGCAAAAGGCTGATGCAGAAGCTAAAGATTATGCCAAGAAGCATATCAGCAAGAAGAAAACTGCTGCTAAAGCGGGGAAAGAGTAATGGTGTTTATTTATCGCTGTCAATTGGAGTTGCACGACAGCTTATATTTTGCAACTCGTGAAATCGGGCGATTGTATGAAACAGAGCCAATAATTCACAATTATGCTCTCTGTTATGCACTGGGTTTAGTTGATAGCCAAATCTACTCTACTACCGTTGGTGAAGAACATTCTTATCGCTATTTTTGCCCTGAACAAGTGCCAAAATATGAGGAGCATTTAACGCCACTCAATCAACAAAATATTTACGTAACTCCGGCGCGATCGCTTAATCATTCTTCTATCCTCAACACCTGGAAGTATGCTAATAACAACTACCACGTTGAAATGGAGAAAACACAGAAAAATATCCCTAGTTTTGGGAGAGCGAAGGAAATAGCAGCAGAAAGTAGATTTGAGTTTTTTGTCATATCTCAAAAAGAACTTAAACTATCAAAGTGGATTCGCTTGGGTAAATGGATGAGCAAGGCTGAGGTGACGGTTGAACAATTACCGAAACCTAAAATTGCTGAAGCTATATTCACTTGTACACATCCATTAAATCCTTTAGATGTCATGTTCACTAATCAAGTAATTAGCTATGATGTTGTGAATATGCCTCCAGTTAGCTTAATTCAGAATGTCCAAATGCGAGGTCAATACTATCATTTTGATGGCATTCAAAACTTGAAAATTCCAGCGCGGATAGAATATCGTTTTCGGAGTTAATTACTTCCCAAAACCTTTACCACGGGTTTTATTTTTTGCTGGCTCTAATGTCATTAGCTCTGCTTTAAAACCTCTGGAATTTTGCGACATTAACTTACGTATTCGCTGGCTTTGGTAAGCCTGCACTTCAGCAGCTAGAGGATGATTAGAGTCAATTTTTAGGTGAGTAATAGAAGAAACATATTTTTCTTTGCTTTCGGGATTATTTGGCTCCTTTAGTCCGCACATAATCCCGCCTTCATCTCCTGAAAAACTAACGAAATCAATTTCAAACTCTCTGTCTGGATCGGCGTTTACTCTTTTTTGCTTTAATGTCTTCAAAAACTCCTTCCCTGCTCGTGCTTTAATGGGTAAGTTCTGTTGAAGTTTTTCAGTTAGTGCTTTTGCTGCATTGTAATCATCAATTTTCATTGGTTTTTCTCCCTATGCAGTTTTCCTCACCTAAAAGAATACTACTATCATCACTCGACAGCCTTTAAAATTTTAGATACCACATTCAGCGATCGCTCCCCACCCGTGAAACACTACCAACAACAAACCAACGCTTTCCCCAGCGATTACCTAAACAACTTGTGGGGAGAAATCCAAGCTTGTCCTTACTTTGCTATCAACAACCTCAACCGCGATTTTGTCGCCACTAAAGGATTTTCCGTAGTATTTCAGCGTTCTGGATTAGCAAAAGTAGAACAGCAGTTTCCCTACTTCAAGCCTTACCTAGATTTAGCTCTCCAGCCAAATTGTAATGCTTTTTACCTCAATCCTTTACAGCTAAAAGAAGGCTCCCGCGTCGATCCGCATATCGATCGCTCTTTGCGTTCCTACTCCAAAACCATTGAACCACCTGCGGTTGTCAGTGTGCTTTATGTGCGCGTACCTGCGGATATGGAAGGGGGAGAATTGGTATTGCGATCGCACAAACGCCAACTTGGGCAAATTAAGCCCCAATTCAATACTTTAGTTTATTTTCAAGGCGATCTAACCCATTCGGTTAACGCTGTCAAAACCCCAGGAAATCGCTTAAGTTTAGTTTGTGAACAGTATAGTTTGAGTGATGCTGAACTCCAGGAAATCCCTGAGTTTACTGTGGAGTCAAGAAGCACTCAGTCTACAACCAAAAAGAGAAAGTATGCCTCATAGTTTAGTGTTGAATTTGCTACCTCAATCCCCCATTCCACCACAGTATCTCACAGGTAGACATCTCCACGCTCTATTTTTAACCCTCGTTAGTTCTGTAGATACCACTTTAGGCGATCGCTTGCACGATTCCACCGCAGATAAAGCCTTCACTCTTTCTCCCCTCCAAACTAACTCCCCCCTTTTGAAGGGGGGTAGGGGGGGATCTAAATTGCAATATTCACATCAACAACCCATTCCCGCCGGAACACCTTGTTGGTGGCGCATCTCTTTATTAGATGACACTCTATTTGGCAAACTTACCCAACTCTGGCTAAATCTTAATCCCAATCGCCCTTGGCATCTTGGCCCGGCTGACTTGTATATTACCAGCATTCAAGGCACACCCCAATCTATTCAACCTTGGGCAAATGCCAGTACTTATGCTCAATTATACGAAGAAGCTAGCGATGGCAATTCTTCCATTAACCTTAGCTTCTCCACGCCTACCGCCTTCCGTCAAGGACAGTATGATACTACCCTTCCTACAAGAGAATCTGTGTTTAATTCCCTACTTTCGCGGTGGAATAAATACAGTGGTATAGAATTTACTCAGATTGCGATCGAGTCCATTTTCCCTTCTTTTGTCAACATTCATACAGAAATATTAGCTGACTCCCGCAGTAAATTTATTGGCATTATTGGCGAAGTTAACTATAAGATTTTGGGAGAAATTGAACCGATCCAAATTAAGCAAATTAACGCTTTAGCTGACTTTGCTTTATATAGTGGTGTCGGTAGAAAAACAACAATGGGTATGGGAATGACGCGGCGGCTGTATTCTCCCTAATTTCAATAATCATTTAAAAACCATCTAAGTTATGAACCAAACCGAATATGTTTCCATTGCGGCATTGAATCAATATGCCTATTGTCCGCATCGCTGTTGGCGGATGTTTTGTGCAGGCGAGTTTACCGATAATCAATACACAATTGAAGGTACAACTTTACACGATCGCGTCCACACAACAAGCGATATACAGCGAGGAGAAACCTGGCAAATTCGGGCAATTTGGCTGAAGTCTGAGCAATACAAACTCATCGGCAAATCTGATTTAATTGAAGCAGAATCAGGTCAAGTTTATCCAGTGGAATACAAACGGGGACGCAAAGGCGAATGGGATAACGATGAGTTGCAAGTTTGCGCCCAAGCCTTATGTTTGGAAGAGATAACAGGACAACCTGTTAGTACTGGATATATCTATTATGCCCACTCCCATCAACGGCAATTAGTAGAGATTAATGCAGAGTTACGGCAAAGTGCGATCGCTACTATTCAATCTGTCACAAATCTCCTAGAAACAGGAGTAATGCCAAAACCAGTTTACAGCAAACGCTGCCAAGGATGCAGTCTTTATTCGCAATGTTTGCCCAAAGCAACTGATAAAGTCAAAAGTTATCAAGAAGTAAATTAAATTATACCCCAATACAGTTTAGATAAGCCCAAAAACATGATGTAGAGACGCGATTTATCGCGTCTTCAAAGACAAATTATCTAATCAAGCACCAATTATTACTAGGAAGAATCAAAAATGGGAACACTTTACGTAACACAAGCCGATGCTTTTATCGGCAAAGTTGATGAACGTCTCACCGTCAAAGCTGAACAAAAAACAATCTTGGATATCCCTTTAATTAAACTAGAAGGAATTGTAGTACTAGGCCGGGCTACTATTTCTCCCGCCGTCGTCAGTGAACTTTTAGAACGTCATATTTGCTTAACATTTCTTACACAAAACGGACGATATTTAGGGCGTTTAGAACCAGAAGTTACCAAAAATATCTTTGTTCGTAAAGCCCAATGGCAAGCTGTGGGAGAATCACAAGCAGCGATACATTTAGTCAGAGGATTTGTGCGGGGTAAATTAAAAAATTACCGCCATAGCTTACTTCGCACTCAGCGAGAACATCCTAATACTGATTTGAATAATAACATCACTCGATTGGAAAACGCGATCGCACCAATCGAAAATACAAACAATATTGATTCCCTCAGAGGCTTAGAAGGTGCCGGTAGTGCAGCCTATTTCGGTTGCTTTCAACAGCTAATTAAAACCTCAGAATTTCAATTTGAAGCCAGACGCCGCCGCCCACCAACCGATCCAGTTAATGCTCTACTGAGTTTTGGGTATACATTACTACGTCATGATGTCCAAAGTGCTTTAAATATTGTTGGCTTCGATCCCTATCTAGGATACTTACACGTCGAGCGTTATGGTAGACCTTCCCTAGCCTTAGACTTGATGGAAGAATTTCGTCCTTTAATAGTGGATGCTGTAGTATTGTCGCTGATTAACAAGCGATCGCTAACCCTAACTGACTTTACCACCGAACCGCTCAGTGGTGCTGTGTCTTTAACCAAAGAAGGACTGCATACATTTCTTCGCGCCTACGAACAAAAGAAACAATCGAGTTTCAAGCATCCAGTCATGGGAAACAAATGCACCTACCAAGAATCCTTTGAAATTCAAGCCAGGTTACTGGCGAAATACCTGATGAACGAAATCGATAAATATCCTCCTTTAATTCTCAAATAACTCCCCCACTCCCATGTATATTGTTGTCAGCTACGACATTCCAGAAGATAAACGTCGGACTAAAATCCATTCAGTTCTCAAATCCTACGGACAATGGATGCAACTGAGTGTGTTTGAGTGCGATATCACTCCCACTCAGTATGCTAAACTGCGATCGCGTTTGGCTAAACTAATTAAACCCGACACTGACAGCGTTCGTTTTTATTTTCTCTGTGGCTGTTGTCAGCGAAAAGTCGAACGCATTGGCGGAGAACAGCCACGAGACGAAACAATTTTCTTTGCTGAGTCTCCTTCTAGCTAGGTTTTTGCATCTCTAATGCGCGGAAAGGTAGGTGTATAAATTTCACAGCCATAAAAAAGCGCTTCTATCCCAACTCCAGTAAGGCTTTCAAGCCATTAGTCGCCTAATCTTCATCCGCGCAATCTCTGAAATGCTTATCAAAATACGATTTCAGCCTTTAAATTTTCCTGGCGCTCTTTCCAAACGAATTCTCTAATGCTATGATTGCTCCAGAATCGCGCAACCGCACCTTGAAAACTAAATACAGCTTGGCTTTCAGGCTCCCGCTATTGCAATTCATCAAAATCCCTATTAGGGATTGAAACGCTAAATGTAATGATACTTGGCGCGACCATACACATTGCAATTCATCAAAATCCCTATTAGGGATTGAAACAAAAGTTGCATGAATGTAGATAAAGTAAACTTTTCATCTTGCATTGCAATTCATCAAAATCCCTATTAGGGATTGAAACCGCTAAATGCTGTTTGAGAGTAGCGACTACAATCATTGCAATTCATCAAAATCCCTATTAGGGATTGAAACTTTACTAAAGGTGGCTCTAACACCAAAAAGTAACATTGCAATTCATCAAAATCCCTATTAGGGATTGAAACTTGTAAATTCACCTCTAGGTGGAATGAATCTATCCATTGCAATTCATCAAAATCCCTATTAGGGATTGAAACACTATTTTCATATTTTACATGAGCATCAGCATATCATTGCAATTCATCAAAATCCCTATTAGGGATTGAAACGCAGTAGGGGATATTCCAGCCAAAATTTATGCGATTGCAATTCATCAAAATCCCTATTAGGGATTGAAACTTACTACATCACAAATTTGAAGAACCCAGATATCAAATTGCAATTCATCAAAATCCCTATTAGGGATTGAAACGAAAACGAGTTGACGATCGCTAAAGCATTGAAAGAATTGCAATTCATCAAAATCCCTATTAGGGATTGAAACTATCAAAAGTCGAATCATCAAGCGCTCAAGCGTGGAATTGCAATTCATCAAAATCCCTATTAGGGATTGAAACTAATCAATTGCTTGATATCTGATTGATTCAAGTAGATTGCAATTCATCAAAATCCCTATTAGGGATTGAAACTAACGGATCGATCTGCCATTGTAAATCCATTGGAGGCATTGCAATTCATCAAAATCCCTATTAGGGATTGAAACACAGTGTGATGATGGTACTTACTGCTACAAAGCGATTGCAATTCATCAAAATCCCTATTAGGGATTGAAACGCGATCGCGCCCTCAAGGTCTTGGTCATTGACATCATTGCAATTCATCAAAATCCCTATTAGGGATTGAAACAAACGAGTTTCAAGCAATTCAATCAAGAATTAAATATTGCAATTCATCAAAATCCCTATTAGGGATTGAAACGAAACTGTATCTATCAGTGGAGAAACCATCTCATATTGCAATTCATCAAAATCCCTATTAGGGATTGAAACTGGAATACTGAGGATGATCTGGAAACTTGGTTATTATTGCAATTCATCAAAATCCCTATTAGGGATTGAAACTTATACCCCCCCAATTCCCCCTCTCTCTCCGGTTATTGCAATTCATCAAAATCCCTATTAGGGATTGAAACCACTTATCCATCCGAATGCTGTAAACATTTTAAGATTGCAATTCATCAAAATCCCTATTAGGGATTGAAACCAACTAGCCGCGCCGGCAACAAATCCACCAACAGGATTGCAATTCATCAAAATCCCTATTAGGGATTGAAACAAATTTGTCCTATTTGTCCTATATTTTGTATTTTGTTAGATTGCAATTCATCAAAATCCCTATTAGGGATTGAAACTTGGAGTTAATTACGAACCGATTGAAGTTTCTCCACATTGCAATTCATCAAAATCCCTATTAGGGATTGAAACAAGTCCAAAAACTTCAGAAGTTTATAGCAGCAAGTTCATGACGAAGCTCTATGGCATCTTTGTTTACTTATAGGTGTTCGTTGTTTACTGAACACCTGAAGAATAGACCTCTTGCACAAATGCAAAATTCGCCCTCATCCCCCAACCCCTTCTCCCAATTTTGGGAGCAGGGTGGTTTCATACAAGCAAAGAAAAATTAAAACTGGGTTTCAAAGCCTCTCCCCCCGTGGGGGAGAGGAATGGAAGTGAGGGAAAAAGCCATGCCACTTTCACGAGAAATCAAGACTTATGTATTTTTCTTTTTTCGTATGAAACCACCCTGCTTCTCCCAATTTTGGGAGAAGGGGAGTCCTCACCCTAAATCCCTCTCCCAAGCTTGGAGAGGGATTTAGGATGAGGGCTTTTGATTCATGTAAGAAGTCTAATTTAGTTAAGCTTGAGCAATATCTTTGTTAAGCCATCGCCTAACCGCTCAATAGATTTTTGCTGTTTGGGATCTTTTAACGTGCCATCAGCATTAAAGGCTTCATAAGCTTTGGGTACTGCTACTTGATCGGGAAGTACCAAAACTTTGATGTTTCCCAAGATAGATCGCAGGTGAACCAATCCCCGTAAACCACCAAGAGCGCCTGGGGAAGCGCTCATAATACTAGCAACCTTCCCTGCAAAAGCAGCCAAAGCCAAAGGTGCTTCATTTGGAGATGGACGAGATGCCCAGTCAATGGCGTTCTTCAAAACTGCTGTGAGTGAACTGTTATATTCCGGCGAAGCAATCAGCAATCCTTGATGAGAAATCATCAAGTCCTTAAACGTGCGGGCGTTGGCAGGTAGTCCTTCTTGAGCTTCCAAATCTTCATCATACAGAGGTAAAGGCAAATCGCGGAGGTCTAGATAAGTCACTTCCGCGCCTGCTGCCTTAGCGCCAGCCGCCGCGATTTTTACCAATTTTTTGTTGTAAGAATCAATCCGGGTGCTGCCGGCAAAGGCGAGGATTTTGGGTGTAGATGCCATAATTCTAGGTTGAATGAGAAGAATTAACCTGTTCAGCTGCATTATCCTGTTTTCAGGCGATCGCTATTTGTTAGCTTTAGAGTTTCTTTACAAACTTTTTCTCAGATTATGGCAAATTGGTCAGATTCTTATCTTGGCAAGTTACGACAAGTTGTGGGCGATCGCCTACTTCTATTATTTAGCGTATACGTGATTATCGAGGATAATTTGGGGCGTGTTTTGTTGCAAAAGCGAAGTGATTTCAAACTTTGGGGGCTACCTGGTGGCTATCCAGAAGTAGGTGAATCTGCCGAAGAATGTTCAGCACGAGAGGTTTTTGAAGAAACTGGTTTAACGGTTAAGCGTTTTGCAGCTGTGGGGCTTTCTTCTAACCCAGCCTTTGAAACTGTAACTTATCCTAATGGCGATCGCGTCCAAACCTTCAATTTGATTTTGCGAGCCGTTGAATGGTCAGGCAGCCTCGCTTGCTTAGATGGAGAATCGCTGGCGCTGGAATTTTTTGATTTAGCGGACTTACCTACGTTAACGTCAAACGATCGCCCTATTTTGGAAAAGTTTCAAGAATACAAGAAAAACGGCGAATTTCAATTGTTCTAAAGCATTTTTTCCAAGAACTGTTTGGCGCGATCGCACTGAGGATTTTGGAAAAACTCGCCAGGAGTAGCATCTTCTGCTAAACTTCCCTGGTCGAGGAACATAATCCGATTGGCAACTTCTTTGGCAAAGCCCATTTCATGGGTAACGATCGCCATTGTCATTCCAGATAGCGCTAAAGCTTTCATCACTTCCAGCACATCTTTAACCATTTCTGGATCTAGGGCAGAGGTGGGTTCATCAAACAAAATCATCTCTGGTTCCATTGCTAATGCACGGGCGATCGCTACTCGCTGTTTCTGTCCCCCCGATAGTTTGGATGGATAGACAGACACTTTTGACTCTAAACCTACCTTCTTCAGCAATTCTAAGCCATGTTCTTCTGCTTTTTGCTTGTTTATTCCTTTCACCTTGATGGGTGCATAGGTGACATTTTGGAGCACACTCATGTGGGGAAACAAATTAAAATGTTGAAATACCATCACCAAATGCTGGCGCACCTTAGCGATGTTTGCTTTCGGCTTGGTGATTTCTTGCTCGTGAAAGTAGATTCTTCCTCTGGTGGATTGTTCTAGTAAGTTTATGCATCGTAAAAAAGTAGACTTACCTGAACCAGATGGGCCTAGTATAGCAACCACTTCCCCTTGATAAAACTCAGTGGAAATATCTTTGAGTACGTCGAGTTTACCAAAAGATTTACATAAGAATTCTGTGCGAATTACTACATTATTCACTTTCCCGTAACCTCCTTTCTAAAGCGGATGCACCCAAGGTCATACCCATTACCAAAACATAGTAGATTAACCCTGCAAATAGCAGTGGTTCAAAATAAATATACTTATTTGCACCAACGATTTGGGCGCTGCGTAATATTTCCACCACCCCAATGGTTGACACCAGCGCGGAATCTTTGAGCAATCCAATAGTTTCATTTACCAATGCTGGGAGAATGTTCTTCAATGCTTGGGGTAAAATCACATCCCACATCATCAACCAATAGGGAACACCCATAGACATCGCCGCTTCACTTTGCCCTTTATCCACCGCCTGAATCCCACCCCTGATGGTTTCCGACATATAAGCGCCAGAATTTAGAGTAAAAGTTAGTACCCCAGCCTCCAATGCGGAAATGTCATAGCCTGTAAGCTGGGGTGTTGCGTAGTAAACCAACGCCAACTGTAATAGCAAAGGTGTGCCTCGAAAAACAGAAGTGTAGGCGTTAGCAACCCAGGTAAGCGGCTTGATGCCGATAATTTTTAATAGAGACAGGATTGTTCCCCAGATTAACCCCAAGGTTACAGATAATAGCGTGAATAACAAAGTTAAAGGGATTCCCCGAAGAATAAAGGGAATGTCGGGAAGAATTCTAGTAAAGTCAAGATTCAATCCGCCTTTGGCAGGAGTTGAGGATGCAGAATTGGCGGTAATATTCTGTGAAAACCACTTGGCGACAAGTTTATTCAATGTGCCATTGTCCTTCATTTGTTGAAGGACTTTGTTAAACGGTTCTACAAAAGAAGAACCTTTAGGAAAAGCGATCGCCGATCCACTTGCTTCCTCTGAAGGAATAATATTAAATTCTAAATCTGGGTTAGCTTGGGCAAATCCTTTAGCGACAGTATCCTCAACAATTGCGGCATCAATTCGCCCAGATTTGATTTCTTGAACTACTTCCGGCACTTTGTTGAGTTGCTTTAGCTGAATACCCGCAACTTTTTTAGCAATTTTCTGGGCATTTTGTTCTTGTATGGTTCCTAGTTGTACCCCAACTTTTTTTCCTGATAAGTTTTGGGGCTGCTTCAAGTTGCTACCTTTAGGAGCGACAATCGTATCTTTAGCTTCGTAATAAATAATTGAAAAATCAATATTTTTTTGACGTTCTGGAGTCGGAGTCATCCCAGCCATGACAAAATCAGCGCGATTTGCTTGGAGTGCAGGGATTAATCCATTAAAATCGGATTCCATTATCTGAAGTTTAAACCCTAGTTTTTCAGCAAGGGTCTTGGCAATATCTATATCAAAGCCAACGATTTGGCGATCGCCTCCTTTCGTATCATAAAACTCATAAGGAGGATAATCTGGGGAAGTAATCATCGTCAGTGTGTCTTTCCCTAAAGGTGAAGCAGCTTTTAGAGAATTACTATATTCTGTGATGATGCTGATTCCTACTACTGTTAGAACCAGTATCGTTAATAGCCATACTTTCTTTTTCTTCATAAACTTGATAAGTATAGGACTAGCACCTTCAAGGTGACTCTTAATATTTTCTCTCTGCGTTCTCTGTGTCTCTGCGGTTAATAAATTCTTTTTTTAACCACAGAGACGCAGAGTACACAGAGGAAAGAGGTTAAAGAGGAATTTTTTAATCAAAATTTTTATCCACCATAAAAACTTTGGGACTGTCAAATTCTTACTTTAGTCGCCTCCAGCAGCTTAACGCTGGCATAAATCGCATCAATATAAGGTGTGGGAATTTGAGTCAGTTTTCCCAATTCTGCCACCGCGCCAACAATAGCATCTATTTCCGTTGTGCGTCCGGCTTCAATATCTTGTAGCATTGAGGTTTTGTGAGCGCCAACATTTTCAGCCCCATTAATTCGCTGTTCCAAAGTGATGCCAAATTTTATACCTAACTTTTCCGCGATCGCTTGAGTTTCTGTCATCATTTGCCGCGCTAGTTCGCGGGTGAGGGGATAGCGGCAAATATCCTCTAGAGTCGCACCAGTTAAAGCACTGATGGGATTAAATGCCACATTTCCCCACAACTTGATCCAAATTTCCGTGCGAATTTGATTGCGGATTGGTGCTTTGAATCCTGCCTGTTTTAAAGTCTGTGCTAATAATTGAATGCGTTCGGTTTTAGTGCCGTCGATTTCACCGAGAGTAAAGCGATCGCCTTCAATATGTTTAATTACCCCTGGTTCAATTATCTCAGTTGCCGGGTAAACTACACAACCGATAGCACGTTCAGCACCGATACTAGCTTCAATAATCCCATCTGGATCGACAGATTGAATCCGCGTACCTTCATACTCACCGCCATATTTGCGAAAGTACCACCAAGGAACGCCATTTTGGGCTGTCACCACCATTGTGTGAGCATCGTAGAGTGCTGGGAGAAAAGGTGCGATCGCAGATACACTGTGAGCCTTCACAGTTAAAATTACTACATCTTGTGTCCCTGCTGACTGAATATCACTAGTTGCCATCGGAGTAACAATTTGGCTGGAACCGTCTGCCATAAGTAACTTCAGCCCATTTTTTTGAATTGCCTCCAAATGAGAACCGCGCGCGATTAGTGTCACCTCTTCACCTGCTAGTGCTAATTTTGCCCCTAAATATCCACCAATCGCACCCGCGCCAACAATACAGATTTTCATGTTGTCAAAAGAATATGAGTCGTAGAAGACGGTATCCAGTTGCTTTTACTTTAAACAGCTACGCTTTGCATCGCTGACAATAGGTCTTGATGAACAGATTTTGAGGCAGCTACAAGCAATCCAGGCAGACTATAGTTTTGACAAGTATGCAGTGGCGGTAAAGTCGAACCGTCCAGAGTAGTTACAATCCAGCCAGCCTCTTTTGCAATAAAAGCAAGTGCAGCACTATCAATAAATTTGCCCGATTTGATGACTGCTCCACTCAAGTCGCCATTGAGAATACCATTGAGATTGGGAACTTGAATATCACTAGAGTAATCATTTGATATATCGATTACTTTATATCGATCTTTTAGTAAATGTGCGATGGAATTCATACCCCATCCCAACAAAATAGCAGGTTTAGGAGATGTTATATGTAACGGAGCACAGGCTGCTAAGTTCATCTCCAGCGTTCCTTTAAAAGCACCTTCACCTCGGAGGGCATAAAAATAAATGTTTTGGGCAGGAGAAATGGCAATTACTGCTTCAAAGTCATCCGAATTTAGAATACTGAGAATAATTTGGTAATTAGAATGTCCATCCATATAAAACTTCGTGCCATCAATCGGGTCAAGTGTGACTAAGTAATCACCTTGCGAACCGAGGTCGGTAGCACGAAAATATTTGGTGTTGTTAGAACTTTCATATTCTTCACCATAAAAGCGAATATCTGGGAAAGTTCCTAGTAATACTACTTCTACCAGATTTTGAATAGCCAAATCTGCATCAGTAAGTGCAGCACTAAAAAAGTTGTTTGCTTGTTCTTTGGCAGGAAGTGCAGCAATTTTTGGTTGTAGAAAATGGGCATAGGCTGCTGCTACTTTGAGATGGGGGAGTAAAGTCTCTAAAATTAATCGAGTAGTTGGTTTTGTGGACATTACAGCAAACTCCTTTTAGAAATAATTTCCCGTTGGCAGGGCGATAGAATTTTATATATAGACAAAATTACGGTATCATTTGGATGCAATGATATCACCGTTGCTATATTACTTTAATCTGTATATCTCCAAGAGCCTATAGAGAAATCGCAAGTTTTGTCGTAAATTTAAGGGTTTAAGACCGAACGTCAACACTTAGTACAGCATTTCATTAATTCATAACGAATTAAAGAAAGGCAATATCCTACAATGCCAATGCGTCGGCTTGCATTGTGAATGCGGCGGCTTGCATTGTGAATGCGTCGGCTTGCATTGTGAATGCGGCGGCTTGCATTGTGAATGCGTCGGCTTGCATTGTTAATGTCTCGGCTTGCATTGTTAATGCGTTCCCCTGCATTAAAAACGCTACGCTTTTACGCAAAACTGTATTTAGTTAAAGTTACCCTACAAATGGTTTTAGGAAACTTTTTCGAGCTTCTTGTGAGTGAATTTGGATAGCTTGTGACGTTTGAGTACGGTGTGCCCAGAGTGCCGATGATGAGTAAGCTAAAAATAGAAGTGAGTTAAGGGACGGTAATTAGGGTCGCAGAAAAATTAATGGGTAATTCCCTATCTTCTAATCCTAACTTTTCAAAACCTGGTCTAGTTGGCGCAGAAAAAACCTCTAAATAACCTGGTGTCGGCAAAAAACTAGCGAAAAATGGACTAGAATAATTTCCTCCCGAAGTGGAATACGCAAAACCCTTACTCGTTAACTGCTGAGTATTAAGGCTAATTAAATTATCAATATCAAAAGGTTCGTTTCCTGGCATTGGAGTCCCGGCGGGTTGCAGACCAGTAATTATTTCACCATTTCGTGTACCAGTAATTCCAGTAATCAAGTAAAAACCCAAATCGCTAGGGGTGTCATTCGTCGTAAAAGTACCGTTTGCCGCTACGCTAGTACCAGAATAATTCCAACTCCAACTTAAAGCAGAAGTGGCTGGCATTGTCCCAAAAACTAATCCAGATATGGTGACGAGGGCTATGGCAGATAAAGCTAGATTTGTCATGGAAGTCGTTACTGCGATCGCGGCTCTTGTAGAAGACTCCCGTGTATTATACGAAAATTAGGAAAGATAGTATTATCAATCTTGCCTATAGCAATCCTAAATGAGATTGTGAAAAATTTTTTGATAGTCGTCCTTGGTCATTTGTCAAGAGTCATTTGTGATTACAAAGGACAAATGACTAATGACTAATGACTAATGACTAATGACTAATGACAGCCAACTCCAAAAATATTTCACAAATGATTTAGGACTGCTATATTTACTTAGCAGCGATTTAATAACCACGCCAAAGCAGCATCAACATTACTAACCTGCTCCCCTGGCGGTATGGCTGGGCGATTGACCATCACAACCTTTACGCCCAGCTCTCGCGCTGCAATAATCTTGGGTTTTGTGGCATCGCCACCGCTATTTTTGCTGACGATGGTATCAATGTTATTCTCAATCAGAATTTGTCTTTCATTCTTGAGGGTAAATGGCCCGCGATCGCACAATACCATCCCCGGCGGTACTAAAGCATCATCGCTTGGAGGGTCAATCATCCGCATCAAAAACCAAATTTTCTCCAAGTGAGCAAAAGCGGCCAGCTCTTGTCTACCAACTGTCAAAAACACTCGCTGTGCCTGGTTTTGTAGGGCTATTGCTGCGGCTTCAACACTATCAACTTCAATCCAGCGATCGCCACTTACTTTTTCCCAAGGCGGACGAATTAACATCAGACGGGGTACTCTAACTTCCATTGCCGCATCGGCCGCATTGAAGGAAATCTGAGTAGCGAAAGGATGGGTTGCATCAATTAATAAGTCGATTTGCATGACTCGCAGATAGCTAGCCAATCCAGCCACGCCACCGAAGCCTCCAACCCGTAAATCGCCCAGCGGTACTGATGGTTCACGGGTGCGGCCAGCTAGAGAGGTGATTACTTCTAACCCTTGGATAGTCGCAACTTTGGCAGCTAGTTCTGCTGCATCACCCGTCCCACCCAGAATCAAAACGCGGATCATTTAGATAAAGGTGGAATTTTTGCTAAAATGCCCTTCTTCATTGCTTCTGGACGCTCTGACCAAGGCAGTAAACCATCTGCTTTGGCATAATATTGACTAGCACATTGCAGTACCGCAGAGGCACTACCATCAACGCCTAAATCACCAAATAAATATGTTAATTTACCTTTGGCAGCAAAGGCGACTACACAAGAACGATTACAAGCACTCATACATTCAACTTCCTGAATCGGGAATCGATCTCGTAAGTCCCAATTTTGTGCAAGCTGCTGAAGTTCGTGTAGAAGTTTTTCACCACCACTTTCACCTAAGCGTTTTCCATTTTGCCAAACACTGGCACAGGTTTTGCAAACAAATAAAGTATGTTCAGCAACTTCCAAGGGACTGGTTGAGGAAATATTTACAGTAGTAGTCATCTGTACCTCGCAGATATGTGAAACTAATAAATCTATTTCGGCGGGCATCCTGACTCACTCAATTTGAGATTTGAGATTAAGGAACTAAATCTCAAATTGGTTCACAGTTGCGGGACAGCGCCGGATTTGCACCGAACTTTCCCCGTTACCTCTGGTAGCTGACTCCCACCAGAACCGAATAACCTTATCGATCATACACTAGGGTTATCGGAGAATACGAAACAATAAGCTTTGCGCTAACCATCAAACTGGGCGACAGCCAGATAAAATACTGTGCATATTTACTACTTGTCCAATAACTGCGATCGCAGGCGCACCAAATCCAATTTCCTCTACCTGTTTGACAATTGTCTTTAGAGTACCAATCAATTCTTCTTGTTCTGGGCGCGTACCCCAGCGCACCAAAGCAATAGGCGTTTCTAAATTCAACCCAGCTGCAATTAATTCTTCGACAATATAAGGCAGATTGTGAATTCCCATATAAATTACAATGGTTTCGGAACCGTGAGCGATCGCACTCCAATTCACTTGCGGTCTATACTTACCCGCCGCCTCATGACCAGTTACAAATGTAACTGACGAACTATAGAGCCGATGCGTCAAAGGAATACCTGAGTATGCTGCTGCTGCAATTCCCGATGTGATACCGGGCACTACTTCCGTTGATATTCCAGCGTTGACTAATTCTTCCATCTCTTCGCCACCGCGACCAAAGATAAACGGATCGCCACCCTTTAGCCGCACTACAATTGCACGATCCTGCGCTTTATCAATCAGCAATTGAGTTGTTTCTGACTGGAACAGCGAATGTTTTCCCCTCCGCTTACCAGCATTAATTTGCTCGGCTTGGGGATTAATCATTGCCAAAATTGCCGGACTCACCAAGGCATCATAGATGACTACATCTGCACATTCCAACAAACCTTTCGCCTTCAGGGTAATTAGTCCTGGATCTCCTGGCCCTGCACCGACTAAATAAACCTTTCCCAAAGACTTGTTCCTCTGTGTGATTGTGCGGTTCATCTCTGTGTTAAATCCCAAATTAGCTCGGCTAATTCTGCACTTGCTCCCAATGGCTCTGCCAATTGGAAATTCACCGCAGAAAATTGTAATTTTAGCTCCTCTATTGAGGTGGCGATCGCATCGGTTATTCCACCAGCGAATAAAAAATATGGCAAGATTGCAATTTCCCGATAACCAGCACCTACCAACTCTTTCATCCGTGATTCTAAACTAGGAGGCCCAGCCCAATAAGCAGTCACGGCTCCCAAACTCGCCGCCATTGCTTCCACAGTTTCTTGAGAACCTGGGCGACGGCTACCATGAGCTAAAAGAATCCATGCTTCTGCTTTTATAGTAGCTATTTGCTTTGCCAGCAATTTCTCTAAATTGGGGTGAGAGCCTAAATATGGTTGCAACTCAATTATCACATCTTGACCGCTAGCCTGTTGTGCTAGTGCTACTTCGGCGGGAATATCTGTCATCACATGGACTCCCGGCAGTAGAAATAGCGGTACAATTTTGAGGCTATTTTCATTTTGAGACACTGGGCAATCGCCAAAAGCGCTCTTAGCAAATTGTTGAATCTGCTCGTGTAAAGGCTGAGGATTCATTTCCAAAGCAGCAATGCCAACCAAATGTTCGCTATTTACTGAGTTGTGGTTTTTTGGCAATTTGTGACATATCAGCCTAGCTAGTTGCTGCATAGCAATTTCTGGGCGCGGGTCGCGACTTCCGTGAGATAATAGCAGATAGGCAGATGACATTGGTAAAGCTTGAATTCTTAGTTACTATTCTTATTTAAGATTAAGCTGGAGATAATAAGTACTCTGGTAATTATTAAAACTATTATTAATTACTAAATAGAAGTATTCTTAATCACTTTTATCTTCTCCCCCTACTTTTTACCTGATTGTTTTTCGGCAGTGTAAGTATAAAATTGATCGAAAGCCCCTACCGTTTCAAATTTGTACGAAGGTATCCAAGAATTTATTTTTAAATCTGTACGGTAAACACTAAAAATAACGTAATCTTGCCTTTCTGTAGTCCTGGCAATAACTTCTTGAATTTGTGGGCTAGCCGAGTCAACCAATTTATCACAATTAAAACGGATTAAATTTTCAATAACATTCGTAGTTTTTTTACATACATCGGTTTTTAAGTATTTTGTCAGCCGTTGAACTGCATATTCTTCATATTCAACCTGACTGGGATTGGTTTTCGCCATTGTCACACCCAAGGCGGCAAGTCCTACTGCTGCTCCAGTATACGCGATGATGGTCAATGGTTTCATATTTGCCAAGTAAAATTCATTGTAATCGTCAGATTCCAGAGACTCTAAATCAACTAAGTCCGTTCCTTAAACAAAAACTCTTGATCGCTTACCAAATTATTGCTATAATTCAAATTGTTGAATGGCGAGCGTAGCCAAGTGGTTAAGGCAGTGGTTTGTGGTACCACCATTCGTGGGTTCAATTCCCATCGTTCGCCCTAGATAATTTCATATTCATAGCTATATTCCTATTGAAGGTGTGTTGTATGGTGTGAACAATCATAAGCATCACTTTACCAACAATCTGTCATCTCATAGCTTTATAGACTTGCAAGGATTGCAAGCCTACGATAATTCATTAGGTTATCTTATTAAATAAGTGTATGTATATAAGCAAATTTACTTGCTAAATTAAAATTAGGTATGCAATGCCTTATATCCTTTTGGGCTGATGCGATCGAGGCAAGTAATACCACTTTTAATTATCTTATTCCTTTATTATATAGAGTGCCTCGATTCCATCGTAATTCTGCTTCTGCAAGCCTCTGTTCTCTCAGACCCAAGCTCTGGACTGTTGAAGCTATAAATTTATGCTTTGCAGCACCCTTTAATTGGACTGCTGTTTGTTTTAATAGCTTTTTAAGCTAAAAAGTTAATACCGATCAGAGGAAGGGATGCTGAATTTTCAAACCTTGTTTGAATCAATACCAGGATTGTATATCGTCTACTCACTCGACTTAGTGATTGTTGGGGGAAGTGATGCTTACTTCCGGGCAACAAAGACAAAACGAGAAGATGTCGTTGGTCGCCATTTGTTCGAGGTTTTTCCAGACAATCCTGACGATCCAAATGCTACTGGAGTTCGGAATTTGCGTGCCTCTTTAGAAAGCGTACTGAAGCATCAAAAACCTGACACGATGGCAGTGCAAAAGTATGACATTCGCCGCCCCGAATCAGAAGGCGGTGGTTTTGAGGAGCGGTACTGGACACCAACCAACTCGCCAGTCTTTGATGAAAAGGGTGAGATGACTCATATTATTCACCGAGCCGAAGATGTCACAGAGTTTGTGCGGGTACAGCAGCAGCGAAATGAACAGCGTCAGATCAATCAATCGCTCCAGTCTCGCACCGCGCAGATGGAGATGGAAATTTATGCTAGAGCGCAGGAGTTAAAGCAGGTCAACGAACAGCTGCAAGCGGCGAATGAGGCATTGTCAGAACTCGATCGCGCTAAGACCGTCTTTTTCAGCAATATATCGCATGAGTTTCGCACGCCTTTAACGCTGATGTTGAGTCCGATTGAAGACTTGTTACTCGACACTCAAGCTCCATTAGCGCCCCAACAGCGCGATCGCCTTGAACTCGTGCAGCGAAACGGACTCCGGTTGCTAAAATTAGTCAACGCACTGCTTGATTTTTCGCGACTGGAAGCAGGGCGAATGCAAGCATCCTATCAACCAATCGACTTAGCAGCATTGACAAAAGAGCTTGCTAGTGTGTTTCGATCGCTGATTGAACGCGCTGAACTACAGTTAGTGATTGACTGCCCCATTTTGCCCGAAGCGATCTATATCGATCGCCAAATGTGGGAGAAAATTGTATTTAATTTATTATCGAATGCCTTTAAGTTTACTTTAACGGGAACCATCACCGTTCGATTGCAGCAAAATCACAATGCTGTAAATTTAATTGTTGAAGATACTGGAATTGGCATTGAGGAAGCGGAAATTTCGCACCTGTTTGAACGGTTTCATCAAGTCAAAGGGACACAGGGACGAAGTTTTGAAGGCTCTGGGATTGGCTTATCCCTCGTGCAAGAACTGGTGAAGCTGCATGGCGGTACTATTAACGTTACCAGCGTCTTAGGACAGGGCAGCAGATTTACGGTTTCCATTCCGAGCGGGTGCGCGCATTTACCCCAAGAACAGTTGAGTGCCTTTGTTACTGTGGCATCAAACACACTCAGCGCCACCCTATACCTTGAAGAAGCCTCGCGCTGGCTACCAGAAGAGAGCAGGGGAAGCAGGGGGAGAAGAGAAGCAGGGGGAGAAGAAATTGTTCGAGAAGACTACACATATATAGATTCTTCCTCTGCCCCTTCTGCCCCTTTGCTCCTTTGCTCCTCTGCCCGAATTTTGCTGGTAGATGACAACGCCGATATGCGCGATTATGTGCAGCGATTGTTGAGTCAACGGTATGAGGTTGAGGCAGTCGCCGATGGGATGGCAGCTCTGGCTGCGATCCAGGCACAGCGACCGGATTTGATTCTCAGTGATGTGATGATGCCAGGGCTGGATGGGTTTGAGTTGCTGCATCAATTGCGGGCTAACCCCCAAACTAGAGAATTGCCCGCGATCTTGCTGTCAGCGCAGGCGGGCGAAGAGGCTTGTCTAGAAGGGCTGGCAGCTGGAGCCGATGATTATTTAATCAAACCGTTTTCGGCTCGTGAACTACTGGCTCGTGTTGAGTCAACCTTAAAACTTGCAGACATCCGCAAACAAGCGTCTCAAGCACTGCAAGCCAGCGAACAGCAGCTTCAACTCGCCCTTAAGACCAGCAAACTCGGCTCCTGGCAATTCGATCTCAAAACAAACGTTCTGTCTACTTCTGACCAGTGCAAAGTCAACTATGGTCTACCCATTGACGCTGATTTCTCGCACCAAGTTCTGATCGAGCGGATTCATCCAGAGGATCGGACTTGGGTGCAGGCGGCAATTCAAGACTCGATTACCAACCGTACCGATTACGATGTGGAGTACCGCACCGTTTGGGACGATGGCAGTACGCACTGGGTAATCGTTCGGGGACATCCGCTCTACGACGAGGCGGGAAATCCTGAGCGTATGGTCGGGATATCAATCGATATTACCAATCGCAAACAAGCCGAAGCTGACCTCCGGGAAGCCCATGTGCAATGGGAGGCAGCTTTAGCGGCAGGGGCCATTTACACATGGCGGTGGAAGATTCCTGAGAATCTGGTGAGTGTGAATGCCGCCTTTGCTCACTTGTTTGGCGTTGACCCTGTGGAGGCGGTGAGCGGCTTACCAATCGAACTGTTTATACAGGCGATGCACTTTGAAGATCGCCCACGAGCGATCGCAGCCATTAATCAGGCGATTGAAACTGGCGAAGAATACGTCAGTGAGTACCGCGTTTATACAGCGGCGGGTGAGGAGCGATGGGTTGCCGCACGCGGTCGAGTCGAATATACTGCTGATGGCAGACCGATTGCTTTTCCTGGGGCACTGGCAGACATCACTGAACGCAAACAAGCCGAATCCGCTTGGCGTCAATCTGAGGAACGTTATCGAACCCTGTTTGAGTCCATTGACGAAGGCTTTTGTGTCCTGGAAGTGCTATTTGATGCAAACAGTAAGCCGATCGATTATCGCTTTTTGGAAATCAATCCGGCGTTCGAGAAACAAACGGGATTGAGCGACGCACAAGGCAAAAGGATGCGCGAGTTGTCTCCAAATCATGAAGAATATTGGTTTGAAATTTACGGCAAAATTGCGCTAACGGGGGAACCCCATCGCTTTGAGAATCGCGCCGAAGCCCTACACCGTTGGTTCGACGTGTATGCGTTTCCCATTGGGCAGCCAAAGAGCCGAAAAGTTGCGATATTGTTTAACGACATCACCAATCGCAAGCAGGCAGAAGCGACTGTGCAAGCCAGCAACAAACGGCTCCAGCTGCTTTCAGAAACCGCAAACGATTTGTTACTTACCGAAGATCCCAAAGTATTTTTAGCCAGTTTGTTTGAAAAAGTTTCGACTCATTTGGGACTCGAAGTTTACTTCAATTACTTGTTTCAAGAAGACCAGCAACGCCTTCAGCTACACACCTTTGGGGGCATCTCAGAAGACGTTGCTTTATCCGGGAAATTTTTGGAGTTAGGGCAAGGGGTGGGTGGTTATGTGGTGCAACATCGCCAGCCAGCGGTCGTTGAAAATGCGCTCTCAACGACCGATCCACTTGCTGTTCGAGTTCAGTCAATAGGTATTAGAGCTTATGTCTGTCATCCACTGATGGTAGGCGAGCGCGTCTTGGGTACTCTGGGACTGGGAACTCGTCAACGCGATCGCTTTACGCGCGACGAACTCGATCTCATGCAAACCCTTGCCAATCAAGTTGCTGCTGCCTTAGAACGATCGCGCCTGGTTGCAGAGTTACAGGCACGCGCCGAAGCGTTAGATCAAAGTAATCGCATTAAAGATGAGTTTTTAGCGGTTCTCTCCCATGAGTTACGTACTCCCCTAAATCCAATTCTGGGATGGTCAAAACTATTACAGAGGGGAAAGCTTAATCCTGAAAAAACGAATCTTGCGATCGCCACGATCGAGCGCAACGCCCAGATCCAGGTGCAGTTAATTGATGACTTGCTCGACATTTCCCGGATTCTGCAAGGCAAAATGAGCTTATCAGCCGAACCCATTGACCTTAATGCAGTGATTTCAGCCGCGTTAGAAACGGTTCGGCTAGCCGCAGAAACTAAATCAATCCAAATTCACACGACCATTTCACCGATTATGGGAGTGGTAATCGGGGATGCAGGGCGATTGCAGCAGGTTGTGTGGAATCTTCTGTCTAATGCTGTTAAGTTTGCATCTCAAGGAAAACAAGTTACAGTTGCCCTATCTCAAGTTGAAAATCACGCCCAAATTCAAATCACCGACACCGGAAAAGGGATTCGTACCGAATTTTTGCCCTACGTGTTTGAGCATTTCCGACAAGAAGATGGCGCAACCACCCGCAAATTTGGCGGACTAGGCTTGGGATTAGCAATCGTGCGCCAAATTGTGGAAATGCACGGTGGAACCGTAACAGTAGACAGTCCAGGTGTTGGGCTAGGAGCGACATTTACGGTTAAAATTCCGCTTGCGCCTCAGTTAACTGAAGCACCAATCTTAAATCAATCACCCATTAAAGAGAGTGATTTGAGCGGCATTCACATTTTAGTCGTTGATGATGAAACAGACTCGCGGGAGTTCATCGCTTTTGTTTTAGAGGAACGTGGCGCGATCGTTACGGCTGTTGGATCTGGGACTGATGCGCTGCAAGCGATCGCTCAATCCATTCCCAACACGATCGTCAGTGACATTGGGATGCCAGAGATGGATGGCTATATGCTGATGCGACAAATTCGTACTCTTGGGCTTGAGCAAGGGGGACAAATTCCCGCTATTGCCTTAACAGCTTATGCTGGAGAACTCGATCGGCAGCAAGCGATCGCCGCCGGATTTCAATGTCACGTCCCCAAACCTATCGATCCAGAAGTTTTGGTGGCGATCGTTGTCGAAATGCGGACTTACAGCATAATTCAGGAGTAATATCATGTCCGGTTAATTAGTTATAATTACCGTAATCTATGCAGAAACCGGAAAACCCTCTTTCCCCCTGCTCCCTGCCCCCTGCCCCCTGCCCCCTGCGGTCTTAATGATAAGTCTTTCACCGGACATGATATAAAACACGCTTTCTATCTGAGTAACAGACGAATCGTTGTGTACCTCACTTTCCTTGAAATCTGCTGTAAATTCTTCGTAATAATTCAGGAGTCAGAATAGTTAAAGAATCAGAATAACATTTGATAAATAATACCAATTTGAAAAAATAATGCGACAAATAGACCATTTGTAGAGAGGCGATTCATCGCGTCTTTATTGAAGGATGTGTTGCAATCATTAATTTAATTGATATAAGAATAAAATAAATATGCTAATTATAGCAATCCTAAATGATTGATTTTCAAGTCTTATAAATATTATTATGCAGCTATTTACTAACATCTATCAAAAGAAATAAGAATTGTATTCCTTTAGTGAGATCCAAAAATATTGAGTCATAGATACTTTAGGTAAAGAAGAACACGATTTAAGTGTCTCCTAAAAAGTTGATACTTGTAGGTACACAGATAAATATAATTTATCTGTGTTATTTCGTCTTTATATGTGTCTAACAAAAGGTGGAAGCTTATTTGTCTCGCCTAAAAAGTTAGCAATGCAAACATCGTCATTTAGTGGAGTTGCTATGTCTGAATTGCTTCAAGCAGTCTTAGATAGTGAAGAAAGAAGTGATTTACGTTCCTTTATTAGTGAATTACGGCAACAAGAAAAGAAGTACTTGCTGCGGAACGACATACTCAATGTATATAGTGAGTATTGCTCCAAGTCCCAAAAACCTGAATCTTTTTACACTTCCTCGGAGTTAAACAAACTCATTTACTATACTCAGGAAATAATTCAGGAGGACTCAAACTTCTGTTTCATCATCCGTTCTAAGATTGCCAGCCAAGAAGTTTATTGGTTGACATCAGACTTGAGCATTGAGCCGATGACGGTGCAGGATTTATTGGATCTACGCGATCGCTTGGTGAACAAATATCATCCTAACGAGGGCGACCTGCTAGAATTGGACTTCGGCCCGTTTTATGACTACACCCCAGTCATCCGCGACCCTAAAAATATTGGTAAAGGGGTACAATTTCTCAACCGCTATCTATCCAGCAAAATATTTCAAGACTCCAAACAATTGCTGGACAGCTTATTGAATTTCCTGCGGGTGCACCACTACAACGGTATTCAACTGCTGCTCAACGATCGCATTCAATCACAGCAGCAACTTTCCGAGCAAGTTAAAAAAGCTATCAGCTTTGTTAATAATCGCCCCGATGATGAACCCTACGAACAATTCCGATTCCAATTGCAGTCAATGGGTTTTGAGCCAGGTTGGGGTAACACCGCAGCGCGAGTGCGAGAAACTTTAAATATTCTCGATGAATTGATTGATTCTGCCGATCCTCAGACCCTAGAAGCATTGATTTCTCGTGTGCCGATGATTTTTAGAATCGTCTTAGTGTCAGCTCACGGTTGGTTTGGGCAAGAGGGAGTGTTGGGGCGTCCCGATACTGGCGGTCAGGTAGTTTACGTCCTTGACCAGGCAAAAAGCCTAGAGAAGCAGCTACAAGAAGATGTCCTGCTTGCAGGTTTAGAGAAATTGAATGTCGAGCCAAAGGTAATTATTCTCACCCGCTTGATTCCCAATAGTGATGGTACTTTATGTAATCAACGGCTAGAAAAAGTCCTTGGTACCGAAAATGCCTGGATTTTGCGAGTGCCTTTACGGGAATTTAATCCTAACATGACTCAAAACTGGATTTCTCGGTTTGAGTTTTGGCCTTATCTAGAAACCTACGCCATTGATTCCGAAAGAGAACTAAGGGCAGAATTTCACGGCACACCTGACTTAATAGTTGGAAACTATACTGATGGGAATTTAGTAGCATTCTTGCTGGCGCGACGCCTGAAAGTTACTCAATGCAATGTTGCCCATGCTTTAGAAAAATCTAAATACTTGTTCAGCAACCTCTACTGGCAAGAATTAGAAGATAAATATCATTTTTCTTTGCAATTCACAGCTGACTTGATTGCCATGAATGCTGCCAATTTTGTAATTAGCAGCACCTACCAAGAAATTGTCGGAACACCGGATAGTGTAGGACAGTACGAGTCTTATAAGTGCTTCACTATGCCGGAGTTGTATCATGTGACCAATGGCATTGAATTATTTAGTCCTAAATTTAATGTCGTACCGCCTGGAGTAAACGAAAATAATTACTTCCCCTACACCCAAAATAAAGACCGCGTGGAGAGCGATCGCCAACGCCTTGCAGAAATGCTCTTTACTCTGGAAGATCCCACGCAAATCTTTGGCAAACTAGACGATCCTAACAAGCGCCCTCTCTTTTCAATGGCGCGTCTTGACCACATCAAAAACCTCACAGGTTTAGCTGAATTTTATGGTCAAAGTAAAGAATTACAAAAGCATTACAACTTAATTTTGGTAGCGGGTAAGTTACGCATCGAAGAATCAGATGACAACGAAGAACGCAACGAAATTATCAAACTCTACCAAATAATTGACCAGTACAATCTCCACGGTAAAATTCGTTGGTTGGGTGTACGCCTCTCCAAAACTGATTCCGGTGAAATTTACCGAGTGATTGCCGATCGTCAGGGAATTTTTGTACAACCAGCTTTATTTGAAGCTTTTGGTTTGACAATTTTAGAAGCAATGGTTTCAGGATTGCCAACTTTTGCCACACAGTTTGGCGGCCCACTGGAGATTATTCAAGATAAGGTTAATGGATTTTTGATTAACCCAACGAATTTAGAGGAAACAGCCACAAAACTTGTGGAATTTATCACTAAATGCGAACAAAATCCTAACTATTGGAGTGAAATTTCGCAGCGAGGAATTGAACGAGTTTACAGCACCTATACTTGGAAAATTCACACTACCAAGCTGTTATCGTTAGCACGGATTTATGGCTTTTGGAACTTTACCTCAAAGGAAAATCGGGAAGATTTATTGCGCTATCTTGAGGCTTTGTTCTATTTAATTTACAAGCCAAGAGCGCAACAGCTATTAGAGCAGCATAAGTATCGTTAGTTTGTCATTTGTCATTTGTCATTTGTCATTTGTCATTTGTCATTTGTCATTTGTCATTTGTCATTTGTCATTTGTCATTTGTCATTTGTCGTTTGCTATTAGCTAAAGACATAAGTTATAGCAGTTCTCTTTTGCGTGGGTCACTCGTCACTTATCATTTGTTATTAGCTAAGGACAAATGACTAAATGGTCAACGCATTCCAAGTTCGTTGACCAACTACTCCATCTACTCCTAAATTTTGCTGGTTTTGAAAGGCTTTGACAGCAGTCTCTGTTAGTGCGCCAAAAATCCCATCCACCCTCACAGCATAACCGTTAGATACTAATAACTGTTGTAAGGCTCTGACAGCAATACCAGAACTACCAAAATAAAGAGTCGGTAGGGGTTGGCTACTAAACTTCTGGAACGGTCCTGTAGCCTTTGTACGGACTTTACCTCCAGACTGAAAAGACTTCTTAGGCTTACCTAAGTTAGAAGAAATTAGTCCCAGATTCTTTTTGCTAATTTTTTGAAGTATGTGTTCTTTTTCTAGTTTCAACGCTGAGGGAGAAGCCTGGGAAATCCCATCTGTCTCCATGAATTCAGGTGGTGTAACTTTAGCAGCTATCTCTAACTGACTCTGTTTTGACTGGTTTACGTCATTTTCCATCTGAAATAATTGCTGCTGTGGCAAATTGGCCCCAGATGCTTGTCTTATTGTTAACCCGCCCGTCATCATCAGGCCAATTTCAGTCATTTTAGTTTATTTTACTTTAACCAATATTTCTTTTAACCAACAACATTGTTGCTGTTCGGGATAGTACATACTGACCAAATAAAAAAGTCATGTACTAATTTTTCCAGATAATATTTTCATGTTCATATTTGCTCACCTCCGATTCCATTTAATTAGATTAATATACTTAATCAAGCCATCAAGTTATCAGACATACTATTTAAATCAATGGTTTAGACAATAACATACTATACGATCGTCTGGGAATGCCATCAAACAAATTTACCTAGTTATATTTGGATCGTGCTTGGTATGCTGATGTTGCTTTTATTATGTTTCTACTGCCAGTAAAAATACTACTCAATTCATCGAGTCAGTTTTTTAACTATTGATTAAAAGCTCTTAATTAATTTCAAACACTTTTTCCTATTTTATATCAAGTTCGGTTAAATACTTATGATTACCGCATCGGTGCAAAAATCCCAAAAGCCTCTTTCCCCCTGCTCCCAGCAAGAACTGCGATCTAAATGATAAGTCTTTAGTCGAACACGATATTACAGGGGGTTATAAACTTTTTATCAATCACAAATGTCACTCTTTCAACCTATTCTCCGAAAGCGCACACTTTACAGCAGTTTGCAACAAGCGTGAGGTACAAAACCGAGGACTCAAAAATTAAATTATTCTTCTCCCTCCAGCATAGCTGCCTCCTGCCTCCTGCCTCAAAACTAGTGACTTTGTACTTCATCCAAACGAAAACTGCTGTAACCTCAAAAGAATGAAACCGCACAACCTTGTTGCACGGTATTAAATTTGAGTTAAAGTTTAGATACTACATGACAAAATTACACAGGGGCACTGAACATAATGTTTGTGCAATTCTCTTGTCTAGTCTGTGTTAATTTTTATATCATTTTGAAACTTTGAGAAAGGATGTACCTTAATAACAAGCGTGTAGGTGTAGGCCGCCCTTAGATATCGCTTAGTACTCTCAGTTATGGATTAGGACTTACGCAAAAAACCTCTCTAACTCTTATTCCTCTGTGTTCTCTGCGTTCTCTGTGGTTTGATTTTCCGTGACCTGTGCGTAAGTCCTGATGGATATTGAAAAACTTTTTACCTTTTTTCATCTCGCCACAAAGCAATACCGCCTAATAAACCAGTGATATTGGGGATGAGTTTGACATTTAACGGTAGCTGTAAATTCACTCTTACAGCTTCCCCACCGCCAATGTAAAGGTAGTCATAATTAAACAGATGTTGCAAGGATGCGATCGCTTTTTCTAAACGCTTATTCCATCTTTTCTCACCAATTTTTTCTAACTCTGCACGCCCCAACTGCTGCTCGAAAGTTTCTCCTTTGCGAAACGGATGATGCCCCATTTCCATATTTGGTACTAGCTTACCATCTACAAATAAAGCCGAACCAAACCCCGTACCTAGAGTAATCACCAATTCAACACCTTTACCTGCGATCGCACCAAAACCCTGCATATCTGCATCATTAATCACCCGTACAGGCTTGTTTAAGTGTTTTAATAATGCTGTTTCCAAATCGAATCCGATCCAATCTGGATGTAAGTTTACCGCTGTTTCCGTGACTCCAGACCGTACCACACCAGGAAAACCGACCGAAACGCGATGAAATTCACCTTGAGCGGCTGCTAACACCACAATTGCATTAATTACAACCTCCGGTGTAGCAGGTTTGGGTGTATCTAAACGAACCCTTTCAGTTACAGTATTCCCCATAATATCCAAAACTATAGCCTTAACGCCACTACCGCCAATATCAACCGATAGGGTGCGAATCGATCCATTTTCTTCAACCATTGAGTTACATCCTTGTTAATGCTTGTTATTTCGTTATTATGCTTTGCTGCATTTGATAATATCTGGATATTTGGAGAGTCTTTATATTGGTGGGGAGTGGGGGAGCAGGAGGAAAATTTCTCTCCTCTGCACCCTTCCCCCTGCACCTCTGCCTCTTTACCAATGCCCAAAGTTAAAAATCCCATACATTCGATGCCGGACAGCATCTAGATTTGTTAATCTAAGAATAATAGAGATAGTACTGGTGTAGCTGCTTAAAATCTCTCAAGCAGCAAATTTCTATTAAAAGTAATATAAGAGAAAGAATTATGACGGCGTTTGAACCTCAAAGCATCCGCTCGTATAGCCAAGAAGATGTCCAACAAATTCTGCACTTAGCGATCGCTCGTCAAGCAGATGATAAAGACACAGAATTTTCTTATGAGCATATATTAGAAATTGCTGCTGAGTTAGAAATTTCACCTGAGTCTTTAAAATTAGCAGAACGCGATTGGGTATTACAACAGGGCCAAGTTCAACAGCGAAAAGCTTTTGACGCCTACCGCATCAGAAGATTTCAGAAGCGTTTAAGCAAATATGCAATTTTCAATGGCTTTTTTATACTGCTTGATTTAATTACTGGTGGTGGAATTTCTTGGTCGCTGTACATTTTGCTATTCTGCGGATTGCCTGTAGCGCTTGATGTCTGGAATACCTTTCAAATTAAAGGTGAAGAGTATGAAATGGCATTCCAAAAGTGGAGTCGCAATCATCAGATTAAGAAAACCATTAGCACAGTTTTGAATAAATGGTTTAAGGTATTACAGGCTTAATCAAAACTTTCTCTAACGCTAATCCATCTCTACTTTATTCCCCCAGAAACGGCTACGGTGTACACACAAGTCTGAAGTAGTTTATGAATCTGGTTTTTCGCGTCAATTTTACCCCACCCTAACCCTCCCCGATGTATTGGGGAGGGAACTAGATTTTCCGGTTTCCCCCCAATGCATCGGGGGGATTAAGGGGGGTAATTCGACTTCTGGATACACCGTAGCCAATGCATCGGGGGATTAAAGGGGGTAATTTGACTTGTGTGTACACTGTAGCCAGAAAGGGGGGAATATTTTGCGATCGAATTAACTAGATACTGAATTAGCCGCCTCGGAAACCTTCTCAGGGGGTGGAAAGCCACCCATACGAATCTCAGAAGTGAAGGAAGTGATGCTAAATCCACCAAAACTTTTGAGGACATTTACCCGCATTCGCAAATTGGGGCTAGCAAACCACAGGCGTTCCTCTGAGAAGATGGTTTCATCCTCTGTAGTTAGGATCAAAGCACCATCACTATCAATTTTATAGCGTCCGGCAACTGGAGTTTTATTGGTATCAACTATTTCTCTCAGTAACCTGCCTTGGGCCGGATTATCCGCATCAGGTACCGAAACTAACACAGTTGAACCAGTGTGTTTTGCTCGATCTTTGTCCATTGTGCCGTTCCAGGTAATTTTGGTAGCACAGGAAGCAGAACTAGGATTAATGTTGTAACTTTGACACAGCTTGACGGCTTCTGGATGATCTACTGCCAGCGCCTCAATGATGATATCTGACTTGCTATGTTCCGATTGGTTAAAAGCCAAATGTTGACTAGTACGATGAGAAAACCATTTACCAGCACTTAACTGAAAAAACTCTTCAATATTCATGAATGAAATTACCCTGCATCAAAATGCTAAAATTCCCACTTAATTATTATTAAAAGGTAGCAGGAAGCTTTAATATTAAGCTTGATTGCCTATTTCCTCAAGCTTCTTCAGGCCAATTCTGGCTGCCTCAGCAACGTTGAAATGATTGTCTTTTTCCAAGTATTTTAAAGCTGAGACACTCTTAGGAGTGGGAAGATTTCCCAACGCTTCTGCCAAACGCTGCCTGACTAACCAATCATCTGATTGGGCGAAACGCAGAATCTTATCTACAGACTCGATGTCTTGAATTTCTCCCAGTGCAGAGATTGCAGCTTGTTGCAACACGACTTCTTTGCTATCCAATGCCTGAATAAGAATTTGATGGGCACGGGGGTCTTTAATATTACCTAGAGAAACAGCTGCACTAAAACGTACTAGCCAATCAGTATCTTCATAAAATGCCCGTGAAAGCACCTCAAAGGCTCTAGCATCACCCAAATATCCTAAAGCACCGGCGGCATCAGCGCGGATACCATAATCGGGGTCATTTTCGAGAATTTTTACCAAAATAGAATAACATTCTGGCGTTGGCTTGATTCCCAGAGCAAATATTGCCATCGATCGCAGTTGCAAAGATTCATCGTCTAGTACCTTTTTAATCAAAGGTACTGCATCCTCAGCCGCAACGTGACGCAGATTAGCAAGGGCTACCATGCGATCGCGTAAATTCGGACTTTCTAGCTGAGTAGAAATTTCTTGTAAGCTTAGAGCTGCCATTTAGTTCAAAGCGTTTTCTTTACTTATCTTAATTTACCCGATCTGTTGATCGCGCTGTCGCCATACTGAAGTAGGAGTTTAGCGACTTTACAAAATAGCTCGATTATGAGTCAAAAATAAACAAATATTACTTATTGTGAGATTATGTATTGAATCTAGCAGTAATTAAAGGATAATCGATAATCTTTAAAGCTTCAGTAGCCAGTTTTTTGTTGAATACAAGTAAGTGGGCAGAATAAAACCGAACTGTGTGAAGAAAGATAAATAAGGCTCAAACCCTTTTTCCCCCTGCTCCCTGCCCCCTGCCCCCTGCTCCCTGCCTTATCCTAACGATAATTATTTACGCCCACCTACTTAGATGTAGGGCGATCGCGCCTTGTCGTCAAAAATCGCAGTTTTCCCTCAAACATAGCTCTGGATCTACCCTCTTACGCTAAAGTTGCATAAGAACGTGCATCTAAAGCCAAGAGGAAAGAGTTGTGAAAGCAGTCTTGATGACAGCAGCTGGCAGTCCCGAAGTTCTGCAAGTACAGGATGTGCCAAACCCTGCTGTTCCTGTAGGGAATACTGAACTTTTAGTGCGTTTGGTGGCAGCTGGCATTAACCCCATTGACACTAAACTTCGTAGTCGAGGCAGTTTCTACCCCGATCGCACGCCAACAATTTTAGGATGTGATGGTGCAGGTATTGTTGAAGCAGTGGGTGCTGGCGTGCAGCGTTTTCACGCAGGTGATGAAGTATATTTTTGCTATGGTGGCTTGGGTGCACACCAAGGAAATTACGCTGAATATACCGTTGTAGATGAGCGATTTGTGGCACGTAAACCCGCCTCTATTTCCTTTGCCGAAGCAGCAGCAGCCCCTTTAGTATTAATCACCGCCTGGGAAGCTTTATATGAACGGGGGCGATTAGAACCTGGAGAACGGGTTTTGATTCATGCGGGTGCTGGTGGTGTCGGCCATGTAGCAATTCAATTAGCGAAACTCAAAGGTGCTACTGTTTCCACCACAGTCAGTTCTGAGGAAAAAGCTAATTTTGTCAAAGAACTTGGTGCTGACCATATAATTTTTTACAAACAAACAGACTTTGTGCAAGCGGTATTAGATTGGACTGGCGGCGAAGGCGTAGACTTGGCTTTTGATACCGTAGGCGGCGAAACCTTTCACAAAACCTTCCCCGCAGTGCGAGTCTATGGAGATATTGTGACCATTCTCGAACCAGATGCCAATACTGCTTGGAAAACTGCTAGAACTCGCAACCTCCGCATTGGTTTAGAATTCATGTTGGCACCAGCCTTGCTAGGATTACAAGAGAGTCTCCAGCATCATGCAGAAATTCTCGAACAATCTGCCACCTGGATCGATGAAGGCAAATTAAAAATCCATGTGAGTCACAAACTTCCTTTAAAAGAAGCAGCTAAAGCCCACCAACTGATTGAAAGTGGTACTGTGACCGGTAAAATTGTTCTGCTGATTAGCGATGAATGATCCAACAATTTGCATAATTTATTTTTTAAACGCATAGTTAGACAGAGGTTAAACGCAAATGTACACAAAGGAGTTTTTCTGCGTACCTCCGCGCTTCCCTTTGCGTGCCTTTGCGTTTTACTTCTCCTCTTCCTCCCCCTACCTGCTTGGGCAGCACAAACACAACCAGAACGCACACCCTTAACTCTGGAATTATTGCAAGAACGACTACGCACACCCACACTCCGCGAAGGAAATTTGACTGTCGATTTGCAGAAAATGGCGATTGATTTGCGCCCAGAAAACGCCAGCTTTCGTGATGCTTTTTACCAACTACTGCGAAAAGAACTCGGTACAAAACCTCTAGGTTTAGACCTCAGCAATGCTTTGATTCTGGGGGATTTTGTCGGCAGCGATTTGGGTTTAAGGACACCCTTGTATGCAAAAGCCATTGCACCCATTTTCACCGCTACCGAACAAGAAAAACTAGAACGTTTGCGCTTCGTTTGTCTAGAGTCACTCGCGATGTCTACGACGGGCTACGCCTACGCTTTACCCAACTCCAAAGATTGTCGATCGCTTCTGGGAACAGAATCAACTCCATACACTGAAATCGCCGTCTTTCGTGGTGTCTTAACACTAGTGCAAACTCGCTTCAACGGCGAAGTGAAGTTCTCCAATACATTTTTTCTTCAGTCTGTGGATGCCCAAGGTGCAACTTTTCTCCAACCCACTAATTGGACTGAAACCAGATTTGCTCGTCCCATTAGTTTCACCAGTGCTAACTTCCAGCAACCAAGCAATTTTCAGGGCAGTATTTTTTTTGAAAAAGCTAATTTCAAAAAAATCAAATTTCGGGAACTCGCTGATTTTCAAGGCAGTTTCTTTGAGAATACTGCCAACTTCAACCAAGCAATTTTTAAACAGTTGGCTAAATTCAGTAGTGTCCAATGGCAAGGGAATGCTGATTTCTCTGAAGTGTATTTTGCCAATCAAGCCCAGTTTACTAAAGGGAATTTTAATCAATTTCTCCTTTTAACAGAAGCGACTTTTGAACAAGCTGTAAGCTTCCGAGAAGCGGAGTTTAACCAGTTAGTAAATTTGCAAGCTGCGAACATTCTTAACCAAGCAGATTTTAGTGATGCGAGGTTTTCTAAAGAAGCTTGTTTAAGCGTATCTGGTTTAACTTTTAACTCCAACCAGGCGAAAATTTTAGGTAATCCCGGTCAGATTGGTCAGATGTTCTGCATCAAAACATTGCAAGGTAATCAAAACATCTTGCGGAACTTGGGGCAAAATTTCCGTCAGCAACAGCAAGTTGCCGATGCTAATGAACTGGAATACACAAAACAACGACTGCGATTAATCGAGTTTGGCCATCGTTTGACGGCTACAAATATTAATAGTGCTTCTGTTGTAAGTTTGATTAACCTGGGTTTTTCTGCAACTCAAGCCCAAGCGATCGCCCAGCGTCGTCTGGTAAAATCCTTTCGCAACAGTAGTGAGTTACTCACCATAGCAGACATCGATTTAGAAAAATATACCCAACTAAGCGATCGCCTAATTGTTGGCGAAACTCTTTCTATTGTTGGGTGGTTACTGCAAGCTTGGAGTTGGTTGGCGTTGAGTGTATTGCTGTTGTTGAGTGGCTATGGGACAAATTTTTGGTTAGTCTTTGGTGTGGGAGGATTAGCGATCGCTTATTTTGGCTTACTATTTTGGCTAGTCGATCGCTTTCGTCGCCTGCATCCCATACCAATTATTCCCACATCCTACGAAACCATTTCGATATTAGTCAGTTTTAGCGTTTTAGAATTCTTCAGCTTACTAGCGATCTTTCGCAATGCTGAACAACCTTGGCTGACATTGGGGTGTTTGTTAATAATTATTGTCCCCGTCCCAATGGCTTTATTAATCCGACTTTACCAACAAGGGCGTTATCACGATTTAATGGACATTTCTTACTTCACAGAAGACGGCACATTTCGCCAATTACGATTATTGATTGGACGTTTGCCAGTAATACCAAGGAATGAGACATTTCGGGAACGATATATGCCCTTGTTGTGCGATCGCCGTTGGAACTGGCTCAACTACTATGATTTTAGTCTCAACAACCTAGTTAAATTAGGATTTAATGATATTCGCCTGCGAGACGAACACTTACCAGGTATCATCTCTGCACTTGCTTGGTATCAATGGAGTTTGGGTTTAATTTACATCACCCTAGTTTTGTGGACACTTTCGCGTACAATTCCGGGATTGAATTTGCTGATTTATCTGAAGTAATCCCTGTACCTGAACCTCTTTTCGCTGCACTTCGTAGTGGTGCTAATATGATGTAAGGTAACTAGGTCGGCGTAAATAATTATCGTTGGGATAAGGCAGGGAGTAGGGGCAGAGGGCAAGGAAAAAAAGCGTTTCAACCTTGTTTGCTTTGATTCACATAGTTTGCTTTTATTGTGCCGACTTATTTATTGTAAGCTATAAGCAACCGTGCTATTTATTGTTATTGGTCTCGCGCTATCACATCGGATAAAAGTGATATAGCCCCGGATAAATGTAGATAAATTAAATATCTAAAAATTTGGTAAATTTATCAAAAGATTATTCATTGAAATTTAATAATTAATCTAAATTAAATTTTATTATCCAAAAAGTTTAGTTATTTTTTTAATCATTGTCTAAAAATATCTACAAATTTGATAAACACATCAAAATATTTTTCATTGTCCTTCAAAATCAAATCATATACATTGTAAAGTGTAAGTAGTATTGGTTCAAACTTGATTGTCTCCACTTAACAAAGATAACCAAATAATCTAATAGCTACTAACTAGTTTTGCTAACAAAAAGATAACAATAAAATAGACAAAATAGACTTAGGTTTTGTCTATTTTATGTTGTGATGCTAGCAAAATTTTCATCAAAATAATAGAAGGATTAATCCTAATGGCAGAAGATTTGAGTAATAGCAGTAGCGGTAACTCCTCTACTAGTGGGAACAATCCGCTTGGACAATCACCCTTTGGTCGCTTGGAAGAAGTTGTCGGTAAAGAAGGCGTCAAAAATCTATTCAGTGGTGTTGGTAATGGAGAAAGTGGCAGTAGCCCATTTGGTGGTAGTGCCGGTAGCGGTGGCAGTCAGCCTGATTTAGCCTATGGTGGTAATCCTTTCGCTGGCGACAACTTCTGGAATATCTTTGCAGGCGGTGTAAACCCATCCAAAGTTGGTGGTAGCCCATCCACAGGCGGCGGTATCCCATCCACAGGCGGCGGTATCCCATCCACAGGCGGCGGTATCCCATCCACAGGTGGTGGTATCCCATCCACAGGTGGTGGCAGCCCGTCCACAGGTGGTGGCAGCCCGTCCACAGGCGGCGGAAACCAAGGTAGTGGCTACGACCCTTTGACTGGTGGTAGCAGCCAGACCTATGGTATTAGCACAACTGAAATACCGGACGGGTTCGCTTTGAGGGCTACTATTGACGAGCTAGTTAACTCAAAGCTTGACAAGGAAGTGGGTGGTGGACAAACTTCGTCATTTCCTACTGGTGGACAAACTTCGTCATTTCCTACTGGTGGACAAACTTCGTCATTTCCTACTGGTGGACAAACTTCGTCATTTCCTACTG
>NZ_JBALDJ010000051.1:0-54244 GCF_036917415.1 Nostoc sp. | reverse complement strand
GTCATTTCCTACTGGTGGACAAACTTCGTCATTTCCTACTGGTGGACAAACTTCGTCATTTCCTACTGGTGGACAAACTTCGTCATTTCCTACTGGTGGACAAACTTCGTCATTTCCTACTGATGGACAAACCTCACCATTTCCTACTGATGGGCAAACCTCACCATTTCCTACTGGTGGACAAAACTCCTTCGCTTAATACAATATTTGCGAAAATCAGCAGATAAATACAAGGGAACAATGATAAGTTATTCAGTACATAGTATGCTAGTACAGCTTGGTGCAAATAAACATATTATTCGATAAAACTGAAAAGCGTGTATTATCGGTGATGTGCCTTCTGCCTTATTGTACTAGTTTGCTATTTTACGTCCTGTAACTATTTACAGGTAAGGCTTTAAGCAATATCTTCTGTTAGTTTGACAGTCAGATAATTAAAGCCTTTTTTGTAGAGAAATTTTGGGTTAAGCAAATTCATAATTGGTATAACAGGTACTGAAAACCCAATAATTTTTTAACTAATAAATAGGAGAATTAGTGCCAATGGAAGCGTCTGCTGTCAATCCCATTAATGGTGGAGTTAATCACTTAAATGCAGGTGGCGCTAGCAACCTATATAGCGGTAATTCCTTTGCTGCCAATGATAGTTTGTCTGCTGCTAAGGACAGCCTGTTGACGGGTGGTAGCAATCTGTTATTAGGTAACGGTAGCAATCCGATTCCAGGTGGCGGTATTAACCCGTTTGCAGGTGATGGTGGCAGTGGGCTTCAGAAATTAATCTTTGAGCGATTAAAGTTAGTTCTGGGTGATAACTATTTCAAGGGTATTGACAACACATTAGCAGGAGGTAGTAACCCGTTTGCAGGCAGTGGTTATCCCATTCCAGGTGGGGCTACCAACCCCTTTGCAGGTAACAGTAATGCGATCGCAGGTGGGGCTACCAATCCGTTTGTAGGTAACAGTAATGCGATCGCAGGTGGGGCTACCAATCCATTTGCAGGTAACAGTAATGCGATCGCAGGTGCTGGAAGTCTGCTTCAACAATCGCCTTTCGATCCGTTGAAAGAAGTCCTTGGTAACAATATACCCTTTAGTAACACTGGCAATACATCTAATTCAGGTAGCCAAACCTTTAATCAGAGCAATGCACCGGTTGGGAATGGTAACAAGGACTCTGGTAGTAATAACGCAACTATTGGTAATTTTAACTCGGATAATGGCAGTAACAGTGCAACCATTGGTAATGGTAACTGGAACTTTAATAATGACAACGCAACTATCGGTAATGGCAACTGGCTATTTGGAAAGAGTAACACAACCCTTGGTAATGGCAACTGGGATTGGGACAACGGCAGTAATAATGCAACACTAGGTAATGGAAATTGGCACTTCGGCAGTGACAACGCAACCATTGGCAACGGCAATTGGGACTTCGGCACTGATAACACAATTATTGGTAATGGTAACTGGGTTTTTACCAATGGAAATGAAATTATTGGTAATGGCAATTGGTTAACAAAGACTGATAACACAACGATTGGAAACATCAACAATATCAGCAGTTTAAAGTTATCCCCACAAGGGATCAAGACTGATGTTAATAATCTGATTGACTCTCTTATAGGTAAAATAGGTCAAAATTTTCTTGGGTTTACAGGAGATTTTGATGTATCAAGTAGCCAAACCTTTAACCGCCTCATCTCTTCTAAAAGTGTTGGTAATGACACTAATATATCTAAGGATATTGAGCAACTTTTGGCATCACTCAGCCCAATTCAAGGAAATTTGATCAATTATCAGCCTGTGCAAAACCCTCAACCTGTCCCAGAACCTGCTTCTTCAGTGTCGTTGGTAGTAATGGGAATGGTGTGTTTGCTGTTGTCACTGTTCAAAAAACAACAACACTGTTAAGGTAAATTCAATCCTTCTAAGCTGATTGCGATCGCATTTTCTGCTTCTCTACCAGGTTGACTTACTAGTAGTCATTAGCGAAAATGATAGTCTTTATTAGGAGCAAATTTATCCATGACCGAAACAGACTCATGATACAGAGCAACTAAATTTATTTATGAGCTTGTTAATTTTTAATTTTTAATTCGGAGCGAAGCGACGTGACTGCTGCTGTCTTTTTAGAAAATGTCTACAAGTTTTACAACAATGTACCCGTAGTCAATGACCTGTCATTCCAAATTGAAGCGGGAGAGATATTTGCTCTACTTGGCCCAAATGGTGCGGGTAAATCAACCACAATTCGGATGCTGACTACACTCACGAAACCGTCCCAAGGACGGATAGAAGTCGGTGGATATGATGTTATTAGCCAAGCAACGTTGGCAAAACAGAGTATTGGTGTAGTCTTACAACAAGTCAGTGTGGATAACGATTTAACCGTCTGGGAAAATATGGAACTGCACGGGAGACTACATCACATTAGTAACCCGCAGCGACAAAAATTGATAAATCAATGGCTAGAGTATGTTGAGCTAGCAGAAAAACGTGATGATTTGGTAAAAACCCTGTCTGGGGGTATGAAACGACGGTTGCAGATTGCGAGAGCTTTATTGCATCAACCGCAAATTTTGTTTTTGGATGAACCAACGGTAGGACTAGACCCCCAGACCAGGCGACGCCTCTGGGAAATTATTCGGGATTTAAATAAACAAGGGATGACGATGCTACTGACGACCCATTATATGGATGAGGTCGAATTTTTGTGCGATGCCTTTGGTTCTACCAAGCCAGGACGAATCGGTATTATGGATGGCGGGAAGCTGATTTCTTTGGGAACTTTACAACAACTGCATTCTGCTCACGGTGAAGGTTTGGTGATGAAACAATTAGGTGCGTCTAATGTGGGAAGTGATAGCGTTCGTAATTGGGAATATCTATTTTTCCCATCCTTAGAAGCAGCAAATATCTACTTGAATGAACAGCCCGATAAAACCGGAATGATGGTGCGTCCCTCTAATCTGGAAGATATTTTTGTGGAATTAACGGGACGCCAGTTAGATTAACCTCATCCTCCTAACTGCCGCAGCATAGCTTCTACCCTTTCTACGCCATCTGAGTCATTGCGCCGCTTGTACAAGTCACGGGCTTTCTGAAGCAAGCTGTTTGCTTGTTTGGCTTGTCGTCGCTGTTTATACATCGAACCCATCAACTCATAAGTCTGGGCGTTGTTTTTATCCAAGTCGATTGCTTGTTGGTATGCCCAGGTAGCAGCATTATAGTCTCCCATACGCGATTGCGTCACAGCCAATCCTAAATAGGCGTTGACGTTGTTACGGTTCAGCTGTATAGCACGACGATAACCTTCCTTTGCCCCACGTGTGTCGCCCAAATTGGCTTTGATGTAACCCACAGCGTAGTAAAAATCACTATTGTTAGGGTTGATAGCGATCGCCCGACGATAAGCTGTTAATGCTGCCTGGTAATTTCCCTGTTGAGCGTATAAATACCCAATACCTGAATGAATTTTAGCATTCTTGGGATCTATACTAGCTGCTTGCTGATAAACAGCGATCGCACCACCATAATCACCGCCATTCACTAACCTCCGTCCTTCCTCCAGTAATTGCTTTAACTCTGGGTTTTTGGCTTGCGCCACTAATACCTGAGCCTGAGCTACTGAAGGTATGGTGAAAGTAAAACATCCTAGTAACACCACACTAAACACGAATGATGTCGGCTTGTACACAGTAAATTTCCTGAAATTTTAGAGGACTTTTTTCTTGTACATTAAAACAAAAATATGGACTTTTGAAAACTGTATTTCTTCGTATTGATTAAGATGTTAATAGTTCATTCTCCTTTCGTTTACATTTAGCACTACATAACAGAGTTTTTACTGAAGAATGAAGTGTCAGCGATCAAGGAGCAGGTGAAGATACCCTACATATAAACCAGTACTATAGCAAAACGACACATTTTTTTATCAGTAGTTATACGTGTTATTCAGAAAAACTCAACAGGGATCTAACTTAATCTTAGATTCTGATACAGCAAGCTTATAGCCTTTGACATTTATTCCTATTTTTATTTTATTTAAGAATTTGCTGACTCTGTATCCAAGTTTTCTGATATTTTTAATCCTTGATACTACCCTTTGAGAAGTTATCATCCAGGCATTTACATCCTTTTTTGCTTATTCAAAGGTAAGATAAATCTAAACTGGAAAATGCTCCATTAATCTGTTTAGGACAATACTAAAACCCAAAGCGCAATCTAAAATTGTGTGAGAGGATGTTTTCAAACCTGTCTTCTGTAATAATAGTTACAATTATTAAAGTATTTTGATAAATACTTTAATAAATATCAAGATATATCCCATATAGGAGGTTAATTTATGATTATAACTACCACTGATGTAATTCAAGGAGCCGTGATTGAGTCCTATTTAGGCATTGTGACAGCAGAAGTAGTCTACGGTAGCAATTTCTTGCGGGATTTTTTGGCTGGTATTCGAGATATTATCGGTGGACGCACTGCTAGCTATGAGCGTCTATTTGAGCAGGGTCAACGCAAAGCACTAGAAGAATTAGAACAACGCGCACAACGTTTAGGAGCAAATGCTGTAATTGGGATTGAAATTGATACTGGCACAATAAATATTGACCAGTCAGGAGTGCTTTTGCTGATTACTGCCACAGGCACTGCTGTGAGGATGCGTTAGTTTTTGATGATTTTTACTTTTGACAATCATTACCTAATTGCATGCATAGTTAAAGCTACTTTCTGAAAGCTAGCTAATAGTTGTATTTTAAATTAAGAATTTTTATATGGAAAATTTATAAAATAATACATAAATAAAGACTAAATTATATTAAAAATTGTTAAAATAGATTTGCTTTTTCTAGCTAAAGATAGACCTATTAAATCTTTCTATTGATAGAGATTAAAACAGAACATTTAGTTATTTAATTTGAAGCATAAAGATGAATATACCCGAACAAGAACTTAGCTGGAACAGCACTGGAGAACATAAGCGATGTCATACGTAAATCGGACAGGCAATGACGTTATATCTACTGATACTGTGGTTGCAGGTCGAGTAGCTGAATACCACGATCGCGTTCGCTGGGGGCCAATTATTGCTGGTTTGTTGGTTTCTTTGGCTACACAATTAATTTTGAGTTCTATCATTGCTGCGGTTGCGGCAGGCACAGTTGCAGGTTCAGGTGCACCTAGAACACTTGCCCCTAACGCTGCGGGTAGTGCGGGGCTTTGGTCAACTATCGCTTTACTAATTTCCCTGTTTACTGGTGGTTGGGTTACAGCCCGTGCTTGTGGCCCGATGAACCGCAATACAGCTCTTCTTAACGGCGCAATTCTTTGGGCAACTACTTTGGCAGTTAGCTCATGGCTTTTAGCAAGTGGAGTATCTGGTGCTTTTGGTGTTGCTGCTTCTAACGCAGGGGAAGTCATAAACCAGGTACAACAGCAAGGTGGTGTTAATGTACCACAAGCAAACATAAGTGCCCAACAAGCTCGTGATGCAGCAGCTAATTTACGTTCGGGATTGTGGTGGTTTGTGTTTGGTTCTTTGTTGGGTTTAATAGCTTCAATGATTGGAGCCGTAACTGGCGCTCGTAGTCCTCGAACTAACACTTACAATGCTTAAATAATTGTTTGAAAAATCAAATGTTATTTATTTTTAAATAAAAGCACCTTTTTCAAGGTGTTTTTTGTTTATTATTTAAGGTTGGCGTTTGTAGCGCCCAATTAATTCTGCTGTTGTCAAAATGTTTGTCCTAGTGCATCAGGGTCATCAACCGACAATTAATACTATGCTTTCTGTTGCGATCGCAACTTCATTCCAAAGGAAGGGTTTTACAGCAGTTTGCAACTAAGTGAGCTCCAAAACCGAGGACTCAAAAATTCGTTCCAATATTGGAGTTTAGGCAAAATTGTCAACATATCTTATCTGTGAATATCGCGCTTCTAAGAAACATTTCTGTTTTTTAAAAGCGCGATATTTTTATGGTGATTTTTTCTAAGTAAATGCAACGAAAATTTTATATCAAGTCTGGTTAATCACTTATGATTACCGCATTTGTGCAAACCAAAAGCCTCTTTCCCCCTGCCCCCTGCTCCCTGCCCCCTGCTCCCTGCCCCCTGCTCCCAGCAAGAACTGCGGTCTAAATGATAAGTCTTTACCCGGACATGATATTACTACCGCAGATTACCATTTTAGATATGAACCTTCAATTCCCTGCTCGCGTCGAATTTTGCCATCTTTTTCAAACCAAGCAATTACTTGCTGTGCTGTCAAATCTTCAATATCAACACCGTATTCTTGGGCAATATGCTTCAAAAGCTTCAGTGATGAAATTGTCAATCTTGTTAAAAACTTTTCTGGGGAAGACAACAAGGCAGCATCTACTTTTGCTGATTCTTCTAGAGTTAAAAATTGTGCTGATGGTTGCTGTGGTGGTACGTCCATAAATAAAAAAAGAAAATACTATCTCAAAGTTAGTTGGGTATTGGGCATTAGTTATTAAAAAAGGACTAATGACAAATAACTAATGACGAATTTGTACTAAATACCCACAACGATGTTGACCATCAATAATCCAGTGGGTGCGTTCTACGGTACAATCAGGTAAGACGGCTGCAAACATTTCTAATTCGTGACCACAGATGCTGGGGAAAGACTCGGCAACGTTGGAAATGGCGCAATTATGCTCCATTAAGATAAAGCGATCGCTCTCAAAGGAGTCACCCACATCAACAGGGTGACACTCTGCCATGAAGCCTTCTGCTTTTCTCAACTCTACTAAGTTGGCTACACGTTCTTGCAGCGAACCGTTACCCACGCGATCGCGATATTCTAAGGCTTTGCGCTGCCACTGTTTTTGTAAAATCGATTTAAATTGATCGTGTCCTACCGTTTCGGCTAAGGTGTCTAGCAACGAAACCGCAAAATTTCCGTGGCCATCACCAAAGCGATCGCTCATTGTGCGGTGCAAGCGATCGCGTCCCTGACGACTCAGCTGATAAAGGTGCTGCGGACGCCCCATCCCCGCCGCCTGCACTGATGTAGAATACAAAACTAGCTCCTCCGTCTCCAAATCTTTGAGATGGCGACGAATCGCTTGCGGGGTAACGTCTAAAACTTCAGCTAGCTCTAAAGCCGTTGCTTTTTCGTGTTTGTGCAGATATTCTAGGATATCTTGCTTGGTTGAGGACTGGTGAGTAGTCGCCATCTTATCGTTGGTGCAAGACGTTCAGCGAACGTCCCAAAAATTTCTTTGAAAATTTGACTTTGACAACATTGTTGTTGTTAATTTAGCGTAAAATGAAGATAGATTAAACAACATAGCTGTTGTTTTAGTCTCCACCACTATTCTAGCAGCCGTGTAACCATTCCGTAACGTGATATGGAGTCGGCTAAAGAAAAGTCCGTCTCCCATCCTCAAAGAGTTCTGAACACGAGAGATTATTACTGATGAGTGCCACTGTCAAAACCTTAGTCAACCAACCCTACAAGTACGGCTTTGTCACCGATATTGAAGCCGACACAATTGAGCGTGGACTAGACGAGGACGTTGTTCGCTTGATCTCCTCTAAAAAAAATGAGCCGCAGTTCATGCTGGACTTTCGCCTCCGGGCTTATCGCCAGTGGCAAAAAATGACCGAACCAACTTGGCCCAATGTCAAGTATCCGCCAATTAATTATCAGGATATCATTTATTACTCAGCGCCAAAACGCAAGAAAGAAAAACTAAACAGCTTGGATGAAGTCGATCCAACCCTTTTAGAAACCTTCGAGAAATTAGGCATTTCCCTATCTGAACAGAAGCGACTGGCAAACGTTGCTGTCGATGCGATTTTCGATAGCGTCTCTGTCGCTACTACATTTAAAGAAAAGCTAGCGGAAGATGGCGTTATTTTCTGCTCAATTTCCGAAGCGTTGCAAGAACACCCAGAATTAATTAAAAAATACCTGGGTAGCGTTGTTCCTATAGCTGACAATTATTTTGCCGCATTGAACGCCGCCGTATTTAGCGATGGTTCTTTTGTCTATATTCCTAAAGGTGTGAAATGCCCAATGGAACTGTCTACCTACTTCCGCATCAACTCTGGTGACACAGGACAATTTGAGCGGACTTTGATTGTCGCTGAAGAAGGTAGTTATGTTTCTTACCTGGAAGGTTGCACTGCACCGATGTATGACAGCAACCAGTTACACGCCGCCGTTGTGGAACTCGTCGCTCTCGACAACGCGGAAATTAAATATTCCACTGTGCAAAACTGGTACGCTGGAGATGCTAACGGTAAAGGCGGTATTTACAACTTTGTTACCAAACGCGGTTTGTGTCAGGGCGTAAATTCTAAGATTTCCTGGACTCAAGTAGAAACAGGTTCGGCAATTACTTGGAAATATCCTAGCTGTGTGTTGGTGGGTGATAACTCTGTGGGTGAGTTTTACTCGGTGGCGCTGACAAATAATATGCAGCAAGCTGATACGGGTACAAAGATGATTCACGTAGGTAAGAATACCCGCAGTACAATTATTTCTAAAGGAATCTCCGCAGGTAATTCTAGTAATAGCTATCGGGGTTTGGTGAAAGTCAATCCGACTGCGATTGGGGCGAGAAATTATTCTCAGTGCGACTCGATGCTGATTGGGGATAATGCCCATGCTAATACTTTCCCTTATATCCAGGTGCAAAATAATACTGGAAAGGTGGAGCACGAAGCTTCTACTTCTAAGATTGGGGAAGATCAACTGTTCTACTTTGCTCAACGGGGTATTTCAGCAGAAGATGCGATTTCGATGATGGTTAGCGGCTTCTGTAAGGATGTTTTTAATCAGCTACCGATGGAGTTTGCTGTGGAAGCTGATAAGTTGTTGAGTTTGAAGTTGGAAGGCAGTGTTGGATAAATGGAAGCAAGGATAAACACAGAGACATCCGCGTTCTGTGTTTATCTTTAGGAAGAATAACGAACCGCAGAGGCGCAGAGAGCGCAGAGAAAGAGAAGGGAGAGAAGATGATTATTGAAAATAGTGAAGTTGTGCTGTCAGTACGGAATCTGACGGCTAATGTTGATGGAACACCGATTCTTAAGGGTGTGAATCTTGAGGTGCGATCGGGTGAGATTCATGCGATTATGGGGCCGAATGGTTCTGGTAAGAGTACTTTTTCTAAGGTTTTGGCTGGGCATCCGGCGTATGAGGTGACTGGTGGTGAGGTGATTTTCCAGGGGCAAAATTTGTTGGAGTTGGAGCCGGAGGAACGGGCTAGAAGTGGTGTGTTTTTGGCGTTTCAGTATCCGTTAGAAATTCCCGGTGTGAGCAATTTGGATTTCTTGCGGGTGGCGTACAATTCCCGTCGGAAGGCGCAAGGTTTAGAGGAAATTGACGCTTTTGATTTTGACGATTTGATTGAGGAAAAGCTGGATGTAGTGAAGATGAATTCCAGTTTTCTCAGTCGGAGTTTGAATGAAGGGTTTTCTGGTGGTGAGAAAAAGCGGAATGAAATCCTGCAAATGGCGTTGCTGGAACCAAAGTTGGGAATTTTGGATGAGACTGATTCGGGTTTAGATATTGACGCTCTTAGAATTGTGGCGAATGGGGTAAATCAACTGGCAAGTCCAGAAAATTCGACAATTTTGATTACTCACTATCAACGATTACTTGATTATATTGTGCCTGATTTTGTGCATGTGATGGCACAGGGGCAGATTATTACGAGTGGCGGTAAGGAACTGGCATTAGAATTAGAGTCTCGCGGTTATGACTGGGTGCTGGCAGAATTTGCTGCGGGGGTGGGTGTGTAATGAGTATTCAAGTATCTCCTAGTCCTATTCCTAACTCAAATGCAGTCAGTTTGACATCGACTCTGTTAGATAGAGATGATTATCTGACTGGGTTGTTAAATCAAGTAACGGCAACGAAAACAGAAGGTTGGTTGCAGGAATTACGCCAAAGTGCTGCTAATTGGGTACGTCACTCGATTATCCCAACTACCCGCGAGGAAGAATGGCGATTTACTGATTTGTCGTCTTTGCGAAAGGTGCAATTTAATCTAGAGACGGGAAATTTTGCATCTCTAGAATTTGATATTTTGCCAGAAGCGGCTAATAGTCGTTTGGTATTTGTTAATGGCGTTTTTGCGCCGGAGTTATCCGCAGTTACAGATTTACCATCTGGAATTGTGGTGAGTAATTTGGCTGGTTTGTCTGCGGTTGAGCAGGAAGGTGTACGGCAGTATTTAGCTCAAGCTGAGGGAGCGCAGGAAGTTTTTACTGCTCTCAATACGGCTGGGATAACTGATGCAGCTGTGGTGTGGGTGAAGAAGAATGTGGTGGTTGAGACACCAATTCATTTGGTGTTTATTTCGGTTGCGGGTGAGACGGGGATGATTTCGCAGCCGCGTTGTTTGGTAGTGGCGGAAAGTGGTTCGCAGGTGAGTTTGGTTGAGGAGTATACGAACCGCAGAGGCGCAGAGAGCACAGAGAAAGGAGTTTACTTAACTAATGCGGTTACGGAAGTTTGGGTTGCTGACAATGCTGAGGTGAGCCACACTAGGATTGAGCGAGAAGGTGCAGAGGCTTTTCATATTGGAAAAACTGCGATCGCACAAGCTCGTGATAGTCGATATACTTGTCATGCCATAACTTTAGGTGCTAAGTTGTCGCGGCACAATTTAGAAATTTTGCAAACTGGTGAGCAGACAGAAACTACTCTCAATGGTTTGACGGTGATTACTGGGAAGCAGTTGTCTGATACTCACAGTGCGATCGCACTCAACTATCCCCACGGTACAAGTGACCAATTGCATAAATGTATTGTAGGCGATCGCGCTCATGCGGTGTTCAATGGTAAAGTTTTTGTACCCAAACCAGCGCAGTTGACAAATGCAGCCCAGTTGAATCGCAACTTGCTGCTATCATCCAAAGCCAGAGTTGATACCAAACCCCAATTGGAAATTACGGCGGATAATGTCAAATGCGCCCACGGTGCTACGGTTAGCCAATTGGAAGATGATGAAATATTCTATCTGCAAAGTCGAGGAATTGATGAAAACGATGCCCGAAAGTTGTTAATTAACGCCTTCGCCGCTGAAATCATCAACCAAATACCAGTTCCTTCTCTACGAGAAATCCTGTTAAGTACAGTCAATAATCTTAAGTCTCTGACTAATGACTAATGACTAATGACTAATGACTAATAACTAATCTACCAATGACTTTCACTCCTACCAAAACCCTTGCCGATCAAGTTCGCGCTGACTTCCCGATATTGCATCAGGAAGTCAACGGTAAACCCCTGGTTTATCTCGATAATGCTGCGACATCGCAAAAGCCTTTGTTGGTGTTAAATACTCTACGGGATTATTACGAACACTATAATGCTAACGTGCATCGCGGTGCCCATTCTCTGAGTGCTAAAGCTACTGATGCTTATGAAGGTGCTAGAGATAAAGTTGCCAAATTCATCAATGCTGCATCCCGTCAGGAAATCGTCTACACCCGCAACGCAAGTGAGGCGATTAACCTAGTAGCCTACAGTTGGGGAATGAACAATTTGCAGCCAGGAGATGAAATTATTCTCTCTGTAATGGAACACCATAGTAATATTGTGCCTTGGCAATTGGTGGCGCAAAAAACAGGTGCAGTACTGAAATTTGTGGAACTGACATCAGAAGAAACTTTTGATTTAGAACAGTTTAAAAAACTGATTTCCGACAAAACCAAGTTGGTGTCGCTGGTGCATATTTCTAATGCTTTAGGTTGCATTAACCCAGTGGAAGAAATTGGTGCGATCGCTCACAGCTACGGTGCTAAATTCTTAGTTGATGCTTGCCAAAGTGTTCCTCACTTCCCAATTGATGTACAGAAAATAGATTGTGATTGGTTGGTAGCTTCTGGTCATAAAATGTGTGCGCCAACTGGGATAGGATTTCTGTATGGCAAGTTGGAATTGCTAGAATCAATGCCACCATTTTTTGGTGGTGGTGAAATGATAGCAGAGGTGTATTTAGACCATTCGACTTATGCAGAATTACCACATAAATTTGAAGCTGGTACACCTGCAATTGGAGAAGCGATCGCGCTTGGTGCTGCGATAGATTATCTTAGCAGTATTGGCATGGATAAAATCCACGCCTACGAAGCAGAATTAACAGCTTATTTGTTCCAACAATTAGAGCAAATTCCCCAAATTAGAATTTACGGCCCCAAACCAAATGCTAAAGGTGAAGGTAGAGCCGCTCTTGCGTCATTCACAGCCGGGGAAGTCCACGCCAACGACTTATCTACATTATTAGATCAAGAAGGCGTTGCTATCCGTTCTGGACACCACTGTACTCAACCATTACACCGTTACTTAGGTCTTGCTGCAACCGCACGAGCAAGTCTATCTTTCTACAACACCCGCGAAGAAATTGATATTTTCATCAAAGCACTGAAAGAAACCCTAGAATTTTTTGCGGGTTTCCTTGCTTAAAGTTACAAAATATTCAAATCTTAATTGTGCCGATTATCAGCAACATAACTTGCTAATACTTGGCACAATTTAATTATTTGGATTTTTGGTTTTTTTATCCCTCTGCTGTCAGTCTCTGGAAACATTTGCCATTTCTCAATTCTAGAGCTTTTGTATAGCAAGCGTAGGCGTAGCCCGCCGCAGGCATCGCACGATTCTTTTCTAATAACAAATCCAAGACCAATTTTTTCTAATAGTATAGCTTGTATTGATTGCTTCATCAGGCTTCTAGCGATCGCCCTCCCGGAAAGTGACAGAAGAGGGATAGTTAACAAAAGAGCGATCGCCTTGCAAAAACCTCAAAAATAAAGCGTAGACGCGTAGCGGCAAGTCGAGTGACATCGCCTGTTGTGAAAAAGGAGCGATCGCTTTACAGAAAATCTCAGAAACAAAGCGTAGATGCGTAGCGGCAAGTCGAGTAATATCGCCTTGCAGAAAACCTCAAAAACAAAGCGTAGATGTGTAGCGGCAAGTCGAGTGACATTGCTCGTAATTATAGTGTTAGGTTCGCGTCTGCCAGGATTTTGGATCTCTGCGACCATGAAAAATTGCTGTCACTATTACTCAACTCGACACAATCATATAGTATACAGCATAGGGAAATCGCTGCACTATTGCTCGTCGAATATCACTGTAGACAATTACATAGGATTCTGACATCTGAGAAATTCGATTCACCGTTTCGTCTACACAGTCTAAAAACTCGTCACCCAGAGCGGGTTTCTGACTCTCGTACCAACTGTGTGCATCATTGAGTTCTTCTCGAACCTCTGGGCGAAATACCAGGACATAATTCATTGCTGCCTCTTAATTGATGCTTTGATTTCTTCCCAAGTCAGCACATTATTTGGATTTGAATTATAGTCAGAAGTTCGACGATCAAGCTCTTGCTTTTGTGCATCGGTTAAATCAGGGTAAACTTGCTCCGCAGCGATAGTATCCCAAATTGCCTGTACAATACGGATTCTATCTTCAACACTGAGAGTTGCGATTTCGTTCAAAGTAGCTGTGATATCCATATTGATTAACTTGGAGTAAGGAAGCAACTGGTACACCTTAAATATAGCGGACAAGATTTTGTCCATCCAATTGAACGCTGTATATGTTTTGCTGCTCAACAGAGCGATCGCTTTGCAGAAAATCTCAAAAACAAGGCAATTGTCTGTTGTCAAAGAGTGAGTGCGTTAGCGTAGCTTACCGTAGGTATCGCTTTGCAGAAAACCTCAAAAACAAAGCGTAGACGCATAGTAGCTTGTCGTTATACATTGCCTGTTCTGGAAAAGTAGTACGTTAGCGTAGCTTACCGTAAGTATCGCTGTGTATATTTGACTTAAATAGGATTACGCACACTCTACGATTCTTGGCGGTCTTGGCAGTTCGATAAATTAAGCTTTTTGGCGATTTTTGCGTAAGTCCTATTAAAGATAAAAAAAGCATAACAGTGAGTATCAAACCCCTATTTGTTAGAATATTTTTTATTACTAAAGAGAAAGAAGTTATCTGGTGGACTCTACATTTAACTGGAAACTGGAACAGACTTTACTAGAAAAAGTCATAAATCTGGCTACTGAACGAGGGCAATCTCCTGAATCAATTATCAGCGAAGCTGTTAGGCTATATCTTGAAACCCAATTGCTAGAAACAGCTGATAATGCTATGTCTGACCCATTAATTGGCTTATTTGCAGGAACACCTGATTTAGCTACAAAGTCGGAAGATATTCTCCAACAAGAGATTACTGAAAAATCTGGTTGGACGTGGAAATAACCTTAGCAGTAGCTGATACGGGTTTTGTTGTAGCATTGTTGAACCGTTCGGATGCAATGCACAGTATTGCTGCAATAGTATATACACAACAAAAACAAATTCTGTTACTACAAACAGTATTGGCAGAATTAGCTTATTTGGTAGGACGTAATGCAGGTATAGCTATAGTTGTAGCTTTTTTGCAAGGACTATCTGCGAGTCGATTTAGTTTAGTAGCTTTAACAGACCAAGATGTAATTCGTGTGGCGGAAATCTTGAATGAGTATGCAGATAGTCGGATTGATTTTGTAGATGCAAGCGTTATGGCTATAGCTGAACGCTATGGTATTAAAAAAATATTTACTTTAGATCAGCGAGACTTTAGATTATTTCGACCTAAGCACTGCGATAGCTTTGAAATTTTGCCCTAAAGAAAAATAGTTAACAAAAGAGCGATCGCCTTATAGAAAACCTCAAAAATAAAGCGAGCACCTGTTGTGAAAGAGGGAGTGCGTTAGCGTAGCTTACCGTAGGTATCGCCTTGCAGAAAACCTCATAAACAAGGTGATTGCTTTATGTTGGCATTCAATTCTCAATAGCTGTTCAAATCTCTTCACGTGTGAGTCGTGGATGAGGTTCTATAATTTCTTCTGGGGTTTCGCCAGCAGCTAATTTTTCTAGAATCAACTCAACAGTGATGCGTGTTCTAACAATCACGGGTTTCCACATCATCACTTTGGCATTGGATACAACCAGTTGTTTGAGATGCTTTTGCATGATATTTATTTGTATATGTTATTATATATACTTGACTAATTAGCATTTTTATGTAAATTGACCATCAGCCACAAGCAAGCATAGTTGATTAAGCATATTACGAAGGTATTTTTGTGGATAGAATTACCAAAAGTTTGATAGAAGCTTTTCTAAAAGAACATGAAATAGAATCAGAAGGAGAAGCAATAGATTTTGAAAAGTTTTGTAACTACTGCGTAATTTCACGAGAGTATCCTGAGACTTTTAAAGTAGAAGATGTTTCTGTAGGCAGTTCAAATGATACTGGGCTTGATGGCATCGCTATTATTGTAAATGGTAAACTTGTAGACTCTATTGAAGAAGTTGATGATTTAGCTGATATCAATAAACGTATGGAAGCAACATTTGTCTTCATTCAGTCTAAAACATCAAACACTTTTGATAGTGGAGATATGTTGAAGTTTTTTGAGGGAGTTTCAGATTTTTTTGTAGAAGAACCAGTTTTAGAACGCAACGAAATGGTTGCATATAAAGCAAAAATAGCAGCACATATATATGACTCCAAAAGTAGCATGATGTCACGAGGAAGACCTTTGTGCAAGTTGTACTATATAACAACAGGTAAATGGACTGATGACAAAAATTTAGTCAGGCGTATGAATGCTAAAAAAAATGAAATTGAAGAGAAAAACCTCTTTGAAAAAGTAGAAATTCAGTCATTAGGTGCCGATGAAATTAGAAAGCTTTATCAAAGTACAAAACTAGCATTAAGTACAGATATTATTTTTGCTAGTAGAGTAGTATTACCTGAAATATCAGGAATATCTGAATCGTATATAGGTACTCTACCTTTTTCTGAATTTAGAAAATTAATAGTTGATGAGTTTGATAATATTAGATTATCTATTTTTTATGATAATATTAGAGCTTTTCAAGGAAGTAATGATGTTAATCATGATATCGAGTCTACATTAAAATCAGGAGAATTAGATAGATTTTCAGTTTTAAATAACGGAATAACGATAATAGCTAAATCATTAGACACTGTTGGTAATAGATTTAATATTCGAGATTATCAAATAGTTAACGGGTGTCAAACAAGCCACGTTTTATTTAACTGTAGAAATTTAAGTAGTATAAATAATTTACAAATTCCAGTAAAGATAATTGTTACAGACAAAGATGATGTAATAAATAGCATAATCAAAGCAACTAATCATCAAACACCAGTTAAAAAAGAAGAGCTTGCAGCTTTGTCTGAATTTCAAAAGAAATTAGAACAGTGCTACAACTCGTTTGAATCTTTTCATGCTGGAGAACAGTTATATTACGAAAGACGTTCAAAACAGTATCACGATAGAACAGATATACCGAAAAATCGTGTTATTACAATTCCCGACCAAATCAAAACTTTTGCTGCTATGTTTCTTGATCAGCCTCATAGAGTATCACGTTCCTATGGAGATTTATCTAGAGAAATAGGTAGTAAGATTTTTGGTGCTAATCATAGCCCAACAAGCTATTATATAAGTGCTTTTGCTTACTATCGACTTGAAAATCTTTTTAATCAGAGAAATAGAAACAAGTTAGACCCTAAGTATAAAAAATGTAAATATTATTTACTTATGGCTATGAGGTATTTGACAGCAGGAGCAGATATGCCGAGTCTAGATAATCAAAAAAAAATGGAGCAGTATTGTAATAAAATTATATCTGTGCTTAATAGTCAGCAAAAATATTTACAAGTGTTTGAAAAAGGAACTGAGATTATTGAAGAGCAGTTTCTAAAATTAAATATTAATATAGATAATCGTGACGCAATCACAACTGTAAATTTTGTTGAACAGTTGAAAAAAACACTAGAAAATGAATTTAAAAAAATAAATTCTAAATAAAATTAATTGCATGGAACAGCAGAATAGGAAAAAATTAAGGTTATTGTTGAGCAAAAAACTACCAGTGGTACTGTTGAGGGCATTAATAATGCTGTAAATTTTAATTATTCAAAAAATAATTCTTCACAATTTATTTTAAACCAATGTCATGACTTGTTCATATTCTTCTTTATGGCTTTGCAAAGCATCCCAAAGTTCAACTTTTTGCTGAAGATTAAGCCAAAGTCTTGGCCCATTTCCTAAAGCTTTACCAAGACGTATTGCTATATCTACTGTAATTGAGCTTTGACCATTAATAATTTTCTGAATTGTTTGATTAGATACTCCTAAAATTTCTGCAAAGTTTGCGGTATTCATATCTAAATCATCTAAAATATCTGCAATTACTTCGCCAGGATGTATTGGTCTTACTAATCTATGATCAGTAATATCTTGCCAATTATCCATAATTAATACTTCTTATTTAATAATTTGGTTAACCTTATTTAGCATTGTCTAGCCAATCAATATCATATTAACACAGAACTTAATGATAATCTTCAAGATTGACATCATAAGCATCACCATCTTCAAATCTAAAAGTTATACGCCAGTTTCCTGATACTTTTATTGACCAAGTTCCTTTCCTGTCTCCTTTTAATTCATGCAAATCATAACCCGGTAATCTAATATCTTCTACAATTAACGCTGAGTCTATAACTTCAAGTCTGATTCTAATTTTCTTTTCTAAGTTTGCAGAAACTCCTTTATTAAAATTTTCTCTAAACAAATTTTCTAATGCTTTATTTTGAAATGTCTGAATCATTTACATTTCATTTTTTAATCTTATCTCATTGTTAAGGCAGGCATAAAGCCTGCCCATGTAATCCTACTCTATCCCTTCAATCCGGTCTTCAACTTCTTGGTACAACTCGCGTAGGCGATCTAAATTCTCCTCGCTAGTCTCCCAATAACCGCGTCCATTCACTTCCAACAAAGTTGATACAACCTTGCGGAAAGAATGGGGATTAAGGTTCATCAACCGTTTCTGCATTTCTTCATCTTTGATGAAGGTTTCATTAGTATCCTCGTAAATCCAGTTATCCACAGCGCCCGCTGTTGCACTCCAACCCATTGTGTTTACCAATCGCTTGGAGAGTTCGCGCACACCTTCATAACCGTGATTCAGCATCCCCTCATACCACTTAGGATTTAACAATTTAGTACGCGCATCTAAGCGCACGGTTTCTGATAATGTCCGCACTTGAGCGTTAGCTGTGGTTGTATCTGCAATATAAGATGCTGGTTTTTTACCATCACCCCGGAGACTTGCCACTAACTTAGTCGGATCTGAATCAAAGTAATGAGAAACATCCGTTAAGCTAATCTCAGAAGAATCAAGATTTTGAAAAGTTGCATCAGCAGTTTTCAAAGTACTTTCAAAAATCTGTCGGGATTCGTCCATTATTCCGGGGTTATCGGAATTGAACGAGAAGGATTTCCGGTTGAGATACATATCCTGCAACTCGGCTTCGCTATCCCAAGTGCTGTTTTCTACCGCCAAGTTGATATTTGACGAATAGGAACCAGAAGCATTGGAGAAAACGCGAGTCGCTGCTTGACGCAGATTAATCCCCATATCTTCGGCTTGTTGCAAAGCGTGTTTGCGAACAAAATTCATTTCTAAGGGTTCATCTGCCTCAGCCGCCATTTTCACGCCTTGGTCTAGCAGGTTCATTTGGTTGATGAACAAGTCGCGGAATACACCAGAACAGTTGATTACCACGTCAATTCTGGGGCGTCCCAACTCTTCTAAAGATATCAATTCCAACTTGTTAACCCGTCCCAAAGCATCGGGAACTGGACGCACGCCTACCATCCACATAATTTGTGCCAAGGATTCGCCGTAAGTTTTGATGTTATCGGTTCCCCAAAGGACGCAGGCGATGGTTTCTGGCCATTTTCCCTCATTTTCAGCCTTGTTACGCACCAAAAGCCTATCTACGACGATTTTGGCTGATTGTACTGCCGCTGTTGTGGGGATGGATTGTGGATCGAGTGCATGGATATTTTTACCCGTGGGCAATACATCCGGGTTGCGGATGGGATCGCCACCTGGCCCAGGTAGGACGTACTCGCCTTCTAAGCCTTTGAGTAATGCTCCGAGTTCGTTGTCGGCACAAACTTGTTGGAGGCAGAATTCTAAGTACTCAAACAGGGGTTTGAGTGTGGCTGTGTCAACTTTGGGATAACCTGCTTGATGCAATGCTTCTACCCAAGGTTCTTTTTTGCCCATGTTGAAGAAATTCAAACGGGAAACCAGAGAAACTCGTCCTTGTGCGTCGATTTGCTCTTGTACAAGGGCAGTAACTGCTGCACGGGTTGCCAAGGTGATATCTTGCAATAACTGGACATCTTCTAAAATGCCTCGATCGCTATTTTGGTAAATATCATCAATGTTACGCCCAATGCTGTTAGCGATAATTCCCGGTAAGCCTTGAAGTTCTTCTTCCTGACGATCTAGACTGGCAATGTTGACGAGAGTTGCGATCGCTTCTTCTGCACTTGGCGGTTTCCCAATGACGTGCAACCCACAAGGCAACAACCGAGACTCGATTTCCATCAACTTGCGGTAGACGTTGCCAACAATATGATCGCGATCGTCGGTACTCATATCTCTGGCATCGGTTTCTGGCAGGTCAATATCCTTATCCAGATTCACGATCCGGCATTTATCCATGATGCTGTTAACAATGGAAACACCGCGTCCACTATCTTTTAAGGTTTGGTAAGAAGCAATTAATTCGCTCAGTTCCTTTAAACCTTTATACAAACCAGCATTTTCTGCCGGAGGTGTCAAGTAAGAAATTGTTTCGGCATAACTCCGGCGTTTGGCAATTGTCGCCTCACTAGGGTTATTGGCGGCGTAGTAATACAAGTTGGGAATTGAGCCAATTAAGTTATCTGGATAACAATCACCAGACATCCCCATCTGTTTACCTGGCATGAATTCCAAGGAACCGTGTGTACCAAAGTGCAGTACAGCATCAGCTTTCCAAACTTGCTCTAGGTAAGTGTAGTAAGCAGCAAAACCGTGGTGAGGACTAGCTGAACGGGAGAACAACAGCCGCATCGGATCGCCTTCGTAACCAAATGTAGGTTGGACACCGATGAAGACGTTACCAAATTGCTTACCATAAATCAGTAAGTTTTGCCCATCGCTGTTGAGATGTCCGGGAGGTGGGCCCCAGTTTTCCTCTAGGCGTTGAGAGTAGGGGGTTAGCGCCTCATACTCAGGAACCGACATTTTGTAAGCAATGTTGAGTTCTGGGCTGTTGTACTGCGCTTGGGCGTCATGGATGACTTCTTGCATCAACGCTTCCGCTGATTCTGGCAGTTCTGGTAAGTCGTAGCCGTTATTTTTGAGGGCTTTCATTACCTCATAGATTGAACCGAATACATCCAAGTAAGCGGCGGTTCCGACGTTGCCTTTATCTGGTGGGAAGCTGAAAACAGTGATGGCGACTTTCTTATCAAGTTTCGGCTTACGGCGGAGGTTAGCCCATTTTAAGGCGCGTTCGGCTACAGCTTCAACCCGATCGCGCAGGGCGATCGCTTTGCCTGTAGTCCCATCCCTACCCGATAATATAATCGGCTCAATTGCCCCATCCAATTCAGGAATTGCAATTTGCAAAGCTACTTGAATGGGATGTAACCCTAAATCGCTATCCATCCACTCTTCTGTGGTTTGGAAAACTAAAGGTAACGCCACCATGTAAGGACGGTTTAAGCGTTTGAGTGACTCAATCGCCTTGGGATGATCTTGTCTGGCTGGGCCACCTACTAAAGCAAAACCAGTCAGCGATATTACTGCATCTACCAACTGTATATTAGTAGTCGGTTCATAAAAGTATGCATCCACAGGCTTGGAGAAGTCCAAACCACCAGCAAACACAGGTAGTACCCGTGCGCCTAATGCTTCCAACTCCTGCACCATCGCTACATAATGGGCATCATCCCCTGTAACTAGGTGAGTGCGTTGCAATACTAACCCGACACAAGGAGCTAGAGGATCTTTTAGATCGCTAGAAATATCCTTACGAGCTGTATACCAATTCAGGTACTCTCTGACATCTTCAAACATACTGGGAGCCAAAGGGTGCCAAATCCCTAAATCGGGATAAACCACCGGCTGTTCGTATGTAGAAGGTGCAAAATTCTGTTTTTCTAAACCTTTAAATACATATTTATCAGCTAGCATCAGCAAGAAGTTTTCCAGATTTTCTGGAGAACCACCTAGCCAATACTGAAAACTGAGCATGAAATTTCGGGCATCCTGTGCCTTGTCCATCGGTAAAAATTTCAGCACTTGCGGCAGCGTTCGCAAAAGCTTCAGCATTCCATCTTGGAATCCCGCACCGGATTTTTCTTTGCGTTTCCGCATGAATTGCGCGATCGCACTTTTTGACTGACCCAACTGTGCCAAGGAAAAGCTGCCCATTTTACTCAGGCGCATTACTTCTGGCATCGAGGGAAAGACAACGGAAACGTCCAGGCGATCGCGGTGTGGTTCTACTGCTGCTACTACTTTCTGTGCTAAGTCTTCGATGAAAATGAGGGAAGCGATGAAGATATTCGCGCTCTCAATTTCTCGTTTGAACTCTTCGTAGTTCTCTGGGTCGCGGAGTTCCTCAATCAAGTACCCGCTGATTTCAATCGCCAAGTTGGGATTGTTCGCGTTAATCGTGCGAACTGCTTGCGACAAAGCACTCTGGTACTGGGACTCAAGCACGACATAGACCACCTTGATTAAACTACGTCCGCGTAAGTTATCAGGCGCAATGTGTCTAATGGTGGACTTGACGTGTGTGAACATGCTTCTTCGGCTCCTTTGATGCGTGTTCTCTGAAGGAAGTTCCTAGCGGCATCATCAGCCACAGGTAACTTACGATCTTTTAGGCAATATCTGTTTTTTATCAGAAAACGCTTGCCCAGTAGGCATTTTATCCCCTATATGACACAAATCGATATAAAAAACGAAATATTTCTTCGTAATTTTTGACTTTATCTAAAAGTATTGGCTCACTTATTTGTAAAATTTTTGCAATACTTATTTTTAATAGTTAAATAGCTATTTAGATATCAATATTTTTCGGTTAAGGCGAGAAACAGGTAAATTGAGAGTTGTACTTAAAAACACGCGCGGCTTAGTCAGTTCTAGCTTGAAAAAGTCGGTTTCAACATAGGCTAAACGACAGGGGGAGATAAGGGAGTAAGGGAGTGAGGGAGAAGAATTAATAACCAATGACAAATGACAAATGACAAATGACAAATGACAAATAACTAATGCCCAATGCCCAATGCCCTATTCCCCATTCCCCATACTTAATTTACGGCTTGACGAAAACTACACCATAAGCATTTGGAGATAGATACTCTTTGGCTACTTGCATCAAGTCTGTTGCATCTTGGCTCTGAATAATCGCTGGGTAGTTAAAAGCGGGTTCCAAATCTCCCACCAAAGATTGATAATAACCATACAAGCCAGAGCGATCGCTTGGTGTTTCGTTAGCAAATATAAATCTGTTGGCTACTCGTCGCTGCACGCGGGCTATTTCTGATTCTGTTACCAACTCTGTTTGTATTTTGCTAATGTGTTGAGCGATCGCATCCTCTACAGCAGCTAAATTTTCTACTGCACATTTAGCTGAAATATAAAATGTCCCTTGCAGCTCGTTGCTCATGTTGCTCACAGAAATCGAAGAAACTAATCCTCGTTCTTCTCGTAAATCCCTCACTAATCTTGATGTCCGTCCGTGTCCCAAAATTCCGGCTAAAACATCCAATCCATAGGTGCGATCTAACTGAGTCATTCCTGGAACCCGCCAAACCATTACTAGCCTTGCTTGTTGCAGACTTTCATCGATAAATTCTCGACGAACAATTTCTGTAAATGCTGATTCAGGATTCAGTGAGGAGTGGGCAGAGACACGATGAATCGCGTCTGTACTGAGGAGTGGGGAAGGTGGGGTTCCCTCTGGGGATAAGGGGTAATGGGGAATGGCTTTTGTAAATCCTTCCGCAACAGTTGCAATTAATTCTTCTACGGGCAAATTGCCCACAGCCACGGCAGTAATTGACTGGGGTTGATACCAATTAGCATGAAAATCTCGCATTTGCTGGGGTTTAAGTTCGGCAATCACCGATTCTGGCCCCAATACTGCACGGCGATAGGGTAGATAATCAAAAGCTGTCTCCATCGCCCGCCGAAATGTCCGCCGTTGCGGATTATCCTCTGAACGCCTAATTTCTTCCAAAACTACCAATCGCTCGCGTTCAAAGGCATTATCAGGAATACTCGCATTTGATACTACATCCATTTGTAGTGGCGCAAGCTCGGCAAAATCTTTGGGGGCAGTAGTTATATAGTAATGAGTATAGTCCTGGCTAGTAGCAGCATTGGTTACAGCACCCCGCTCTTCAATTCGACGTTCAAATTCGCCGCTAGCTAGTCGTTCTGTTCCCTTAAAAATCATGTGTTCTAAAAAGTGAGCCATGCCGTTAATAGCATCAGGTTCGACAGCAGAGCCAACTTTAATCCACAAATTGAGGTTTACGGCTTCAACTGGCATTTGCTCGGCAATGATTGTCAAACCATTGGGCAACTTGTGCAGCGTCGGAGCATTGAGACGGGGAAATTTCCGCAGGGTTGAGGTCATTGCTACTTGTGTGTGAGGAGCATGTTACTCTCTTATCTTATCTACGACTATAAAATAAGCACTGCGATCGCTTCTTCTGTCAGAGACGCTTTAGAATCTACTTTGAGCGCAATAGGTACGCGGATCGGTGTTGTCTTGCCACTGTTCTGGCGCGGTTGCCAAGGAATGCCGGGCCCCTCTTTTTTGCTCACGTCTATTACTTGGGAGTGCGTGTTACAAGCCAATCTTACAGGACTTGTGACGATCGCCGGTTTTACTCCTGCTTCCCAATGACCAATGATATCGTGTCCGGTGAAAGACTTATCATTAAGACCGCAGTTCTTGCTGGGAGCAGGGGGCAGGGGGAAAGAGGGTTTTCCGATTTCTGCATAAATTACGGGAATTATAACTAATTAACCGGACATGATATGAAAAGCGATCGCCTACCAAACAAAAGGCGATGCCGAAGGTAAGGCAAAGCCCAACGCACTTGTTACATCTGTGAGCGTGAAGATGTATCGGTTTGAGTTTACCCGCAACCTCAACCTTTGTCACAATTCTGGGTAGACTTGCTCCACTTCATCCCATGCCTGATTTGCTAGATTCTCTAGTGCCATAGCCAAGTACAGAGTACGATCGTACTAACTCTGTTGTAGGCGCAAGGAAGAAAAATTGTGGTCGTCAATTTATCGATGTTTACAGTCCACCAAAAAGGTACTCATACCATTTCACAAAAAATACGATCCAAATGTAGGTTGGGTTGAGGGACGAAACCCAACACCTCAAAGTATTGTAATTGTTGGGTTTCACTCCGTTCAACCCAACCTACGCATCTGTTTCATTTTTTTCTGGAATTGGTATCAGATGAAATCAAGCAAGGTGGTATTGAGTTCAAGTTAGAGATTTTGTGATAAGGCGACCATCCAAAACCAGGCTAAGTTGCCCATTGGCAAGAATGCTAGTTCCTTGGATATAAGCAGCAACTGGGATTGCTTCCCCCAGAGGATGGATCGTAGAGAATTGCTTGCCGATGATGCAATCTAATTCTAAAGCACATCGTTTGTCTAAGTAACGAAATACTAATAAAGGCTTATCCTGCTTGAAAGCATTGAGTGTATCTGTGCTGTAAGTAGTAACTGAGGTGGGAAGGTGGTTAGGACAAATCAGCACATCAGTCAATAAGTGGATAGGGACGAGCATTTCTGTTGTTAGATGCTCATGAGCACAACCAAGGAAGCCACTGGATCTGCCAGAAGACTGCAATAATAACATGCGTCCCGCTTGAGTTTGGATAATTTGTTCGGACTGGGGTAAATAAATCTGCTCTACAGAATCGGCAATAAATGCATAGAGTCTGGAGTTAGCTTGACAAACGATAAGTTGAGCAATTTTGCGATCGAGGGGAATTTGGAGCGAGAAAGCTGTACCATGTCCAGCTTTAGACTTCAATACTATTCTTCCCTGAATAGCTGTTAATTGCTTGCAAACTTCAGTTAATTCTGCTCCTAACTCTAAGGCAGCACGATCGCATAAAACAGATGAAACCTCTGGTTCAAGTACCAGTTCAGTCTGTTGAGTTCCTTGTAAGATATCTCCTGGTTTTGTAAGGGCGAACCCTTGGGCTAAAGCCGATTGATAAATTTGAGATAAGTTAAGTCCTGCGCCATCATCACAGCCATCAATAATCAGTTGATTTCCTTGCTGATAAACTTGAATTTCGATGATACCGTTGCTATTTTTACCAAGGTGTTGGCGTGTTTGGCAAGACTCAATACTTTGCTCTAGTAAATAGCAACTTATATGCAACAGGAGAGCATGGAGGCGATCGCTAAATGCCCGATCAACTTGGATATCGCTAATTTGCAAATGTAGTCTAGCAGACTTATCTTGTAGAGCTTGTAACTGACACCAAAGCCGATGCAACGGTTCTAAGGCTACTTTTAAAGGAATAGTTGTAACTGTTTTAACTAAATTGGAAGAATGGTTAAGCAATTTTTCTTGCTGTATGAGTTCTTGTTTGAGTTGATGATTGTTATTCAGGGAATGAACAGTTGATGCCACCTGAGACGCTTCAGCCAAAACAGATTGAAGAGTACTGTATAATTGCTGAGAGCGAGAAGCAGCTAGAGGAGAAAGGGTATCTGAAATTGCTGCTAAACGTCCTGACCATTCCTGTAGATTATCCAGCAGGTGTTGTAATCGTTTAACTTGTCGGAGCAACCGCCCGATCGTATGTTGTTGTTGTTCTTCCTGACAGGCTTGCTGATTATATGTAGTTAATAATGTTGCAACTAGCGCGTTTAGTTGCTCGATATGCTTAATATTGATCGGTGTAGCGGCTGGGATACTTGCTGCAACAATGGTAGAAATGGATTCTTGCAAAGAGAGTGTTTGGCGATCGGGAAAAGATTTAACTAGGGATGCAACAGAAGTTTCAGTAGGCAGGGAAAAATCCCCCAACCAAGCATGAAAATCTCCTTCCCCATACTCCTTCGGGTTTGCTAGTTCCCCTACCTTGGCAAGAAGCTGCTCGGTATCTACGTGACCAAGGCTGCCAGACTGGGGGCTAGTTTCACCTATTAGTTCTCTGTCTAGGTTTTCCTTATCTTTAACCATAACTTGTTCTGGTAGAACCGCAGAAGATTCTACCTTAGTTAAGCGATCGCCAAACTGAATAACTGGTTGATATTCCTGCGGTTGCTCTATCGATGTCTCAAGGTTTGTTTCCTGGGGAATGACGCTTTGTTGGCGATCGCTAAACTCTGCTTGTAGACGAGCAACAATGGCAGACATGCGCTCCAGAATTTCTACTTCCTCAATTTGCGAGGCTGTTAAAAATGCCATCAACAGCATCTGTAGGCAATCTAATCCTTCCGACAACAGGGAGGCGATTGGGGCGTTGACAGTTGCCCGATACTGATGCAGCATCTGAAAAATCTCTTCTAGTGCAGCCGCAACTATGGCAATGGCATCTAGCTCGGCTGCTATGGCAATCGAATGCAGAGAGCCAGCAGCTTCTATGAGAGCCAAAGCTGTACCAGGGTTACTGTCTTTTGTATAGTTAGGCAACTCCTGCTCCAAGAACAGTAACAGATCGATCGCTTCTTCTAGGAAGCGATCGTCGTTCTGCGGTTGGGGGACAAAATCGGTACTCATGAACGCAACTCTCAGTTTCTATGGGGTTTGTGACAATTCTATGGCTTCGACATTGATTTGAGGGTACAAGCAGCGATATCGGCGATCGCTCTGAATTGCTCCTGGATTTGCGCGATTGACTCCAGCCCCGCACTGATTTGGCGATCGCACGGTTCGATAGCAGAAGCAACGTCTGCTGCTGTCACCTGGAGTTCCTGGAACCATTCCTCTATATTTAGGGTGCTGTCGCGGGCTTGACGGGCGAGAATTTCCACCTGTTCGGCAGCAGCTAGCAAACCTCGTTCCTGGTCGCTAGCTTTTGTTACTTCGATGGCTGTATTCAAAGACAAAATCTGAATTTTGGTACTCAAGCCTTCCACAAGGCGAACAAAGCCAGAAGCTTGCTGGCAAAATTCACCCAGGTATTGCAGCTGTTTATTAGTAATAGCAACAGTATCTTGAATAGACATTAAATGCTCGTTGGCGAACTCGGCAATTTTTACTCCTGCTTGTACAGCTTGGCTCACCTGCTGAAATGGCACTAGTAACTCAGACCGATCGCAGGATTCAGCCTTTTGGGGAGGCGATGACAGCTGTTGAGTAGGTGGAGCTACTATTTCAGCCCAGTGCAAGTTAATTGTCAACATCATTCCTACTTGTTGCAGCAAACTGCGCTCTGCTTCCTGCCATTGTCGGGGTTCCAGGCAATGATGAATAACTAAAAAACCCCAAAGCTGTTGTTTGACAATCAAGGGCAAGCACAGGCTAGCTTGCACCTGAAAACGTTGCCAAAATTGCTGTTGGCGTCCAGTTAATTCTAATACTTCAGTTAGGTTGTTGAGAAAGTCTTGTCCGTCGCCAACATCGGTAGTAACAAACAAATTTATCGGTAGGGATTGGTTGAGCAAGGATGTCCAACCCGCTTGTATAGCTTCAGCGATCGCTCGAGAGCGATTATCTTCCTCAAAACGATAAATCAGGACGCGATCGGCGTTGAGAACATCTCGCAGGGCGGTGACTGTAACCTGCAAAAGTGCGGTTTGACCTTTTGCTTGCTGCATTTGTCGCTCGATGGCCGCAAGTTGTTCTCGCTGGAGCTGAAAAGCTCCTCGAACATTTTCATCATTGTCACTGGGCGATTCCTGAGCCAAAGCTTGGATAAAAGCTTCGATTTGACTCACCTTCTGCTGCAATTGAGCGACCTTTGGCCCCTTAGCAGATTGAAAGACTGCTTTGAGTACAGCCACATTAGCCAAAATTTCTTCAATCTGGATTTCATTTTCAACAGGCTGGGTTTCAGAATTAGGGTCTAAGGTTGCGATCGTCACAGAAAACTCCTTGGCAGCATCAAGTTAAATCAGTGGGTTTGCCATTGCAATGTCTGGGCGATAGCTCTGGGGTCTAAAATCCAGCGATCGCCTGGTAGAATACCTCGAACAAAATTTAGCAGTTTGTTTGGGGAAAAGTCGGTTGGTGCCGATTGTGCTTGCTGTAAATCCTGCCACTCTACATCGTAGACATGAGCCACCAAAAACCCGACTACCTGATTTTGTAGTTCGAGAACCAGAACCATTGGTTTTTCTGGTCGTGACTGCCGCTTCAAAAGTGGCGCATAACCAAGCAAATGTTCCAAATCAACCAGCCGCAGCATCTGTCCTTGCCAATTATAGAAACCTAAAATCCAACTTGGTAAGGCCGGGGCTGGGGAAATTTCTTGGCTAGCGAAATGAAAAATGTCCAGTAATGAGTGGAATGGTAGCAATCCACTTCCTTGATTCCCCAAGGAAAAACGGAGAAATCTTTGCCGTTGTTCGCCTGATGTCAGCCCAGGAGCCAAGGTTGGGGTTGTTCCGGGCAACCCCAACTTATCAGCCAATATCTGGCTCATGCCTAGAAGAAGTACTTTGAGTGGTTCTTCGTTTGGTACTACAGACAAAACAGCCATGTGGCTAACACAGCTTAACTCCGCCACTTGCCGATAAGACCAAGGCACCGGACGCACTGCTGACAAAGGAATATCGATTAAGGCAGGGGGCTTGTCCACAGGAATGCCACAAATTTCTCCAGTCCGCGTTTGAGTCAGAAGTAAGAAGCACCCTGAAGTGTCAACCGCAGAGAGAACTTGATGTGCCTGTTGGGCTTGTACTTGGGAAATGAACTTCTGGCGCAAGTCCACAATCGTAATGGTTTGCGTTCCCAAATCAACCATCCCGATACCACTTTCAACCGTACTGCTAATCGGTGGACAAGCAATTACTTTAAGAACTGCACCAACTGGCAGGGCAAATAAATAGTCTGCGATCGCAAAAACAACGACTCGCAGTGAGTCGCGTTCGCTCACAGCGCCAGATAATCGCTTAAACGGAAAGGGAGTGTTAAGCATAAGTCGGTTGGTGTTGAAAACTATGGTTATGGCAAGGCAGGAGGCAGAGGGCAGGAGGGAGGAGGAAAGAGATTTTTGAGAAACTTTACTTTCCGTTATGTACGAATGGCACTAAGTTTAGTTATTTATTGAGGTGAGGCAGGAGGTAGTTATTGCAGAAGGCAGGAGTTTTAAAATATTGTGCTGCAAGCTTTTCAGATATTTATCTTGTCTCTACCTCCTGCCTCCTGCCTTACCTCAGGTTTTAACCAGTTCAGCGATCGTGGTTAGGAAGTTCTGTTCTGAATAGGGTTTGGTCAGGTAAGCTTTCGCTCCAAGAGCTAAAGCTAATTGGCGGTGCTTCTGTCCGCTACGGGTAGTCAGCATCACCACAGGAATCCCGGACAAACGCTCGTCTTGGCGATGGTGTTCTAAAAACTCAAATCCATTCATCCGCGGCATTTCAATGTCACAAATCACTAAATCTACATCACCGTGTTGCAGCATTTGAGCGATCGCCTCTCGACCATCGCCTGCTTGCAACACTTGATAACCGGCTTTCTGGAGCGTCTGCACCAAACTTTGCCTTTGTACAACCGAATCTTCCACCACCAACACCATCAGTCGGTTAGGTTGAGCAACGGCTGTATTGACTTCCATCGGCTGTTGCTGCGGTTGCGTTATAGTTAGCTCGGATTGCTTCTCTAGAGCAAGAACAGGCTCAGGCGCAGGCAATAGTTTAGTTGCAAGACTAGATGTCGAAGAAGTTGGCATCATATCTGTCTCCCAGGTTTGCCGAACTAACTCCAACGGGTCAATGGTTAAGGTGAGGCTACCATTTCCCAACACGCTGTAGCCTTGGATGTAACTAGGTAAAGTCAGGACTCTGCCGAGGGATTTAATTACTAGTTCCTGCTCGACTAAAATCTGATCGACTTGCAAACACAGGTATTGATGCTCTGTTTCTAACAGCAGCAGAGGTTCGACGGTGTTCCGTTGTTTGACTGGAAAAGGACTTAGGGTTAAATTGTGGTCTTGGGTGAATAAAGGATATGTGTAATCCAGCAAATTGGCAAGCGGGCGGATGGGAACTAATTGCTGACTTTGCCCTTCTCCCCATTGCCAGAATTTTTGGATGCCTTGCCCATGTAAAGATTGCTGGACTTGAATCTGCTCTGGCTGCGGTAATAAAACCTGGCTAATTCCTTCAGACAGCAAGGCATAAGTAATACCTTGAGATTGACAAACGAGCAAGCGTGCTGTTGTCAAGCTCAGGGGCAATTGCAGAATGAAGGTGGTTCCTTGCCCTGAAATCGATCGCACCACAATCGAACCTTGTAAAGCTTGTAATTGAGTGCGAACGACATCTAAGCCGATACCACGGCCAGATAACTCACCAATCTGGTTGGCGGTAGAAAAGCCTGGTTCAAATAATAACTCTGCCAGTTGGTCTTGTGAGGCGTCAGCGGCTTGTTCGGGAGTCAGCAGGTGTTTTTCCATAGCTCGCTGACGAATAGATTCCCAGTTAAAGCCTCGACCATCATCCCGTACCTCAATAGTAGTGCGGTTGCCTTGATGATAGGCTTGAATTGTAATTGTTCCGGTTTCTGGTTTACCCTGCTGGCGGCGGGTTTCTATCGGTTCAATGCCGTGATCGAAGGCATTGCGAATCATGTGCAGCAAGGGATCGTACAGCTGCTCAGAAATGGCTTTATCCACTAGTACCTTCGTACCGCCAAGCTTGAGTTCAACAGGCTTATGATAAGTTGCTACCATCTGTTGCAGCAGTCGGGGAAATCGATTCAATACTGTTCCCAGTGGAACCATTCTGGCTTGCAGCAAATCTGACTGCGCTCCTGAAAGCAGTTGCTTGCGCTTTCCGAGACTGAAGCGAGATTGCTGAACTAAGCCATTAAAAGCCTCAATCCGTTCTCCTAATTGCACCATGTCTTCTGTAAGATTTTGCAGGAGAATGTGCAATTCGCTATAGGTATCCATTTCTAAGGCATCAAAATTCGATTGTGCCTGGGCAGTTGGGGAAGCAGAGATAACTCGTGGAGATCCATGCATCTGTCGCTGCTTGCGTTCGGGAAGCAGCAGATGTCGATCCGACCAAGTAGAAACTTTACTAAGTTGTTGTTGACAGTACAAAAACTGTAGTAGAGTGTCTCGAGCTGCTTTGTGGATGTGATTAGATTGCAGGTTTTGTTGGTTTTCGTTGATTAGCAATTCCCCAATTGTATGGCTGAGGCGATCGAGCTGTTCTATCGCTACTCGGATAGTGGGAAGTGATGGCGATGAAACTTGGAGGCTTGGCGCTGGTGGAGAAGCTGGCCGATCTGAGTCTGAGTATCGATAACATGTCTTGGGATCTCCTATCCAGATTGACTGTAAAATCCGATCTATGGCAGAAGGGACTACCACCGAATTCTTAGAAATCGGTTCCAGTACCTCCGGTGCTTTTGGTACGGAGTTATCAGTTCGCTTCGGAAAAAACGACCAAATTGATTCCGATTCGCTCGCACTGAGGAGGGGGGATGACTTATTCTCAGTTGTAGTTGTTTGTGTTGGTTGGGCAGCTATCGAAACTGGCTGCTTTTGCGGTTCTGGGACAGGAGTAGTTAGTCCTGCCCATTCTTGCAATTGTGGAAATATCTCTCCCCCTTGAGTGCGATCGCCTGCAAGTACTGCTGCTTGAGCAGCTTTAAAATTTTCTAAAGCCACCTGAGCGATTTGCAATACTTTGTCTGGATGCTGATTCAGCGCGTTTAGGGTCGCTTGGGCAATTTCTTCCAATCCAGATAAGCTATAAGATGCTGCTAGTTCGGCAAAAAATTCTGCTTGGGAGTTGAGTGTTGTTTGAATTTGTTGCGGATCTTGGCTTTGAATGTCAGCTGCAAGCTGTTGCAGATCCTGGAGTACACTCCCGGAAAAGATTGACTCTACCACATCAAAGCCAAGTTCTTCCGAACTGGGAAGCGGAGCCTCACGACCAAAAAAGTCGCCTAGTTTATCTTGGAGTTGGGCGAAGATTGAGGCAGTTCGATCGAGTATTTCTGCCTCATTGCAGGATAAGCCCATCAAGGTTGCACTCAATGGAGTTCGCAGGCACTCATAAGCATCTAGAAGCAAAGCACCCAATTCTGGGTCGATTTCCAGTTCTGGAGCGTATAACGCCTGGAATACATCTTCCAAATGATGGGCAATTGTCTTAATTGTTTCCTGCCCAACACTGGCAGCACTCCCTTTGAGAGTATGGGCGCTTCGCATCAAGGCGTGAACTTTTTCTATGGTTTTTTCATCAAGTAAACCGATAAGACTCTGCTCAATGGTTTGCAACAACTCTGCCGCTTCAGCAAGAAAAGCCTGCTCTAGCTGCTCTTGGTTACTGGGATCGGGGTTCATAATTTTGGGAGATTAGTCAACTTTGAACTGGCTAACGCTGGTTTCCAGTTGTTGTGAAGTCATCCGTAGTTCCTCAAAAGACTCGGAAATGTGGATGGCACTTTCTGAAGTCTTGCGGGCGATCGCCGAAACATCCGTCATCGCCTCTGTCAATATCTGAGATTGCTGACTTTGATTGGAAACTGCTTGGGTAATTCCTTGTACCAGTCCACCAATTTCGTTGGTAGCTGCGACAATCGCACTCAGGGAATGACGAGTCTCATCGATCAAGTTCGAGCCTTGGACAACTTGGCTAATCCCTACTTCCATTGCTTGGGTAACTTCGTTGGTGCCATTTTGAATTTCTTCCACGAGTCGCTCAATTTCTGTGGTGGCACTAGCCGACTGATAAGCCAGGGAACGAACTTCATCTGCAACCACCGCAAAGCCTTTGCCATACTCTCCAGCACGGGTAGCCTCGATCGCAGCATTGAGTGCCAGCAAATTAGTTTGAGTGGCAAAGTTTTCAATCAGACTCACTACTTTCGAGATTTTCTGAGAAGCTTCACCGAGGCGTTTAATCTTCTTCGCTGTTTCGGACACGGTTTCCCGAATCTCCAAAATACCATCTACGGTTCTTTCCATCAAGGAATCGCCAGCTTGGACGGTTTTATTGGCTTCTTGAACCGCCTGCCCTACTTTTTGGGCATCAGCAGCAACTACCTGCGTAGAAGCTACCATCATTTGTAATTGTTCCAGAGCGCGTTCGAGCCGTTCTCCCTGCTGTTGAGCTTGGTCGGATAATTTTACTACTGAGGTGGTGTTATTGCTGGAAGTTTCACTCACCCTGCTTGCAGCAATCTGCACTTGTCGTACTAAATCTCGCAAACTTTGGATCGTAGTGTTGTAACCATCGGCAATTGTACCAATTTCATCTTCAGATAGGGGAGCGCGAACGGTGAGATCGCCCCTGAAGGATGGTTCCAAAGCCATGAGAACGCGTATAGCTCCTTGTTGCAGTTTTTCCCGAGCGGTGCGTTCGCGCTCTGCGGCTTCTGCTAGTTGCTGCTCTTGAATACGCACCTGTTTCAGGTACTCTGCAAGATTCAGGGCAACACCAATCTGGACGCTAGTTTGGTTGAGAACATCCTCCTCAGATTGCTCCCACTGGCGCGGTGCGCTATTTTGATAAACTCCCATCAACCCCCATAGCCGATTTTCTTGAAAAATCGGAGCAATCATGTAGGCTTTAGTTCCCCACAGTTCTAACAATTGGATGTGACATTCGTCATGACCGACAGTATATATATTGTCAACCCGCAAACTTTCTTTGCGGGCATAACGCCCTCCTTGGTTGTACTGGAGATAGGTATCTCTAACTTTGGCAAGGCTAGTTCCCACAAGCTTAGGCCAATCCCCACTCACAGACTCAACTACAAATTCTCCAGACCAATCAAGCTCAAAACGGTAAATTCCAACTCGATCTGCTTTGAGTAGCTGGCGAAGTTCGTGGCTGGCAAACTGGACAAATTCCAGAACATTACCATGACTTTGGGCCATCTCTGTTAACCGACTTGGCAGGCGATAGGAAAATCGGGCGTTTGCTACTTCCCGTTCTGCCAGTTTTATCAGTTCCTCATTCTTGCTTAAGGTTTGTTGTAAGTATTGCGATTGCTGGACTGCAACCCCAAACTGTGTGCCGATTTTCGTTACCAAGTTGATTTCATTATCTTGCCATTGCCGCGGCCCGTTATTCTGATATGCTCCTAACAAACCCCAGAGCTTGTTTCCGGCAATAATCGGAGTGATGATATAGGCTCTCATCTGGAATTGCTCGAGAATTTTCAAGTGGCACTGGGCATGACCAGCGGTGTAAATATCATTAATCACAAAGGTTTCGTTGTTGCGATAGCGTCCACCTTGGGTTTGTTGTAGGTGTTCGTCTTCCCATACAGTCTTGATATCGGGGCCAACCAAAGCCACCCATTCCCGACTTACGGATTCGGCAATAAACTCCCCACCCCAATCTGGATTAAAGCGATACACTGCTAGACGATCGCATTCCAAATGCGATCGCAATTCTGGTAGGGCATTGCGGAAAATCGTATCTAGCTCTTGAACTTGGCGAATTTTTTCTGCCAGCCGTGTCAATGCTCGTTCCCCTTCTGCGGTTCTGGCTAACTCTGCATTCTTCTTCTTGAGCTGTTCGATATACTCTACCTGTTGCGAGCCTATACCTATTTGCACAGCTATTTTTCTCAACAGTTGCACATCCTTGGATTTCCACTGCCGAGGTCCAGTATTTTGGTATGCTCCTAAAAAGCCCCAGAGTTTGCTTCCAATAAAGATAGGAGCGATCGTGTAAGCCTTAGCCTGGATTTTTTCTAATATCTCTAGGTAGCACTGAACGTGACCGATAGTGTAGATATCATTGACAACAGAAGTTTCATGATTGCGATAGCGTCCGCCCTGAGTTTCTTGTAAGTGCTCGTCCATCCAAATCGTTTTCATGTCGGAACCAGCTAAAGACAGCCATTGATCTTTTACGGATTCGGCAATAAACTCCACACTCCAGTCGGGACGAAAGCGAAATACTGCGAGGCGATCGCACTGTAGTTGTTTGCGTAAACTTGGCAGCACATTCAGGAAAATTGTATCTAGCTCTTGAGCTTGGCGAATTTTTTCCACCATCCCTGTCAGCAACTGTTCCTCTTCTGCTGCTTGCGCCAACTCTGCATTCTTCGTTTTGAGTTCTTTGATGTACTCGGCTTGCTGCATGCTTAACCCCAACTGAATGCCCAATTTGGTCAGCAATCGCACCTCCTCAGAATTCCACTGGCGCGACCCGCTATTTTGGTAAGCTCCTAACAAACCCCAAAGTTTGTTTCCAGCAAAAATGGGGGCGATGGTGTAAGCTTTAACTTGGAACTGCTCTAAGAAGTCGATGTGGCACTGAGCATGACCAACAGCATAGATGTCATTGACGACAAAAGTTTCATTGTTGCGATAGCGCCCACCTTGGGTTTGCTGTAGGTGTTCGTCTTCCCATACGGACTCGATATCGGGGTCAACCAGAGGCACCCAGTCACTTCCTACAGATTCAGCAATAAATTCACCACTCCAGTCAGAGTTGAAGCGATATATTGCTAGGCGATCGCATTTGAACAACTGCCGCAATTCTGCCAAGGTAGTGCGGTAAATTGTTTCTGGCTGTTGGGAATGAAGCATTCTATCCGCCATTCGGGCGATCGCGTTTTCTACTTCAGCTACTTGTGTCATTTCTAGATTTTTTAATCGTAGCTGTTCGATATATTCAGCTTGCTGGAGGGCAATGCTCAACGGTTCGGCGATCTGCAACAAAGCACCAGCCTCTTCCTCAGTCCATTTCCGAACATCAGAATTCTGATAGGCTGCTAACAAACCCCAAAGATTACCAGCGCGGAAGATGGGAACATTAATGTATGCTTTGGCTTGGAACTTCTCTAATGTTTCTAAATAACAAGGTGAAAAACCAGCAGCAGAAATATCGTTGACTTTACGAAAGCGCGTTCCTTTGGCGTACATTCCACCCTGCGTTTCCTTCAGATAGGTATCTGCATCAGGTTTAACAGGAGAACCATAATCCTTAACATGGCAACGCTCTGAAGATAGCAGACCTGTTTTTAAAATGCCGTCTTGTTCCTGCATATCCAACAGTGACGACCAACCAGCAGCCACAGATTCAGCGATAACTTCTCCACTCCAGTCTGGATAAAATTGATAAATGACAACGCGATCGCATTTTAAAAATCGACGCAACTCTTGGGTTGTAATGCGGAAAAGGGTGCGAAGATCCATTGCTTGCCCAATCTTTTCAATGATGCCGAAAACAGTACGTTCTCGTTCAACAAGTTTGGCTGACTCCTCAGAGCGGTTATAAAGTTGTTGCTGATATTGCAACTGTTGAATGGCAATACTAGACAGAGATGCAACCTGCACCATTAGTCGAACTTCACTATCTTTCCACTGACGAGGCTGAGAATTTTGATAGGCAGCAAGCAAGCCCCACAACTTTTCTCCCTGGAAGATGGCAACAATAATGTATGCTTTGGCTTGATAGGTTTCTAAAACTTTGATATAGCAGTCAGAAAAACCAGCACTGTAGATATCATTAGTGACTCGATAAATCTGTCCGCGATGCAAAGTTTTGCCTTGGGTGTGCTGAATGTAGCTATCTGCACTGTGCGATCGCCCTGTTGTTCCAGCCAATCCCCCTTCCTCTGCAAAGTTCCTAACACTGCAATAGTTAACGTTGTTGACAATTGCTGGGTTGTTTCGCTGTTCTTCTAATAGAGAAACCCACTCAGATCCAACAGATTCAGCAACAAATTCCCCACTCCAATCTGGCTGGAAACGATAGATTGTCACCCGATCGCATTTTAGTGACTGTCGGACTTCTTGGGTGGCAACGCGAAAGATGGTATCCAAATCTTTGGACTGGAGAATTTTATTCGCTACACCGACAAGGATTTGGTCTTTTTCCACTTCTTGTTGCAACGTAGCCTGAATCGCGGCAACTTGCAGTTGCACTTCTAATTCCTGCTCGATTAGTTTTAGTAGCCGAATTTCAGCATTTTGCCACTGGCGAGCAGCAGTGCATTGCTGCACTACCAACAAACCCCAAACCCCATCTTTTGCTAAGATCGGCAAACTCAAACAAGCTCTTACCTGAAATCGATCTACGAGCTGCTTTTGGTAAGGAGACAAGCTTGCAGTGTAGGTATCCGCGATCGCTGCTAATTTTTCTTGTTGATAAAGCTTGGCAGAACCTAACCCAAAAGTGACGGCAGGCAGTTTTTCCTTCAGCATTGGGGTAAAGCCATCCCTCATCGCCTCCGCAGCAACTATCCCCAGCGTCGGATTCGTAAACTCATACAGCACCACGCGATCGACTTGCAGTGCGCTTTGTACCTCCATAACAGCAGTGGCAAGCAAGGTATCTAAATCGGAAAATTGGCGGATTTTGCTGGCGATCGCCTGTACTTGCTCTACCTCTAATCCATCTCCTCCGTCTTGATATGGCAACACACTTACCAGTTCTTTTAACTTGCGGATTCTCTCTCGCAATGGCCCTGTTTCCACCCAATCAGCTTGATCCAGTTCAGTTCGCAATTCTTCTAGAGTGGAGGTGATTTGCTGTTTTGCTCTTAGATCGACGGTATGCCCGTTATCGGTTTCCTTATAACCGTTGCTGGAATTTGTGTGTGGTTGGCTGGGTGTAAGATTGTGTTGCATTACCATAATCTTTCTTGCTATGAAGGTTATCGGAGTTAATAAATAGAATGCTTCAGGGGGCTACTTAATTTTCTAGAACGGCTTGGGCGTCCAGAAGCCTTTGTGCGTCCGCCCTTGGCGTTGTATAGGAAGCTCTGAAATTTAAAATACTCAGTGCTGAGTGCTGAGTCTTGAGTGCTGAGTGAATTAAGAAGTACTCAGGACTTATGTACTTGGTAAAAGCCCCGCCTCTTGTGGGCGGAATCTTTTTATCAGGAGAAGGTTGATACCCCGCTCCTTGTGGGCGGTCTTTCAACTCAGCACTCAGCACTCGGAACTCAGCACTCTTCATAGAGGCTGAAGGGCTTGAATCACAATATGGGTGTCAATTAACATCAAAGGGCTACCTTGAGAATCCACAAAGTAACCCTGCAAGAACGAGCCTAGTCGGGCAGGTAACATCGATGTCGAAACCGCTAACCGCTCTTGGGGGTCATAAACTTCAATGGTATTGACTTGCTCTACCAACAGCCCGACGGTTTGATTCTGGACTTGAACAAGCATCGCCATGCCAGAGTTACACACACTTTCTCGCCGACACCAGTGTGTTGCTCCCAACAAACCTGCCAAATCAAGAATCCAGATAGCTTCTCCCCGCCAATTCATTATGCCTAACAAGAATTCTGCTACTTGCGGTACTGGTAAAATCTCGGTAAGTGCAACCTGAATTACTCCCCGCAAATCAGCTAGTGGGAGTAACCCATTTACCTTTCCATTCAACGGAAATCTTAAAAACCTCTGGTTGTTTCCTTGGGGAGAGTTTTCAAGTCGAAATTGGCTATTAATGGGTAGCTCTCTAAAGCTATCATTGCCCTGTACCATTGCCCCGGTTTCCTTTAGCGAATAAATTTATTAACAGTCTGGAGCAAGGTATTTTCATCTACAGGTTTGACTAAATAGCCATCGGCACCACTCATAGTGCCCCAAGTTTTATCAACATCTGTGTTTTTAGTTGAGCAAATCACTACCGGGATTGCTTTTGTTATCGGATCGGCTTTCAACTTGCGGCAGAACTCAAATCCACTTTGACCGGGCAAAATCAAATCCAGTAAGATCAAATCAGGTTTTTGTTGTTTCAACCTGAGTTGAGCCTCTTCACCACTGCGAACTTCATAAACTGAATATCCTCCTTGCTCTAGGTAACGTGTCATCTTTTCGGATTCTGTAAGGCTATCTTCAACTAAAAGAACTTTTTTCATTTTTATTTCCTAACTATTTAATTCAGAATTTGAAAAATAATTGTCACAAATGAATTAATACAAAGCCAAATTTAGAGAGCAATTTCCCATCCAAAATCTATTTTGAAAATGGATGTAGGGGAGCCATCGGCATGACTGTCGCTTCAACCTAAACGCTTAAATACTTGTGAAGCACATTGAGTACTTTTTCTGCCTCTACGGGTTTACCCAAAAAGTCAGTTGCCCCGACTAATTTTGCTCGCATCCGATCTACTATGCCATCTTTCCCCGTTAATATGACAACCGGCACATCTTTGAGACTTGGAGTTTTACGAATTTGAGAACAAATTTCATAGCCATTCACTTTTGGCATCAAAAGATCCAAAAAAATGAAGTCAGGCTTGCTTTTAATTAGCTTTAAAACTGCCGTCAAGGACTCTTGAATGCCAACAAAGCGATAACCTTGATGGGTGAGAATTTCCTCCAAACTGCGACAGATCGTCGGACTATCATCCACACAGACTATTAAAGGTTTTGAGACATCAATAATTGCTTTGTTAGCTGCTGGGAGGGCAACTTGTATAACAGTGTCTTCTTCTCTCTTCAGTGAAGAATTGGAATTATTAACTGTACTAGACGTGACAATTTCTTTACTAGTCGCTGGGGGAGCAACTTTTTTAAAATTGGGCGCAACTTGTATAACAGTTTCCTCTTCTGTCTTTAGTGAAGAATTGGAATTATTAACTGCACTGGACGGGTTGCCAGTTTCTTTACTAATTTCAACCTTCTTGAGCCTTGGGGTGGGTGAAAAAGCGATCGCCCCTGCTTTTATTAATGGCATCAATAACCGAGTCAAAGCTAAGACATCCCGACCGCTTTTTTGCCCTAGACCTCGTAAAGTTTTTGTTCCATTAACTAGAGAAATAATCTGTTTAGAGGATGCATGTCCTTGGAGTAGCTCAAGTTGTTGAATGACAGGAAATAAATTGGGCGAGTAACTAGCCAGTCCTGCATCTCGCCATTCTTGCCAGGCTTGTGTAGCCTGTTTCAAGACTTCCTCAGTTGGTATTACAGTTAGGAGAAACCCAGGAACTTCACCAACAACGATAGTATGTGACAACTGCCCTGCTGAATTGTCGCCATTTCTTTTGGCTTCAATGTACTGCATTATATCAAACAGGACTTCAGCTATTAAGCTTGTAATCAGATTAACAAGTTGTTGTTGTTCGATTAATTTTTGTTCTCGCAACTTAGCAAGAATGCAATACTCGCGATAATTTTCTTGGGGGGAGACAAGCCGCTCCAACTGTGTCACATCCAGATTAGAACAGTACTGCGACAAGTGTCGTCGCCATCGCTCATTAGCATTATAACCGCCAGCCTGCCAAATTAATCGTCCTAAACGAAAATATAGCGTCCAAGTCGGCCCATCCCTTGCTTCAAGATTCAACCTGCCTGTGAATAATTTAGTTTGAAGTTGCTCGATCAATTGATTCACAATGGATCGCACCTCCTTATATATCTTGAGTTTTGCATTTACATTAGAATTCCTCAAACAATCCAGCTTACTAACTTCATTGTGCAATTGCCAATAGCACAGTTCAAAACTTCGATCTAGCTACCCTAGCTTGTTATATTCCTTTCCAATCGGGACATTTTTAAAGTTCAAATTCGGAAGCTTGAACACAAGATTTTAGCTCTTTTTCTAATTATTAATAGGTTAACTTTCTGCCATGTTACATCTACTGAGCAAATTGCTTGTATAGATGTAGTTGCAATACAGACCTGAAAAAGATGGAAATGTTGAATACTACAAAGCATAGACCAGCTTTTATGCTTATCGATTTTGTACTATCCTGCTTAAGGCGACAGACACAAGCGATCGCTCAATTGCTAGTCTGCAAATACAAAACATGAGCTTGAATTAAGTTTGTGAATAAATTGCTTGTTGCCGAATAAAATATTGGCGATCGCGTTGTTCTAGTACCCCTTCCTTGATCGAGGAGCGCAGGATATCTATCGTTTGCACCCGACTTAAGCCTATCACCTCTTCAATTTCTATCAGAGTAGCTCCTTCAGCTTGCTGAATGTATTGCTGCACTTTAGATTTAACAGTATCTGCATTTAAGGCAGGCACTTTCTTAGTCATGATATTGGCGGAAGGACGAAAACCAGTAGCTTTAATTGCAGAACGGGAGATTGACCGTTTTGGAATTACAACTAATTTCTCTTGTTTAGCAGGAGTCGGGGAAACAGCTTGTTCATCACTGTAATCGCCCCAAACACTGTTATGTAAGATTGCCCGGAAATTTTGCAAGTTTTGGAATAATGCCTGACCCTTTGCTGTCCGCTGTTGGCAATATTCTTGCTGGCGTTGCCAGACATCTGTTTTTATTTGTAATATTTCCAATTGCCGCTCTGCAATCTCTTGCTGAAATTGCTGCTGTTGTAACTTTCTGTTGTTGTCAAGGCTGGTAGCAAAACTGCTCAATTCTTGATGAAGTATATCTGCTTGCAGCTGAAATTCTTGTTGAGTTAGCTGTTTCCACTGGTTAACTTTTTGACGGCGTTCAGCAGTTATTTGCAATCGCTGCGATCGCTCTTGTTCCCATAAATTCTTGAGAGCCATCAGCTGAAATCTCCTATTTTTTTAACTAAAAATATTAAATAGGAGCCATGAAGACTCCCTTTTTCTAATGTGCTGTTAAGCAGCAGATGGAACAGCAGCCTGAGATGTTAAACCAACTGCCTCGGCATATCTTAAATAAGTTTCAACTGAAGCAATCACAATCCGAGCTTCTATTGATAGCAGTTCAATACCAACTAAAGAAACACGTACCCAAGCATCAACTACAATTCCTTTGTCCAAAATGCGGTCAATAACTTCAGCCAGACTTGAAGATGAGTTAACTTTTTCAACAGCCATTTTCTTTTCCTTTCATAAATCTGATTTCATCTTGCTCTAATTGAGCAATAGGTAAAACTTACACAATGTGTTTTATTCTTCCTGTATTTAGTGTTCCCAAAAATATAAGATAAATATAAGAAAATAAAAAAATATTAAAAAGTTAACAATATTTTTTGTAACTGCCCAAGTAAGAAGGTAAAGATGATTCCTATCAAGGAAAAAATCTGGTAGGTGTAAGCAGAAAATTTCCGGTGGCTTTGGCTGATTCAATTTTGCGGTTTCATTCGCCAATATCCGTTTTTTTGTCTCTATTGCTTCTACGCATGGTCTGAATCTATTGAAAGTTATTACTAAGGCTTTTCAAGGTAATGTCTCTGGTTTCCTTTCTGCAAATACTACCAGCTAGGCAGTTACTATTTTTTTTGAAAAAAATTAAAGAAAAAATTAGCTCACCTTTATTTTTTCTGGAAAAGTTTTAAATCTTATTTTTTATGAATTTATATGAGAGTATTTTTGAGAAAATGATAGGGTGGTAGAGGTTCGCTCAGTGCCAATTGCCAGTGCGAGCATTGTACCTGGCAGAGGGAAAATTGCTGCGTACTGAGCGTTGAATCGTTGCGCTGGGCCAAAAAGTGGATTTGCCGCACATCTGGCTGTCGAGTCTCACAAATAACATTTGTATATGTTTTGAGAATTAACTGGTTCAAGAGTTCCCACTGTTCGCATTGTTGTGTTTGAAATGCTTGCTGTGTTTGGTAGCGTTGTTTTTTAGCTAATAAATAGGCTTTTCCCCTAGCATCAATAGTGTCAGAATCGTCAAGCAAATCACAGGGTGTAGCTTTTAAAGTGTACTCAACTTTGTCTGCTAGCTGAGTTAGGGTTTCTAAATATTGCTCTTGGTGCTGTTCTAGATGATTCAGCAGTTTTTCTACAGAAGTAAAACCGCTGCCAAAGCGTAGGGGAAGAAGGGGAGTTTGTTGAAACAGTTCTCGAATTACGCGATCGTGGTTTAATACAGCTTGAAGTAAACGCTCATCCTTTGCCTGTATTGCCTCCAATGAGATTTCCGGCTCTACGATCGCGGCTAAACTAGAAGAGTAAACGAGTTCAATATTCCTTTCCATCCCTAAAGGTAGAACGAGCGGTGATGCGGTCGGTACTAGAAGAGCATAAGCGTATATTGACATAAGTAGGTCGGCGTGAATATTTGTAGTTGGGATGAGGCACGAGACAGGAGGCACAAGAGAAGAGAGTTTTAGTTAAATTTACTTTTTGTTACATAGTTCTGTTTATTTGCACCGTTCTACTTAAGTAGCTTCTGCTCTGAACTTCTGCGTTTTTTCAAGTAAGCTATTCATGCCTATTTTTGGCACAATCAAGCATGACAATTCTTACCTCTTCCTCCTGCCTTCTGCCCTCTATTGAGATTGATGCTGATTAGCAAGCATTTGGTATGTAAGTTGGAAATCATCATTTGTAATCTGAATCAGGCTGGAGTTACTCAATCCCTGGGCGCGGTATCGACGAATTGCGCTTAAAGCAGCTTGATTGCTCAACAAAGCCAAGTCTGCGCCATTCCAACCCTCGGTAACTGTCGCCCAGGTTTCTAAATCGACATCAACCAGGGGACGATCTAGATTGTGAACTCGTAAAATCGCTAATCGGCTGGCTCGATCTGGTAGATCGATTTTTATTTGTAAGTCCAATCTTCCCGCTCTGAGCAAGGCAGGATCGAGCGTTTCTGGACGATTGGTTGCTCCTATTAACAGTACTTTCGGGCATTCATGCAACCCATCCAGTTCGGTGAGCAGTTGACCGACAACGCGATCGCTAACTCCAGAATCACCAGTGAATCGTCCCCGTGCTGGTGCCAGGGTATCAATTTCATCTACAAACACAACGCAAGGAGCTGCTTGCCGAGCTTTGCGAAAGAGTTCTCTGACTGCCTGTTCTGCGGCACCTACCCATCGGCTGAGTAATTCCGGGCCATTTACAGCAATAAAGTTGGCTCTAGCCTGGGAAGCGATCGCTTTTGCAAGTAATGTTTTTCCCGTTCCAGGCGGCCCCCACAACAGAATTCCACGGGGAGGCTTGGCTTTGGTTTGCTCGTATAGTTCGGGATAGAGGAGTGCGCCTTCAACAGATTCTTGAAGTTTTTGTTTAACGTTATCCAAACCACCAATGTCATCCCAACTTACACTAGGTGCTTCAACTGCTACATCCCTGAGAACTGAGGGTTTTATCTCCTTAACTGCTTCGAGAAAATCCTGGTACATGACAGTCATGTTCTCAGGAATGGGACTGTTGAGCGAGGGGACTTGACGACGAAGGGCAATGTAGGCTGCTTTTTGACAAAGAGCTTTAATATCGGCACCGACAAAACCGACTGCCAAATCAGCGATCGCTCCTAAATTAACTGAAGTCTCCAAGGGCATGGCACTTGTCAAAATCGTGAGAATTTCCAATCGTCCATCGCGATCGGGAACCCGAAAATGAACTTCGCGATCGAAGCGTCCCGGACGACGAAGCGCCGGATCGAGATAATCGGGACGATTTGTTGCCGCTAATACAAGTACGCCCTCAGTTTTGGCAAACCCATCCATTAACCCAAGCAACTGCGCCACTAGTCTTTTTTCAACTTCACCTTCCACTTGGCTGCGATCTGGGGCAAGGCTGTCAATTTCGTCAATAAATACCAAGCAGGGAGCAGAACGACTTGCTTTCTCAAAAATACTTCGCAAACGAGCTTCTGCTTCCCCGTAATACTTGCTCATCACCTCTGGGCCATTGATGGCAATGTAGTTTAACTTTAATTCTTCTGCCAAAACACGGGCTGTTAAAGTTTTTCCCGTACCGGGCGGGCCAACTAGCAAAACCCCACGCGGAGGCTCTAACCCTAATTTCACCAATAAATCTGGACGTTTAAGTGGAATTTCAACTAACTCTCTGATTTCTTGGAGAACATCAACCAAGCCGCCGACATCTTGCCAAGAAGCTTTTGAGTTCGTCCGAGCTGATGGGGGGGTGACATCATCAGCATCATCCATTGGTGTGGTTCCAACGGTGGAATTGGATCTGACTCGGCTGGAACTACTTTTTCTCGGAATATTGCCTTGCGGGGGAATACTACTGAGATTATGAGATCGAATTTCAATAGAAGTTTTTAACTCCCCTTTCTCTACTTTTTCTTCTAAAGCTTTGGCAATTTCTAATAGCTGTTCAAATCCTTTAAATATGTCGTCCATTGATTTTACTTAAATAAAAGGCAGAGAAAAATTTAATTTCCAAAAAATTAAAAGTTTCAATAATTTTTGATTTTCAATTTTTATTGCTGTTCAACAGTGAAAAAAATTAATTCAGTTGGAAATCAATAATCGAAGACGAGCAAAGTTAAAGGGGGCAGTGAAATTGTTGTAGCGAATTCGCAAACGGTCTTCAAATTGACGATCGAGTGCTTCAACGTGTTCGCTAAATTGTGATTCTGCTTCCCAAGGAATTAGGTAGGCTGAATTGTAGATCATTGTCTCCATTTGGGGAGTATTTTCTACCACATCGATCGCAATGGAGTTGAGCGTGCCTTGAAATACATCTATGATGCCTTGCTTGCGATCGTTCATTCCCTGTTCGATGGCTTGCCCTATTTGGATTACCCGCTCCATACTCAGGGGTTGACCCACTAGCTTATCCCTTTCGGTTTTGAGATTTGGGTGTTCTGCCAATAGTCCCTGAATTTCTGCATCGGTATCCCAAAAAACTTTGACACTCACTTCTCGGCAACCCGATAACTTCGCAAGCAATTGCGTCAATTCTTCTTGATGAGGACGAATTAATTGCTCTGAAACCGTTTCCCAGCTGGAAATCAAAAGTCCAAATTGCATGGGCAGTAAATTGCGATCGCCTGCTTGCATGATCTCCTCAAGGACTTTCTCATGACTTAGCAGGTTACGACGGCTGGCCAGATAACGCTCTTGCTGGGCTTCGGAGTAGATTACTGCAAAACTATCCAAAATTTGAATTTGTACAGGTTGCCGATCTAAGCCCTGTAAATTTAAGTTTTCTGGAGCAGGCAAGGTCAAAATTCCATAAATATAAAAGCCATAACTCATAACAATGTCTTACCAAGAAGAATGTAGATAAAAAAGTTACAGGGGTTTAGAGGTGAGTACTAATCTTAACTTGGCATGAACTAAGCTTAACTGAGCCAGTCCTAAGTCCAAGTCACCTTCAACCACAACACCCGTATTTAATAGGCGATCGAGAAGTTCTAGAATAGAGGGTTGACTAGAGGTTTCGCCGGGGTAGTATCCTCCAGATTGGGGAAGTAAAGTTCCCATTTCACCCAAGTTAATATTTAGCTCGGCTGGGTCAATATCAAATATCTCGCAAAGCTGAACAACCTGTTTTTCAAGCTGTTGCAGGCTTTCGGCAGCTCGATCTAACTCAGAGTCGCTGAGGTTGCCAGCATCCATTCGCCGAATCACTTGAGCTTCCATGAGTTGGCGTATCAGCTCGACAACCGTCAGTAACAATGGTGCTAAACCGGAATCGGAACCTTTTGATTTGCTAATCGCCTGCATTCTGATGATTATTAGGATTGAGTACTTTGAGCGATCGCAGTTCTGCTTCTAGACTGGCAACACGCTCTTGAAGTTGTTGATTATTTGTTAATAAGGTGCGAGTTTGACTATTAAGATAGGGGTCGCTCTCCCACCAGTTAATTCCAATCTCTTTGGCTTTATCAACAGAAGAAATCAACAAACGAATCCGAATGTTGAGCAGTTCTGTGGAGCCTACGGAAATAGAAATATCTCCTGCGATAACAATGCCTTTATCCAGAACCCGTTCTAGAATATCTGCCAAGCTAGAACCCTGAGTCGCTGTGATAACTCCCCGGTTAGTATGAGTACTCATTTGTTTATTAAATGGCCAGAATCAAAAGCAACTGTCTGTGATACGTTCGGCAGCTCGGCATTGCCCTGCATTTGTACTAATACTCCCTGCTCTCTAAGAGACTTGAGTGCAGCCACAATTTGACTGCGATCGATCCCTAATTCTACTGCCAATTCAGAGAAACGCCTTCCTGGAGAATTACACAGGTAGTTGTAGACTTCATGCTCGTAAGGCACTCGTTGTTCCAATACAATCTGATTTGGGCTGTTTGATACGATCTCTGCTGGCTGAGATTGAGTATTTATACTATGATGCAATTCACTTAAAACCTCTTCCAGTACCTGAGTTGCTTCCATGAGAGGTTGATTCGTGCGAGAAAGCAGGATATCGGCACAAATATCTTGGAAGCAAGGATCTCCAGGGTTTATGGAAATTTCGTGTTCGTGGCAGATTCTGGCAATCATCAGACAGGAACGTAATCCACCGCCCAGCCCAGAGCCAGATCGACTCCAAAACATCCGTACTAAGCGGACAATTACTTCTGCTTTCTCAGAATCTATGCCTGTTTTATGAACTACAATTTCCTGCTGAGTCAGTTCATCAGGTGTAGGCATATCGATGGTAATAACACGATCCATCAAAGCATCCTGAGTTGCATGAACTCCACAATACTCTTGAGGATTTGATGTTAAGATTGCCCGAAACTGAGGATGAACCCGGATATACTCTGCTCGATGTTGGTTTGTTGGTAATACTAACAACCTCTCCTCAAGTACGGAGAGTAAAACGTTATTTACCTCCGGGTGCGAACGATTGAATTCGTCGTAAACCAGCGTAAATCCTTCTTTACAAGCTAGGGTTAATCGTGCATCAACCCAGTGTTGTCGGAGTTCATCCTCAACTTTGACAACGCTGTGGATGAAGTTATCAACAACCTTTTTACGGGTATAACCTAATTGATTACCAATCAAGTCTGAGGTTTTAAACTCATCATCTCCAAATAAGAGGATGATAGGCTGGTTGAGCAGATCGGCTAGATGCATTGCCAGAGTAGTTTTTCCGACTCCGGCTGAACCACGTAAATGTACTGAAAAACCTGACTGTAGATAGCGCAAAGCACGTTGAGCGATGCGTTGAACAGCAGGTGTATTGACAAATCGCTGGGGAGATGCATTTAATACTGTTGTCAAGCTCTAAGTACCTCCTAAATAGTAATCTTATGCAAAAGTGATTTTTTTTACATCATAAATATCGAATACTGATGTCAATAAGCCTTAACTGGACTCAAATCCAATGCATTTTGGCATCAACACAAGACTAGTAATGTTTAATATCTATGTCATCAGCATAATTACGGTCTTGCGAGGATAGCTTAATAAATCCACACGAGTGTAAAGAATATGGTTCTGCGCTTCTTACTATTACCGATTACCGGCCCATTAATGGGGGTAACGTGGCTTGGGGAAAAAATTTTAGAACAGGCGAATACTGAAATTGATGATAAAGAAAATCTCAGCAAGCAGCTTCTTGCACTCCAACTTGCTTTTGATATGGGAGAAATTCCTGAAGAAGAGTTTGAAATTCAGGAGGAAGCCCTTTTATTAGCGATTCTGGAAGCAGAAGAGCAGGAACGCAATCAGACACAAGAGTATTGAAATTCTTTCCTAGCTTGTGTGATTTATTGCTTTAACTAACGTGCGCCTCCGTTGGAGACTCACGTTAATTTTAAAAATGTTGTTGGTTATTATACTTAACTATGACAAGGCTCGAATTAAAAAATCATCAAGTTTGGCAAGATTTAACTGAAATATTACAAAGTTTAGATGCTAAACTTCTTGTTCAAGAACATCTTGACCAGTGTGATTATAAAGTGTGTGGCTATTGGGATGAACAAGATGAATATTATGAGAAAATTACGTTACCTCGTACCCTAGCAGCCGAATTAGTTAGCAGTTCAATAGGCGTTACTCACAAGGAACGTTTTTTACAACTAAAGTTTTTGCTCATAGCTGATGCTGTTGATAATACGAAAACTGCAAGTAGCAATGCTCAAAAACTTGGTGAATTAGTTCTTGTTTATGATGAAAATCTAGAATTTATTGATGAGAATTGGCTTTTAGATGTCGATTCTCCATTCCTTGTGAAGCGATCTGGCTAATTTTAGGCAATTGAGTAGAAGTAAGAAATAACTAAGCAACGAATTTTCGTGCCTAGTGCAAAGCTGAATATATAAGGGTTTGAGATAAGCTTTGTTGCCGACCTTTGGGCTATCGCAACGATTGATAAAAAATTCCGCCATTTGCTGTGAAATGCTTGATAAATAGTTTTTCTATCTGCTAACTTCGACAGCGCAATCAACGTACTCAGCACTGGCAGATGAAAGCTTTACCAGCAACGTATTTTATTTAGTAAATTTTTATATTTATTAAATTTGACTTACCGGCCAAACGCTAATTTTGGCTGGTGTTTTTCTTTTCTGCCGCCCCCGCTTCGCTCTTAGTACTTTCAGCAATACTTTATAGAGTAGGTATTAAGCCTTTGCTTCGCAACTTCCTTGTGAAGAATAGACAAGCTTAAATCTTAGTACTTAATATTCCAATGTTAGGGTGTTGAATTTTGGTCTATTGTCCTCCAAATCAGTATTTGCTTGCTGATGGGTGATGTCCTCTTCAGCAATGATTTGACCATTTAAAATAGCAAGACGCTGCTGAATCTGCTGTTGGCGTACTTCGAGTTTCTGTAGTTCCTCCTCTAAACGCTCTTTCTCCAACATCATTTTGTAAGCATTTAAGTAAACTCTTGCTTGAGAACGTTGAGGAGGCATTGAGCTAAGTTTGGCTTGAATTTGTCCACGTTTTGGAGTGCGGTGCATAATAAATTTCTCTTTGGGTATGAAAGTAAGTATTTAGTCTAATTAGCCGTTAAAATAAACAGCCGGCTGCTGCTTGGATGCGTTCTAAAGGCTGAACTGAGCGAGGAAGCATTGGTAAGCGAACCATTGTCAAACCTGGAAAACTGGCCTTGCAGTCATTTCTGCTCGCGCCATCAAAATTAATGGTGGCTGTAGAAGTAAAGCGGTTTAGAACAACGTAATTCTGGCTCACACCTATCTCTTGAAGAGATTTGAACAAGCGTTGTTGTTCGGCAAGTACACTAGCCTGGTTAAGCGTAACCCCAATGAACTCTGTTTGTTGTGGGTCTTTTAGCACTTTTTGGGCTTTAACCACGCGCTGTCGCAAAATTCTTAAACGCCCCATAAATTCTGTACGACCAAGGACATTCTGATACTTGATCCAGAGTTTGAAAATCCAAGCTAGCCAGTCTGCCAGTGCAGTTGGCATTTCTAGAAAACGCAGAAGATGACCTGTGGGGGCAGTGTCTAAAATAATCAAGTCTTCTTCTTGGTGCTCTAGCAATTCCATTACTGTTAACAGGGAAAGCATTTCATCAATCCCTGGTAAAGCTTGCTCGACAATTTTACGCCAAGCAACAGGAGCATAGGCCATTTCAATAGTTTCGGTTGTTTGTATTTCGCCACTCATCATTTCGGCCAGTTCCCACAGGTAATCGGCTCTGAATCGATCGAGAATGCGATCGCCATCCACTTCCTGACCTCGAAGATTGGGAGTTATTTGATATGGTTCGTGTCCTAAACTCAGACCAAAGGCATCACCCAAGGAGTGGGCTGGATCGATAGAAACCATGCGAATTTTACGCTCAGGATGTTGTTGAGCCATAGCCCAACCAATCGCAGCTGCTACTGTGGTCTTGCCTACTCCACCTTTACCGCCAATTAGTAACAGGCGGCGACCTTTGCTCAGAAAATCTCCAAAGCTAGGAGGAATTGTTTCAGGCCATTGAACTGGGAGTAAATCGACAGGAGATAGCGGTTCAAGCTGAGGAACATGGATTTGGTTGATGAGATGCTTAAGGGCTAGAATCCCTAAAGGCTCCTCATCTTGCTGTGGCACAATAAACATCGGCTTTCCGTTAGCAAGAGCCGTATACTGGCTGATGAGCGGTTGTTGTTCTTGGTAACGATCTGGGTCAGTCGCACCGGCAAGGACTTGGTTGACAAACAATCCTCCACAAGGAACCTGCATGGTTTGTAAGGCTTCTAGAAACCGTTTTGATTCCAACCAACTCATTGGTTCGGCGATCGCAACTAACAAACAAGCAGTATGGGTGGGATCTTGAAGCAGACGGCGACCTTGCGACAGTTCAGCTTTTAGGGTTTGCAAAAACTCGTCAGCGCGATCGGGTGTGTAACTCCCAGCAAAGGTCTTGCTAATAAACCGATGCTTTTCTTGAAACAGTTCAAGAGAGTGGAGGAAAGTGTCTAAAAAGTCCATCAATCCAAACAAGTTGAGAGTATGACCGCTAGGAGCCATATCTACTACTACTCGATCTACCTGCTGCTCGTTAAAAAGGCGTTGGATCTCTAACAAGCCCATCAACTCGTCCAGTCCAGGCCAATTTAAATCCCAAACTGGAAGCAAGTCTTCTCCTTCAACAAAACTACCGCGCTCCACTAACAGTTCTAACACCTGACCATAACGTTCTTTAAACTCTTGTAGTAGACGCTTTGCATCCAACGCCCTTACTAGTAGATTGGGTATTTCCGCTATGGGACGAGGAATGTCATCAACGCTAACTTGTAAGACATCTCCAAGAGAGTGAGCTGGATCGGTTGAGATTAAAAGAATTTGCTCATTGACAAATTTCTGCGCCCAACGACATGCAAAGGTGCAGGAGATTGTCGTTTTTCCGACTCCACCTTTGCCGCTAAACATAGCAAGGTGTAGGTTATCAAAAAGTTCCATCCCGTTTGTCATTTCCGGCGTTTTAGTATAAAGTTACTACATATTTTTGAAAATTACTTAAGTAATTTTGCTGAATAAAGCTATTTAAAACCTTAATCTTTCACGGATGGGATTTACAAAACTTCTATCCTATAGGGCGACGACAGGGAAAGCTTCACAAGAGAATGTCTAATTAATTTTGTTGAGGTACTTACAAAGATTAGCCGAGGAACTATAACTGAGGGAAAGATTTAGCCAAAGAGTGTCCAAAGGTAAGGAGATAAGATGGTTAACAGTTCTGAAGGCGATATAAATATTGGGTGTAATGTCCAAGGTATTTCTGAATACAACTTTTTTTCTGACATTAAGTCTGAAGACATTCATCCTTGTCCACTCAAAACAGACTCTCCCTACTTAGGATTAAAAACTTTTGAAATTAAAGATAAAGACAAATTTTTTGGTCGGGAGAAGTGGATTGCTAATCTGGGCGATCGCTTAAAAAAAGATAATGTACTCTTGCTTTTAGGAGCATCAGACAGTGGCAAATCATCATTGATTCGGGCAGGCTTAATTCCTTATTTAGGATCTCATAAAAATTCATTAATTAATATAAGTTTTCACCCAGATGAAAATCCTTTTAAATCTCTTTATCAGTGTCTTGCTTTTACTTATGGTAAAAAATCGCAAATAGCCGATATTGCTCGAAAAATTAGAGAAGATTTGCTAATTCAAATTGTCACATTCCTCAAACAAGATTATCAGTACATTCTGATTTTTATTGACCAATTTGAAGAACTATTTACGAAAACTCAAAAGCCGGAACGCGATAAATTTGTTGCTAGTCTATTTCAACTGTTCCAGCAGCAGGATAGCTCTGTCAAAATTGTTTTAACAATGCGATCTGATTTTTTGGATAGATTTAGTGAGTATCCTCAACTTGCAAAGATTCACGAACGCTATAGTCTTATACTCACTAGAATGAGCGATTGCGAATTAAAGTTAGCGATCGCTGAACCGGCTGCTAGAAATGGCGTTACCTTTGAACAAGGATTAATTGAGCAAATTATTCATGATTTTCACCAACAAAATGATTATTTACCACTTCTGGCATACACCTTAGATGTGCTGTGGGAAAAGGAAAATATTGCAAACCTGGTTCTGAAGACAAAGACTTATAAAGAAATAAAAGAGCAAACGTTTGGTTATTTAAGCGAACAAGCTAATCGATTTATTAATGCTAGTGTTGGATGGCACGATCGCCAAAAACAAGAGATTCAAAAATTAAACCTTGCACTGACTGAATTAAAACTGCGCGAGCAATCTGCCAGGGTTTTGAATTTACTTCCTGTCCAACCGCTAGAGGGTCTGCTGTTGGCAATTCAAACAATGGGTGAGAATTTAGAGAAATACCCAAACCAGCTTCTAGCTTCTGTTTTGGGAAGCTTAAAGGAAGCAATGAACACACCCACAGAGGCAAATAGCTTGCTCGTGTCCGCGCAAGAGGTGAATTGTGTAGCCTTTAGTCCTGATGGCAATTTTATTGCCAGTGGCAGTAGTGATTCTACGGTGTGCTTGTGGAATATCATTGGCAATCCTACTGCTCAATTTTTGTTGGGGCACGAGCAAGAGGTTAATTGTATAGCCTTTAACCCTGATAGCAAGTTTATTGTTAGTGGCAGTATTGACGGAATTTTGTGTTTATGGGATCTACAAGGTAATCTCATTACTCAACCGTGGCAGGGACATGAGGAAGGAATTATTTCCGTCGCCTTTAGCCCAAATAGCGATGGTGCGAGCGGGGATGGCTACAACAGCAGTGCTGTTGTAGCGTTGGCTCCGCCAACAGCAGAAAAATCTCCGATTTTTCTGCCCCCGCCGCACCCGCATAGCGATCGCATTGTCAGTGTTGGTTTTGACGGAACAGTGTGTTTGTGGGATCTCGAAGGTAACGCCATTACTCAACCTTGGCGCGGACACAAGGAAGGAGTTATTTCCGTCACCTTTAGCCCAAATGGCGATCGCATTATCAGTGTTGGTTTTGACGGGACAGTGTGTTTGTGGGATCTCGAAGGTAACACCATCACTCAACCCTGGCATAAACATGAGGCAAAAATTATTTGCGTCGCCTTTAGCCCCGATCGCAAGTTTATTGTCAGTGGTAGTAGTGATTCTACAGTGCGGTTGTGGGACATACAAGGTAATTCCATCGGTCAACCTTGGCACGGACATGAAGGACATATAAATTCTGTAGCGTTTAGCCCTGATGGCAAATTTATTATTAGTGGTAGCTGCGATCGGACAATCCGCTTGTGGAATATTAATGGCAACCCCATCACTCAACCTTGGCGTGGACATGAAGGACAGGTTAATTCCCTAGCCTTTAGCCCCGATGGCAAGCTGATTGTCAGTGGTGGCGATCGAACTGTGCGTTTGTGGGAGCTACATCAAATACTACAAGATCGGGTCATCGGGCGATCGCAGCGCAAATATGAGAATTGGGTCAATTCTGTCGCCTTTAGCCCTGATGGCAAGTGGATTGTCAGTGCCAGCAATGATTCGACAATCCGCTTGTGGGATCTTGAGGGCAACCCCATCACTCAACCTTGGCGCGGGCATGAAAAAGAAGTTAATTCTGTCGCCTTTAGCCCTGATGGTCAGTGGATTGTCAGTGCCAGCAATGATTCGACAATCCGCTTGTGGGATAT
>NZ_JBALDJ010000050.1:0-157247 GCF_036917415.1 Nostoc sp. | reverse complement strand
AACCTTGTTCCCACTGTTGCACCAGATGAAGGGAACTTGGAATCTAATACGCCAACAGAACCACTAATTGAGCTAGAGAAAGCGATCGCAGTTTCTGAAGAACTAGCAATTACAGACAGCAATCTTGCTACTACCACTGTTGTGTCAGATGAAGGGAATTTGGAATCTAATGCCCCACCAGAACCACTAATTGAGCTAGAGAAAGCGATCGCAGTTTCTGAAGAATTGGCAATTACTACAGATAGCAACCTTGTTCCCACTGTTGCACCAGATGAAGGGAACTTGGAATCTAATACGCCAACAGAACCACTAATTGAGCTAGAGAAAGCGATCGCAGTTTCCGAAGAACTGGCAATTATTACAGACAGCAACCTTGTTACCACTGTTGCGTCAGATAAAACAGAAGAAGACGAAGATATAGTTATCGATGAGCCTGTGAGTCCTGTGTGGCTACAAGGAGAGACGGCAGAGCAGATTTTACAAAATTTAATAGATTTAGCTTTACCCGCCTCTGAACTGCTGCTCAAAAATGAAAAGGTTACAGATTCTTCGGCAACACAACTACCGCCACCATTACTGTTAACTTTAAGTCAGGATAATTACATTGCTCGTTGGGGACAAGCTCTTATAATCAACGGGTACATAGAATTCCAAGAAAAGACAAATCTAGATTGGGGTGAAACATTATCCTCAAAAAGCTTGCGGGCGCTTGAAGTAGAAATTGAACTGCGATCGCCCAAGAACTCGAAAATCTTGACCAAAGTACGGAAACCCTTATCAGATCGGGAGTTGCCTTTCAACATCAATACCTCAATTGATATTCCTGCTGATTGTGAATCCAAGTTAATTTTGGCAGATATCAGTTTGTGTGGTAAATTCGCCAATGCTGGTGAAGTCATGCGGTTAGCCAGCCAGTCCTTCACCATTACAGCAGATGTAACAGAATTACTGGCAATCACAGCCCTAGCAAAACCCAGTACATCTTTAAATGATCCCATAACATCATCGGACTCATCTGCTGCTTTCACAGAAACAGAGACACCTGTTAGGCTCGATTTGAAACTCTTAAATCTGGTCAAGACTCCAAAAACAGACCAGTCTCTGATAGTTAATCCATCTCCAAACACACCTCTACCACCGCAAATTAACCTACAAGTTCTGCGAGAAGCTAACCTGCGGACATCTAAGCTCAAGAATTCAAGCATTTCGTTGCCTCAATTACCGAAACTGCCCCCTATTCAAAGTGATGCCAACATTCCCACAGATGTTGTTGCAAAACCACAGACACAGGAAAAGCTTGTAGAAAAGGATTCTACTATAGCCACCATCAATTTGGAGCAGTTGGTCATCAAGCAACGTCGAATGCCAATAATCGAGACTACTTTGCCATACTTGAAACGGCTACAAGCTCTGCCAGATGATGCCGAAGAAAAAGTAGAAAATAATGTTCCTTCAGATGCATTGGAAGTTAAAGCGGCTGAAGACTTGCCAAAGTTGGACGCAACTGTGGCTGAAGATGAAAATACACCTGAATTAGTGGTAGATAATGCACAATTTCAGGAAGAATCTGTTGCTGAAGGCGAAGCCCCGCAAAATACACAATTTCAGGAAGAATCTGTTGCTGAAGTCGAAGCCCCAGAAAATACACAATTCCAGGAAGAATCTGTTTCTGAAGTCGAAGCCCCGCAAAATACACAATTCCAGGAAGAATCTGTTGCTGAAATAATAGCCCCGGAAAGTGCACAATTCAATACAACAGGAAACCTTTACTCATCCCCCCTGCTCAGGAAGTGGATGCAGAGCCAAGGATACTCCTTGCCTGAATCTATCAACGATCTGCAACCTCAAGATTACAAGAACTATGTTCCAGCACAGCAGATACCCCTTTCTCCTAGTGCAGAAAATGCGAATATTGATGTTAACTTGCCGTTAGACCTAGATGCCAACACAGAGAATAATCTAAGCGAAGGTTGGAGCAGTTCACAACTTCTCCTGACTCAAACGCGAAAGGGACAAGAGACATGGAAAGAAGTCGAAGGGTTGGCTCCTGAACTAGAGAACTTTGGGGAAGATATAGACACAGCGCAGGAAGTGGAACTGGGGATTGGAGAAAATACGGAAATAGAAAAAGTACTAGAAGAACCAACAATCTCATCGGCTCTGTTAACACAAGTACCGCCCCCTCCTCCGCCGATAAAAATAAATATGGCGTCAGCTTGGTTGGCGCAAGAAATCGTTGTAGATGATACAGATACCGAACTGGAAGGCGATACAACTGGAAGTTACACCTTTGAAAAAAAGGAGCAACCACTGTTATATTCATCTTCTTCCTTACCTATAATTGCAGCAGCCACTGAGCCTTTGCCAACTCCACATTTGTATGTGCCAGAAGGCGAATTAATTGCTGGTAAGTCTGTCATAGTGCGCGTAGTACTGCCGGAAGTACCTCTGCAAGTTGTTGTCAAGTTATGGCTTGAAGATTATCAAACTCGCTACTTACTAGATGGCCCTCATTTATTGACAAATTTACTTCCTAATGCATCGGGAGGGTTGGAAGTGATGACACAATTAAACATTCCCTTTGGCTGTTTGGAAATTCGCTTAGAAGCGATCGCACTCGATCTAACAACCCAACAGGAGAGTCACAAAGTCACAATAGTCCGAACTGTAATTCCTCCAGACTTGCCAAGCTTGCAGCTAGATGAACTCCTGGGTATGTAACTCAGGTATGAGGGGCATTAAGCATTAGGAATTGGGCATTGGGCATGGAGAAGAGACAAGGTAGACAAGGAAGAGGGGGGAGACAAGGGAGAGACTTGTTCAATAATTCCCCCTTGTCTCCTTGTCCCCCATATCCCAATTTCCCCTGTGTTAAAAATATGAAAGAATTTAAAAAATCTGGCAGAATTTGCAGTAAGCTCATTTTGAATTGTAGTGTAATTTGATAGGAACCTTTACTATGGCAGCATCTTTTTTGCCTTCTGTCTTGGCTAGTACTTCGTACTTGTCTGCTATCTTCATTCCCATAATTGGTTGGGTTTTGCCAGGTGTGGTCTTCGCGTTTCTGTTTTTATACATTGAAAGCAACGATATCAGTGATATTAACTGATACTGATGTAGTCATTAGTTATTAGTCATTTGCAAAACAACAAATGACAAAGGACAAATGACTAATGACCAAAATTAATACCGCCTATCTCATAGAGACAGGCGGTTTTTTTAAGGTTGATTTCTCAACAAATGCTAGAAAATTCTAACTTATAGTGTTCGGTTCAAACTAACTCATGTTAAATCGAAGAACCGAGTCCGGCGTAGGCACCATAAAAGAAAATGCCCAAGACTGTAATTATACCTAAACCTGCGATCGTAGCGACGACCCACAGGGGAATTCTCCCACTTCCAGACACAGCTTCTCTCCTCCCTTAACAACAAATCAACACACGTTCATAAACCAAGATTAACAACAGTACTTCTAATTAGTTAAAGAAGTAACTAGAAAACAGAATACCCAGAACGAAAATCATTAGTAATCCCAGGTATAAAGAAGTCCGGTTTAGTTCAACCGGCTGATTATTGGGATTGGGCGATCTTTCTACCATAATTGCTCCTAACGTTGAATAAATTGCATTGCGGCGATCGCGCCCAAAAAGAATACAGTTGGTACACCTAAAGTGTGAACTGCCAGCCATCTAACGGTAAAAATTGGATAGGTAACTGGTTGATTGATGTTGTTGCCGCTAGTCATGATTTCAAACTACTTTCCAATAAATTCTTCAACTTGTTTTTTAGCTTCAAAACGGTTTTTCACAATGGGCACTTCCTGCCGCGCTGGTGTGAAATACTCGTTGGGGCGGGGTGTGCCAAAAGCATCATAAGCCAGTCCGGTGCTGACAAATAGCCAACCAGCAATAAATAATGCTGGGATGGTGATGCTGTGGATTACCCAGTAACGAACGCTGGTAATGATGTCCGAAAACGGACGTTCTCCAGTGGTACCTGACATTTAGATCCCTACCTTATACATAGAGTGTTATTGAGTTTATTATCCTACAAAGTTAAGAAAGAGTTACAAGTTGCAACGTTCTTCTCAGAAATTGGGTATTAGGTATTGGGGATCGGGGACTGGGGATTAGGAAAACTCTTACCTAGTCCTTAGTCCCCAGTCCCCAGTCCCCAGTCCCCAGTCCCCAGTCCCCAGTCCCCAGTCCCCATTAAGCTGCTTCTGGAGAAGTTGTTTCAGGATTTGGTAGATATTTGAGCAAAACGCCGCGATCGCCAATTATAAATCCCCGTTCTGGCTCTAAGAACACAATCTTGTACAAATTAGCAGCAACTTCTTCTACCGCACGGTCTTTTTCCCAGGTTTTGCCACCATCGCCACTGCGTAGCAAATTACCGCTACCGCCACCTATCCAAATTTCATTGGGTGTGCGATATGCTAAATCCAGTAAACCCCAGCTGGTGGATAACTCTGGATATTGTGCCTTTTGCCACTCCTCAGGTTTGGTTTCGTCACTAAACTGAATTTGACCTCCTCTAGCTAGCAACCACAATTGCCCATTTTCACCAAAGCCCATGTTTTCTACCCGCCGAGAACTATTGCGGTTATGGGGTACCCAAGCATCTTGCCCTGGTTCCCAAGTTGAGTAGAAACTACCCTTAGCCGAAACTGCAACATATTTACCATCAGCAGAACGCTCTAGGTTACGCACTACACCCACTGCTGATTCCACTTGGGCTTTCCAGTTTTTACCGCCGTCTGTGGTCTTATATATGGCTCCAACATTAGTAGCCATTTCAGCTGTATTGTCTGCTAGCGCCTTAACTGCGATCGGGCTACCTGGTAGCTTTTCGCTCAGGGGAATACGCGACCAAGAAGCACCTTCATCGCTAGTGTGTAGTAACAGTCCAGGCTCTCCGGCAATCCAACCTTCTTTACCTGCAAAACTTACTGAGTCAAAGCGATACTTTTGCTCCTCCAGTTGCAGTATTATTGGTTTCCAGGTATTACCACCATCATTGGTTTCCAATAGGGTGGCATTGCTACCGACTAAGTAGCCATGCTCAAGGTTATTAGTAAAAGCAATATCCAATAAATTCGAGTCTGTTGGCACAGAAATGACTTTCCAAGGGTTGTAGCTAACAGAGGGGATTTGGCTACAACCTATGCACATCACGACTACTATTAACAAGGCAAATATTCGTTGCCAACCTTTCACAATTGAATGCATCAGTATTTCTTAGTTATTTCTAAATTTTTGTCGGAGTTGGCAGCCAGAATGCTGGAAAATCCAAGATTTTTCATTTTTAATTTTGTTAGCGCAGTGTAAAACCTCTGTTAGAGAGCGTTATTTTGAATTGCTTAAGGGCTGTCATTGTAAGCCGTAGAGACTGATAAAAAACAAGAAGCCAAGAGCCAAAGCACCAAAAATTAGGATATTCTTTTGGGTTGGCGTTAGGTTGTTGACACCCAAACCGTAACCGAGATTTTCTTTGAAACCGGATGCAGTACCCGCAGGGCCGATGTTGGCAAAAGCGGTCTTCTTAGCACTACAAACTGGACAGCGCCAATTCATCGGCAGTTCTGCAAAGGTTGTCCCTGAAGGAATATCATCCTTGTCGTCTCCCTTTTCGGGTTCGTAAACATAACCGCAGGCGCGACACTCGTAGCGATCTAACACCGTAGTCTCAACAGCTGGTTCGCTCATGGCTAAGGCCTCGCAGAGAAGAAATCTTAAATATACGTTAAAAATTATGACATAATTGTTAGACTTTTCTATCACTAGCAAAAGCGAATCAAATACCTGAAGTGCGTCTGTTTCCCAGATTTCAGAAAAACCAAACAGATATAATGTAAAAGAAAGTTACGCAGTTAAGGAATTGGGGACTGGGGATTGGGGACTGGGAATTAAAAATAAAGAATTTGGTATTAGGGATAAGGGATTGGAGATTCAGAAGAATTTCCCAGTACCCAGTACCCAGTACCCAGTCCCTAGTCCCTAGTCTCCACTCCCCACTCCCTACTCCCTACTTAAAATACTCCATAAGCGGTAGATACTCATTGTGTTTGTCCTCAGCGGTTACGAGTACCTTCTAGGCTTCTTCATCATCTGTAGCCTAGTACCTGCCTTAGCGCTCTCAGCTTCCAAGCTTCTACGACCCAGTGGTTACGCCCCAGAACGTCGCACTACTTATGAATCTGGCATGGAACCCATCGGGGGAGCCTGGATTCAGTTCAACATCCGCTACTACATGTTTGCTCTGGTCTTCGTCGTCTTTGATGTGGAGACTGTATTCTTGTATCCTTGGGCGGTAGCTTTCCACCGTTTGGGGCTATTGGCATTTATTGAAGCGCTAGTCTTTATTGCAATTCTTGTAGTCGCTTTAGTTTACGCATGGCGTAAAGGAGCTTTGGAATGGTCTTGAATTCTAACTTAACAACCCAGGGCAAAGAACGAATCATCAACCCCATTGAGCGGACTACAATCACTCAAGACCTTTCAGAAAACGTCATTTTGACGACGGTTGACGATCTCTACGACTGGGCGCGGCTTTCTAGTTTGTGGCCGTTGTTATTTGGTACTGCTTGCTGCTTTATTGAGTTTGCAGCTTTAATTGGTTCCCGATTTGACTTTGACCGTTTTGGGCTAATTCCCCGTTCTAGCCCCCGCCAAGCCGATTTAATTATTACGGCAGGGACTATTACGATGAAGATGGCTCCCCAACTAGTGCGTCTTTACGAACAGATGCCAGAGCCGAAGTATGTAATTGCGATGGGAGCTTGCACAATTACTGGCGGGATGTTCAGCGTTGATTCCCCCACGGCAGTGCGCGGAGTCGATAAACTGATTCCTGTGGATGTGTACTTACCTGGTTGTCCTCCCCGTCCAGAAGCAATTATCGACGCAATCATTAAGCTGCGGAAGAAAATCGCCAATGAATCGATGCAAGAGCGGGGTAAAATTAAGCAAACCCACCGCTACTACAGTACGACTCATAACCTGAAGCCAGTAGAGGAAATCTTAACTGGTAAGTATTTGCAGTCAGCAACTCGCTCTACACCACCGAAGGAATTGGCGGAAGCGATTGGTATGCCAATACCACCTGCACTGCTGACAGAAAAGGCGCAAAAGGAGGAACAAACCCGTGGCTGAAGAAGAATCTAAACCCGTGGCTGAAGAAGAATCTAAACCAGTAGCAGCAGCCAAAGAAGAATCATTGGTACAAGCGGGTAAAGTTTCCCAGTGGTTGACGGAAAATGGCTTTGACCATGAGTTTTTAGCACCAGACAAAAATGGTGTAGAGATAATTAAGGTGGCGGCAGATTTCTTGCTTCCTACGGCTACAGCCCTTTATGCTTATGGGTTTAATTATCTCCAGTGTCAAGGTGGCATTGACCTTGGCCCAGGACAAGAATTGGTGAGTATGTATCACTTGATTAAAGTCGGTGATAATAGCGATCGCCCCGAAGAAGTCCGGGTAAAGGTGTTCTTACCACGGGAAAATCCTGTAGTGCCTTCTGTGTACTGGATTTGGAAGACCGCAGATTGGCAAGAGCGCGAGTCTTACGATATGTTCGGCATTATCTACGAAGGACACCCAAATCTCAAGCGGCTTTTGATGCCGGAAGATTGGGTGGGTTGGCCTTTGCGGAAGGATTACATCTCGCCTGATTTCTACGAGTTGCAAGACGCTTATTAGAGATTGGTGAATAGAGACGCGATTCATCGCGTCTGTACAATATAGTGCTGAGTTTCGGCAGTGATTAACCCCTTTCCGGTGGCGGAGAGGGGTTATGTTTTTGGTGTTTTATGTAAAGTTAGTTGACAAAACTTGCTGTAATTCATTGACTGTATTTACAGTTTTAATTGCCTGCTGAATTGTTTTTAATTTCTGCAAATCCGTAATTTGAGAGATTATCGGCATCAATTCTAAACCTTGATTGCCAAACTTAATTTCTAATGCTAATTCAATTCCTGAATATAATTCCTCCTTTCTTCCTCGCAGTTCTCCGCGTGCTTCTCCTCGTTGTTCCCCTTTGCTAAAAATTTCTTGATACCAAGGCGACTGCTCTAAAAGTGCCATATCCCACCTCAGAATTTGTTGAACTATTGCACTATCTAATACAAAGGTAGCAAAAAATCCTAATACTGTTTCTAGTTGATTCAATTGTTCATCTGCACGTAATATTCGCAATGCATCTCGAATTGTAGACTCGTTATCACCTCCTTTGAGAATGGGTACAAACGGCAGTAAGGATGGTAAAGGTTGTTGAAAAGCAATCTCGACATCAACTTCCCACAAGTTAATGACACGGTAATCTTGAATAGCACGTAAACCAGCAATATTTAATGTATAACTTGTCGGTATTTCAGCGTCGCTTGCCTTGAGGATATTAATTAGTACTGGATACGTTGGCAAATTATATTTTTCTTCTGCGAGTGCTGCGTATGCACGCATCCTGCGGGGCATTTCTGATTTATAGCGCAGTTGTAATTCATTAAGAACAAGAAATTTTCCATGCTGGGGACTTTCGACACGGATTAAAACATCACTTTCTCGACTTATCCACTGAAATTCTGAGTTGAGAATTTCACCAGCAACAATATCAGGAATCTGCGTTACCCATTTTACCCAGTTATCAGGTGCAAGGCTGATTAAGCGTTTGGTGCTGACATCGGCGGGTTTGATCATGGGTTGTAAACGCACTGAAAGTTATCAAATAATTGTACTTAAGACTGGATTATAGATATTCAGATTTTTGATTGGACTACTTAGAGAAAACGATCGCACTTAATCTGACACAATCTGAGTGCGATGTCTACGATGTCACTGAGCTTGCCGAAGTGCGGGCTTTGCCTACGCAATTCCTAACTAGAGAAAACTTTTTAACGCAGAGGGGCGCAAAGGAGATGTCTAAGATGCTCAGTGAAATTTCTTAGTAATCGGAATCGCTCTCTCTATCGTTGTATCTATAATGTGGGAAGATTTAATGTAAATATTTAAAGTAATATGTCACAAACACCCCAAGATGACGGCATTTGGATTGTGACGGATGAAGTGCCGCAAATATCGATTCCTGATGGTGCTAAAGGCGGGAGTAATAATACACGCAGTTGGGGAGACGAAACTCTCAGAGAAAGTATTGGTAGCAAAGGGGTAGGAGATGCTGTTAAGGTTAGCGCTCAAACATTAGAGCAAAATATGACTCACTTTCTCAAACTCGTGGGAAGTTTGTTTATTCAAGCTGAACAGCAAGCAAAAGTCAACTCTAAGATGCAGCTAGATGAAGTTGAGTTGTCGGTTGAAATTAGTGGGGAAGGAGAAGTTAAATTAATTGGCAATGGTGCCAAAGCTGGGACTAAAGGAGCTATTAAGCTGAAGTTTAAGCGCCAAGAACCAGGGTGAGATGGCAAAAAATTGGGCGATCGCGATCGGAATTAACCAGTATGATTATCTGCAACCGCTAAACTATGCGAAGCGAGATGCACAGTTAATGCAGGAGTTTCTGGGTAATGAAGCAGGATTTGAGCGGATATTCTTCTTCTCGGATGACTCGCCTGATGTTGCTGGAAAATCGACTCGTCCAACTCGCACTAACTTGCGGCGAGTCTTGCGGGAGTTATTTGACAATCCCTTTATGGGAGCAGGGGATAATTTCTGGTTTTTCTTCAGTGGTCATGGAATAAGATACGCTGACCGTGATTATCTCATGCCCTGTGATGGCGATCCAGAGGATATTGAAAACACAGCAATTGCGATTAACTTTGTCAGTGAACGTCTGCGTCGCTGTGGTTCTGATAACGTTGTCTTGATTCTGGATGCTTGTCGCAATGAAGGCAAAAAAACAGGTGAAGGAATTGGGCGACAAACCGCCCAAGAAGCACGTCAGCAAGGAGTTATCAGTATTTTTTCTTGTATTCCCCAAGAGTATTCTTATGAAATTGATGCTTTACAACAAGGTGCTTTTACCAGAGCATTACTAGAAGGGTTAGGAATTCAAGGTAAATGCGCTACTGTTGAACGATTGGATCAATATCTTAAGTTTCGCGTACCTGAACTGGTTCGCCAGTATAAGAATACAAGGCAAACGCCTTATCTTATTGCTGAACCTGTGAATAAATCCCACCTAATACTTGTGCCACGATACGCAACGCTAACGGATATCGCCACGTTGAAAAATGATGCTTACCAAGCAGAAGTAAACAGGAATTTAGATTTAGCAGAACAATTATGGATTCGGGTATTAGCTGCGGCTTCAGGGCAAGATATGGACGCGGTGAGAGGTTTACAAAGAATTGAACGGTTGCGCAATAGTTCTGCAATTCCTGATTTACCTCAGCAAATAATTTCACAAGCATCTAAATCAGTTACAAATATACCTATAAGTCAACCTCCTCAAACACCTCCCAAGGAAACCTCACCAATTACTAATATTCCGACTTCTGGTGCGGGACAATTTGCAACATCTACAATTCCAACACCTTCAACGCCATCAAAAAAACTAATATTACCTAACTTGTCACGACGACGTGTAATTCAAACTACTGGGTTTGCAGTTGCTGGGTTGGGTTTGACAATTGCATTACCACGTTTTTGGCCATCTGATTCAGGAAAAACTAGCCCAACCAACACCAATAAAACACCAGGAAATGTAAAAGGAAACATCACCAAGGGCATTACCCGTGAGGTAAAAAGCTTTGTTGAAAACTTAGAAAATGGTGTCACCCTGGAAATGGTGCAGATACCAGGGGGAACCTTTATGATGGGTTCGCCGAAAGGAGAAGCAGGGGGAGAGGAGAATGAAAATCCCCAGCATCAGGTAAAAGTACCTGGGTTCTTCATGGGTAAGTATGAAATCACCCAGGCACAGTATAAAGCAATTATAGGTAGTAATCCTTCTAATTTTAAAGGTGAGAAACGACCTGTAGAAAAAGTGAGTTGGGATGAGGCGGTAAAATTTTGTCAAAATTTGAGTCAGAAAACAGGAAAAACCTATCGACTACCTAGTGAAGCAGAATGGGAATATGCTTGTCGTGCTGGAACCAAGACCCCATTCTATTTTGGCGAAACCATTACCACTGAGTTCGTAAATTTCAACAGCAAAGAAACAAAAGCAGTCGGTACAAAACCAGTCGGTAGTTTTCCACCTAATACTTTTGGTTTATGCGATATGCATGGTAATGTATGGGAATGGTGTGAAGATGTGTATAACGATAATTACATAGACGCACCAACAAATGGTAGACCGTGGTTCAATGGTAGCGATAATAATATGAGGTTGCTGCGTGGCGGTAGTTGGGAAAACGATGAAAGTTCTTGCCGTTCTGCCGTTCGCAATTGGCTCCCGCGCGCGAGTAATTACTGGATTGTTGGTTTTCGCGTGGTGGCGGTGGCTGTGGCGTGAGTACTCCCCAAAGTCAGAGTCGGTAAGTGGGAATTTATCGAGCGCACACCAGGAAGTCCAGACCTGAACCAGCGAGGAAGGCGACAACCTCCGAATATAAAACCGAGTCGGATAGCTTGGTAGGTTGCAAAACCGAACAGTTGTTCGACTCAATCGTTTTACGAGATTCCCGACTTTTTGAAAAAGTCAACCCAACATTACCCATCACAGATATTTGGTTTAACTTCGTTATACTGTTTTTACTCTAATAACCACCCAAAAACAGACGCAACGCTCAGATTTAGCTCATTAGCAAAAGATGGAACAGGAAGTTTTTGCTGTGGTTCATCGAATACTTCTGGTTGCTGCTTGGGAAGATAAACAAACACTGTTTGCTCATTTGGGTCAATTAACCAACCCATTTGAGTGCCAAAATTGAGGCAACGCAAAATATTTTTGGTGACTTTTGTTTGACTTTGGTCAGGTGAGAGAATCTCAATTGTCCAGTCAGGAGCTATTAAAAAGGTATTAGCAACCTCGCCTTTTTCGTCGCGGGGAATTCTACCCCAAGTAAACACAGACACATCTGGAATTATTGAGCGTCCATCAAATGTGCAACGTAACTCTGAAAATGCTCGTGCAATCTGTTGAGGTTTAAGAATTACGTTGACAGTAGTAGAAAACTCGGTTTGAATTGTGCTGTGCTTATACCATTTCTTTGTGAGCCTGCGCCAAACTTTTTTAACTTTTTTCTCTGTGTCCTTTGCGTCCTTTGCGGTTCGTTTTTCTTTCTTGTACTTATGGTTTAGCGCATCTTCATACAGAATTGGTATTACCCTGTGGCATTGGTTTCTGGATGATTTGCCCATCAATATATTCGCTAGCAGGTTCTGTTTCTGGTAGCTTGAGAAACTCATCTAAAGTTATCGATTTAGATGGGGTTTGTAGCATTAGGGCTTTCTTGTAAAAAAGAGTTTGATTAGCTTTATATTAATTTTAATGGTGCGTTGACCTTTGTGACAACGCACCATTATCTAAAGAAACGGCGAGTCCAAACAATCACTTCACAGATGTTACTGTTTGGTTTACTACTGGACGTGCTTTTTTACGGTCTGACCTGCGCGTTCCACCAGCCATCTCATACTCATCACTATTTTTGCCATAGCGAGATGCAACATTCAACAGCATTTGCTCAGAATAAGTATTCAACTCACGTTCTGCTTCTATTAATGCATTGTGTGTCTTATTTACTACTGTTTGTGCTTGATTATAAGCGGCTAGCTTTTCTCGTAATTCAATTACTTTAGTGTTGTAAGTAGCAATTGAAAACCCATTACTAAAGTCTAACTGAGGGTTAATTGTCTGCATTCCTTCAATCCGTCGTTCAGCTTTGGTCAGTGGCATAGAGTTTCGTTTCCGTTGCGTCATATAGTTTTCCTCTTTGGATTAATTTATAAATAACCCTGCTCTTATACACTGAGTTATTTATATATCATCAAAATACGCAACAAGCAGATGCACCAGCCACAGTGAAGTTACAGAATTTTAAAAGCATTGGATGGCATTAGCCAACTAGATAGATGCGGGTATATTTGCTGAAATTCGTTGAGAAAAGCAGGTTTTGAAGTCGTAAAAGCTGGTTTTGAAGCCACAAAAGCAGGTTTTGAAGCCACAAAAGCAGGTTTTGAAGCCACAAAAGCAGGTTTTGAAGTCGTAAAAGCAGGTTTTGAAGTCGTAAAAGCAGGTTTTGAAGTCGTAAAAGCAGGTTTTGAAGTCACAAAAGCTGGTTTTGAAGTCACAAAAGCTGGTTTAGCAGCCACACGGTAGGGGCGCAAGGCCTTGCGCCCCTACAAATATACAAATAATTTGGGATACTTTAAAAGTCCGCCTGCTCGGACTTCGTTTGTCTACCGTAAACTCCGCAATTTCCAATTGCTAGGTATATTTGCAAAAGTGAGATATCCGCCTAGTAAACTAATAGTCACAACAGCTACCATCGCATCAGCTAGAGAGGGATGAGACGAAGCACACTAAAAATTTATTTTTTTAACTGAAAATTTTATTTTATTTATGTGTTAGGTAGCTTTCACTATTTTATCTGTATAATCTATCATTCAGTTTAAATTATCGAATGTATAATCTATCATTCAGTCTTATTGATTATTGACCTCTGTTACTTATTGCTCGGTTGAAATTTGGGTATTGGGGTATCTCTTTTTAAGACATAACATACCACTCACCTAGTAGTTATTTATTAACCGAATTTGAGGAGTTATGTAAGCATACTCTATCCTAGACATTACCTCAACTTCTACTTCAAAAATGATGAGCCATTATATGGATAGTTAGCATGTTTAGGCACTATCCAATGTCTCAAGACTTATTAAACTCCTTTCAAGAAGCATATAGTAATCTCGAACTATTTCCGTTGATGGAACGGAACGAAATGGAAAGATTTAGAGTCGAATATGGTGATGATTTGATTGCAGATTTAAACCAATTAGTGGAAGATAGTCCTAATGGAGATGGCAAAATTGTCTTTACAGGACATCGGGGATGTGGTAAGTCTACTTTGTTAGCTGAATTTAGCCGACAAATTCAAAATAAATATTTTGTAGTTCTCTTTTCTATTGCCGACAAAATTGAAATGTCGGCAGTTAATCATATTAATATACTGTTTGCGATCGCAGTTAATTTAATGACCGAGGCAGAAGCACGTAAAGTCGATATTCCTCAATCTACTAAAGAAGCTCTTTATAAGTGGTTCGCTACCCGCACTCGCACTGAAGAATTAAATTTGCAAGCTGAAGCTAGTATCGGTTTTGACTTATTAAAATTGATTAGCTCTAAATTAAAAGCTGATGCTAGCGTTCGGGATGAAATTAAGCAAGAATTTGAACGCAAGTTATCAGATTTAGTTGCCAGAATTAATGAAATTGCTGCTCTAATTCAAGCTGCAACTAAACAAAACGTTTTAGTCATTATTGATGATTTAGATAAGCTTGACTTAGGCAGAGTTAACGAAATTTATCGAGATAACATTAAAGCTCTCTGTCAACCTAACTTTCAAATTATTTACACTATCCCGATCGCAGTTCTTCGAGAAACATTTATTAGTACAATAATTGCCACTGAAACCAACGATCAAGTTGTGGCAATGCCTGTCTTAAAAATATTTGATAAAGGTAAAAATCGCTTCCCAAATGCCCAACCTCGCCCGGAAGCAACAAAGATTCTTGGTGAAGTTTTACAAAAACGGATTCCCAGTGAATTAATCGCGGCAGAAACTGCTGAAAAAATCGTAATTTACAGTGGTGGTGTATTACGAGAGTTAATTCGGATTTCTAAGGAATGTTGCCGTATATGTTTGCGAACGATCCGGCGAAATCCTTCAGCCAAAGTTATTATTGATGATAAAATTCTCCTGCAAGCAATCAATAAAATCCGCAATGATTTTTCCATACGTTTAGGAAAGGTTGATATCGATATTTTGCAGAGTGTGTACGAACAATTTATGCCCAATGACCCCAAACAAGCAGAGTTTTTAGATTTGTTACACGGGCTGTATGTTCTAGAATATCGCACTGAGGAAACTTGGTATGATGTTCATCCAATTATGATCGAAAGCTTGAAAAGACAGGGAGCCATTAATGTTAAATGAAGAACTATTAGATGATGAAGGAGAAAATCAAGATGCCTATGATGATTTAATTGTATCTATTGAAGCTCAAAAACGAGGATTAAATTTACTGATTGCAGTTTGCGATGATGCTAGCTTTCGCGATGAGATTATTGCTCAATATGAAGCTGAACTACAATCCGCCTTCGGTGCATATCGAGTAACTTTAGCACGTCATGAACCAAGCCTCAAAGCTGCTCTTAACCAACTGGTACAACAAGAAGAATACCTCCGTCAGCAGAATCTGGTAATAATTACTGTGACGGGTGCTGAACAATTGTATTTTCTCAGGTTGGGAAACGAGCAATCGGAACAGGAGAAATTTTTTGGTTACTTACAGTGGACAAGGGAAGGATTGCGCGAATTTCCATTTGCAATCGTGCTTTGGGTAACTAACCAAATTTTAGTCAACCTAATTAAAAAAGCTCCTGATTTTTGGAGTTGGCGCAACGGTGTATTTCGGTTTGAATCTCAAAAGACAAATGCTATTCCTGGTGAAGAATTAGAACCTATACGCTTTGTTTTTCGAGATACAGAATTAGCCAGCACAGATACTAATGAAAATAACCCCTTTTTCTTACCCATTCAAGATTTACAAAGGTTAATTGAGAAGGTAGAACAAGAACGGGGAACTAAAGATCCTACTTTGGCTACTTTATACTCAAGATTGGGCGATATTTACCACAGCAGATTAAATCGGGGTGAATCTCAAAATTATCAAGAAGAACAGGAATTAGCAATTAAATATTGGCGTCAAGCGAGTGAGCTACAAAATGAATTAGGTTTGCAGATAGATTTAGCTACTAGCCTCAACAATTTAGCAGGAATATATCGTGCAACGGGACACTACAGCGAAGCCGAGCCTTTATATCAACAAGCTTTAGAACTGAGGAAACGCCTGTTAGGAGAAAATCATCCTTATTTTGCAACTAGCCTGAATAATTTGGCGGGACTCTACAAATCTACTGGACAATATAGTAAAGCAGAACTCCTATATCAACAAGCTTTGGAACTGAGGAAACACCTATTGGGAGAAAACCATGCCGATGTCGCCGCCAGTCTCAACGATTTGGCATTACTATACGATCAACAAGGACGTTATGAGGAAGCAGAACCTCTGTATCTGCAATCATTAGAACTCGAAAAACGTTTGCTTAACGAAAATCATCTTTCTTTCGCTCTCATACTGAATAATTTAGCGCTACTTTATTATCATCAAGGACGTTACAGTGAAGCCGAACCCTTGTCGCAACAAGCAATAGAATTAGATAAGCGATTTTTGGGAGAAGAAAATCCTGATGTTGCAACAGATTTGCACAATTTAGGTTTAATATACCGCGCTCAAGGACGTTACAGTGAAGCCGAGTCTTTGTTTTTGGAATCATTGGAACTCAAGCAGCGTGTATTACAAAAAGCGCATCCGCTTTTAGCAGATACTATCTATGCTTTGGGTTATATGTACAGAGAGCAGGGGCGTTACAATGAAGCGGAACCCTTATGTATAAGAGCTTTAGAACTTGATAAGCACCTATTGGGAGAAAATCATCCCAATGTTGCCGAAAGTCTCAATAATCTGGCAGAAATTTATCGTGAAACTGGACGTTACGGTGAAGCAGAACCGCTTTATTTGCAAGCTTTAGATATTTGCGAACGAGTCTGGGGTGTTGAGCATCTTCGTTGTGTGGCTGTGCGGGAGAATTTAAAAAAACTGGCGGCGGCTATGGGGAAAAGTTAAGAATAAATCACGCAGAGGTGCACAGACAAGGAGTAAATAATTGGATGTCAAAAATATGAGATGTTCTCGATTTGGTTAGCGATCGCATTTTTCTCAAGCCAGATTTCTACTATAATAATCGCGTTATCAAAAATCGGCTCGTCAGCCATTGGAGTTTAAGAATAAATGCGATTGTACCTTTATTTGGAACAGAGCGATCGCTTATACTCACTTTTATCAAAAGGCTTCAACTTACTACCGAAACACTGGATTGTGGAGGGAATGCTCAGATAGCTGAACTTTTCTATAAATTCTCATGTATTCCTTCCGTTTTGCCCATAATAGCAAGTAGTAAAGAAAACTTTTTTGTTCAGTAATATTTCGCCAACGGTATCCTCAATCAACTTTTGTTAAGTTTCCGAAACGCCTCTCATGTTTTTTGAAGAAAATAAGGAGTTGTGGACAGTCCATTACAACTATCTACAACTGTAGTAACAACCATTTCCTTAACCAAAGGAGTAAAACATGAAAATTTTTGACATAAATCCCCTTTGTGTAGAGCTTTCCTTTGAAGAAGCTAGTACCATTAAGGGTGGAGCGAAAGTATTACTTCGTGAAAACATCGATTATGGTGGTAAGACATTCAGTGCAACCCGAAGCCGTCCATACGTTGGGGATGATTTTAACGATGAAACTTCCTCAATTATTATTACAGGAGGAACGTGGCGTTTCTATGCAGATGCAAATTACACAGGTTCTTACAAAGATTTAGGACCAGGCTACTATCCTTGGGTCGAAAACTTTGGGATAACTAATGACACAATCTCATCCTTGAAATTAATCGCATCTTAGAGTGCTTGGTTCTGGGAAAATTGAAGCAGTACTCTGTAATGCAAAGCCCGCAGCCATCGATTGTGGTAATTCACGCTCGGTGTCGTCGCCCTAAAGCTAGAGAAGCTGCAAAAAAGGCAAAGTAGCGTTTTGGAAGTGCCGACATAAATAACTTTTAGAGTCGGCACTTGTCGATTTCCCACTGGTTTAAATATCAACGATTTGGTAATGATATGGAAGTAGTGGTGAAGCTCAAGTCCTTGCTAGTTATGCATTGTAACCATGAATAAAGTACCAAATTGCCCCAATATGATTGTTGAGCTTTTTGGAGAATGATAAGCTTTCTCTTACCAGTCGAGAAACCCGCTGTCTGAAGGTATTATTTAATCGTTCAATATGACTAGTTTGACCCGTTTCCTTACCAACAGAGCGATGACGTTCATGGGGAATAATATCAAGTCCGGTTAATCACTTATGATTACCGCATCTGTGCAAAAATCCCAAAAGCCTCTTTCCCCCTGCCCCCTGCCCTGCTCCCAGCAAGAACTGCGGTCTAAATGATAAGTGTTTTGTAAGCCTGCCAAAAATCTGTATAGGCAACGGCACATTGCTGATAAACTTCTGGTAAAGAAGCCCATAATTTACGGGCTGATTTTCGAGTTCTATCTCCCACAAAGCAACCGACAATTTTTTGGGAATTGCGGCCAATCGCTAGCCAGATAAAAACCTCGTTTTTCTTGCTACTTCCAAATCTACTAGCGAACGCCAACGAAACCAGCTTGTTCAATTGCCTTTTGCCCTTGGTCAGTTAATAAAAGATTGGCATAAGCATTTCCAATCTGCTGTTCCCGACCTTTATTCTGCTTAATAATCACAAACAAATTAGCAATCATCGGATAGCTGCCATTTTTGATCGCCTGAGTATTTAGCTGGTTGCGCCGACCTGGACATTGCTCAGGTGATACCATCGGCTCCCGATAGGGGGGAATTAACTGACCAGAAGTCTGACCCAATCGCAAAGCCTTCACGCTACATTGAAAGACTACCGAACGGGCAGAAGCGTAATACACACCACCAGGGGTTTTACTGAGTTGGCGCACTGCATCTGTAGCAGAGTAGACATACTGCACATTCGAGCCAAATGCTTGCCCTTTTAAGTTGCTGTTACTAGGGAATATTACTGTATCTGCGTCCTCTGGCTGTTGGGAAAAAGCTGTAATGGGTAGATTTGGCCCACCGACTTGATTCCAATTAGTAATTTGCCCTAAATAAATTTGCTGCAATTGTTCGACAGTTAAACCAGGCACATTGAGTGATGGGTTGACTACCACTGCTATCCCATCCCTACCCACCTGACGTTGCTCAAGGGTGAAGCCTCGCTCTTTTGCCATAGCTTGTTCTTCATCTGTGAGGGGACGGGAAGACTGAGCAAAGTCTAGTTTCCCATCAAGCAACATCCGAATGCCGGAGCTAGAACCAGGACTACCATTAACAGGGTTTACGTAGCGTAATTGTAGTTCTGGGCGATCGCTCTGGATCTGAGAATCTACCAATTGCCGGATAGATGCCCAAGCTGTACTACCTCCGTAGTTGAATGAGGCAGTGGGAACATCAGCAACTGTCTGAAAAGTTGATCCATTATTATTAGAGACATTATTAGAGACGCTCTTGAGATTTTGAGCAGAGGAAGAGTTAACACTGTTGGGGGACAATACATTTGGCTTCAATAACCACCAAAGTAATCCGCCAATAACCATAAGTGTGAGAACTTTACCAATAATCAAACCTCTGAGAAAGAGGGAGATTTCGCTGTTAATTAAAGCTTTTTTTTGATTTGTATTGTCCATATCTTTAAATATTGTTTCATTGTATTTATCTTACAGGAATATCTAAGTATTTATCCTACAGTAATCTTTAAATATTTAAGATTCAAAATAAATTTGTAATAGCTAGTTAATAGGCAGTTTTATGATTGTTGCTAGATGATTAACTCTTTCTCATTGAGATTAAATTTGCTCTTTGGTAGTTTCTGCAATGGTGCAGTTGCTTTGACATATTCCTTTATTAGCTGCTGATTTAACTACTAGGCTATTCCTATTAATTAACAGTGACTCACCAAACTTTTCTAGAAAACTCTTTAGTGGAGTAGGTTGGTTTGGAAGCGATGTCCCTGTATTAATAAAGGTGTAGATTAAAACTATTACTATCAAACTAGTGGTTGCACCAAGACCGATGCCCAGCAGCAAAATAAAGTTTCTATAAGTTAGCAAATAGGTATCATCAGCCTTGTGGTTGATGTCAGCAGATTGTGAAGACTCTGACAACGCTACATCATTAAGGGCTTGCAAAGCTTCTGTGGCAGACTGATAACGCTGGCTGTAGCGATCGCGAACCATTGTATCTAAAATATTTGCCAGACTATCACTTACCTGTGCCTTGTCGCGCCAGATAACTTCTCCCGTACTGGGATCTTCTGGTAGTTGCTCAGGTATTAAACCTGTTAAAGCTTGAATGCCAATCATCCCTACAGCATAAATATCGCTGCAAAGTTTTGGCTTTCCCTTAGCCTGTTCGCTTGGCATATAGCCAGGAGTTCCAACAGCAATTGTTAAACCTGCTCCCAAAGCACCAATTTTCTTAATACTCCCAAAATCAATTAGCACAATCTTCCCATCGGAGGAGCGTCGCATTAAGTTTTGAGGCTTAATATCTCGGTGAACAATATCGTGTTGGTGGACGAAAGCCAGTACTTCTAGGATGTCTTTTAATAAATTTAAAACTGTATTCTCGTTCAGACGCTGACCTGGGACAATTTCTTGAGTCAAGGCATGACCGTCAATAAATTCCTGGACTAAATAAAAATCCCCGTCTTCATTAAAATGGGCAAACAGTCTCGGAATTTGATCGTGGTCGTTGCCTAGCTGGTATAAAACTTCCGCTTCCCGATCGAATAGCTTTTTAGCAATGGGTAGCACAGCAGGGCTGGAATCTTTTGGGTGGAAATGTTTGACGACACAATGGGGTTGTCCTGGTAAATCCAAGTCAATGGCCAAGTAGGTATCACCAGAACCTCCACTTCCTAAGTGTTTGATAATCTCAAAGCGATTCCGAAGTGTTTTTCTATTGAAAGAGTATCGATTTCTGTTACGTATAGCACCCCCTAATAAGTAAGTATTATCAGATTCTCCGCTTCCCATCACTTTGACAGTTTCAAAGCGACTTCGGAGTGTTTTTCTGACTAGAGGGTTCTGGCTCATGTGGCGTATACTACTTCTTAATTTACTGACCATTCAGAGCTTGGGTGAGTTCATGAATAACTGCTTGTTGCTAGATTTGCTGGTATTTGCGGCAGTTAGCCATCGGGCGACCTATACTTTAGATGAGTTAAATGCTTAGTTGCTTGATTGGTTTATTTAATACCTTTATTAAGTATCTTAGTACAAAATTAATTTATGAAGTACTTTTGTAATTTTATCACTTAAGTAAATTTAACACTAGTCCACAGTTTAAATACTGCGGGCAGAAAATAATATTCAGGAGTCAGGATATTTATTTATTTTAACTGTTAAGTTTGATTACTGACAAAACCTTGAAAAGTAAAATTTAAAAGCACAAATACCTTTACAGTGTTTGCCACAATTTTATTACCAGATTTTAGTCATTACCAACCGCGATCGGGTTGTCAGCTCAATGTGAGTTCGACGAAAAAACTAAAAAAGATCGGATAAGTTTTTGAGGTAAATACTGAGTGATGGTTTTTGAGGTAAATTAGGTGTAACTTTTCAATCACTCACACATTTCACGATCTCGATCTACTCATAATTCTGGCAAATCTGTAATGCGTATTCGCTTCCATGAAATACCACAATTAATATCTGATACCAATTGTTAAAAAAGAATCCATCCCTACCCTACCCTTAGCAAGACGAGAGTGCAGGTTGGGTTATCTGTCGTAAACATTTTTTGAATTGGTACAAGCTACTTAAATGAGAAAGCAAAATGGCGAATTACAATGCTTGCAATCTCTCGAATAACTTTAAGTTTCCACTTTTAGAAGTAGAAGAAATATTAGGACTGCATTTCCTTAAATTAAATCCGCATAAATTTGCGAACTTTCTTTATTTATTGGTTTACTTAGTCCTTAAGATATCAATCTACAGTATATTAACTGCTTATTCAATGCTTACTCCAAAACATCCTACTTTTCCGACTTTTCCCACCTTTTACTTTACTTGTATCTATATCACTTGCAACAACTCAGTTGCATCTAGCAAAAGTAATAGTGGGAAAAGTCTAAGCTTGTTTTTATATATTTTTATTTAACTGTTTTTAGGTCAATGATAAATATAGCTTATTGATAGCCCTTATAGAGAGGTATAGCCGTAGTCACACAGGTTAGGACATTTTGAAAGCATGAAAGCTAGGAATAGTAATACTTTTACCTCCTGCCTCCTGCCTCCTGCCTTCTGCCTCCTGCTATAACACTGCTACGTCTCTACAATCTTTTTCACTGATATTTTTAATTCTGTTAATTAAAAAAGCCCCCACTAAGGGGGCTTATTAAGTTGTCCGCGTGGATTAAACAACTAGTTAATTAATGAATGCTCAGAGTAGATACAGTAATCCGAACAAAATAATCCAAATCACGTCAACAAAGTGCCAGTAGATTTCGGCTGCTTCAATACCAAAGTGCTTTTCGTTACTGTAGTGACCCGGAACGCGCGATCGCCACAAGACAGCAACAATTGCCAAAACGCCGATAGTAACGTGCAATCCGTGGAAACCAGTCAAAACGTAAAATGCACTAGCAAATAAATTGGTAGTTAAACCAAATTCTAAATGGGTATATTCATATACTTGACCCACCAAGAAGATAGCACCCATTGCAGCAGTAATTGCTAACCAGATTTGTGCACCCCGCGTATCGTTCTTTTTGATTGCAGTGTCAGCATTATGCATGACAAAACTACTAGAAATTAGATTGATGGTGTTCACTCCGGGTAACAATAGTTCTAACTCTGGTGTGCCTTCTGGAGGCCATGCAGGTAAGGTAGCACGGAAAGCCAAATAGGCTCCGAACAACCCCATAAAAATCATCCCTTCAGCAATCAGGAAGACAATTAGCCCAAACAGACGATGATCTGGATGTTCTTCGTGATGAGCAACGGAGGCTTCCGCCGCGTGGTGATGATTTAGTTCAGTTTTAGCTGGGTCAATAGTTTGACTTTGCATGAATTTTGATAAGTGGGGAATTGGGCATTGGGCATGGGACATTGGGCATGGGACATTGGGCAGGGACATTGGGCATGGGACATTGGGCATTGGGAAGAGAATTAATTAACCAGTCCCTAGTCCCTAGTCCCCAGTCCCCAGTCCCCAGTCCCCAGTCCCCAGTTTATTTCCGGTCTTCGGGATTGGCGGCAACCGCTGGGTCGGGTTCTGCTCTTAATACTGAGTTTGGCCCACCAGATAAGACGGGATTGGGATCGGATAAAGGTACACCTTCACTAACATTTTCCAAACCGTAGTCGTAGGGGCCCGTAGCCAGTACTGGGGTTCGATCAAAATTCTCGATCGCAGGTGGTGAGGTTGTCATCCACTCTAAGGTAAGTGCCCTCCAGGGATTATTACCAGCTTTCTCGCCGTATAACCAACTCCAAATTGCATTGATGATGAAGGGGAATGTCGAAACTGCTAGTATGTAAGCGCCATAAGTGCAGATTTCGTTGAGAAAGGTAAATTTCGGGTCATACTGGGCGATGCGGCGGTTCATGCCCATTAATCCCAGCTTGTGCATGGGTAAGAAGGTCATGTTTAGACCAACTATTGTCAAGGCAAAGTGAACCTTACCCCAAAATTCATTTACCATCCGTCCCGTCATTTTTGGGAACCAGTGGTAGATGGCTGCATAAATACCGAGAACGCTACCACCAAATAGGACGTAGTGCAAGTGTGCCACCACAAAATAGGTGTCGTGAACGTGAATATCAAAGGGCACTGCTGCCAACATTACACCACTGATCCCACCAATTACAAAGGTGCCAACAAAGCCGATGGCGAACAGCATGGCGCTGTTCAGTTGGATTTTTCCGCCCCACATCGTTGCTAACCAACTGAAAATTTTAATTCCCGTAGGTACGGCAATGATCATGGTGGTGATCATAAAGAACATCCGCAACCAACCGGGGATACCGCTGGTAAACATGTGGTGCGCCCAGACGATTAGCCCCAGAAAGCTGATGGCTAGGGAGGAATAAGCGATCGCTTTATAGCCAAAAATCGGTTTGCGGGAATGCACCGGGATAATTTCTGAAATTGCCCCAAAAAAGGGCAAAATCATGATGTAAACCGCTGGGTGAGAGTAAAACCAGAACATATGCTGATACACAACTGGGTCGCCACCGCCAGTCGGGTTAAAAAATGTTGTCCCGGCAATTAAATCAAAGGAAAGCAGAATTAGACCAGCTGCTAGCACTGGTGTAGATACTAGAGTCAGTGCTGAGGTAGCAAACATCGCCCAGCAAAACAAGGGCATTTGATGAACCCCCATACCAGGGATACGCATCCTGAGCAATGTGACGAGGAAATTGATTGCCCCTAGAATCGATGACGTACCTAGTAGGAGGACGCTCATAATCCAAATTCCCTCACCTACTTGACCTGTTACCAAGCTCAGGGGAGGGTAGGAAGTCCAACCTGCATCTGGTGCATCGCCTACTACTAAACTAGCGATCAACAATAAACCCGCAGGGGGAATCATCCAAAAGGCAACAGCATTCAAGCGTGGGAATGCCATATCCTTTGCCCCAATCATCAACGGGATGAGGAAGTTAGCAAAACCCGCACCAGCTGGCACAATCCACAAGAAAATCATGATCGTGGCGTGCAGCGTAAATAAGCTGTTGTAGACTTCAGGGGTGACAAAATCGACTTCTGGGGTTCGTAGTTCTGTACGAACCAAGTCAGCCATTACGCCACCAATGCAGTAGAAAATGAACGTAGTGACTAGGTATTGAATCCCAATCACCTTATGGTCGGTGTTGAAGCCAAAGTAGTCTTGCCATTTTCTGATCCCTGGTTCCTCACTAAGGGCGGGGATATTGGCAGTTTCTTGCAACTGAGCTTGTGTCATAGTCATTAGTCATTAGTCATTAGTCATTAGTCATTAGTCATTGGATTTTGACTAAATGACAATTTACTAATGGTGAACTTGATGGAGGATTTCTGGCTGAATCCCCAAGTCCTTGGTGTAAGGAGCGAGAAATTCATTTGGGGATAGATCGGCAGGGTTAACAGCAACAGCTTGATTTAGCGTTTCTTTGCTGGCAACTAGCTGCTCTTGCTCCCATTTGTTAAAGGCTTCTTCTGTCTCAACTACTACTGATGCTCTCATCGCACCATGATATGGGCCACAAAGTTCAGCGCAGATCAAAGCATAATCGCCTGCTTTTTTAGGTGTGAAGCGAATTTCGCTTTGTCTACCAGGGATCGCATCTTGTTTCAGGCGGAACTCTGGTACCCAGAAGGCGTGGATAACATCGTTGGCTGTCATATTGATTTGCACTTCTCGCCCGATGGGGACGTGCATTTCACCCGTAGTTATACCAGTTTCAGGATAGGTGAAAAGCCAAGCATATTGTAGACCTGTGACGTTGACCTGTAATTCTGGTGGTTTGCCTGCTTTATCAGGACTGCCCCCAATTGTCGGAGCAACACTACCTACACCTGGGGCATTCCGCAGTTGGGGAATTTGGTCAGCATTGCGGACTTCTGCCGTTGCTGGGTCTTGCATTGCCTCATCAGATTTTTCTTGATTGAGGTTGGGTTCGGTGCTGGGAGGAGTATCGCTTAAAGTTGCTGCGAGTGCGGTTCCCGCACCCTGCGCGATTGCACTTCCATGCCCTGGCATTTTCATCGATTCCTGATTCATCGGTGCTTCATGAATAGCATGGGGATCAAAGCCACCGATTTCGTTGTAGACATCAAAGCTATAAACAGAAATACCAATAACGATAATTGCTGGGATCGCCGTCCAGAGAATTTCTAGAGGTATATTGCCCTCAACTGGTGGGCCGTCTTCATTGTCACCTGCACGCCGACGGTATTTAAATGCAGAGTAAATTAAAATACCTTCTACGAGCAGGAATATACCTGTAGAAACGATCATCATCGCGTTGAACAGATTATCCACCAAGACGGCTTCATCCGTGGCTGCTGCTGGCAACAGACCGTGATTTTGACCGTACCAAAGGCTGACTAGCGTTAGCACGATGCCAATGAGTAATGTCCAGATTGAACTTGGAATCTTCACGGCTTACTTAATTGAATTTACTACGTTATCTCAGAGCTGCTCACTTACTAAGGTAGTCTAGGCTGTTAGATATGGAGTACAGTGTTCTGAAATTTTTATTAATTTTTTTGGCTACTTTACTCATCCTGAGTGCAAGAAGTCGATCAAACAATAAGGTTTAGTTAAGCGTTGTCTTTTGAGAATTTCGGTGGAAACGCTAATTTCGATTTTTTATAGGGTTCATCAGATACTGAGAGAAATACACATAAATCAATGAGAAAATTTAAGATATAGCAATTCTATTTCATTTGTGAGAATTGAAAGCGACAGATTCCCGACATCTCAAAGATGTCAGGGATCTTGTTTCTCACGATCGCCTATTGACTACTAAAATTTCTTTATCAATGATTTATCAATTAAATTGGTATCATTTAGGTTCCTTAAGCATAAATGTGAGGGGCATCATTTAGCATCATAACTCCCAGGAAATCGACCCTACCACCCTCAACGGTTCGCCTGGGAAAACACGCAGCCTGCTCTGGGAACTCTCAAAATAGTCAACGTCAAACAGATTCCTAACATTGACTCCAACTCGAAAACCTTCCTGCTTGTAGAAGATACCAGCATCCGTGCGTAAATAACTTGGCACAGTAAATATGTTGTTTAAGTCTCCTTGGCGATCGCCAATATAAAATAACCCCAAGCTAAACCCCAACCTCGTGTCTATCTGTAAAGCTGCAATTTTTTGTCACTTCAGCGGCTTTTTTCCACGTTGACATTCTTTTGGTACACCGAAAGTAGAACATATTTACGCAGTTGCCGTATGCTGCAAAAGGTAATCTGTCAATAACGATATATAGTCCTAAAGTCTAAAATTTTTATTAATTTTTTCGCCTACTTTACTAATTTTGAGTAAAAGAGATACATTAAATACTGCCAAAGGTAGATGTAAATAACTAAAAAATTTTAATAAAAAATTTAGGATATTGAAATTAATTGCAACTAATCAATTTTTCACATCTTGAAAAATACCTAAAGCTTGAGGCAAAAAGTGGCTAATGTGCTTCAAAGTATAAGTGAGTGCCGATCTATAAAGCTTTAGCGTATACGCTAGGGTGGAGATAGGACGCTAAAAGAAAATTGAAGATTTTAAGAAATCCACCAAGAGCGGGCAGAAGGTATCGTTCATGAGCGAATTTGTCCTACAACAACAAAATGAAGCGGCTCTTCAGCAGCAAAAACCCAAGGAAATGATTCGGCGCTTGGTGTGGAAAATGTGCATAGCCACCTTAATTTTGATGGCCATAGGCAGTGCCACCCGCGTCATGAATGCTGGACTTGCTTGCCCAGACTGGCCCTTATGCTATGGCGAACTCGTGCCAGCCAAGCAAATGAATCTCCAAGTGTTTTTGGAGTGGTTTCACAGATTGGATGCAGCTTTAATTGGTTTAAGCGCGATCGCACTTTTCGGATTGTCCTGGTGGCGTCGTCGTTTCTTACCCTCTTGGCTGCCTTGGGCATCTACATTCGCCCTATTTCTAATCGTCTTCCAAGGCATCTTAGGGGGACTCACCGTTACCGAACTGTTGCGGTTTGATATCGTTACCGCCCATTTAGGAACGGCGCTGCTGTTTTTTACTACTCTCCTGATTATCGGCACAGCACTCACACCCTATCAGGGGAATGGAACCGTTGGTAAGTTGCCTTGGGTCGGTTTAACTGCTGCTGTTCTAGTTTACCTGCAAAGTTTACTAGGTGCTTTGGTAGGCTCTCGCTGGGCGCTACACCAATGCCTCGGCGGTTCTCAACTTTGTACTGTAATGTACAGCCATATTGCTGGTTTGGTGCCGCCAACAGTGGCAACCTTGGCAATGGTATTTATTTGTTGGCGGACACCAGCACTACATCCAGCCTTGCGGCGACTGGCAAATATGGCTGGTGCGTTATTAATCTTACAAATCTTGTTGGGAGTCGCCACTTTCAAATTACACCTCCAAGTCGAGCCTCTTACAGTCTCTCATCAAGCTATAGGAGCTACTTTGCTAGGTACTTTGGTGGTTTTCACAGTTTTATCACTACGTGACTCAGTGAGTGTTGAATCACGAGTGCTGAGTGCTGAGTAGGGACTGGGAGAGATCGGGGAAATGAGGGAGCAGAGGAAGAATTCCTAACTCCTAACTCCTAACTCAGCACGGGCTAAACGCCCCGCTACCGCTAACAGCACTCAGCACTCAGCACTGATGATGCGACCCACGCAGGTGCAGAAAATCTGTGTTTTCATTTGCCTGAAAGAGCCACCTTGAGCGGGGGCTGCATATAAGTTGTTGAAAAATAAGGAACCAGAGCCAAAATGATTGAGACTAATGTCTCTCGCCACCACGAAACATTTTTCCAGGTAGTTCAAAGTTATTACCAGCTAACGAAGCCTCGGATTATTCCGTTGCTTTTGATTACCACGGCTGGAAGTATGTGGATTGCTGCTAAGGGAGAAGTAGACCCATTGCTGTTGCTAGTAACTCTTACTGGTGGTACTTTGGCTGCTGCAAGCGCCCAGACGATTAACTGTGTCTATGACCGGGATATTGATTATGACATGGAGCGGACGCGCCATCGTCCGATGCCTTCCGGTAAGGTGCAGCCGCGTGATGCTCTAATTTTTGCGATCGCACTAGCAACGATCTCCTTTACACTCCTAGCAGTATTTGCCAATCTGTTAGCCGCCTCGCTAGCTTTCTCTGGCATCGTCTTTTATATTTTGGTCTATACTCACTGGCTAAAACGCCACAGTACCCAAAATATTGTCATTGGTGGGGCTGCTGGGGCAATTCCGGCTTTAGTGGGTTGGGCTGCTGTCACAGGCACTTTAAGCTGGTCAGCATGGTTAATTTTTGGCATCGTCTTTTTGTGGACACCACCCCATTTCTGGGCATTAGCTCTGATGATTCGGGATGATTACGCAAAGGTTGGGATACCAATGCTACCTGTAATTGAAGGTGATACAGCAACAGTGCGGCAGATTTGGTATTATACGCTGCTAACTGTAGTTGCAACCGTGTTATTGGTATATCCCTTGGGCGCAAGTGGAATTCTTTATGCTGCGATCGCTGTAAGTCTGGGAGGATTATTTATCCACAAATCTTGGCGGTTGTTGCAGAATCCAGAGGATCGCGCTGTAGCTAAAGAGTTGTTTCTCTATTCCATTTCCTACATGATGCTGTTGTGTCTGGGGATGGTGGTGGATAGTCTTCCCGTTACCCATAATCTAATTAGTGCGGTGATGAATCATCTGCATTTTATTGGTTAGGGGATGGAAAATTTAGCGATCGCGTTGATCAAAGGGCGCGATCGCATTTTCGGAAATTAAAAATTATACATAATAATTAGAGTTTGGCGGATTTGCGATTAAAAGTAAAATTTCAGTTATAACCAAATTGATTAAAAATAGGACTTATAGATGAGTTACGGAATAACGAACCGCAGAGGCGCAGAGGACACGGAGAAATCAGAGTTTGAGAGATATTTTGCATAAGTCCTAAAAAAGCTGAATTAAGTTGCAAAAAATATAAATGTTGACAAATTACATTCGTATAGCAATGCACAAAGCAACTTATGAGTTGCTTGAGGATGGAACTTTCTATGGCGAAATTCTAGAATGTCAAGGTGTTTGGGCAAACGCTGCAACACTAGAAGCTTGCCGGGAGGATTTGCAAGATACTCTTGAAGGATGGATTGTACTAGGATTGCGTTTGGGTCATACTCTACCAATACTTAATGGTGTTGACCTGAATTTTACCAAAGAGGTCGCCGAATGCCACCCTTTGGATCGATTAATCGGCGGGATCTAATTCGTTATCTGAAAAATGCAGGTTTTGATGGGCCTTACCCAGGTGGTAAGCATCAATACATGGTGAAAGGTGAATTAAGGCTGACAATTCCCAATCCACATCAGGGAGACATCAGTCCAAGCTTACTAAATAGAATATTACGTCAAGCTAATATCAGCAGAGATGAATGGGAGGTGTTATGAATTATATGCGCAATCGCTCATGAGACAATAATCTCTCGTGCGATCGCATCTCTAAAACTGAAAATCCAAAATTTTAATACCTTATTATTTAAGTAAGATTCTTCGGGGACGGTTTTGTTCATTAGGAAAATGGCAATGAACCGCATCACGGATCATTTCTCGTAGTTTTTCTATATCATCAGCCTGAGTAAAAATTGACTCGGTTAAAGCTCTAGCTGTATAACCACCATCTGGATCATCTTCAACGATAAATATAATTTCAGTCATATTTAATCATTGCTTGTAAAATTAAATTATTGTCAAGCAGAAATAGGAATCAACAGCTACATCAATCTCTATAACTTTACCAAGTATAGCTGCCTGCGGAACTTTCCCAACTATCCCAATCTCCCGAATTTTTTTCACCATCCGAGTCCTCTGAACTATCCCAACGTGAATGGGTTCCCCAATTTTTCCGTTGTCTCCAACCTTCTCCACTTAACTGAGTTGTATTCGATTTTAAATCTATATCTTGATTAGATTGTGGCTTATTATAAAAATCGAAATATAGAAATACCTCATCTACCGATTGATAGCGCTTTTTAACGTATTCCTCAATTAATCTATCTAAAATTTTGCTCAAATGAAGTGTAATATTTGTATCTTTTAGTAAATGATTTTTCCATATCCATTCACCATTTAATGCATCATAAAGTTCATCATAACCATCTACATTTGGTAAACATTGTGTCAATAGCCGAATACAAGTTACACCCAAACTATAAAGGTCACTTGCAGGGAAAACTTGACCATGTATTTGCTCTAGTGGTGTATATCCAGGCGTTCCTACTGTTGTGCCAACACCTACAAAAGTTTTTGTAATTTGTTTAGAAACACCAAAATCAATTAATATTAACTTGCCATCCTGACGACGGCGCATAATATTTTCTGGCTTGATGTCTCGATGAATTACACCGCGTTCATGGATAAATTTCAGGATAGGCAATATATCAGCCAAAAGCTCTTTGATCTTTTCTTCGCTAAAAGCTCCCTGCTGCTGCAATTCTTGTAATAAATTCTGTCCCTCAATTAACTCTTGTACCAAATAAAGCCGTTTATCCTGTTCAAAATAAGCAATCAGACGGGGAATTTGCGGGTGTTCTCCCAAGTCATACAGTCGCTTCGCCTCTTGCTTAAATAACTCTGTTGCTTTCTCAAGTGCATTCGTTCCTTGAACTTGCGGAACAAATTGCTTAATTACGCAAGGTTCATCTATCTTATCTGCATCTCTGGCTTCATAAGTTCTGCTAAATCCACCCTCACCCAAAAGTCGTATTACTCGGAAGCGGTTTCTGAATAATGGTGTGAGTGTTTGTCCACACTTAATGCAAAACTTATTATTATCAGGGTTAAACGGATTTGAGCAGTTGGAATTATAACAGTAAAGCATATTTGGAAATATATCAGCAGATAGTGTCTATGTTCAGTTTTCCCATTTTCTGCTGACTTGGTTTCACGACTCTCTATTTTTGAGCAGATTTACTTCTACTGGCATCTACAATCTCAACTCACTTTTGCTAGCGTAGTGATATAGCATTTATCGCTCTCCAGTAAGCGGCTGGAAGCAAAAGGATTAATATGGCTCATTTAAATCAGCGTCGCTCCCAAAATGTCAACGGCGATTTTTATGTAGATACTACCTGTATTGATTGTGATACCTGTTGCTGGATGGCTCCTGAAGTATTTTATGATGTTGATGACCAATCGGCTGTTTATCATCAACCAACCAATGAAACGGAAAGATTAGCCGCGCTGCAAGCACTTTTAGCTTGTCCTACCAGTTCCATTGGCACAGTTGAAAAGCCAAAAGATATCAAGGCTGTTCAAGAAACTTTTCCGATATTAGTAACGGAAAATATTTACCACTGTGGCTATCATTCTGAAAAATCTTACGGTGCTGCTAGCTATTTAATTCAACTTCCAGAAGGTAACATTTTAGTAGATTCTCCCCGCTTTACGCCGCCTTTAGTCAAGCGTTTATAAGAACTGGGGCCAATTCGTTATATGTATCTAACTCATAGGGATAATGTAGCAGATCATCAAAAATTTGCCGAGCATTTTCAGTGCGATCGCATCCTTCATACTGATGATATTACTGCAAGTACTCGCAATGTAGAAATACAGCTAACTGGTTTTGAACCATTTGCCTTGACTCCAGATTTATTAATTATCCCAGTTCCCGGTCACACCAAAGAACAAACTGTTTTAGGGACTTCCAGAAATTAAATTATTCAATTTTGTGAGCGAAGATGATCGTTAGATTCTTCCTCCCTTGCTTCCCCTGCTCACCAAAGCGATGGGTATTTTTTTAGTTGGAAGTCCCTTGCTGGTTCGTCACAAGGGTACAGGATTGAGTTGTGGACAATGCGTAAGTTCTGATAGAATTAATTCTCATTTAGCTTTAAACTATCGCAATCTGGTTTGCTAGCTCTGTGACAAGGGCACAGGATTAAGTTATTGAGAAGGGTCTATCATGAATGCAAGAATAATTCGCAATACTGCATTTCACCTGCATCGCTGGCTCGGTTTAATCGGTGGCACTCTACTCTCCATCGCTGGATTGACAGGCAGTGTGCTGGTTTTCTGGCACGAAATCGATCGCATTGTTCTAGCACAACGGTTTGGTCGCATCATCCCCGGTAAAGAGCAAGTTTCAATTCACGCGATCGCAGACACTGTGAAAACTGTCTACGCCTCCAAAGGCTTGACTATTGGCGGTGTCAGCTTGCCAGAACACATCGATCAGCCTTACCAGGTGTGGTTGAATGATGCGGCCGATCGCGTTTGGTATGTATTTGTGAACCCATATACAGGGCAGGTTATGGGCGATCGTCAGTGGGAAACCAGTTGGATTGGCAGCATTTATAGCCTGCATTACAAACTTTTAGCAGGCGATATAGGCCAATGGATCATGGGTATTGTTGCCCTTCTAACTCTGATCCTTAGCATCACGGGTATCATCCTCTGGCCTGGTTGGCGCAAATTGATTACTGGATTCAAAATCAAATGGCAGAAGGCTCATATCAAACGCACGAATTTTGATATTCACAAAGTAGCAGGTATCATCACCGCCGTCTTTCTTGCCTTCATTGGCTTCACCGGTTTTGCCTGGAACATTCCTCAAGCAAAGGTGACTGATATCATTTATGCCGCAACCCTAACACCAAAACCCGCAGAGCCAGTTTCTAAACCGATTTCTCTTCAGCAACCTTTGGCGATCAAAGACCTGCTACAACGAGCCGATGCCGCCGTTCCCAATGCTATTACTACCTACGTTTCTTTTGCTAATAAACAGGAAGAACCATTCCACGTGGGCAAAAAGCAGGCTCAGGAAACAGGTCAATATGGGACAACGCAAGTCTATCTCGATCAATTCACAGGCAAGGTAATTCAGATTAATGATGGCGTTAAACCCTCCCGTGCCGAAGCCATTTTGAATCAGTTTGGCTCTGTGCATTTTGGCACCTTCGGTGGACGGCTGACGCAGGTTTTGTATGTGTTTGTGGGTCTGGCTCCCACCGTGCTGATGGTGACAGGTGTTGTGATGTGGTGGTATCGCCGTCGGGTGAAAGTGGGCACTCAACGAGAGGTCAACGTGGCAGCTGAGGTGAAGTGGTAAGGAAAGGCGATGCCTGCGGCAACCCGTACCACTTCGTGGAGAAAGCAAGCTACGCATAGCGTTTCCTACAGGAGAAGCGGGAAGGAAAAGCAGGCAAAGTAGAGTATCATTTTTACTTCTTTGGAGACTATCAGGATCGCTACCATACCGTTGGGGCAGGACAATACGGCATTTATGGCAGTGGGTTATCTCCCAAAAACCTAGTGGATTTTTCGGAGTGCCATCCTTATTTGGAGGTATTCAGGAGTGCTGATTGCTGAGTGCCTCGGCTTAGAGTAACCCCATAGATAAATCTAAGGGATTGATCTTGGACGTATTATATCAAGTCCGGTTAATCACTTATGATTACCGGATCTGTGCAAAAATCGGAAAAGTCTCTTTCCCCCTGCTCCCTGCTCCCTGCTCCCTGCCCCCTGCTCCCTGCCCCCTGCGGTCTAAATCTGTTGAAATCGGACACAGTGGATAGAATTCACTATGCCAGAGATATTTTACGACAACGGCTGAAGCATCCCCCGACTTTGGCAGAACTGGCAAGGCTGACAGGGTTGATATCTTCTAACACTCGAACTGGCAAACGATCGAAATCATCAGGCAGCACAAGCCCATTGGCAGCAAGTAATTACTACTTCACCAGCATGGTTTTCAAAAGAAGCCAAAATAGTCTATTTGTCTTCTGTTACCATGATAAATGAGGGCAAGAAGCCTGACCACTGCACGGGTGAACTGACAATGACACCTGAACGCGAACTGAGAGTCGAAATCGCAAGAAACATCATCGATGAATGTGAAGTCCTGTTTAGCGCCCAGGCGTGGAAGTTCTATCAGCGCTCAGGTCGAGGCTACCTTTATCTTCACAAAGTCGTGAATATCCAGCATTCCGGTGGCAACGACTTTTCAATCACAGAAAGTCCATCTGCGATCGGGAGCAAGGTTCATTATGTGGCGCAAAGAAGTGAACCCTGGAAGATGATGATGCTCTCGCAAGCGGCGAAACAACAGCCGATCGAATATGCTGAGTTGTTTAATGTGATTGACACCTATAAGCCCAAGGAAGAGTATGTGGTAATAGTGGGGTTTAATTACGGCTCTGATGCCTCAGAAAACTGGTTTTTAAGACGGCCAGAATTGCCACCAATGAAAGCCTATACGGCGGTTCGCCATCGTCCGCAGGAATTTGGAGTAGATTCGCTCTAAGCGCGAAACAACTATTCAATATTCCCAGAACTAAATATCAACTTTCTTCCTTCTCCACCTCAAAAAGTAGGAAATGCTCTTTCTGGTGCATGAATATTAAAAGTAGTTGATCGTTTGGGATGCTCTCTAAGCAGATGGTGTCTATGTTAAGTTTTCCATTTTCTGCTTACTAGGTTTCATGAGTCTTTATATTTTTGAGCAGATTTATTTCTAATGGTGTCTCCAGTCTTAGTCCGCTTTTGCTAGCGTAGTGATATAGAGTTTATCGCTCCCCAGTAAGCGGCTGGAAGCAAAAGGATTAATATGGCTCATTTAAATCAACGTCACTCGCAAAATGTCAACGGCGATTTTTATGTAGATACTACCTGTATTGATTGTGATACCTGTCGCTGGATGACTCCTGAAGTGTTTTCTCGTGTCGATCAACAGTCGGTGGTTTATCATCAACCTACGAATAATACAGAAAGATTAGCAGCCCTGGAAGCACTTTTAGCTTGTCCTACTAGTTCTATTGGCACAGTTGAGAAACCAAAAGATATCAAAGTTGCTCAAGAAAAGTTTCCAATATTAGTAGCAGAAAATGTTTACCATTGCGGCTATCATTCCGAAAAATCTTATGGTGCTGCTAGCTATTTAATTCAACTTCCAGAAGGTAATATTTTAGTGGATTCTCCCCGCTTTACGCCACCTTTAGTCAAGCGTTTAGAGGAACTGGGGCCAATTCGTTATATGTACCTAACTCATAAGGATGATGTCGCAGATCATCAAAAGTTTGCCGAACATTTTCAGTGCGATCGCATCCTTCATACTGATGATATTACTGCCGATACTCGCAATGTAGAAATACAGCTAACTGGTTCTGAACCATTTACTTTGACACCAGATTTATTAATTATCCCAGTTCCCGGTCACACCAAAGGACAAACTGTTTTACTCTACAAAAATAAGTTCCTCTTCACTGGCGACCATCTCGCTTGGTCAGAAAGCTTGCACCAACTGATTGCATTCCACGGTGCCTGCTGGTATTCTTGGTCAGAACAGACTAAATCAATGCGTAACTTGGCTAATTACTCTTTTGAGTGGGTACTACCAGGTCATGGGCGAAGGTTTCATGCTGATAGGGAAATGATGCACCAGCAGATGCACAAGTGTATTGAGTTGATGGAATCTTTGAATTGACCAAATAATTCATAATTATTCGGTTATATGGCAAAACCTACGAAAAACCTAACCCCCTTCCCGACACAGGAAGGGGAAAATTTCAAAGTCTCTCTCTTTTAGGGCTACGGTGTACACACAAGTCTTTTCGTTCACAACACAAGTCTTTTCGTTCACAACACAAGTGCTTTCGTTCATAACACAAGTCTTTTCGTTCACAACACAAGTACTTTCGTTCATAAGCAAGTCTTTTCGTTCATAACACAAGTACTTTGGTTCATAAACAGGTCTTTTCGTTCACAACACAAGTCTTTTTTGAGCCTTTAAGGGAATGAAACAGCTTTGCTTTTCAAGAGGGGGGTGGGAGGATTAAAAGTCGTGGAGCCACTCTAAAAGACTTGTATGTACACGGTAGCCTTTAAGAAGAGAGGTCAGACTGTATTGCATACAAACCAGCGATCGCTATAACCTGGGTTTTAGCACCCTTTTAACCAAACACGGATTATGAAAAAGCTGATCAACAAGCCGGAAGACTTTGTGCAAGAAAGTCTAGAAGGTATGGCGGCGGCTCATTCCGATTTAATTAAACTGAACTACGATCCTGCCTTTGTCTATCGAGCCAATGCACCTATTCAGGGTAAAGTAGCAATTATTTCAGGTGGTGGCAGTGGACATGAACCAATGCACGCTGGCTTTGTGGGCAAAGGAATGCTGGATGCAGCTTGTCCTGGTGAGGTTTTCACTTCACCCACTCCTGACCAAATGCTAGAAGCAGCCAAGCAAGTAAATGGAGGCTCAGGTATCCTTTATATCGTCAAAAATTACAGTGGCGATGTGATGAACTTTGAGATGGCAACAGAGTTAGCCCGTGGTGAAGGCATTCGATCGCTAAATATTTTGATTGATGACGATGTAGCAGTAAAGGATAGCCTCTATACCCAAGGACGTAGAGGTGTGGGAACAACAATACTGGCAGAAAAAATTTGTGGTGCGGCGGCTGAGGCAGGGTATGATTTGCCACAGATAGCAAATTTGTGTCGCCGAGTAAATCTGAATGGACGGAGTATGGGAATTGCTCTAACATCCTGTACAGTGCCAGCTAATGGAACGCCGACATTTGAATTGAGCGATCGCGAAATCGAATTAGGTATCGGTATCCACGGTGAGCCAGGAACAGAACGTACAGCTATCAAATCAGTAGATGAGATTACCGAAATTTTGATGCGATCGCTCATGGAGGATGCAGCATACAGCCGCACACTGCGAGAGTGGGATGAAGATAAAGGAGAATGGGTAGATGTAGAGTTAACAAGTCTACCATTTGCCAAAGGCGATCGCCTCTTAGCTTTCGTCAATAGTATGGGTGGAACCCCGATTTCTGAATTGTATATTGTTTATCGCAAACTCGCCCAAATCTGCGAACAGCAAGAATTGCAAATTGTGCGAAACTTAATTGGCCCTTATATAACATCTTTAGAAATGCAAGGTTGCTCCATTACCTTGCTGAAATTAGATGATGAGATGATCCGGCTATGGGATGCACCAGTAAAAACGCCAAGTTGGTGCTGGGGAATTTCATAATTACGAATTACGAATTATGTTGATATGGTGACTCAAGCGCAGATATTACAATGGTTGCAGGCTTATGCAACCGAGATAGAGCAGAATAAAGCATATTTGACAGAATTAGATGCTGCGATCGGAGATGCTGACCACGGGATCAATATGGATCGCGGCTTCAAAAAGGTAAGTACTCAGTTACCAACTCTTACAAACAAGGACATCAGCAACATTCTCAAAACCGTGAGTATGACCTTAATTTCTTCCATTGGCGGTGCTAGTGGCCCTCTTTATGGAACCTGGTTTTTACGAGCCAGTACAGCAGTAGTAGATAAGCAAGAATTAACGAAACAAGATGTATTAGGGCTACTCCAAGCAGGCTTGGACGGTGTGTTGCAACGTGGTAAAGCGCAACTAGAAGACAAAACAATGGTCGATGTACTATCTCCGGCTGTAGACGCTTTTAGGCAGGCTGTAGGAGAAAGTAAAGGGACGCTGGAAGCGATGCAACAGGCTGTAGCAGCAGCCCAAAGGGGATTGCAAGAAACTATACCGATGCAAGCCAAAAAGGGACGAGCTAGCTACCTTGGAGAACGGAGTATCGGACATCCAGATCCAGGAGGAACTTCTGCTTATTTGATGTTGAAGAGTTTGTTAGGTGTATTGGAAGATTCTAGGTAATATCAAGTCCAGATAATTAGTTATGATTCCCACAGTCATTGCACTCACCTCTCAATCCCCCTCCTCGCTTGCGGGGAGGGGAGACGAAGCATAGCTTTGGCGGGGTGGGGTTCTGCGGACATGATATTACCCCTATTTAAAATTCAGAAGTTGAAGCAGATTTTGAAGCTTGAAATTATTCCAACTCAAAGCTACTGAAGTTTCAATAGTTAACTCTCCTTGTTTGAGGTTAGTAATCAAAGCAGAACCATTTTCAAGACTATAGAAAAGGTCATCTAAAAGCTGTAATTGATTTCGAGGAAGAGTATAGTAAATCTTATTATTTTCAATTCTAACTTCTTTTGGTAAAGCCTCATTGGGAAGTTTACCTCCCAAGAATGTTTTCCAACCTGCAATGAGGTAACGGTAAACTATCGATTCAGTTTCAAACTCAGGGGGTTTCAATAAGCGAAGTTCCCCTTCAAGGCAATCTTCATTAAGAATTATTTTCTCAGGAGTAAAATGTAATTGCACTTGAATTTTATTGTATTCTATTGTTGCAATAAGTCCCTCCTCAGAGTGTGGCTTTAAGCTTTTTAATTGCTCAACTCTAGATTCGGCTTGTTGACAGAGAAGTAAAACCATTTTTTTGGTCAAAGTCAAATATTTAGCTTCTGAGCTAAACATAACGTATTCTTCTAGACTTCTTTTTAGAAATTGTCTAGACTCCTGAAACGTTGCTGTAATTTTGTTAAATACGCCCATATTTAGTTATTTAGAAAAGATAAAATTATTGGAAGCCGAGCCAAACATAATGCTCTCCGAGAAATATTTGGGCTTCCATTTATAAATATTCCCATATAATTCTCTGGAATCATCATCGGACGAAAAGTTTTTGAAGTTGGCTTTCCAAAGCTCTAGAAATTTGTCTTGTTATATTGTTGATTTGCCAACTTACTGAATTGTTAAAGCCTTCCAAGGGAACAGTTCAGCGCGGGGGTAAGTCGTAGACGATAACCTAAAAATTCAAACTTATCTGATTATCTGATTCACAACAGATGTACTCTGAATACGCCATTTACCTCGTTCTCGAATCAAATCGTACCGAACTCGCAAATTCTCGTTAGAAGAGTTTTTATACTGACCATTTTCATATAACTGCGTCGCTTCCTTCACTGTAGCTACGACTGCGGCACGATCTGCAAATAAATCAATTTTCTCTACAGATTCTACCTTTACGCTATGGTCGTACTTGCGATAGCGGTTGTCAGACTTAGCCTGTTGAGCAATCACCCGCCATTGAGACAAAGCTGAACCAGTTAAAATCTGCTCTAAGTTATTAATCTCATGATTCGGCCCTAAAGCTTCGGCTTTAGTAGATAGCCAAGTGCGAATGATTTCCTCTGCTGCTGCATCTGTTAAAGGGCCATCTAGTCCTTGTGGTTTACTATTTGGACCGGGAATAGATATTGGTGGTTGATTTATTTGTACAAACAACTGTGAAGCAGGCGCAGACCTTGTTGGAAAAAACAGATTTTTTAACCATCCAAAAGTTGTTGTGGCTAAAACCCAGAAAACTAATAGACTCACCAAAGAAATAAACACTCTCCATACCAGCCGTGTTTTCCCTTCGATGGTGTTAGCAAAAGTTCGCCGCCGCCGAGGACGACGAGAATGGGGACGATTATTCGGTACACGCTCCCGGATAGCAGATGGAGTAGGTTTTCTTTGCCGACGCTTTTGGTTATGAGCAGGTATAGCACTTTTAGCTGAACCGTTCAAATGCTGATTAGTGCCTCTGCTCGTTCGTTCAGCAGCAGGAACCTCTGATTTTACATTTCCAGATGAATTCCACATAGGTGGTGAGAAGTTTGAATATTCTGGTGTTTCTGGCAAATCTAGGTCAGGTGTTCTGCTGTGGTTAAATTGCCTTGGAGTCCTAGTTGAATTCTTAGGGAAAGGCGAATTATTTGTCTGTGGCTGGGGAAAATTTTGGGGGTTAATTACAGCCCACTCATTAGTTGTTTCTGCATCCGTTGGCAGTGCTTCTAAATAAGCTTGTACCTGTTGGTTAGCAAAGTAATCTTTTAGAAAAGCTTGCTGGTTTGCTAAATCTCGAAAATGGGGAAATACTTCGTGTTGCAACCACTGTTCTGCATATAGACACAGGCCTGGTAACAAATCTGGAGAGTCTTGAGATTTTTCTCTAATAAAAGCTAAAGCTTCGTACTCCTGACTAAGTTCTAAAACCCGAGTTGCTTCTTCAGTTTGTCCCAAAAGTAACGCACATAAAGACTGTTCTAAATGTACATCTTGGCGCTTACTCAGACGTATGAGCATTTGCCTTGCTTGACGAATTAAAGCAGGTTGCCGTTGAGCAAATCCCCGCGCTATTAATGCATAAACAGCTAAGTAAGTGGCAACAGCAGAAGGACGTTTGCTTTGGGCTTCAAATAACTTGTGCTGCTCGGCGACTGTTAAGTGGTTGCGTAACTGCTGGATAAATCGCAGAAAGTCATCTATATTTAAACCAGAATCATCATTGTTTGTGCCATCAATCCCGCCACGGTCTTCTAAGAGGTTTTGCAATAATTCCAAACCTTGGCTGCGTTCGGCAGTCTTTTCTTGAGGTAGTGCCAGCAACTCCAAAATTCGATATGGTCGCAATTTATAAAGATCCGCCTGAATTTCTGCCTGAACACTGGCGAACAACCCTTCGCGTACTAGCAGTTCTTGACCAGTTTCTAGAGATATGGCGGCATTTTCATAGTGACCTTGCTGCCACTGTTCGCGACCTAATTCTAGACAAGCAAGGGCAACAGTGAGAACAACATCTGGATGTTCAGCACTTTTGTGTATTTCTTCGTCTGCTAAATTATTGCCCTTTCTTGCACTTGTAGCACCATTTTTATTTACCAGGTACGGACGACCTAGTTTCAGTACAAGTTCGTATTCCCCCAATTCTTGCAAAATTAATAAAGCGCCAACTAATTCGTCTTGGGTAATTTCGATACCCAAACTTTGGGTATCACTACCCCTTTTGGTGCTTTCTGGACGATTTTCCAGTGCTACTGCGGCAGCAGCAAGGTTATCAGGGTCATAGGCGTGAGCAAGATAAAGCTGATCGTAGGTACTGCGTTGTTTTGGATCTGATAAAACCACGTAAGCTTCTTCTATGAGTTGTTTACGAGAAGAAATTGCTGCCTGAGAATACTCACGTCGCGGCAATTGTACAATGCGATCGCTGTATGCTTGTCGCAATTGTTCTTCACTTGCCGCTAACGGTAGTCCTAAAATTCGGTAGTAATCTAGCGGAATTCGCACAGCCTACTTCCCCTGCACCGCGATCAACATAATTCACCTAGAGCGTTCCAGGCCTGTAAAACCGTGCCATAAAAATGCCGTATAGAATTTACTCTACAAGTGTATATTGCAACAACTTGTTTTGTACCTTCCCGAAATTTTGAGTCACATTTTAGTACTAATTTTTTGCTTTCGCCTAGAAAGCCTCAATTGTTTGTTTTAATTCTTAGTATTTTTGTTTAACACAACTATTATCAGCCTTCGATACCACAAACCACAACTACCATTTTTAATCACGGCATAATTGTTGTGACTGGAAGAATCTATTGATGATTGATTTTTTTGGGACTTTCCCACTATGTAGTAACAAAAATACCACTATTGAGGATTTACCCTGATAACAGGAGACAAAAATCATATCATAATTTACCCTTCATTACAATTACCTATTTGGGTATTATAGATTTTTGCCTCCTTTTTTTTAAATTGTTAATGGATATGCAGAAACCGGTCTATTTTGATTGCTAGTCTGTGAAGGGGAATATTTAGGAGTGCTGAGTGGTGAGTGTTGAGTGCTGAGTAAGAAGTAATGAGTAAAAAGTAGTAATTACTCACTACTTGGAACTGATTTGATGCCTAAGTCTAGTCATTTTACTTTTTACTTAGTATTCGTTACGGACTAAATGCCCCGCTACCGCTAACGGCACTCAGAACTGTTTCGGTGAGAGAGAAAACCTAAAGCGGCAGATATTGCCCTTAGAGTCAAATCCTCACGGGGAACGAGCTGAAAAGTTAAAAATCAAAAATTAAAAATTCAGCTATTCCCTAAGACCCTTTTTTGGTGCATAAATAAAGTTTGATTGTTGGGTCTTACAAACGCTAGCCTGTTAAAAGCTGAGGTGTTATCAGACCAACTTATTTAAGACCATAACTTTAAGTTGTACAACAGGGATACTCAAAAATAATGGTTCAAGAGCGTACTTTACCCACTTTTAATCCTGCTACTACGCAAATTACTAAGGAAGAAGGATTACGGTTATATGAGGACATGGTTTTAGGGCGCTTGTTTGAAGACAAGTGCGCTGAAATGTACTACAGGGGCAAGATGTTTGGTTTTGTCCATTTGTACAACGGTCAAGAAGCCGTTTGCAGTGGTATTGTGCAGTCAATGCGACCAGGTGAAGATTTCGTTTGTAGTACCTACCGCGACCACGTTCATGCTCTGAGTGCGGGTGTACCAGCAAAAGAGGTAATGGCAGAATTATTTGGTAAAGCCACAGGTTGCAGCAAAGGGCGCGGTGGTTCCATGCACATGTTTTCTGCCGAACATCGCTTGCTAGGTGGCTATGCTTTTGTGGCTGAGGGAATTCCTGTAGCAGCTGGGGCGGCTTTTCAAACCAAATACCGCCGCGAAGTGCTGGGAGATAAAAATGCTGACCAAGTGACAGCTTGCTTTTTTGGCGACGGTGCAGCTAATAACGGTCAGTTTTTCGAGACACTAAATATGGCAGCCCTATGGAAACTGCCAATTCTGTTTGTGGTCGAAAATAATAAGTGGGCCATTGGGATGTCTCACGAACGAGCCACTTCCCAGCCAGAGATTTATAAAAAAGCCAGTGTGTTTAACATGGTGGGCGTGGAAGTAGATGGTATGGATGTACTAGCAGTTCGAGCCGTGGCCCAAGAAGCTGTAGCCCGTGCCCGTGCAGGTGAAGGCCCAACATTAATTGAGGCGCTTACCTACCGCTTCCGGGGTCACTCCTTGGCTGACCCAGATGAAATGCGAAGCAAGGCGGAGAAAGAATTTTGGTTCGCCCGTGACCCAATTAAAAAGTTGGCAGCTTATTTGGTAGAGCAAAATCTGGCGGATGAGGGAGAAATCAAAGCCATTGACCGTAAAATTCAGGATGTAATCGACGAAGCAGTTAAATTCGCCGAAAGCAGCCCCGAACCAGACCCCAGCGAGTTATATCGTTTTGTGTTTGCAGAAGACGAATAAACAGTGCTGAGTTATGAGTGCTGAGTGCTGAGTATTTTTTCTTTTACTCAGGACTCAGGACTCAGCACTCCACCTTACCCAGGACTAAAATTTGTGTTTAGCATTGCAGTTCAACAGCAACAGTACAAGACCTACATTCTTTCGGACGAAGCCATTGGTTCTCAATTGGAAGTCGTACCCGAACGCGGTGGGATCATCACCCGTTGGCGCATTCAAGGGCAAGAAATTTTCTACCTGGATACTGAACGCTTTACTCATCCTGAGTTGAGTGTCAGAGGTGGAAATCCAATTTTGTTTCCTATTTGTGGCAATCTACCAGATAATACTTACACTCACAACGGTCAAAAATATACTCTCAAGCAACACGGTTTTGCTCGTGAATTGCCGTGGTCAGTAACAGAACAAAAAACTAAAGATCAAGCTAGCCTCACTGTCGTTCTGAATAGCAATGAGCAAACCAAGGCTGTTTATCCTTTTGATTTTCAGCTGGCTTTCACCTACGAACTTCAAGGTAATACCCTAGAAGTCCGGCAGCAGTATAAAAATTTGTCATCCACACCAATGCCCTTTTCGGCTGGTTTCCATCCCTACTTTTTGTGTGGTGATAAAACTCAGTTAGAGATTGAAATTCCTTCTAAGCAGTATCAAGACAATCAAACTAAGGAATTTCACTCTTTTGATGGCAATTTTGACTTTAGCCGTGATGAAATTGATTTTGCCTTTGAACAGCTAACGAGTCAATCGGCCACTGCGATAGATCGTAGCCGCAAGTTAAAACTCACCTTGGATTACGATGATTTCTCTACCTGGCTGGTATTTTGGACAGTCAAAGGCAAAGAATTCTACTGTCTAGAACCGTGGAGTGCCACCCGTAACTCTCTCAATACTGGTGATAACCTGACTGTGTTAGCACCAGGAGCTAGCCACACAGCATCTGTAAAGTTTACTGCCAATTTTTTCTAAACTCCTTTACAAATCTACAGATATTTATGCTATGATGGCAAAGTTGCGAAATGCAGCGAAAGGGTCGCTAACTCAACGGTAGAGTACTCGGCTTTTAACCGATTAGTTCCGGGTTCGAATCCCGGGCGACCCATTTAACAATTCAAAATTCAAAATTCAAAATTCAAAATTTAAGACAGTTTCAGACGAAGAGGAGTGCGGTCTTGGGGTCTCCCCAAGAGGAGCAACTCCGGGGGATTTAAGCCCCGACTGAAACGGAGCGGAGTCGGAGCCACTCCGCCTCCCAGCTACGTGTAGACGTAGCGCAAAGTCAGAGCGGAGGTTTCCTCCGCTCTGACTTTGTAAGAGAGGGGTCTTAAACCCTTTATTTGCGATAAAAGTTTAAGGAATACTCGCTGAAGGTTTTGAGATGAAAGCAGAGGCGAGTTTTATGATGAGGAAATTTGTGAATACGATCGCTCAGGGGAACAAAAAATTTTCGGATGAGCGATCGCTTTTTGCTGAAGATAAAAAAAAGATTACAGTTTAAGCAAAATTAACGAAGTTGTCAGTTATTTCAGTGATTCTACGGTTAGTTAAGTGCGAGTTAAAGGTGAATAACTGAATTGAGCTTTTCAACTGGAAGTAACAGATGCGGGCAAATTTGGAGCAAAAAGCTTTTATTTCCTTAGTAGGTCTGAAAACTAAGAACTTACCGATAAAGGAAATACGATTACAGGATTTGTCTGGGAGCAATTATACTTACTTTTGGCAGTTATGGGAGCAGTATCGAGATTATCTTTACAGTCGCTGCTTACAGTGGATGGGAGGTAATCGTCATGATGCCGAAGATTTGTTCAGTCGGGCAATGCTCAAAGCCTGGAATCAATGGCCAGACTATGGAAGTAGAATCACCAAGCCCAGAGCTTGGTTAAGCCGACTCATCCAGAACCTCTGCATGGATTTGCATCGAGAACGCAAGCGAGAGGCGCAAAGGATCAAAAACTTCGAGGATATTCAATTTGCAGATTATGCAGCAGTTGCTTCCAGACTTGAGTCTCCTGAGTCAGAGATATTTAGTCACGAACTAAGGGCATATCTCCACCACAAAATTGAGTCCTTACCTACGAGACTGCGCCAATCTTTTATCCTTCGCTACTGCCAAGAAAAGTCTTACAGAGACATTGCCAAAGAACTCGCTCTCTCAGAAGACAACGTTTACAAACGAGTTCAACAGGCGCGAACTATTCTGCAAAAGCAGTTAAGCAAATATCTGGCAGGGGAAGATGACACTTCCCTAAATTCTGTCCCACCCCGCTTAAGATTGGTGGTTCCGATGGTGGAATCTAAACCCGAGCAAAGGGTGATATCTGACTGGGAAGTGCCAATGACAACAAGAAGCATCGAAGAAATTAATTATAAAGTAACCGTTACATGTCTGGAAAACTTGCAACATACTTGGTACAGCTCCCCCAGCCCTCTGGGGTGGACATGAATGTTCATCTAGTTTTAGACGAAAAGCCAAATAGACAAGACCAGAAGCTAAAAACCTTAAGTAAGTACGTCCAGAAGTATCCCCAAGGATGGAAGAAACGCTTGGAATTGGCTGATTTGTTGTCCGGCATGGGAAACTGGCAGCAGGCGATCGCAGAATATCGCCAAGTAATTGAGCGACAGCCTCAATTGATTAGTGTGCGGCTGCAACTGGGAAAAATCTTGCAAATGATGAAACGAGAGGCAGAGGCTATAGAGGTATATGCAAGTGCCTTAGCATTATCGTGTAATCAAGGGACTCAGCACCATATAAGTGGATTGATTGCTGTTTGTAAAGGTGATAGTCATAAAGCGATCGCAGATTTTAATGCTGCGACTGACTTAGAACCTGACAAAATTGTTCACTGGTTGGCATTGGGACAGGTGGAGAAAAAGAGAGAAAATCCGATTGGGGCTTTACGAGCCTTTTCACAGGTTTTGTCACTCAACCCAGATGATATTGTCGCCTTGATTCACAGCTATGATGCACTGATGGCGGTGGGGGATTTCCAAGCAGCTAGGGAGAATTTAAATAGAGCGATCGCTCTAGCTCCCGATGATTTCGGTGTACTCCAACGACAGTTAGATCGGCGTTGTGGGATAAAATTAGTATCCGGTAAAGAAGGAAAGCAGACTAAAAAGTTGATTGGTTCTATGCTTCAACAGGCTCCTCACGCAGCTGAAGCTTACAAATCACTAGCGTATTATCACCTTTATCGGGGAAATTGGGCGCAAGGGGTAGGGGTGTTAGCAGAGTTTGCAGAGCAACACCCCAATCATCCTAGCGGTTGGTATTACTATGGGCAATGCTTGTTCCATACAGGGGAATATCAGACTGCGGCCCAGATGATGCTCAAAGCTTATAATTTGTATCCCAACGATTGTGAAATCTATCAGGCGTTGTGTAAGATTTTGCCCGTTGCTCGGCGACTAGAAGAATTACAACCCCTACTAGAAGAGATGCTTGAGCGTTTTCCTGAACGGTGGAGTGTTTGGGCGACGGTGGGGCGGGTTCTGGTGGAAAGCTTTCAAGAAATTGACCGAGGGTGTAGTGTTTCTGCAAAAGGAATAGAACTGCAACCTGAGTTAGCTGACGCTTGGTTTAGCTATGGGCGGGTGTTGGCTTTGGCGGTTAAACATCAAGAAGCGGTGGCAACTTTGGCAACAGGATGGAAGTTTTTGCCAGTAGCGGGGGGTTATCTGCAATCTGTACCTGCTGCGGTGTGGCTGGGAGACAGTTACCGAAGCCTCGGTGATAATGCCCTAAGTCGGCGGTGGTGGGAAGAGGCTTGTGTGCGAAGTCAGGAACTAAAGTCGTTTAACTCGGCTACGACTGATTATTGGCAAGGGAGAGCCTTGGAAGGGTTGGGCGATACTTCCGGGGCGATCGCAGCTTATCGCATTGCTTTGAGTCAACAGTTGTTTTACCCGGCTCGTGACGAGGTTAAGGAGACTTTGACACGGTTACAAGGGATGGTGCGGAAGAATTCTCGTGCTTGAGTCTGGTTTGATCGGGTGGATTTATTTTAGAGAAAAAATGCTTCTAACTCGAAAAATTCCAAAATTGATGACTGAGATCGTCTTAAAAGTGTACAAGTCGAAGATACTAACTTCATGAAATCTCTAACTAGAATTTTTGTTGCTTTATTGTTGGCTGTAGGCATTACCTTTGGTGGTTTTCATAGTAATGCTCATGCTCAGTCAGCCATAAGTGTTGGCATTGATGGAAATAAAACTTTCGACCAAATGGTAAATGGTATCAGATTTGACCGGAAATATACTGTTCTGGTGGCTAACAAAACTGGAAACACTCTTAAGCGTGTAGGCGCTTACAATGACTCATCAAAGTGGCCTCTTGGTGATATTGAGGCAAATAGCGCAGTTGGACAACAATTTGACGGTAATCCTATTACTAATAGTTTTTCTATTGCATCTAACTATCGAATTCAATCTGATAAAAATGTCCAATTAGTAGCCATATATCCTACTATAGGAAGTAGAAAAGTTGGACTTGGAAATGTCAATCAAGACGGAAATGAGCCAGCAAAACAAGTTTGGGACAAAACCTATGATCGATTAGATAAAGCTGTCTCAAACGATCCTTTTGAAGCTCGTGCTTCTATCCAACAAAAAGACAGATCACTCGTCTGGTATTATGAAATTAAATAACCATATTTATGGTTTTTAGTGCGATCGCTTGATCTTGTAGGGTGCGTTATGCTTTGGCTAACGCACCTTGTTAATTGTCAGCACGATCGCCTCTTTATACTAAAGTTGCACTGATTATGTAAACTATGCATAATTTCATCCAAAATGCAATAGGCAGGGTAAAACACCCTCATAGCATTTGTCAGAAGTTAGTGGGTTTAAGTTGAAGCGATCGCTTAGATATAATCATTTTGGATACTGGGCTACCAGAGCTACTAGCTGTAGGGTAACTAAATGTACAGCAATACAGAGCAACTATAGCGGATAGTACAGCAGTATAGAACATATTGATAGTAACAATGGCGTAAAGTTTTTCAACATAGATACACGACACTAGTTATAATTTCCTATAAGTTGAAAAAACTCTTAAGATTTAGCGTAATGATTACGCTTCTCTCAGACCGACTAGCTGACAACCACATTAGGAGGACTATCTATGGCGCTTGTACCACTGCGGCTGCTGTTGGATCACGCAGCTGAAAACGGTTACGGCATCCCAGCTTTCAACGTTAACAATTTAGAGCAGATTCAGGCGATTCTGAAGGCTGCTGTCGAGACAGATAGCCCCGTAATTTTACAAGCTTCACGCGGCGCTCGTAATTATGCAGGAGAAAACTTTCTACGCCACCTAATTTTGGCGGCAGTAGAAACCTATCCTCACATTCCCATTGTCATGCACCAAGATCATGGTAATGCGCCTGCTACCTGCTACTCAGCAATTAAGAACAACTTCACCAGCGTGATGATGGATGGTTCTTTAGAAGCTGATGCTAAAACTCCCGCTAGTTTTGAATACAACGTCAGTGTTACCCGCGAAGTTGTAAACGTAGCTCATGCTCTGGGTGTCAGCGTTGAAGGTGAACTCGGTTGTTTGGGTTCTCTAGAAACTGGTGCTGGCGAAGCTGAAGATGGTCACGGGTTTGAAGGTACACTCGACCACTCTCAACTATTAACCGACCCCGATGAAGCTGTTGACTTTGTAGAAGCAACCCAAGTAGATGCTTTGGCTGTTGCCATTGGCACAAGCCACGGTGCTTACAAGTTTACCCGCAAGCCGACTGGTGAAATTTTGGCAATCAGCCGCATTGAAGAAATTCACCGCCGTCTGCCTAACACCCACTTGGTAATGCACGGTTCTTCTTCTGTACCTGAAGATTTGCTTGCACTGATTAACCAGTATGGTGGTGCAATTCCTGAAACCTACGGTGTACCTGTAGAAGAAATCCAAAAAGGTATTAAGAGTGGTGTACGTAAGGTAAACATTGACACTGATAACCGTTTGGCAATTACTGCTGCTGTACGTGAAGCTTTAGCTAAAAAACCAGAGGAGTTTGACCCCCGTCACTTCCTTAAGCCTTCTATTACATATATGCAGAAGGTTTGTGCTGAACGCTATCAGCAATTTGGCACTGCTGGCAACGCAAGCAAGATTAAGCAAATTTCTTTGGAAGATTTTGCTGCTAAGTATGCTAAAGGTGAACTCAACGTTATTACCAAAGCTGCTGCTAAAGTTTAATTTTGACAACAAATAAATAGGGGCATAGTGCTGCTATGCTCCTTAAAAACTTAGTATTTTAATGTTGTCAGAAACCGGGTGTTTACCCGGTTTTTTGTTTTATTCATTCAGGTGTGGGAATTGGGAATGGGGCATTGGGGAGGCAGTGCGGTCTTGGGGTTTCCCCCAAGTGGAGCAACTGCCGTCATTGGGCATCGAGAAGAGACAAGGGAGAGACTTGTTCAATAATTCCCCTTTCTCCCCCTTGTCCCCCTGCTCCCTTGCTTGTTCTCCAGTCCCCAGTCCTTAGAACATCCGATGTTGTAAAGAGGGCATTTGACGCCGGACTTGTTCTAGCCTAGTGGGCTTGATTTCTGCGATCGCAATTCCCGGTTTTTCTTCAGCATCGGCTAAAATTACACCCCAAGGGTCAATAATGACGGCGTGACCGTGGGTTAGACGACGGGCGTAGTTATTCCCTGTTTGAGCGGGAGCAATGACGTAGGCGGTATTTTCGATGGCTCTGGCTTGTAGTAGTACTTGCCAGTGGTCTTTACCTGTAAAAGCGGTAAAAGCGGCGGGAATAAAGATAACATCGGCTCCCTTATCTGCCAGATGACGATACAGTTCTGGGAATCGGACATCATAACAAATTGAAAGCCCTAAATTACCGAGCTTTTCTGAAAAATATACGGGGGGCAGTTGCGTACCAGCCACAACTGTGCTGGATTCGCGATAGGTGTTGCCGTCAGGGACATTAACATCAAAGAGGTGTACTTTGTAGTAGCGGGCAAGCTCTTGACCGCTGGGGTCGATGAGTAGAGTAGTGTTATAAACTTTGCCTGTATTATCTACAGGAAGTGGAAAGCTGCCGCCCAAGATGGTAATTTGAAAGCGTTGAGCCATTTTTTTGAGAAATTTTTCACTTTCAAGAGCGATCGCATCACCTTGTGCGAGTTTATCTTTTTCTTCTCCCATATAGGAAAAGTTTTCTGGCAAACCTACCAATTCAGCACCTTGACGCACGGCAAGTTCTATTAATTCTTCTGCCTGTGCCAAATTTTTGTGTAAATCGGGCACACTGGTCAATTGAATAGCGGCGGCTAAATAAGACTTCATAGATTCAACAACGAATAGTTGATTTATGGAAGATAGATTATCAAAATATATCGCTACTTCCAAATCTGTGGAACTTAATTAGAAATCCATCAGGGTTCCTTTTCTTTAACAGACTGGTTTTATTGCTGCTCTTAATCTTCCTCTGGGTTATAGCAAACTGAATAATATTGCCATGAGTTGCGATCAAACCCTGATAAAAGCCGCCTGATATGAATATTTCTGTATTACAGAGTAACTAAATTTATTTATGAGATTGTTATACCAATTTTATCGGACTCCTATTTGATTTGCGAAAAAACTCAGTACAAATATATCCACTTCTTTTCTGTTCCCTGTTTCCTGCTTAAAAAAGTAAGTTCAAGAATTAAATTAGATTCCTATATGTGAGGTTGAGCTTTATTCACGTAGGAATAATTCATCTAAACGCATACTTCTACAGAGAAGCAAGTTATACCAATTTGAAAAAAGAATTGATATTAATTTTGAATTTTGAATACTGAGCATACCCTTTCTCTTAAACAAGCTACGCACAGCCTCTCGTAGAAAACTAATGTACGTGACTCAGCCTTTGGGTTTTTTGTTAACGGCGTTAGCCCTAGAAATTGGTAGTGCGGGAATTAGGCAGTTGTTTTTGAGGTAGAAAACTCCTAAAAATATTCTGAAACTGTATACAAAAGTAAACAAGTTTGAAAGACAGGAAATTCGTATCTCTCAAACTGGTTTATGAAAATTAACTTAAAGTTAGAACAAAATGGATAACTCAAGAGGATTTTATTGCCGATTGAGTTTCAAAGATGCTTTTCGAGAGTGGAAGCTAATGTAGTTTTAGGCACAGCGCCGACCACCATATCCACTTTTTGTCCACCCTTAAAAATCATTAATGTGGGAATGCTGCGGATGCCGTACTGACTAGCAACATTCGGATTTTCATCTGTGTTGACTTTTACGACCTTTATTTGACCTTTGTACTGTTCGGAGATTTCATCGACAACAGGAGCTACCATACGGCATGGTCCGCACCAGGGTGCCCAAAAGTCAACTAAAACGGGTACATCGCTGTCGAGTACTTCTTGCTTGAAACTAGAATCGGTAACTTGTGCGGCTGTTGACATGCCTAAAACCTTCGCCAATAATATCTGAACTTGGTGAAAATTCTACCATAGCAAAAACCTCAGCTTGGGAGTGGGAGGATGTACATTTGCAAAGAAGCTCTCTTATTTTATTTACAAACATAAGGAACCGCCCGAACAGTAGTCCGGGCGGAGTGTGGTGTGAGGAGTGAACGGAAACATGCGTCTCCGCTATCTCTATTGTAAGCGACATATCGGATTTTTCCAGCAATTGTTTAGGGGGCCAGAAAAATTTATTGAATGATTAGGGATTAGGATTAAAATAAATCTTTCCCAGTCCCCAGTCCCCAGTCCCCAATTCTATTTCCCCATACCTAATTGTTGAGCTTTTTGGTAAACTTTACCCTCGGTTAATAAAGAAGGTGCAATCACAACTTCCACCTGCTGCATTTCTTTAATATTTTTCACTCCCAAAGTGCCCATACTAGTCTTTAAGGCTCCTAAAAGATTGTGAGTGCCATCATCTAGCCCTGCTGGGCCAATGAGTATTTGCTCGAGGCTACCAGTGGTGGCTACGCGAATGCGAGTACCACGGGGCAAGACTGGGCTAGGAGTCGCCATACCCCAATGATAACCTCGTCCAGGGGCTTCTGCGGCTCTGGCAAAGGGGGAGCCAATCATCACACCATCAGCACCACAGGCGATGCATTTGCAAATATCGCCACCGGTGATTAAACCGCCATCAGCAATAATGGGAATATAGTTGCCAGTTTCGTTGTAGTAATCATCTCGTGCTGCGGCACAATCTGCGATCGCAGTCGCTTGTGGCACACCTACACCCAACACCCCACGAGAAGTACAAGCCGCACCAGGCCCAATTCCCACCAGTACCCCAGCCGCCCCAGCTTTCAACAAATTCAACGTGACTTCGTAAGTCACGCAATTACCCAATACCACGGGGATGGGCATGGAACGGCAAAATTCTGCTAAATCAAGTGGTACTAAAGACTCTGGTGACAAATGTGCAGTAGAAACTACCGTAGCCTGGACAAAAAATAAATCTGCTCCCGCTTTTGCCACTACCTCACCATATTTACTTGCACCGGCTGGAGTCGCACTCACTGCGGCAATGCCACCTTGTTGTTTAATTTCCTGAATACGTTGTTCAATTAATTCCGGTTTTATTGGTTCGGCATAGAGTTCTTGCATTAGGGCAACAAATTCATCTTTCCCCACAGAGGTAATCCGATCTAATATTGGCTCTGGGTTGGCATAGCGAGTTTGAATACCCTCTAAGTTGAGGACACCTAATGCTCCTAACTGTGACAAACGTACAGCCATACGAACATCTACTACACTATCCATAGCACTAGCAATTATCGGGATTTCTCGCTCAATATTGCCAATACGCCACTTAGTATCTGCCAAACTAGGGTCTAGTGTTCTGTTACCAGGGGCTAGAGCAATTTCATCTATTCCGTAAGCTCTGCGAGCTGTTTTTCCCCGCCCAAGTTGAATTTCCACGCTTTAACTTTACTCAAATCTGTTTAAGCTAGGGTATCAAATTGTGAGGAAATTTGGGGCGTTTTTTCCCGAACCATATAAGTGACTAGTGACGGCTGTCATTAGTCATTTGGATTTTGACCAATTCAAAATCCAAAATTAGTTTTATTTACCGTTTATTTTTAGCGGCATCCACACCAGTGTAACCAGTTGCTAACCAAATTATCGCTCTAGCTCCATCACGAATAGATTTTTCGATAGATTCAGGGGGTTTTTCTGACGGAACTGGCACTGGTTTTAAATAAATACCCCGACTACCCAAAATAATTTCGCCGATGACACAAGCCCGACGCATGTGGAAATCTGAAGTAATCAAATAAACGCTCTTAATGCCGCGAGCTTGCAAATCATCTACCAAAGTAGTAAAATTAGTAACTGTATCTACTGCTTCATAATCCAAGTGTAAACGTTGAGGATCAACACCAGCTTTGGTAAACACTCTTTGGGTGAATGTACGTGGACTGCCGCCTGTAATCCAAATCGGTATATTTGGATGCTCGCGAACAAATCTTGCTGTAAATTTTTCTCGCTCTAAATGTCTCGTTGAACCACCTAACACTACAACTGCTTGCGGCTGCACAAATTGGTTTTGTACTTCTTTGTATCCCCACCACGTAATTATTGGTAGGGCAAAAGCCATAAAACGAAAAGATTTATTTGTAAAGAGTAGCTTATTCAAGGCTCAATAACTTAATTTACTTAGTGCACAATTTTCTCTGGATATAAGAAAAAACAATTGATAGTAGAGTAGCAAACTTCTAAAGAATCTGCCCAAATTCTGCCCAAATATAAATTTGGTTGGTTTTCGTGTAACAGCGCGATTAAGCGTGCCTGGAGTTTTTCCTCTAATTGATGTAATTGATGGATTATCCTAACCGATATCGGATGATTCATCAAAGGGTTCTAACCACTTTATCTAGTAGTTCTCAATTGCACGGAATATAGGAGCCAGTCTAACTTTTCACGTCATATGGAAACCTCTCTCTAAATCTCTCTCCTAGAAGGAGAGAGACTTTGAATTTTCCCCCTTCCTGATGCGGGAAGGGGACTAGGGGGTTAGGTTCTTCGTGGGCTTTTCCACATGACGTGAAAAGTAAGAGGAGCAGGTGACATGGGCGGATTTCCCTACTTGGGCGAACTGGCATACCCCTGGTAGGGGCACAGCGATGCTGTTACCCTGTGAATTGCTATAGCTATATTAATTGTCTGAAGATAACGGGACTGGTGCGACTTGAACGCACGACCTGACGCTTAGGAGGCGTCCGCTCTATCCAACTGAGCTACAACCCCAACTGCGAAGCATATATAATTATAGCAGTAGTTTTAGGGAGACTGCCAACAATTATCCCAAGAGCCGCCGCCTACTTCTAAACCACAAAGAAAACTTTTTGCTTTTATAATTATTTTAGATTTTCTCCCATTTAATTCTCGTAACTCTAAATTTAGTTTTCCTTGCATGGTGTCCCGGCAACAGTATCTTAAACCTTCTGCTGTCGGCGCACGTAGAGGTGTACCAGATAAATCTGTGGTTCCTATTAATTCAATTTCATAACTAGAGTTGCTAGCTTTCATTTGCCACCTACCCCAAGGCTGAATTTCCCACTCTACTTGTGAATTCCAGGGAACAAATTCATAAAACTTGCCTTGATAATGCAGTCCAATCATCGCTACAGATTCCATCCACCACAGTACACCCCGCCGTCCACCGCCAGCAGTTAATGCTAAGTCGGTTTCGCCCTCGAAGCAATTACAATTTATCCAAAACCATTTCTGAGGAAAAGCACCACCCCAATTTTTCTCACCGTAAGCTGGGGCGTTAGTGAATTCGTAGATTTTGCCATTCCAGTCAATCTTCCCACTGGCTAAACCGTGAGCCATCAAAATTTGCCATCCCGGTTCAAAAATCTGCAAGAATGACAGCCAACCTGCGGTTGATTGCTGAATGGCATTTTGATTGCCCCAACCGTATACTGGTTGAATTTCATACTGCCAACGGCAATAATTATTGGTGGCGCGATCGCGAATTATTCCCTGATTCAAGGTGGCTGTAGCTTGATATCCTTCTTGGACATGAAACTCAAACTCTGCTGGGAGTAAGTATAGGGGAGAAACTTGCAAATTATTTTTACCCCAATGACCTAAACCTAAAACATCCCGACTACCCCAAAATTTGTTGACATCAGGAAAAGTACGGGAAAGGTACTCATCATCCGGGCCGAGAATTTGGGCTGCACCGCCACTGTAAGGTTTACCGCCGATGGGGTCTTCAATAGAGTACATAAAGGCGAATGTTTGCCCAATTTCCGGTAGTGTGACGCGGTAATACCAACCTTCAAAGAAGCGGCGACTACTACCATCCCAGTGATAGCCAGAATGGGGTGTTTGGAGAGAATTTAGGGGAATAGTTAACATAGATTTATCTAATTGCCGATTTTTTCAGTATGCGCGACGATCGCTTCGATATTAATGATGCTTATGAAATTCTTGGGCTGAAACCCGGTGCATCTCAAGCACAGGTGAAGCGAACTTACCGTAAACTAGTGAAAATTTGGCATCCCGATCGCTTTGTCGATCAAAGGCAAAAACAGGAAGCTGAGGAAAAAATTAAATCAATCAACGCAGCTTACAACAGGCTCAAATCTGAAAATCCATCTGAGCCTCCCATTCCTGAAAATCCATCTTCATCTTCGCCTAAAAATCCCCCAAAAATATCTGTCAATCGTTGGGATGCAGAAACTTTCTACACTTCAGGAGTAGAAAATGCTACACAAGGCAGATATGAGGATGCGATCGCAGATTTTACCCACGCAATTCGTCTCAATCCTCACTATATTGATGCATATAAATATCGTGGGCTAGTTTGCTCTCAACTGGGATACGAATATAGAGCCGCTTCCGATTTAAATAAAGCTGCACAAATAGAAGAAGAGTTAAAAAATCCGGGCGCTGCACGGACATCACGCTCACCTAGATATGTATCAAAACCTAGACCTCTAATAGAAAGATTTTGTCAGAGGATAAAAAGTTTACTGCGGCTAAATCGGCGTTGGAGATAAGGAGCGAAGATAGTTTAAGACACTTCAGACGGCGATATCAGACCTGGAGTTAGATACTACTGATACTTGGGAATACTAAGTGTAGTAAGATTTGCTGCTGATTTCTTAGTATGAGCGATCGCCTTGATATAAATCATGTTTACGATATCCTTGGATTAAAACCAGATGCATCTGCCGATCAGGTCAAGCAAGCTTACCGCCAGATGGCTAAGACTTGGCATCCAGATTGTTTTCTTGAACCGCAGCAAAAGCTAGAAGCACAAGAAAAAATAAAAGAAATCAATCAAGCTTATGCAAGATTAAAGTCTTATCAGCCAAGCCAGACAAATCAATCTGCTTCCACTTCTACCAAAATTGATTTCACTGCATCCAATGCTGAAAGTTTCTACAAACTGGGCATGGAGAAAGCTCAAAGAGGAAAATATACTGAAGCAATTGAAGACTTTACCCAAGCGATTCGTCTCAACCCCAACTACTTTGAAGCCTATAAATACCGAGGGCTAGCTTGCTCGAAACTAGGATATGAAAATAGAGCCAAGTCAGATTTCAAAAATGCCAGTGAACTGGAACTGAAACAGAAAAAAGCACCACCCAAACCTACATCGCCATCGCCAAAGCCGCCACCACCCAAACCTCCATCGCCATCGTCAACGCCACCTGAACCACAACCACAACCTCAACCTTCACCGTGGAAATGTGTACACACCCTGACTCATCTAAACTGGGTTTTTACAACTGCAATCAGTCCAGATGGGCAAACTTTGGCTAGTGGAAGTAGTGATAATTCAATCAAGATTTGGCATCTCGACACAGGTAAATTACTACATACTCTCACTAGTCATAAAAAATGGGTAAGATGCCTAGCCTACAGCCCAGATAGCCAAACTCTGGTTAGTGGCAGTGATGACAGCAGCATGATGATTTGGCAAGTGTCTACAGGTAAATTACTCAACACGCTCAAAGTACATTCAACCCCAGTTTTTTCTGTAATCATTAGTCCAGATGGTCAGACTGTCCTGAGTGGTGGTACAGACACCACTATCAAGATTTCCCATATAGAGATGGGAGAATTGCTGCACGTCCTCAAAGGTCATTCTTACTTGGTTTACTCCCTTGCAATTTGCCCAAAGCAGCAGATATTAATCAGTGGTAGTGCAGACAATACCATTAAGCTGTGGAATTTTAAAAGTAGGAAATTGCTACAAACTCTCAACGGACATTCAGGTTGGGTGACTTGTGTCGCCATTAGCCCTGATGGGCAAATTTTAGCTAGTAGCAGTTATGACCAAACTATCAAGTTATGGAACATCAGTACAGGTAAGCTAATTAACACACTTGCGGGACATCATAATTATGTTTGGTCTGTAGCTTTTAGCCCCGATGGTCAGCATCTTGCTAGTGGTAGTGCAGATCATACTGTGAAGCTATGGGATGTTAAGACAGGACAAAATCTTTACACTTTGGATAACCATTCAGATTGGGTTAACTCTGTCGCTTTTAGTCCTGATGGCAAAACTTTGGTTAGTGGTAGTCGAGATATGACAACCAAGCTTTGGCGCTGCGATATTTAACGACAAATTAAAAATTTAGATGATTTTAGGACTTACGCACTGTACAAATGCATCGTGATGTGAATTAACGAAAATAGATTGTTTCAGGCTTTTTTTAATTATCCTGCGATCGGAAATAGACCATGCTGTAGGGGCACAGCAATGCTCATACGTGTCAACTTCAGCCGAAAACTATATCAGACAGGCGTTTTGTAAATCCCTCACGCCCTCATCCCCTAACCCCTTCTCCCAAAGGAGAAGGGGAATTGAATGTCTAGCTCCCCTCTCTCTTGGGAGAGGGGCTGGGGGTGAGGGCAAAATGTTTTCACCAAGCGGGTTTAGCGTTAAGTTGACACCAATGAGCAATGCTGTGCCCTGACGACAGATGTGGTTTTTAACCCTTTCTCATATTTGATATTTATTGTCAATGCGTAAATCCTAGATTTTAGTAAATTGCTAGATTTTTTATCAAACCATCATCTGACAGTTTAATAACATCTATCTTTGGGATACTCTTTCTCTGGATTAAGTATTAACTTCCTAAAGATTAAGTATTAACTCCCTGGAGATAGAGCCAGTTGTTTGATCTCAGAGGTTATTCTGAGATCACCAACAGTTGAGTAGCAAATAAAACTGAATATTTATCAGCAACATATATTTTTCAGTTCATTAAAACCTCTTGTTTTTACACAGCTTTAGTTTGTCAATATCTTATCTGAGGAGTTAAATCAACGGCTATGTCTATTCCCAATGAACGCGAAACCAAAAACAGTGAAGTAAGACAAGAATCTTACACTGATACTAATGGTAATAATCACAGCCATTTGACACGAACCAGTGAAACAGTCAACAACAGCACAGCTAATCCCAACTCTTACACTAACGGTTACGTACAAGGTCGAAATGTTGAGCGTACATACCAGCAAGCAGATTTAGCCCAGCGTGATGAAAACAATGCTAGTGGTGGTTTGCTATTGGGTATTATCATTACTTCACTGCTTGGTTTGGTTATAGGTGGGGTCTGGTACTTCAACCAGCAGAATAACGCAGCAGTTAACAATGCTGTGCCGGTTGTGGTTCCTGTACCGAGTAAGAGTAGTCCAACGCCCAGTGCATCTCCTCAACCACCAACGACGATAATTGAAAGAACTAGGGAAGTACCTGTACCTGTTGCTGTTCCTGTTCCCCAACAGCAGGTTACACCTCCGTCTCCACCTCGCCAACCGAATATTAACATTACTATTCCACCCCAGCAGCCTGCGGCAGAAAAAGCACCTTCTGTAACCCAACCAACTCCTAAAGCGACACAAAGTCCGGCGACGAGTTCAACTACTAATACTCCGACTTCGCAGAACGATAGTTCTACTAATACTGTTGCTCCTAGTACGAAAAGTGACACATCTAAAAGTACTACACCTCAAGGAATAGACCAGTCAAACAGTACATCTAATAGCGATTCTTCTACCACAGGCGGTTCTGGTCAATAATGGCTTCTGAACTTTCAGCCCACTTGGTAATGTTGGCGTGAATGCCAACATTATCAAGTGGGACAATTTTTAAGTAATATTTCTGAATTGTTGCGATAAATTAATGGTACTCAAGTTTAGTAAAGGTGTCTTGTAGCTAAATAAACACAATGCTAGATTAAGACCAAGGTACAAACAGGTTAAAAGTTAAACAAAAACTTTCAAGTTAGAGCCTGTGCCTCCTGCTCTAATGTTCTCGCGATCGCTATGCATGGTTGTGGCATCCATTGAATGTGTTTTTGCCTTGAGTTCAATGAGTTGTTTTGGAGGTTTTAGAACGCACAGCCAGAAAATGCCTGCCTAGTTGGAATGTAAGGATGTGCAATTCTGAGTAGAGCGATGTCTGCGACGGGCTTACGCCTACGCGAATACTGTCCACCAAATTTTAAGTTAGTCATTTCTGAATTCTCCAATCTTCAAGGAACCGCCCCAAGCTATTGAGATTTATCCATCGTAGCTTCAGGCGGTTTCTACTTTGAGTTTATGTATTTAAATTGCACTTTGACCAGTGAAGGCTGTCATTTGTCATTTGTCCTTTGTCCTTTGTTATTTATTTAGACCAATGACCAATGACTAATGACTAATGACGAATTAAAGTAATTACAGTCACTTCAGGCGGACAAAATAAACGTCCTGGTTTATAAGTTCCTAAACCACGATTAACATATAGTTGATTTTCTTTTACCTTGTGAAACCCTTGCGCCCATTCCCAATATCGGACTACTTTCGAGCAGTCTCCTAAGAAAAATGTTACCCAACGCCGCAATTTTTTGGGAATTTGTTTGAGGAGCTTTTTATAATAAAGTACTACAGGGCCAATGCCCGGAATGACGATGTGACCACCGTGGGTATGACCAGATAGTTGCAAATCTACGCGCCATTGTTGCAATATCTTGGCTGTATCTGGGTTATGAGATAAAACGATGCGCGGTGTAAGCGAGTCTAGTTGATTCATGACTGGTGCGGGGTAAAATTCTCGTGACCAATAATCAGCTAGTCCTACCAATGGTAATTCTTTTCCTAATGGATAGGCGATTTCATTCCAAAGTACATGCACCCCAATGCTAGTTAACGCCTGTGTAACTTCTGCTTTGGAGTGGCTGTAATAGATATCGTGGTTCCCAAGTACGGCGTAGATACCATAGCGACTTTGCAGATGTTTGAGTCGAAGCACCAATTGGTGAATTGGTGTAGGATCGTCAGTTACGTAATCACCAGTTAATAGAATTAAATCTGGTTCAGCTTTATTAGTAAGTGCGATCGCTTTTTCTAACATCTCTTCCGACAGCCGCAAACCATCATAGTGAAAATCTGACAACTGCACTAACGTTGTACCTTGTAAAGATGCAGGAAGTTCCGCAATCTTAACCGTTATTTTATCTACTCTTAAATGTCCTGTAAACAACCAATGCATAAGTCAACCGATACTCCTCATACCAGCGCTTATAGCTTACCAAAAATCAAAATGTAACTTGATAAAATGCAATAATTTATGTCATCTATTTCAGATACAATTAATTTATTGATTGATTTAAATTATGTGATGAAAGTAAGCAGGTTCTGATTAGCCAGAATACCTGCTGTAATTGCGCTTTTTTAGTTTGAATTTGGAATTACCTACTCACCTTGTAGGGTGATTATAGTAACTTCTGGGCGGCAAAATAAGCGTCCTGGGAGGTAAGTTCCTAAACCACGATTGACATATAGCTGATTTTTATTTAGCCGATGGAAACCCTGCACCCATTCCCAATGTTTGACTACAGAAACATTTACTTCCAAAAATGGGAATCGACGCCGCACTTTTCTCGGTATTTTTTCTACAAGCTTTTCGTAAAACAACGCAGCAGGGCCAATTCCGGGAATCACTATTTGACCACCGTGAGTATGACCAGATAATTGTAAATCAACTCGCCATGCTTGTAATATCTCCGCAGTATCTGGGTTATGGGATAAAACGATGCAGGGTGTGTCGGAGTTTAGCTGGTTCATAACTGATGCGGGGTGGAATTCCCGTGACCAATAATCAGCTAGTCCAACAAGTGGCAATTCTTTTCCTAGTGGATAGGCAATTTCGTTCCAAAGGACGTGAATTCCAATGCTAGTAAGGGCTTCTGTAACTTCGGCTTTTGCCTGTTTGTAATAAATATCGTGATTGCCAAGAATAGCATAGATACCACTGCGACTTTGCAGATTTTTGAGTCGAAGTACCAGTTGGTGAATTGGCGTCGGTTCGTCAGTTACGTAGTCACCAGTTAATAAAATTAAATCTGGTTCAGCTTCATTAGTAGCTGCGATCGCTTTTGAAAGCATATCTTCCGACAGCCGCAAACCATCGTAATGAAAATCTGACAACTGCACCAGCTTCTTACCTTGTAACGATGCAGGCAATCCTGCAATGTTAACCGTCAATTTCTCTATACTCAACGGTCCAGATAACAACCAATGCATAAGACGTTCAATAAAGCTCAATCATAGCGCTTACAGCTTAACTGAACATTATCGGTTTGTGTACAGCGACCAATGCAATTTATTGAAAATTTCATGAAAGCTGTAGGTTTTAGCGTATTTATACTTTTTTAAATCAGACGTAGCTTTGCTGTTAATTTACGTCAGGGTATGGTGCATTTCTTTGAAAGGCGAGGGATAGTGATTCAATGTTATGTCTATAAATCAACTATACGGTCAAGGTTTATTTGTGTAGAGTATACTGTGTTACATACTACCACATTGAACCAAAACACTTAAAACTGTTTATGTCATCACCATTAGAGCCACAATTTATCCAGGATTTTACCCACTTTGAGCAGCACGTAGCAAAACTGATCCATAAAGCAGATTGGACTGTTGAAACTGCAAAGACCAACCAACCTGGCTATGATCTAGTAGTTAAAAAAGGAAACTTAGTTGGTGTTGTTCAGGTTAAATGGCTAAAAGGTAACGTCACAACGCCGCAGCTTTTAAAGTTTGCTGACTTTTTAGATTCTGACGAAGGCAAAAAATTTAATTTTGGTTGGTTCATAACCACAAAAGGATTTGGCGGCCCAGCATTGGCATTAATGAGAACCTGGGGTAAAGATACTAAAATTCGCTGTGGGATTGCCCATGAAAATAAGCTGGTTGGGATTGATGGTGATTCCGTCATTGGGGGCAGAGGTAATCCTGAAACTCCCGAAGAAACTACGTCAAAAAAAGTTTATTTTGGAGTTTTTACCTGTAAAGGTGGAGTAGGAAAAACAACTGTAGCAGGTCATTTAGCAGGAGCATTAGCGCTGCAAGGATTTAATGTAGCACTTGTGGACTTAGACCCAGAACAAAATCTGCAAAAATTAGTAGGTGATGGGATTTTTGTTCCCAATCCTAAAGGGGTAGGTACAACTATTCAAGTTTTTGATGGAAAGGATTGGGATGAAGATTCTGCCCGTGACTGTCAAATAGTAATTTGCGATTGCTCACCAGCACTAGAACGTAATCCAAAAAAGCTAGTTGAGCGATTAGATTATTGTATTATCCCAACAACCTTTAATCCACTGGGAATAAGCAAACATGGCAAAGTTATTCAAGAAACTGTCAGAGAAATACGTGAAATCAATAATGTAGCTCATTTATTTGTACTAGTTAACAATTTTAAAGATCCTGGCATTAAGCGTTTAAGGCTTTTAAAAGAAGTCTATTCTAATGCTTATAAAGAAATTAGCAAAAAAGATAAGAAGTTTCATTGTATTGATCCAGGAGAAGTTTGTATTCGCGCTAGCGACTTACTTTACTACTGGGGTATACATATACTCGAAAACCCAGAAAATCCTGCCAGTAGATTAGCTTTTGATCTAGTTGGCGGAAGATGCTACCCGCGTGAAGATTTTATCAACTTAGCAGATTACATTGAAAGAGAAGCTGGCATAGGAATTCTTAGAGTTAACTAAGACTTTAAGAAAAATTTACACTTAGCGATCGCTAATCTTCTTATAGAATTTTTAGCAATACCTGTGCTAAATTAAGTGGATTTTCTTAATTTTAAACACCCTACTCAGGCTAATTTTGATATTTATTGCCAAATAATCAAAAAAATAACGCCTACCTATAGTTTAATTATGGCGGCGCTATTTTTTTAATTTAATTCACAGTTAAAAATAGTTAAATGAATCTGCTAAATCTTTGTGATTGATTCACTGCGATTTTTTATACAGCACTGCGGTTGGTTAATAAATTCCACAAGAAAACTGCGACAATTGCACCAAGAACTGCTACCGCAATACCTGGAATGCTGAGACTAGGAGCTGCTAGAGATAAAGTTCCCGTACTGAAAAATACACCTAAACTACCGCCAACAAAAGCACCGATGATTCCTAGCACAATTGTTCCTAAAATTCCGCCACCTTGATGACCAGGGTAGATAGCTTTTGCGATCGCACCAGCAATTAGACCTAAAACAATCCAAGCAAGAATATTCATTGTCGTTAAGTTGGTAAACGTTTTTGACTTACAAATATATATTAACGATCTTCGTTTCTAACTTAATCTACCATCAGAATTAATTATGAATATCCATTAGGAATAGTTTAATTGCTACTAGATTTTTTAACATATTGCAGCTACCATTCTGGTTAGACAAGTCGGCTATGGGTAGGTGTGACAGCCGTTTTATTAGGATTTGCCAATATCTTCAGCTGTCTAACCACTGCCAAATGACCCATTTGAGGTAGATAGTCAATTAAAAAAAAGCTCCTAGTAGGTCTTTAACTAGGGGCTTATACAAACTATTGCTTGGTAATTGCAGTATATGCATTTTTAATTAGCTCTCTCCTCTACTAGAAGAATTAAGCTGAGTTTTTAGAGACTGTCTCTAAAGTAATGTAAAGGAAGCAAAATCAGGCGATTGAGACGATCGCCTATTCTTTTGCAACTTCATGTCTAGTTTTTAATTTTTAATTGCTCACGATCGCTACCAATGACTTGATGGCTGAGAAATGGGAACAGTCTGCGGTAATACCAATGCATACTTAGAAAAATCAGACTTACTAAGGTTAGCAGCATAACGCCCAGAATCGTTGTATATGCCTTAGTGCGCCACCAAAAGTCATTTGCACCCAGTCGCACAAGCTTCCATAAGTTAGTTATATCGGCCCTTTCAGAATCGTGAATGGTGATTGGTAAGGATGCTGCTATGTTTTGTCGTGCAATTGTCATTTTAACTACTCCTTTAGACTCAAATGCTCAGGCATTTAATTTTAAAATACGTAAATACGATAGATTTACCGTTATTTTATGTAATATCTCATAGCTTGATGTAAGAAGCAAGTTTTAAGGGGATTGGGAATAGGGCATTGGGCATTAGTATTAAAAATTAGGTATTTACTAGATTGAAAACTATTCTCTAGTCCCAATTCCTACTCCCAGTCCCCAATCCCTAGTCAAAATGCCTAATCAAATTTGGTTATCACAGTTGGAAAAACACCGAGCGATCGCAGTTATCCGTGCTCCTCAAATCGAAGTGGGACAACAAATGGCAATGGCTGTAGCATCTGGGGGAATGCAGCTAATTGAGATTACTTGGAATAGCGATCGCGCTGGGGAATTAATCAGTCAACTACGTTCGGAATTACCGGCCTGTATTATTGGCACTGGTACGCTATTCAATTTGCAGCAGCTACAAGATGCGATCGCATCTGGGGCGCAATTCCTCTTCACACCCCACGTCGATTCGGCAATGATTCAAGCAGCACAAGAAAAAAATGTGCCTATCATACCAGGAGCGCTGACTCCTACAGAAATTGTTACCGCCTGGAGTCAGGGTGCTAGTTGTGTAAAAGTGTTTCCCGTGCAGGCAGTGGGAGGAACTAACTATATCAAAAGTTTGCAAGGGCCGCTGGGTGAGATTCCTTTAATTCCTACTGGCGGCGTGACTCTAGAAAATGCCAAAGAATTTTTGCAAGCTGGAGCGATCGCTGTCGGTTTGAGCGGAGAATTATTTCCCCAAAAGCTTGTCATAGAGGAAAATTGGTCAGCGATCGCAACTCAGGCAAAAAACCTAATGCAACAGTTAGGTTAACTTAGAATCAAATCATCAAAATTCACGTCTATTAAAGTAATAGATAGGGAAATAAAGGTGAAAACCGATAGGTTTCTCTAGACCCCATGATTTGAGTGTGAGTGTATCTAAAATGAAAAGACAAATTTCTCCTGACTGGGTGCGTCGCTTACAAATAATCCTCACTGGTACAGCACTCTCCTTAAGTGTTTTTACTACTACTGGAACCAGTGAAGTTTGGGCGAATTCCAAAAATCAAGTGATTGCACAAAAAATCCAGACATTACAACAATCAAATCAGCGCTGGATTCAAATTGATCTTTCAAAGCAAAGATTAATAGCTTGGCAAGGTGACAAAGTTGTTTATGGAAGTGCTATTTCCTCTGGCAAAAAAGCTACTCCTACTCTTGTCGGTACTTTTAAGGTTCAATCCAAGTTTAAAACTACGCGGATGCAGGGAGAAAACTATAATGTTCCCAACGTTCCTTATGCAATGTTTTACCAAGGTAATTACGCTATTCACGGAGCTTACTGGCATAAGAGATTTGGTACTCCAGTGAGCCACGGCTGTGTGAATATCGCACCTAAACATGCAAAATGGCTATTTGAGTGGGCATCGGTAGGGACACCAATAGTCATTCATAAATGATAATTGAAGCAGCTAAAAAGCAATTTAGGTAAAATTATAAATAACAACAAATCAAGACAATTAAGTGATTCCCAGCATAAAATATTGCTGGGAATCTTCGGAGTCGGAATTACTGAATTTGAAATAAAATATAGAAAAGGGCATTTAACAAGTTGCCCGAAAAATAAGCGGAAATCCTGACAATTACTATATGAAATTAAAAATGCAAATATGAATTCGGGGAAAGTTTGCATTTAGGCATTTAAATGACAGATTTTTGTCAAAATTGTCCTTTGTAATTAGTCATTAGTCATTAGTCACTAGTTAGAACTCAATACTGTTCAGTTCAATTAAGCCCAAAATCCTTGGTAGAGAAACCTTAGCGCAGCAGGGCGTTCGCGATAGCGTCTCGTAGAGAAGCTTAGTCCAATTTCGTGTCTCTACAGGTCTAAAATCAGTACCAAAAATCTTTAACCCAAGTGTATTGAGTTAGGACTGATCGTTTAACCAAGGACAAATGACAAATGACAAATGACAAATTGCATTAGCGGATGAATTGCGTAAATCCTCCACAGAAAGCAAGTAGTCGATCTGGAAATTTGTAGTTTTCCAGAAAATTACTTCACTTGATGATTTTGCGTAGTTTAGAAGATGAGGCATAATGCAAACTTGGATTCGCCGTGGTGGGATTCGTTCTTCAGGAACTTTTTGTACAGGTGTAGCGCTGATGGTGGTGACTTTATTCTCTTGGTCATCACCGCTAACAGGTATACCCAATTCGACTACAGCAGCAGCCACGTCAGTCGATGATAACACCATCACTCTATCTAATAATATTAGCCAACCTCGCTGGATTGAAATTGATTTGTCAGAGCAACGTTTACGTGCATGGGAAGGTAATAAACTTGTTCATTCATACCGCATTTCTGGAGGTAAGCGATCAACTCCCACACCCATAGGTAGATTTCGGATTAATTCTAAGTATCGTACTCACCGGATGCGAGGCAGAGGCTACAACATTCCTGACGTTCCTTACACAATGTATTTCTACAGAGGGTATGCCATTCACGGCGCTTATTGGCATAACCGTTTTGGGACTCCAGTCAGTCACGGTTGCGTAAATTTACCTGTTAAGCAAGCTCGTAATCTTTACAACTGGGCTTCAACAGGAACTTTAGTAGTGGTGCGGAAATAATCGGTAATTCGTAATCAATATCTGCAATTTTTCCTTTGATGTATAGACGGGTGCGTTCGCAAAGTTAAGCACCTGTCTATCGCAGTCCTAAATCATTTGTGAAATATTTTTGGAGTTGGCTGTCATTAGTCATTAGTCATTAGTCATTTATGATTACAAAGGACAAATGACTTATGACCAAGGACGACCATAACAAAAATTTTCACAATCTCATTTAGGATTGCTATATACATATTGCTAGACTAAAAACACATTTTTGAGGGATTCAGGAGCAATGAGCGTCATAATTACTCAACCTCTCACATTGGAAGAGTTTCTGAAGCTCCCAGAAACAAAGCCTGCGAGTGAATATCTTAACGGAGAGATTATTCAAAAGCCAATGCCAAAAGGGAGACACAGCCGCTTACAAGGTAAACTCTGTGCTGTTATCAATGAAGTTACAGAGAATCAGAAGATTGCCTATGGGTTTCCCGAATTACGGTGTGGCTTTGAGGAGCGCTCAATTGTACCTGATATAGCTGTATTTCAGTGGAGACGCATACCGTTCACCGTTGACGATCGAGTACCTGATAATTTTGAACTTCCACCAGACTGGACGATTGAGATTCTCTCACCAGAACAAAAACCCAACAAAGTAATTGGAAACATTCTTCACTGTCTGAAGTATGGTAGTCGTCTGGGATGGTTTCTTGACCCTGACGATGTAAGTATTTTGGTATTTCTACCAGAGCAGCAGCCAGTGCTACTCCAGGGAGAAGATTTTTTGCCTGTATTACCAGAAATTGAACTTGCACTAACCGTCAACCAAGTTTTTGGATGGTTAAAGATGGGCAAATAAAAATAACTCGGCTGGATAATTCTGAGCACGTAGGCATAGCCCGTCGTAGACATCGCTGTTGAGGAAATATTTTCTGGTCTAGCATTGAACCTTGATAATAACAACTTGAGCAATTATAACGACAGCTAAAGCTGTGGTAACGAAAACTTAAGCGTTACTTATGACACTTTCGCTTCCTAAATTTTGTGGGATTATTAATAACTAATTAAGACACCTTGGTAAATTAATTTCAAGTGGTGGTTTATGGAAGTATGGGTAAATTTGCAATTTGGCGATGGTGATTTTGAGCAGGGATTTAGTAAAATCAAACTTCAGATAGATGCTTTTTCTACTCAAAGTGATGTTACGCAATTAGAAACCCAATTACCTCCAGCCGAAGAAATTCCAAATAGCTATGAACGTTGGAAAAAAATCTATAACTTGTTAGTTCAACCTGACAGCAGAGGTTTTAAAAGTAACCAAGTTACAAATGTATCCGCAGATATCTGTTCTGAATATGCTAAGTCTTTACGTGAAAAACTAAATCAATGGCTACTGCCAATTAAGTTACATTTAGAACCAGCAATTACCTCAAATAGTAATATTGATATTCGTTTAATTGTCAATACGCACGGAGTTACATCAGAAGCTACAAAGAATATTCTACATCGCATACCTTGGCAGGAATGTTATTTATTTGGGCAACATTCTTCCTCGGAAGTAGCGCTTTCTTTTAAAGATTACCTGCAAAAAACGCCTGTATATACAAATAAATTAAAGTTTGAAATTTTCCGAAGAATTAAAATTATCAGTATTTTTGGAGATAGTAAAGACCTAGATACAGAAACCGATGAAAAATTAATTATACAGCTAGAAAAGCGAGGCGCAGAAATTATTTCTTTGAAAGAACCAAAGCGTGAGTCACTTCAAAAACTTTGGGACGAGCCTTGTGATATTTTGTTTTTTGCGGGACACAGCGAATCTCAAGAGCATGGTAAAAAAGGTATAATTGACCTGAATCCCAATGAAAGTTTAGATTTAGAAGAAATTCCGCAAACTTTAAAATCAGCAATTAGTAAAGGTTTAAAATTAGCCATTTTTAATTCCTGTGATGGTTTGGGTTTAGCACAACGATTGGCAGATTTAAATTTACCTTACGTCATAGTTTGGCGGGAACCAGTACCGGATAAAATCGCGCACAAGTTTCTCAACTTTTTTCTTTCTTCTTACGCTGGTGGAGATTCTTTATTTACTGCTGTTTTTAAAGCAAGGGGTAAATTACAAGAACTGACAGGAAAGTCTGAAGGAGAAAAGCCCCTATCAGGAGTGAGTTGGTTACCGATTATTTGCAAGAATACATTAGAACTTCCTCCTAGTTGGGAAGATTTGGGTGGATTATCTGGTAAGTTACCTGACTGTCCTTATCAGGGTTTGTCAGCGTTTGGGGAAGAAGAGACAGATTTTTTCTTCGGTCGAGAGAAGTTTGTTGATAAGTTGGTAGCAGCAGTTCAAAGTAAATCTTTGGTTCCTGTGGTTGGTGCATCTGGGAGTGGGAAGTCCTCTGTGGTGTTTGCGGGGTTGGTTCCTCGTTTACGAAAAGTTGGGAATGTGGAGATTATTTCTTTTCGTCCGGGGAATAATCCTCTTGGGAATTTAGCCATAGCATTAAATCATCATTGTCATTCCCCAGCACCACTACAAGGAGAAAATTCAACAGATATACAACGCAGATTAGACCAAATGGTTTTAGAGGTAGACTTGCGGCATGATGAGACAAAGTTAGCCCAGTTTAGAAATGATATTATCACCTCACACGGAATTACCCCACCCCCTAACCCCCTAAGAGCAAGCGAGGAGGGAGAGGGTTCTTTTCATCTTTTAGAGACTTCCAACAATAGCTTACCTTCTACCTTTAACCCCCTCCCTGCTTGCGGGGAGGAGGATGGGGGGTGGGGTGGTAAACATTTAGTACTTATCGCCGACCAATTTGAAGAACTCTACACCCTCGCACCGCCAGAGGAACGCCAGCCTTTTTTAAATGCATTAATCTACGCTATCAACCACGCTCTTAGATTTACCTTGGTTCTGACGCTGCGGGCAGATTTTTATGGCTATGCTTTATCTTACCGTCCTTTTAGCGATGCTTTGCAGCTAGGAATTTATAATCTTGGCCCCATGAACCGGGAGGAGTTGCGTAGGTCGGTTGAAAAACCAGCACAAAAAATGAAGATTGTACTTGAGGAAGGGTTAACTGACACTTTAATCAGAGATTTGGGTAATGAATCGGAACGTTTACCTTTACTTGAGTTTACCCTGATGCAGCTTTGGCAGAAACCGAGAAAATGGTTTCTCACCCACGAAGCTTATCAAGAAATTGGTGGTTTAGAGAAGGCTTTGGCTAACTACGCCGATACGGTGTTAGATAAGCTGAGTGAGGTTGATAGAAAACGGGCGGAAAAAATATTTATTCAGTTAGTGTGTCCTGGGGAAGGTACGGAGGATACCCGACGTGTGGCGACTCGAAAAGAGGTAGGAGAAGCAAATTGGGATTTGGTGCAACAATTAGCTGATGCGCGTTTGCTGGTGACTGGTTGTGATGAGACTAGCGAAAACAAGGAAGAGACGGTAGAGATAATTCACGAAGCGTTAATTAGGGAATGGGGAACTTTTCGCCAGTGGATTCAAGATAACCGGGAGTTTCGTACTTGGCAAGAAAGATTAAAACCAAATGTCCGAGAATGGCAAGATCATCAGTACGACTCTGGGAGATTATTGCAAGAAAAGCCGTTAAGTGTTGCACTCAAATGGTACATCGAACGCACAGATGAACTAACACTCCAAGAAAAAGAGTTTATTCAAGCTAGTGCAGAAAAGCAAAATAAGCAAGAAAGGGAAAAAAAGCGCAGAAATCAATTCACTATTTTGGGTCTAACTGCTGGTTTGGTGGTAACTTCCATGCTAGCTGGTGCAGCTTGGCAGCAATGGCAGAATTCAGCAAAAAGTGAAATCAAAGCGATTAGTGAATCCTCAGCAGCGCTGTTTGCTTCAAATCAAAAGTTGGACGCGCTTAGAGAAGCAATTACGGCGAGACGAAAACTGCAAAAGTTAGTAGGGGTAGACGCGGACACCCAGCATCAGGTTGAATTGGTGCTGCGGCGGGCAGTTTATGGGGCGGTTGAGTATAATCGTTTGGAAGGACATAAAGGTGAAGTTAAGAGCGCAGTTTTCAGCCCAGATGGTAATATGCTCGCCTCGACGAGTAACGATAAAACCGTCAAACTTTGGAAGCGTGACGGCACGTTGCTGAAAACTCTGAAAGGGCATCATGCTGGGGTTTCAGATGTTGCAATTAGCCCCGACGGTCAAACTCTAGCTTCCGCGAGTGAAGATAACACGATCAAACTCTGGAAGCGCGACGGCACGTTGCTGAAAACTCTAGAGGGGCATCAAGCTCGCGTTTCGGGAGTTGCTTTCAGCCCTGACGGTCAAACGCTCGCTTCCGCGAGTGATGATTGGACGGTCAAACTTTGGAGAGTGTCGCATAATAAGATACCTGTCTTATTGACTACCCTCAAGGGACATGAAAATTCGGTTAATGCAGTTGCTTTTAGCCCCGACGGGAATACTATCGCCTCGGCTAGTGCAGACAAGACCGTCAAACTATGGAAGCGGGACGGCACGTTCTTGACCACGATCGCTCGGCATAAAGATACAGTTTGGGATGTTGCAATAAGCCCCGATGGAAACACAATTATCTCGGCGAGTGGAGACAAAACTGTCAAGCTCTGGAATAAGGAGGGCAAGTTGCTGAAAACTTTAGAGGGTCATCAAGCTGGCGTTTCGAGCGTTGCAATAAGCCCTGACGGTAATACTATAGCTTCCGCAAGTTGGGACAACACTGTCAAGCTCTGGAACAAAGATGGCACCTTATTGACTACGCTTAATGGACATAGCAATAGGGTTTGGAAAGTCACTTTTAGCCCTGACAGCAAGATTTTAGCCTCGGCAAGTGCAGATGAAACAATCAAATTCTGGAAACTAGACAGTGAATTGGTAACTACCCTTCAAGGTCATAGCGCTGCGGTTATCGGAGTTGCCATCAGCCCTGATGGTAAGACGGTTGCTTCGGCGAGTGATGATGGAACCGTCAAACTCTGGACTCAGGATAGCACGTTACCCGTTACGCTTGATCGTAAAGCAGCAGTTTACCGAGTAGCTTTCAGTCCTGACAGCAACACTATGGCGTCGGTGGGCTTGGACACAACGGTCAAACTGTGGAACAAAAACGGTACACTGAATACTCTTAAAGGACACAAAAATAAGATTTGGGGAGTTGCTTTTAGCCCCGACGGGAACACTATCGCCTCGGCGGGTGAGGACACAACGGTCAAACTGTGGAACAAAAACGGCACCTTACTGAATACTCTTAAGGGGCATCAAGAGCCGATTTGGGATGTTGCAATAAGCCCTGACGGCAATACAATCGCCTCAGCGAGTGGAGACATGACAGTCAAGCTCTGGAAGCGAGACGGCACTGAACTTACGACTCTTAAGGGGCACTCAGCTGGGATTTGGGGAGTAGCTTTTAGTCCTGATGGCAATACAATCGCTTCAGCTAGTGAAGATAAGACGGTCAAACTCTGGAAGCGCGACGGCACTTTGCTAACCACTCTTAAGGGACATAAATCTGTAGTCTTTGGAGTGGCTTTCAGCCCTGATGGTAAGATTCTAGCTTCAGCGAGTGCAGACAAAACCATCAAACTGTGGACGATGGAGACAGGCAAGTTACCTGTTTTACTGGCTACTCTCAATGGGCATAGCAATAAAGTTTGGAGAGTTGCTTTCAGTCCTGACGGCAAAAAGCTCGCCTCAGCGAGTGACGACAAGACAGTGATTCTGTGGAATTTGGATCGAGTTGTCGATTTAAATAAGGTACTAGCGTATGGTTGCGACTGGGCGCGAGATTATCTGAAAACTAATCGCAATGTGAGTAAAAGCGATCGCACTTTGTGTAAAGGTATCGGCACTCAAAAGTGAACTACCCGTGCCATACCTGTTGACCACAGTGTGGTCTTTTCTTCAGGAGGTAATTGGTGGTAAGCTTAATTGCTTGTGAAAATCTAGGTCATACTTGGCTTTTGCCAATTATCATAATAATAATTGTAAATTTTCCTTTTGACAGCTAGGCAAAGGTTGCAACGTCAATTTCCTCTAAAGCAGTGGAAATTGCAGATTTATCAGGTTGCTTCTATTAATAATCAAAACTCAATAAATTTTTGCAGTTAAGGATTTTAATTTTACCAGTATCTCAACATAGATTCAGTGTTTATTCTAGGAACTAGGAAATGAAACCTATGAAATCACTTGGTTTTTACGAGAAGAGATTACAAGATTTAGAAAATAATATTACTGAAGACCAGAAACTACTTAAGCAATACGAGGATGTGCTGCGCTATGAAAGTGACCCTCGCGCTATAGGTAGGTGTGAAAGAGAAATTGAGCGGCAGCGAGAGTCTGTTACTCACTATCAGCAGGAGTATGACGAGCTAAAGCAGGAATTAATAGACTATCAGCCAACCCAATTGCTGTATGTGGAAAGGCAATTACAGCAAATGGATGACAAAATAAACGTTTTGCTAAAAGGGCAGATTGCAATTTATAAAAATCAGCACCAAATGCGTCAAGCGCTCTTGGAACGCTACAACGCTTCCGAAAAAGCTATTATTGGCTCTATTACTCAACAACTCAATCAGACGCAATTAGTTCTGACTGAAAACTTACTACAAGCACTAGATAACAATATGGTTTCGGAACCAGAAATGCAGCAGATGCTGGCAGTTCTAGAGGAGCGGCTGCCTTCTTTACCTCCTTCTCAGGCAGCTATTGCTAAAATTATTAAAGACCCGGAAATGAATGCTAGACACAAATTAAAAGTCACGCTGCCCATTATTCCTATGCTTGTGGAATACGAAGGAGAGTTGGAATTGGGAAGCGAGTTCAACATTAAGTCAGCTTGGCAGCAATTGGTGACTAAGCTACGAAGGAGGTAAGGATTGAACCTGCGTCAGCACCACAAGGAACAGCAAAAAGAAGATTACAACTTGCTCAAGAAGCTAGAAGATAAGCTACGCTTTGAAAATGACCCACGTGAGCAAGGCAAATTAAAAGGAGAGATTGAAGAAATCGAGCAAAAAATCGGTGAGCGTGAGAAAAAACTAAATTCTATTGAAACTGATGAACAGCAACAAGCAACATTAAAGATCCCAGAAAATATTCCCAATAGTAGTAGCGATAAATATTTCTGTGGACGGGAGGAGGAACTGGAAAAACTACATCAGCATTTACAAGATAAAAATATAGTTGCTATTACTGGTATGGGTGGAGTTGGCAAAACAGAACTAGCAATTCAATATGCCAACCGTCATTTGAAGGAGCAGAGCTGCTATCGAGGTGGGATTTGCTGGGTTCACGTGGAGGAAGACGAAAACCAGGAAGACCCTAATCTGGGATTTGAAGAAGTGCTAAGCTTTGCTAAAGTCGATTTAAACTTGCAGCTACCACTAGATTATTCGGATTTAAAGAGTCAAAAGAGTCAGATTAAATATTGTTGGAAGCACTGGCCAGAAGGCGATGTGCTTTTAGTGGTGGATAATGTTACGCAGACGAATTTTCGGGAAATATTCAAACATTATCTACCGCCCCCCAAGGATCCACGCTTTAAGGTGCTAATCACCACACGGGACAAGTTAGGTTCACCTACTGTACCGCTGGACTTGCATGAGCTGTCCCAAGAAGCAGGGTTGGATATGTTGAAGTCGCTAGTGGGAGATGAAAGAGTAAAAGCGGAGTTAGGAATTGCTAAAGAACTTTGTGAGTGGCTAGGTAATTTGCCTTTAGGGTTGGAGTTAGTAGGACGCTATTTGGATACAGAAAAAAGTTTAAAAATAACAGAAATACTAGGCAGTTTAAAAGTAAAAGATAATAAGCCTCTGAACAATCCAGCTTTGCTAGGGAAGGAAGATCCGGCGATGACCGCTGATAAAAATGTTGTTGATGCTTTTGAGTTAAGTTGGAAACGTTTGGATGAAAATCAACAATTTTTAGGGTGTCTACTAAGTTTGTTTTCCTCCTCTCCTATTCCCTGGTTATTAGTAGAAAGCGCAGGAAAAGTTAAAGAATCAAAGAGTTTAATGGAAGCCAGACATACTCTAGTGAAATTAAGTTTAATTAAGGAATTAAAAAGTGCTCAGAATAGTGCTCCAAAGGCTTATCAACTGCATCCACTGATTCGAGAATTTTTTAAAGATAAGCTGGAATCACTAAAGATAGAGGTAAAAGAAGAGTACAAGCACAATTTTTGTCAAGCGATAGCAGAAGTAGCTAGAGAAATTCCCCAGAGACTTACTATTAAAAAAATCTCAGAAATTGAACTCACCATTCCGCATATAAAAGAGGCAACCGAAGATGCTTTGAAGAAATATCTGAATGATGAGGATATAATCCAACCTTTCATTGGTCTGGGAAGATTTAATGAAGGTCAGGGATTGTATTCTGAAGCAGAAGATTGGTACAAAAAATGCCTTTCAATCACTGAAGAACGCTTGAAAGAGGTGTATTCTGACGTAGTTAAAAGTCAAGTAGTTAAAAGTCAAAATGCCCTGGCATATTTATACTTCTTGCTAAAACGCGATAAGGATGCTAAATCTTTATATCGCGAAGCTTTAAAGATTGGAAAAAAACTCCTAAAACAGAAGCTTTCTGATAAACAAAACGCTCTTGATGTAGCCCAAAGTCAGGCTAATTTGGGTTATCTCTACTCCTTGCAAAAGCGCTATTGGAGAGCGAAGCCCCTGCTTGAGAGCGCACTAAAAATCAGACAGAAATATCTAGAAAAAAACTCAGATATTGTAATAAGTTTAAGCCGCTTAGCATTTTGGTATCGTGTGCAAAAGTGCTTTGCTAAGGCTCAAGAGCTATATGAAAAAGCGTTGCAGATGACTCAAGACCTCCCAGAAGATGAGAAGTCACCTATTTTAGCCGAAATTTACAATAATTTAGCTATGAATTACCTTGCAAAGAAAGACTATAACGAGGCTGAAGGTTTTTATCTTAAAGCGTTGACGCTGAATAAAGAATTACATGGAGACAACCATTTAGGTGCAGCTACTATTTTGAGTGCCTTAGCTAAGCTCTATGATGACAAGAAATGTTATGAAAAGGCTGAAGAACATTATCTCAATGCCTTAGATATCATAAAGAAACTACTAGGAGAGCACTTAGATATGGTGGAAATTTTGATAAAACTGGGTTACTTCTTTTATAATCAAAAACGCAATTCAGAGGCTAAATCTTGGTTTTACAAAACATTAAAGATGATCAAACATCTGATTGACGTTCGAGAGCCATCTGCATCTCATAATAAAGATAAATTGGTTCAATGGATAGACGAGATTTTGTGTACATTGGAAGACTTAGTAGATGAAAGTAAAGATCAATATATAGTTTGTCAAAGGGAAAAGATAGCCGAATTTGACAAAAAGGAAACGCTTTATTTAGTGAGAATATCTAATGAAATAATCGCTCCTGTCTTAAAACAGCTGGATTTTGATAGTGAAATTTAAGAGTTCAATAAGAAAAAGAGTGCCTAAATAGAGCCTCTATTTTTATAGGCTAAAGGGATTGATAAATCCTGGCAGAGGCAAATCTTCTTGCCAGGATCGCTAGAGAAACCTAACCTAAATAAGGATATTACTTAGTTGCGTAAAATCTTATTAATAGGTGGCTTGGAGTGTATAAGTAACTTAATTTTCGACAAGTCTTGCTCTTGGTGTAAGCACTCAGACCTCTCTATGCACTCACCAGTATATCGATTGCGTCTTATACAGCGTGGGTAGCAATTTTCAGGTTCGTATTCCTTAGCACGACTGTCAACAGCATTCGCTACTCGTGAGCACGTTTTTGATTGATGCGGTTTTTGCGTGTCGTTTGCTACATTAGTAGAAACAGCATTCGCTCCTTCTTCTGCGTTTATCTCTACAGGACGAGCATTAGCCGCGCTCATGCCAACCGCAGTAATACCAAGAGTTACAATCAAGGAGATTGTGTCTTTGACAATTCTGTTTTTATTCTTCATAGTTGGTCAATGCTTGTAAAGCTAAAAGTAAGGTGTCTCAATGTCAACCAAAAAAACAATTCCAGCTTTAGTCAGAAAATCATTACTGACTTGCTAATAAGGCACACTTGTGGAAGTTTTCAAAGCTCTTTCTCTTCCAGATATCTGCGTTTGCACAGGAGTTTTCTCAATTACATTCGCTGGGGATACCTGTGTTGATTAGGACGTAATAGCAAATGGCAGAATAAGTAAAGCGGCGGCAACGAAACGTTTCATACTTTCTGAACCTTTATGATTGATAAATAGTTAAGAACAAGTAATAGAAACAAGGAGAAAACAAGCAATAAATGATATTGATATTGCTCAGAAGGTATTTACTTGTTTATCCTGCTTCTGCTTTTATATAAGTTCAAGTCTAATCAACCTATACACTTGTGTGAGGCAAATATAAATTTACTTTCAATAAAAAAAATCTTTAACCCTTATATATCAAAGCTTATAGTAAATTGTGTTTATTTTATACATAACGCAATTTCACAAAAATATATAAATAACATTCGGTAGAAACGCGATTAAGCTAAAACAGTATAACGGGACGCAAGAGCCTCACATTTTTTATCAAACTTCGATGATTACCGCACGACAGTCACACGACGCTTTGCTCTCAATTTTCACAAATCATATAGAATTGCTATGATTCAGAACTCCCAAAAGTGTATAAACTAAAAAAATCAAACCTATATATGATATAGCCCCCAGAAGATTAATCAAAAATCGTCTCTGGTGCTAAAGTTTTGCTGTGAATGTTATGTTTTCAAGAGACTTGAGGTAATTAAAATTACTATGGTGTCACCGTCAAAATATTGGCAAATGCAGATACTTCCTATAGGGGAAGACGTTCAGCTAAAAAAACACCGAGAAATCGGTAGGGCAAAGGAGTTTTTTAAAATACAATTTACTCACCTAAGCAACAAACCCACCCTATCGACAGAAGAAAATAAGCAAGTTCAATCAGTTCTGTGGGAAATGTTTCGTTCAAAAGACGACATTTCCCAACGCGCTTTTGCAGGGCTTTGTTTGCGCTGCTATGTTTCACACAGAATTCTCATCACCTGCAAAACTATCCCTCACATCTACAATGTCAGTGCAGAAAACCTTTTCAGGTACACCGATTTACTTCGCTTCGTTTTAAACGACGATGGGATAGCACTAGTAGTTTTAGATAGTGAGGGTAAAACTCAACATATCTTAAACCATCATGATAATACAACTCGAGCGATCGCAAAAGGCGGAGAATTTTTTAGCGTTGACATTTTGCGGAGATTTAATCCCAACTTAGGTTCTAAAGAAAGCTTAGATAATTGGACTACCAGACTCACCCGCCAGAATCAAGAAATCAAGTCATTTTTGTGGGAGTTTGGGTTAGCCACTCCCAGTGATTGGGGGCTATTATGTAAATCTGTTCCTCGTTCTCTGTCTGGGCTTCTTTTAACAGAAGACTATGAAATTTTAAAAGCTTTTCAAACAGTTTACCAAGCAGATAGACTAAAAACATGCAAAAAAGGACGCTGTTCTGAACCAACACCAAGCCAACTGCAAGAAATGTTGCATTTGTTGCAGCACATAAATATTAATTTTTCTCCAAAAAAATTAATATATCATTTTAAACGCATCGCAGAAATCTTGCGACAAGACTGGCTTTATAGAAAAACGGGCAGTACTAAAACTGTACCTACAGAAGTCTACGATAATTCAACAAATGATTATTTTGACAACCCAGAATTACCTTATCATAAAGACTGCGACCCGGAGGATGTGGAATTAGACAAATTCCAAGAAATCTGTCAAAATTTGTTTGAACAAGTGTTATATAAAATAATAGCAGAAGTAATTCAGCAGCGCGTTGAAGATTTGCAAAAAAGTAGAGGTTATAAGAACTTTGCTCAACGATTTTCGGAAGGTTTACGACTTTATTACCAAGAAAATAAGTCTTTGACTGAAATTGGTAAACTTTGGGAAATCGAATGGAGTAAAGCTAGACGAATTTTTCAACTAGAAAATTTTTTGGAAATTGTGCAGTATCGAACCGAAAAGATTTTTCTATATAACCTTTTACAATCAGTTAATAAATATCAGTTAACTAGAATTTCTCATGAACCTGATTATCTAAAAAATATTGCTGCTGAAATTAGAGAATTTGCCTATGAAAAAACATTTAAAGAAGCAAAAGCAGAATTAGCTGCTAGTAAAAAACAGATAAAAAACAGCTTATTTGCTCAAATAATCCGCATCTACCTTAATAAGTAATATTAAACAGCTTCCATTAATAATTTACTATCAAATGTACATACGCTATTGGATCATAAAACTCATCAGGGAGGAAATATGGTAAACTCATACATTTATACAATTGGTACACAAAATATGAGAATAAACTTGTCACCAAAAATTGTTTGGCTAGAACCAGAATATTTTGACGAAGCGCGAGTAATCAGTGAGAATCATTTTAGCCAGTTCAGCTTCGGCGCATGGAAAATATATTTAAATGCACTAGCACAACTTGGTTTTGAAAAGTGTCTGAAAGAACGAAATCCAAATATCAAAATTAAACCAGACAAGAGTGCTAATGCAATTGATGATGTCTGTTATCTCAGTGTAGGTGAATTTCGCCTCTGCTTAATTACTGTAGATAATCTGATTGATGATTTTGTCATTGTACCAGCAAAACTTGTTACCTCAGCCAAAACAGTTGCTCATTTCTATGTCCTGCTGGAGGTATTAGAAGAAGAAGAACAATTAAATATTCATGGCTTTTTACGTTATGATGAACTATTTAAATATTCTCAAACACCAGATTTAAAATCTCAGCTAGATGGTAGTTATCAATTACCCCTGTCTTTATTTGACACGGAATTAAATAATCTCTTGCTATACACTCGTTTTTTAGAACCATCTGTGATTAAATTACCTGTAGTAGTAACAAGTAATAACACAGTTATAGAAAATCTCACTCAGGTAAAAACTCAAGTAGGTAAAGCATTAGTCAATCTGGGTAAATGGTGGGATAGGGTATTTGAAGAAGGTTGGCAAACTACAGATGTTATTGGGAGTAGAATTTCAAATAACTTAACTTGGGGTTATGTTAGAAGTCGGAAGGAGTCAAATAATTTTCCTATTTCGCAGACTAAATTATTTGATTTTGGCCTATTGCTGCAAAATAAACCCTTAGCTTTAATTGTCAATCTAAAAAAAGAAGAAAATGGAGAACAAGGTGTGCTTGTACAAATTCTTCCTCCTCAGGAAGAATATTTACCTTCTGGCTTGAACTTGAAAATTACTCTTAGTCCCAATACCCCTGATTCTATAAGTCAGCAAGTCAGTGCGAGGCAAACTGATAATGCTATTCAGTTAGAATTTAGTGAAGCACTGGATAAACAATTCAAGGTTGAAGTCAGTTATAAGGGTGCTGTATTTACTGAGGAATTTATATTGTAAAAATGAGAGATAAATTTAACAGTAATTATTATTAACATCTTCCGAAACTTGGTAAGAGAGATTATCTACATAAATTGACATCGATTTTCTCCAAAATCATAAGCGTGTAGAGATTTCAATTTCGGAGATAAACCAATAGCAACACCAGCCAGAGTTGGTGTCTTTACCCGTCGTTTGTCCGAAAGTCTTTAACTTGTCGCAGTTGTTCAATCAGATTTGCACCCATGATTTTTTATCTCCTCGACACTTGTCATTTTACGCCTTTTAGGGAGTGATATAATGTCCGCTTGATTACTTATTAAATCTCAAGAACCCCACCCCGCCAAAGCGTAGCTTTGTCTCCCCTAAGAGCTTGCGGAGAGGGGATTAAGGGGAGCCAGTGCTGTCTTGAGGTCTTACCCGAAATTTGGATCGCTCTCAGCCAGCGCTCCAACTTCTCCCCAAGTGGAGCACCTGGCGTGTGGGGTGCAATGACTGTGGGAATCATAACTAATTATTCGGACATGATATGAAACAGCCCTGCTTTTTAAGGGGGGTTAGGGGGGATCGGGGTTTCAGGCTTCAGTGCGTAAATTTTAGGTAAGTTAAATGCCCCATATCTAACTCAACTGTGCCACAAGTTGATTCTCCAAAAGTGTGTCATTCGTTAACAAGTCTTCAACGGTGATTCGTAAAAAGCGTTGTTCATCAACTTGAAAGAGAATTTTGATGCGATCGCTTCCAGGATATCCGGTTGGTGTCAATTGGGCAATTGTCTTCGCGCCTTCTCGATCGTTGAGGGGTTTGACGCTGGTTTCACTATTGTCCATACGGCGAGTAATTAAGCGATCGCCATCAAAATAGACTTCAGTACTACCCGTATCTGCTCCCAATTCTCCCATAATTAGTTCAATGCTGGGCTGATTTTCTAAAGAAGCGCCTAAGACTAATTCTACTGGCTGTATCATTGGATATGCCTGTCCAGCTTTAATTAAAGAATGCCATTTATGACGCTGGTTGCGGCGATCCCAGTAGCGGATACCATAACTATGGTACAGAAAGTCTTTGATTTGTATCCCTTGTGCTAGCTGTAATGCACCTTGAGCGATCGCTTCAAAGGGACGTTCGCAACGGATTTTTTCTGGCTCAAAATACTGTTTAATCCATGTCTGCACTGCTGGCAATTGCACTGTTCCACCAACTAACAAAACTGCATTAATATCAGGAAGTTCAATTCCTTGGCGTCTTGCTTGCTGCAACAGTGTTGTCATCGACTCATCCAATAACTCAAAAAAGGCGTGTTCTTTGAGGATATTATCAAAAGTATCGCGGTTTAGTTCCAGTTCATAACTTTCAAATGTCTCATCATCAAAATAAACTTCACTAGCTTGATTTTGAGTTGATAGCTGAATTTTTACCCGTTCTGCCAATCTTGTTGTCAAGGGACTTACCACCAACTCTTGAGTTTTGGCAAAGTAATCTACTAACCAGTTATCAATATCAGTACCGCCCAGATTTTGGCCAGCTTTCGCCAGTACACGGGCAGTTTTAACTTTTTGTTTTGAATCTTCAGCCAGAGACTTATTACCCCACTTGAGGATAAATCCGAGTGGTTTGGTGGTTGCTTGGACATCTCGATCCAATCGCACAAGGGATAAATCTAAAGTACCGCCACCAAAGTCAATCACCAAGAGAATTTCTTGATCTGCCAAGCCATAACCCAAGGCTGCGGCTGTGGGTTCATCTAGCATTCGCACTTGTTCGACGGGAAGGGATTGACAAACTTTTCCCAACCAATGACGATAGGCTTCAAAACTGTCTACGGGTACGGTTAAGACGAGAGAATCTAACCCACCTTGCAAGGGCGCTAGTTCTTCAATTACTTTGGTGAGGAACCATTGCCCTACTTGTTCAAAGGTGACAATTTGCCCATCTAGTTCGGGTAAGAAACCTTGAATATCTGCACCAATACCGCGCTTGAAACTGCGGAAAAATCGCGTTTCGCCTTTGAGGTCAAAACCGCGATCGCGTACTTGTTGCCCCACTAAGACTTGATTCTGGCTTGCGTCTTCAACATAAACCAAGCTGGGAATCAGTGGCGGATTGAGACTTTGTTTAATTGATAAACCTGGTAGATTCAGGGTTTCTGGCTGCTGGGTTACGGGGTTCCAACGAGCAATGACTGTGTTGCTAGTACCAAAATCGATTGCGATCGCCATATTTTATCTTTATTCTCTCGCACGAAGATGTCAAAGCTGCTTTATTTGTGATTATTCTCCATAACCCACCAACAATGCAATTGATAATCCAAGAACCGTTTGAGAGAATCAAGGATGCGATCGCAAAAAATGATTTGACGTAAAAACTCCTAACTCTTGCTGTAAGCTCAATCCTCATTCCGTAACTGCCAGACTGCACCAAAAGCTGCCCCAGCCCCAGCTAACAATCCAGTGCTCATTCCTTGGATAGTTTTTTGGAATGGATCTTGGGTTAGGCACTCACTTGTAACCTTACTATCTTCCAAGCAGAGACTACTTTCTGCCCAACCAGCAGTACCTCCTAAAATTACACCAGTTATACTACAGGAGACAATTAGCAGCAGAAGACGTTGTGTTTTTCTAGCCATAGATAGATGTTTTACTCAATTTTGTATTTTAGACTTTAAATTAGGTAAGTGTGTAAATACACTTGGTTTAGATAAAAAATTTTAGATTTTTCCATACTTGAGCCACTGTTTAACCAGGCTGCTTCAGCAAAATTCCAAATCTAAAATTCTGTCAATGGTTGGAAATTGTAGTTTACTCTCAACTACTTTACACATCCGGGCAGCAAATGTCAGCTGGTTTATGGCTGAAGATTCCAACTCATGTGTATCGCTATAGTAGTCTGTCTCGAAATTGATGTGCAAACAATTTCGTAGCAAGGACTTTAGTCCTGAGAAAACAAGGACTAAAATCCTTACTACAAATCCTCAAAACTAGTTTGACGTAGTATTCGGTGAGTTGTTGCCCACTGATGCTCAAAAAAATATCTACTCAATCTTCAAATTGAAAAGCAAGCGGGCATAAACCCCCTTTGGATCGTTCATCTTTTGCAGAATCTCTACTTCCTGTTGCAATTTCTGAAATTCAGCGGCGAGGGGATTGGATTGGATTGTTTGAGTTGCGCCCCCTCAATTCCGAAAGCAGTCCGCGCTTCTTGTGTTACCCCCCCCAAAAAAAAGCGTTCTCCTGATTACGACCTTGGTAAGGCCAACTCATCCGCCTCGTTATTCAAATTAGCCTATTTAGGCAAAACTTCAATAAAACAAAAAAATCTGTGTATTTAGATACTTTTTAGATATTTTTTTCATAAATGTCATGTTATTGTAACTTAAGCAAAGCTTTGCTCAGTCAATTCAAGGAGCCATAAGTATCGAGTGGTTGATTCATGATCGATAGTAAAAAAGTTCGGTTGAAGTGGCAAAATTATTGGTTTAAAACCTTTGGTAGATGGCGCTCGTGTCCGCTAACCTGTCCAATAGAAAGACCTCATCATCGGCATGTTTTTTGGAGTTGGATCGGTAGTTTTTTAGCGATCGCAGCTACGTCCTACCTTGCTATCAAAACTAATTCTCCTTTGCTGATGGCTCCTTTTGGTGCTACAAGTGTTTTGATCTTTGGTGTCCCTGACAGTCCTTTGGCTCAACCTCGTAATGTCATTGGGGGTAATCTTTTAGCTGCTATAGTGAGTCTGATAATTCTGCATTTTCTCGGTTCCTCTCCCTTGGCAATGGGAATGGCTGTTTCTAGTGCGATCGCAATTATGCAGTTTACCGGAACTGTACACCCACCTTCGGGTGCTGTTGCATTAGTCGTTATGATGACGAAACCGAACTGGCAATTTCTGCTAACACCTGCCTTTGAGGGATCGATGATTCTAGTGCTATGCGCTGTGATCTTTAATAATTTAGCAGCAGAAAGAACGTATCCAAAGCACTGGTTCTAACATTGTCTCTAGAGAAAAATTAATCGTATCAAGTACAAAATGTAGGGGCAATTCATGAATTGCCCCTACAAAAAATTACTCAATCTTCAAGTTAAAAGGCAAACGGGCGTAAACCCCCTGCGGATCGTTCATTTTTTGCAGAATCTCTACTTCCTGTTGCAATTTCTGAAATTCAGCGGCGAGAGGATTCGATTGTTTGAGTTGCGTCCCCTCAATCCCTAAAGCAGTCCGCGCCTCTTGTGTTGCCCGCCCAAAAAAGCGTTCTCCGAAGCTGCTAGTGCGAGGATATTCTTGTACTTCCCAGTCTTCTCCTAGTTTCGCCTGCTTGGCAGCATAAGCGATCGCAATATCCAAACCACCAATTTCATCCACCAAACCAATTTCTTTGGCCGCCTCACCCGACCAAACCCTTCCTTGGGCAATTTCTGCGACTTTTTGTTCTGAAAGTTTCCGACCTTGAGAAACTTTATCTAGAAACATATTATAAATTCGGTTAACACTACGCTGATAAATTTCCAACTCTTGAGGCGATTTCGGACGCGAAACTGTTTGACTATCAGCATAGCGTCCAGTTTTCACTGAATCCCAAGTAATACCATTATTACTGGCCAGCTTTTCCCCATTGAATAAGATCCCAAACACCCCTATGGAGCCTGTAATGGTATTTGGTTCTGCAAAAATGCGATTAGAGTCGCTAGCAATCCAATAACCACCAGAGGCGGCGACATCACCCATTGACACTACAACTGGTTTTACCTCACGAGTTAATTTCACTTCTCGTTGCATGACTTCGGCTGCGGTAGCGCTACCACCAGGACTATTAATTCGTAATACAACAGCCTTCACATCTTTATCTTGTCGCAGCTTGTTGAAGATTTTCGCAAAGCGATCGCCTCCTACTTGCCCATCTTCTCCTTTACCATCGACAATCTCGCCCTCAGCATAAACAACGGCTATTTGATTTTTGGAGTTACGTTCTACACCCAGAGATTTACCAGAAACTTGTGCGTAGCTATTCAGGCTAATTTGTCGGAATGTTTTGTCTTCTTTATCGCTATTTGTCAACTTTTTCAGGTCAGCGACAACTTCATCGGGGTATTGTACTCGATCGACTAAACCTCTAGTTTTGGCTTGTGTGGCTTCTAGTAAAGATTGATTATCTGCGATCGCTTGCAATTTATCGGGTTCAATTTTCCGACTTGCGCCGACAGCAGTGCGCCACTCTCCCCAAACATCATCCAACAATTTCTGAGTTTGTTCGCGGTTTTCTGGACTCAACTTGTTGAGAATAAATGGTTCAACGGCTCCCTTAAATTTCCCGACTCGCACGACTTGAACGCCAATGCCATACTTCTGCAATGCTCCCGCTAAAAACATTGGTTGTGAACTCAAACCGTTGACTTCCATCATCCCCAGAGGATTAAGGACAATGGAATCTGCCACTGAACTAATGTAATATTCCTTTTCACTCCAATCACTGCCATAAGCGACAATCTTTTTCCCCGCAGCGCGAAACTCCTCTAGTGCTTTCCGAATTTCTTTTAAAGAGGCATAGCCGACGTTACCAACTTGGCTTGTGCTTGTTGCATCCAAGTAGATCCCAACAATTCGCGGATCGCGCCGCGCCTTTTCCAAAGTTTCCACAACTTTGCGGAGTGCCATTCTATCTTCATCCACACCTGATATTGTGTTTTGAAACAGTTCGCCTGAACTAGGTTCGCCATCAGTAATTTTCATCGACAAGTCAAAAACCAACACTGACTTATCTTTCACATAAGGCCCATTATCTTTAGAGGAGCTAGCAGCCAATATTAGCAAGAATAGTCCAGTGGTTCCTAGACCAGCGAAAATAATTAGTCCTAATAAGGTGCCAACTAAGCTAGCAAAAGTTTGTTTGATAAAATTACGCATTAGTTATTGGGAATTGGGAATTGGGAATTGGGAATTGGGCACTTGTACTGAGCGGTGTCGAAGTATGGGGCATTGACAAAGGACAAATGACTAATGACTAATGACCTACTTAATTTATTCTATGCGCTGTAAACTGCCAGAGTGCTTTAACTGATACAAGGTGGTGTTGCCAGTACAAAATAATACTGTGGTAATTTCAGCGATTAATACCTCAGCGAGCTCGGCAACTGCTGTCTCTGATGTTGCTGCTGCTTGCAAGAAAGGCATTGCTAAACCAGCTATATCTGCTCCCAAGGCGATCGCTGCTGCAACATCCAATCCATGACGCAAACCTCCCGAAGCAATTAAGGGCACATCTTTGGCGATCGCTCTAATAGTTGTAATGCACTCTGCCGTCGGTAAACCCCAATCTGCAAACGTCTTCCCTAAGCGACGTTGTAAAGGATTTTCTGCCCGTTCGCTTTCTACTTTTGCCCAAGAAGTACCGCCTGCACCCGCGACATCAATTGCTGCTACCCCAGCCGCGATCAGTTTCTCGGCGATCGCTGCTGAAATGCCGTTACCAACTTCTTTCGCAATCACTGGTACTGGCAATTTCATGCATAACGTAGAAATTTTGTCAAGTAAACCCCGAAAATTAGTATCACCTTTGGGTTGAATGCACTCTTGTAAAGGGTTAATGTGTAAAATCAAAGCATCAGCTTCTAAAATATCAACTACGCGCAAACATTCATCTAAGCCGTACTTGTAGTTAAGTTGCACAGCCCCCAAGTTTGCAAGTAGTAGAATGTCAGGGGCATACTTGCGGACAGCAAAAGTATCAGCCACTTGGGGTTTTTCTACCGCTACTCGCTGGGAACCGACACCCATTGCAATTTTGTAGTGTTGTGCGACTTGGGCCAAACGTTGGTTAATGATTGCGGCTTGTTCTGTTCCGCCAGTCATGGAAGAAATTAACAAGGGTGCGTCAAGGTTTTTTCCCAGAAAAGTTGTACTGATATCAATATCGTTGTGGTTGAGTTCGGGTAAGCAACAATGGGTGAAACGATAACGTTCCAGTCCATTGGTGATTCGCTCGCACTGAACGTCTTCTTCTAAGCAGATGCGAATGTGATCGGCTTTGCGATTCTGAGTTTGTGCAGAGATATTGGTAGGGGGGTTCACTGGTGGGTATGGCTAAAAGTATTGGCTTGCGATCGCTATTGTTACATTGTCTGCAATCGTATTTGTATAACAAAAATATTTATTTTCGCTATCTTTCGGGTACGTTACGCTATTGATAACATAGCCATTCCCCTATTTTATGAGTCAATTAATATGGTTTTACAAACAGAAAAGCGCTACTACACCCCAGAAGAATATTTGGAATTAGAAGAAAAGGCAGAATATAAAAATGAATACAGAGACGGAGAAATTATACCTGTGACAGGGGGAACAACTAACCACAATAAAGTTGCAGGTAATTTTTATAAAAAATTTCCCCTGACGGTGCAAGGACAAGAATATGAGATTTACATAGGGGATGTGAAATTATCAATACCTCGTTATCGTCTTTATACTTATCCTGATATTATAGTCATTAAAGGTAAGCCTATTTATGAGGGAACAGGTACAACAACTATTACTAATCCCTTATTAATTGTTGAAGTTTTATCAAATTCAACTAAAAATTATGATAAAACGGATAAGTTTAAATATTATCGTTCAATTCCTGGTTTTCAGGAATATATTATGATTGACCAGTATACTTTTGCTGTGGAACAATTTACTAAACAAGCAGAATGGCAATGGATTTTTAAGGAATATGAAGGTGAAGAGGCAGTTTTAGTTTCAGATTCTATCGATTTTCAAATTGCCTTGCGTGATATTTACGAACGAGTTAATTTTGAGTTGATTGAGGAATAAAACTGCGATCGTGCGATACCTGCGGCGGGCTATGCCTACGTTAAACATGGGCATCATTCACCGTGAATGATGCCTACTTGTTGCTCATTATGCCGTCTGTGTAGAAGCCGCTTTTAAGTCTGCGGTCGATTTTAACCGGGTGATAGTGGCTTTACGAATGCGTAGGCGTAGCCCGCCGCAGGCATCGCTTTTGCGTACTCCGCCTGTCATTTCGTATTCCTGGCTGTCTTTGCCATACTTCAACACCACACCACTGACTAAGCGTTCTGAAGTTTCGCGAATGGTCTTTTCAAGGGTTTCTATTTCTGCCTTTGCTGTGTCAAGGGCAGTTAACATCATATTATATTGGTCAATCTGGTTGCGAAACTGCCCGGTTAACTGGGTTAAATGATTTACACTGATGGAATCACCAAAGTCGAGGCTAGAATCAATTGATTTAAATCCAATCACTCTCTGTTCGGTTTTTTCTAGCACGGTAGAACTTCTTTTTTTGCGTGGCATCAATGCACACCTTTTACTAAACTTATCTTTCTAAAGTGTCTCAATGGAACAATGTAGTGGTTCAGTAAAGCTTACACAAAAAGGTGTTTTTTATAATAAGATTGAATTGCTTGGTCAGTAATTACACGACGATCGACAACAAATGGTTGAGGATGAACTGGTGTTGGGAACGAATAAACTTGTGTTGTGAACCAATAGGCTTGTATTAGGAACGAATGAACTGGTGTTGGGAATGAATGGACTTGTGTTCTGAATGAATGGACTTGTGTTCTGAACTCACATATAAAACTCATATTTTAATTTTGAAATACACCTATTAGAGAGACGCGATAAATCTAGAGAAAGACGTGATAAATCGCCGTCCCTACAAAGGACTGATATGAAATTATTGATTCTTAAAAGGGCGATGTCTGGGTAACAAGCTCTTTTTCTGTTTTTCTTGGAAACTGGTGGCTTGTTTCAGGACTGGAATACACTGGTTAATCATCCAGATTAAAACCTCGATTGGTGAGTCTCCTTGCTGAATACGGTTTTTGGCATTTATGCCAATTAATATTGTTTGCAGAGTTAGCAAGAAAGCGATCGCTCTTTTTCTTGCACTTTTACCACGTTTTTTAGCTGACATCTGAATTTACCTTGTTTTTCGGCTTACAAGGTAATTATTTTTTTGGGTATTTCCCCAGACACATCCCCCACGCAGCGTCTATAATGCTTGTATCGTCAGCTTTTGCGGCTTGGGGAAGCTTGTTTGTTTGGGTAATTACAAATTATTTCAATTTTCTTTATATTTGACTGATGTCAAGAAATATTCGTGGAGATGAATCAGTTTTAGAAAATGTACTCAGTCTGGTAGAAGCATTGCTGCAACTGTCACAAAAGCAGGAGTGTGAGTTAAAACTTCCACTTTGCGTTGTCTGGAATGCTGATAAGCTGCAAATTACCGGATATAAAAGCGAACAGACAAGAGGAAAGAGAACCAAAACAACTGAAGTTGGTACAAAGAAAGAATATTTACTCAAACAGATTAAAGATGCTGGTAAAAGTTTAAAACTTCCCCGACAGAAAGGAGAATTTAGCGTTTCTCAGAAGGAAAGAGAATTACAAGAGCTTCAAACTGCACTTGACTGGTTAAAAAATTTGGGAGTGCGAGAAGATGAACGAGCTAACAAGAATCAAGGTTATTGGAAATTTACCCTGACGCTAAAACATCAGACAGCGACGATAAAAGATAATCTGGAGGTGGTTAAGCAGAAGTGGAAGGAATACCAAAAGACAAATTTAGAAGAAACATCCCAGGTAGAAACAACAGATAATAGCTTCGATTGGCAAGAAATCTGCTACACCATGCTGGCAAAGCACAAGCGTCTCACCACAAATCAGTTCTTCTTTGGTGATGATGACATGAAATTTGAGCTAGAGGCAATTCATGTCCCTTTAGCATTGGTGGAGCGTAACAAACCGAAGAAGTGCAACGAGGATATTTCCCCAGAACAAGGTTCGCAACTTTACGAACCGAGTTATGAAGAGAAGCAGCGATTTGAACATGAGGCTTTTTTAGAGAAAATTATCCGTGATGGTGTTGGTAAAACTAAAGGACACCGCATCGCTTTAATTGGGGAACCGGGTGCGGGAAAAACTACTCAGTTGCAAACTATAGCTTTTTGGACATTAGACAAAAATCTGCGTTTACCAATTTGGATTTCTTTAGCAGACTTGCAAGGAAAGAGTGTAGAAAAATATCTGCTGCAAGATTGGCTGAAGAATGCTTTAAAAGTGCGGCGTGTAACAGAAGAACAGAAAAACGCTTTCGTAAATTTATTCAAGAATAATTGTGTGTGGTTGTTGTTGGATGCAGCAGATGAAATGTCTTCAGCCCAACCATTAACTGAGATTTCGCAGCAGTTGACAGGATGGGTGGAAGATGCGCGGGTTGTGCTGGCTTGTCGGGTGAATGTTTGGGAAGCAAACGCCAACGCTTTAGAAAATTTCGAGACGTATCGGTTACTCAATTTTGAATATCCGCAACAAATGCAAGAGTTTATTGGGCGTTGGTTTCACAACAAGGATGCAGACAAAGGGGAAAAACTATGTAAAGAACTGGATAAAGCTGAACGTCAGCGCATCCAAGATTTAGTTAAAAATCCTTTGCGGTTAGCGCTGTTGTGTAGCACTTGGCAAGGTTCCGATGGAGGTTTACCGGAAACTAAAGCCGGACTTTATCAGCAGTTTGTGGAAGAGATTTACAAGTGGAAAGAAAAGCCCTTCCCTACCACCGAACAGCAGCAAGAGGAATTAAACGCAGCGTTGGGACGTTTGGCAAAACGGGCAATTGATCAAGAAACGTCACGGTTTCGGCTACGTCATAAGTTGGTGCGTGAGGAATTAGGCGATCCAAAACAGGAAAATTCTTTATTTTGGTTAGCGTTAAAGTTGGGATGGCTTAATGAAGTTGGACTGGCTGTGGAATCAGCAACGAAAGAAAAAGTTTACGCTTTCTACCATCCCACATTTGAGGAATATTTTGCAGCGTTGGCGATTGAAGATTGGCACGAGTTTCTAAATCATATTCCTGACAACCCCGCGCTAGGCATTTATCGCATTTTTGCCCCGCAGTGGAAACAAGTGATTTTGCTGTGGTTGGGACGTGAGGATCTGGGGACGAAAGAGAAGGAAGAGTTTATTCAGGCGTTGATGGAATTTGATGATGGGTGCGGAGAATACAGAGCTATTAATAGAGTCAGAAGGGGATTTTACGAATTTCGCGCTTATTTTCTTGCTGCTGCGGCGGTTGATGAGTGGAAAAATTCTTGCAACGCAGATGCTATTGTGGCGGAAATCGTTAAATGGGGCTTTGGTGAGTTTAAGGTTGAACAAAACAAGTGGGTAAAATTTCTCGAACCAATCGCAAAAGGAGCAAAGACAGCACTATCTCAGACAAATCGCATAAAAGCGATCGCTGCTTTGGTGGAGTTAATCGGCAATCCACAACTGGATGATGATACCCGATGGGAAGCGGCATTTAGCTTAGGGAAAATTGGCTCTGGCAACCAAAAAGCGATTGATACTTTGGTAGAGTTAATCGGCAAACCACAACTTGATGATTTTACCCGAGGGGAAGCGGCATCTAGCTTAGGGCAAATTGGCTCTGGCAACCAAAAAGCGATTGATACTTTGGTAGAGTTAATCGACAAACTACAACTTGATGATGATATCCGAAAGCTAGGGGCATATAGCTTAGGACAAATTGACCCTGGCAATCAAAAAGCGATTGATGCTTTAGTAGAGTTAATCAACAAACCACAACTGAATAATTCTACCCGATGGCAAGCGGTATCTAGCTTAGGGCAAATTGGCTTTGGCAACCAAAAAGCGATTGATGCTTTGCTGGAGTTAATCGGCAAACTACAACTGGATGATGATATCCGAAGGCTAGTGGCATATATCTTAGGACAAATTGACCCTGGCAACCAAAAAGCGATTGATGCTTTAGTAGAGTTAATCAACAAACCACAACTGGATAATTCTATCCGAGGACAAGCGGCATATAGTTTAAGGCAAATTGGCTCTGGCAACCAAAAAGCGATTGATGCTTTGGTGGAGTTAATCGGCAAACCACAACTGGATAATTCTATCCGAAGCCAAGCGGCATCTAGCTTAGAGAAAATTGGCTCTGGCAATCAAAAAGCGATTGATTCTTTGGTGGAGTTAATTGGCAAATTACAACTGGATAATTCTACCCGATGGCTAGCGGCATATAGCTTATGGCAAATTGGCTCTGGCAGCCAAAAAGCGATTGATGCTTTGGTGGAGTTAATTGGCAAACCACAACTAGATGATTCTATCCGAAGCCAAGCGGCATCTAACTTAGAGAAAATTGGCTCTGGTAATCAAAAAGCGATTGATTCTTTGGTGGAGTTAATCGACAAACCACAACTGGATAATGATACCCGATGGCAAGCGGCAGTAAGCTTAGGGCAAATTGGTTCTGGCAACCAAAAAGCAATTGATACTTTGGTTGAGTTAATCGGCAAACCACAACTGGATGATTTTACCCGATGGCTAGCCGTATTAAGTTTAGGGCAAATTGGCTCTGGCAACCAAAAAGTGATTGATGCTTTGGTGCTGTTAATTGGCAAATCACAACTGAATGATGATACCCGAAGGCAAGCGGCAGAAAGCTTAGAAAAAATTATGTTAAAGGAACAAATGCCGAGTGTTGTCACCATGTTGAAGGATTACTTATTACCTGAAACTTACAAAAATGACTTTAAGCGATTTGATAATTGCTACAAAGTTATCTGGAAGTGCGCCCAAAGTATGGCCTACCCAGCTTTTTATCAAGTTTGGCATCAACAAGAGAAAGTGAAAGATGGAGAGTAGGGAAGAAAAATACTTCCTTCAGCCAAAACATCAGCGAAATGTGGAAGTAGCAATCCCTTGTAAAGACGTGATTCATTGCATCTCGTAAGCATCTCGTAAATCTATCGCGTCCGATATTTCCGCAATCCAGGGAATGCGATCGCCCCTAGTAAAACAGATATTGTAAACAGGACGGAAATGCGATTGCTTTTTTGATCGCCGCGATGAATTGATTAAACGATCGCCTTTATAGTTCATATACCTCACTGCGATGAGCGATCGCCACAACAAGTACCTGCACAACTTCATCGTCTATAGAATAAATGACTCTGTAATCCCCGATTCGGTAGCGATAGTAGCCTGTATAATCTCCCTTCAGGGCTTTAATGTTGGGGTGCGATCGAGGAGTTTGTTCTAGCTGCTGCAAACATCGGGCAATTTTCTTAGCAAGGGCTTTGTCAGCATTGACATAAACTTCCTGGACATCGGGATGAAGAATAACTTCATACATCAGAGCGAAGAGTTCTCCAGGCGGTGTATTGGGCTTTAGGCGTTACTTGATTTTGCTTAATTCGCTCTAACAATCCAGGAATTGCCAAAAGTTCTTGGGTTGCAGCTTCGCTTTCAGCATTTGCCAAATAAGCAGCAAAATCAGTCAGCACCTGTAATCGTTCTGGAGATAGTTGCTGGAGTAAGTCATTAAGCTGTTGCTGTAACTCTGCGACAGAAATCAAATCTGCTGATGATCCATCATCCATCGGAGAATTATCGGTAGTATTCATTGCCTACTTCAGGATTTTAAGGTTTAGTTTTTATTATGCCGCAATCACTGGAGATGATGGAAGCAACTAGCTTTTATACTTCACTTTTAACCCAGTCCTCTGCTATAATTGAAAACTATTTATTGTTGCATTCCCTATTGACGGGTATAACGATGTTTCACACCAATGGGGAAATATTCAAAATCGCCCATTGGCGCTAATGTAACTTGTGGTGTTTGATATTCTACCGGAACATAATTAGCAAACTCGCTATTGAGACGTAACAATTGTGAAAGAATGGAAGATGCGATCGCTTCTCTTTGAGCTTCACTACCCTCTACCCCTAGTGCTAATTCCACAACTACAAATAAAAATCGATTCTTATCTGCGTCTTCTATTACCTGCAACACAAATTTACCCGTCACCCATTCTTGAATTACTGGTTGTTCTAATCCCACCGTCACATTTTCTGGATAGATATTTGCCCCAAAGTAGGAAACTGTAAAATTAGAACGACCGAAGACATAAACAAAAGGTAGCTGATGAATACCTCTTGGTGATTCTTGAGTATCAGAACGCAGATTTTCGAGCGGGTTAAATCCCCATTCAGCTAAAAATTGCAGCATGGCATCATAACTAATTATCCCGCCAGTATCCAAAATGTCATAACGGACTAAGGGAATACCGTTATCTCCAGAAAACAGCAATCCGCCATCGTGAACTTCAAAAAAGCGAGTGAAAGGATCGTATTGTACTAGCGTGGGTAAACGCGATTCCCCAAATAAAGTTCTCGCTGCATCGGGATTTATCGCCAAAAAACGGCGAATACAGATACTTAACGGTGTTTCATTACCCAAAACTCCGGCATCAGCAGTGCCGTAAAGTGATGCAAAATCATAGCAAGGATTTCGCGAACCAACTCTTTCGCCAACTAAACTTCGCCATTCTTCACTAAATACTTCTCCCGCCATTACTAATTTAATCTGATATTGCTGCCACTCCACACCACGAGCGATACCAGTATCAATCACATCTTTTAAAAATGGCGGGTATCCTAATAACACCACTTGCTCAAAACCTGAGCCTAGTTCCTGCACAACTCGCAAGATTTCTTCTTTGTTGTTACCAGGAGTAATTACAGTGATCAGATAACCTTTGCTAGCAAGATAACGACAGCAATTAGTGGTAAACATCCCACCTACCCAAGTGCCTAAAGTGAAACAAATCACTGCTAGGGTACGTCTGGTGTCTGTATAGAAACTATCGTGAAAAATCTGTTCAAAGCGTGTGGCGATTTGGAGTTCATCTGTGAAAAAACGAGGCCAAAATGTCGGTTTACCACTAGAACCTGATGAAGCAGCTATCATGTCGCACTCTTGGAGTTGTCCGTTACGGCACAAGTCAGTTAGAGGATAACGCAGTATATAATTTTGTTTAGCGATCGCTGGTAATTTCTGAAACTCTTCCAAGGTTTGAATAGTCGCGGGATTAATTTCCCTTTCTGCTAAAAACGCCTTGTAGGCTGGTACATTCGCCGCCACATCGTAAAATAAACTCAAAGCTGCCGAAGCTTGAGTGTTGAGATGTCGTTGCAGTATGGTTTCTAGAGGGGTAGACAAAAAATCTTCAAATGCTTTAATTACTTCCTGCTGTCTTGATTTGCCGTTCATGACGCTTGCTTATTTATCCTGAAGTAGAACCTAATACCGTTAAAATAATTCGTAATTCGTAATTCGTAGAATATCCGAAAATGAGGGTATGCGCGTTGTAGTCATTCAATAAAACCTTAATTTATCCTTCAGCACCATGCAGCTCTATTGCAGTAAACAACACACAAATAATGGTAGTAACCGCTTTTGTACCCATTGTGGTGAACCATTACCTCTTGCTGTGGGACAGGTTGTGGATAATCGCTATCAAATTATCCGTCATCTAGGACAGGGCGGCTTTGGACGCACCTATTTGGGGGAAGATATCAATAAATCCCATCAAACCTGTGTGCTGAAGGAATTTGCACCCCAAGTACAAGAACATCAAGATTTACAAAAAGCTAAAGAGTTATTTGAGCGAGAAGCAAATGTCCTGAAAAAACTCCAGCATCCACAGATTCCCCGTTTTCACGCCTCGCTACAAGTGAAGATAGGCACTAAAGATTTTTTCTTTTTAGTGCAAGATTATGTAGATGGTGACAATTACTACCAGTTATTAGAACAGCGTGAAAGTCAAGGAAAAACCTTTAGTGAAGAGGAAGTAATCACCCTCCTGCAACAAATTTTACCTGTTTTATCATACATCCACTCACAAGATGTAATTCACCGTGATATCTCTCCCGATAATCTAATCTGGCGGCGTTCTGATAATTTGCCAGTGCTAATTGATTTTGGTGGCGTTAAACAATTACCAGCTTCTCAAGGTTTTTGGCGTACCAAGTTGGCTGAAAATAACACTTTGCTGGGTAAAAAAGGCTACGCTCCAGAAGAACAGCTACGGCAGGGAAAAGCATTTTTTAGTAGTGATTTATACTCTTTGGCGGTGACAACATTAGTGTTGCTCACAGGTGAAGAACCACAAAAATTATACGACAGCTATCAGGGAATTTGGGGGTGGGGGAAACAAATCCAAGTTAGTCCCCAACTGGAAACGGTGTTAAAAAAAATGCTGGCTTATAGACCGAGCGATCGCTACCAACGAGCCGAGCAAATCCTCAGAGATTTACCATCGCCAAATGCAACTAAATCTCCAGGTAATTATATTACCACCAAGATTAAAACAATGGTAGTTGCTCCAGGAAGACAACGCGCCAGTGCTGTTATGAGTAGATTCCAGAGGCAAACGCAAGCGATTGCTAAACCGGCATCTTTCCCTGTTTGGATTCGCCCTTTTATGATGAGTTTAGGGGGAACGGCTTTAGTTGGATTAACTTTAGCGGCGGGAAATGCAGCCATTCGGGCCGTAACTTCAATCACTATCCCATCAATTCCATTACCTTCATTACCGCAAATCCCACACTTTCCAACTGGAAAACCAGGCAGCGACAAAGGAAAAAATAGCGACCTCCAGAAAATTATCAGTCGTCGTCAAGAGCTAGAAATTACTGAAGGATTTTTTATTCGCACAGTAGATGATTTATTTTATACAAAAAAACCAGAATTAAAAGGACGTAGCCTGACATCTAAACCTGAAGACGCTGGTTTAAGAGATGAATGGTCTGGTATCGCTGATGATTTATTGAATAAATTAGAACAGGCTAACCTGAGTACAGCAGCTCGTCAGAAATTGGGGAACTATAGTCAAAAAGATTACGATACATGGAGACGACAAGCGCGATCGGGGCAGTTTGGGAACTATACAATTGATCAATTGACTAAAGACACAAATGAAAAATTCGATCGGTTGTTTCCCGGTCAGCAGCGTAAGAAACTCAATCAACAGACTTTTGGTCAAATTTGGTATGCGATCGCAGCCGATCGAGTCAGTAAAGTACAATCTGGCAAATAAGGGGACTGGGGACTGGGAACTGGGAACTGGGGAAGAGTAACAAATGACAAACGACAAATGACAAATAGTTATAGTATACAACCGGGACTGACTTTAGGCGATCGTTATGCGATCGTGCGTCAAATTGGCCAAGGTGGCTTCGGACGCACTTATTTAGCTGAAGATGTCAACCGTTTCCGCGAACTTTGTGTTTTAAAAGAATTTTCACCCCAAGTTCAAACCGCTTACGTTGTCCAAAAAGCTGAAGAACTTTTTGAAAGAGAAGCGAGTGTTCTTTATAAACTGCAACATCCTCAAATTCCCCGCTTTCGGGAACTGCTACGGCTAAATTTAGGGGGCAAAGAATATCTGTTTTTGGTGCAAGATTATGTAGAAGGGGAAACTTACAATTATTTGTTAAATGCCCGGATACAACAGGGTCTGCGCTTTACAGAGACGGAAATACGCTTTCTTGTCCTTTCAATTTTGCCAGTGTTGGAATACATTCACTCTCTAGGAGTAATTCATCGAGATATTTCCCCAGATAATTTAATGCTTCGCACTGTTGACAAACTGCCAGTTTTAATTGATTTTGGCGGTGTCAAACAAGTAGTAGCAACCGTAGCTTCCGAATATTACCAACCCGGTATGGTTGCACCTCCGCCAGCACCAACCTTATTAGGTAAAATCGGATTTGCACCCCCAGAACAGATGCAAACAGGGTTAGTATCTCCCCACAGCGACTTGTATGCTTTAGCAGCAACAATGTTGGTTTTACTGACAGGAAAACAACCCCAAGAATTAATTGATACTTATACTCTCAGTTGGCAATGGCGACGGGAAGTTAATCTGAGTCAAAATTTGGCACAGGTATTAGATAAAATGCTATCTCCTAGACCAAGCGATCGCTATCAATCAGCCCGTCAAGTACTCCAAGCCCTCAACCCGCCCTCGGCTAACTATCCCCCAACTCAATATCCCACTCCACCACAACCCACATCCGCCACCGTCGCTGTCTCCCCACCTCCCCCACCTTCCCCATCCCCCTCGTATTCCTCATCTCCCCCGCCTTCCTCTTGGTGGACACCAACAAAAACTTTCCTGGTGGCGGCGCTAGTAGTTGGTAGTGTGGGATTAATTTGGTGGGGATTGAATGGCAGGCGAGATGTCGGGGAAGTCCAACCTAATCCTACAGGTAGCCCTACTCCAACTAGCGAACAACCAACCGATCCTCTAGCGCAATATTCGCCAGCAGAACGAGAACGCAAAGAAAAATTAAGCGATCGCCGTCAACAGTTGGGTATTGACTCTAACTTCTACGTGAACTTGGTGAATCAAGTTTTTTGGGACAGAAATTCCAGTTTACGGGGACGTACTCTCAGTAATGGCCCTGAAGATGAAAGTTTGCGTGCAGAATGGGATAAAACAGCTTCCCAATTGCTAGAAAAGCTTGCACCATTGAGTAATAATGCACGGCAAAAACTGGGAACTTACACAACTGCTGAAGGCGATCGCTGGAAAGTGGAAGTCAACAAAATCAACGTTGGTAGTCGTTCTTTGTATGATTTGGGAGATGCGGCTTTCTTCAGTGTATTTCCTGAGCAACAGGGTAAAAATTTCAAAGGTCAGCCAATTGGACAAGTTTGGTACGGATTTGTTAGCGATCAACTCAGTGCAATCCATGCTGGTAGCGCTTTCCAGAAACTTGTCTTCGATCCGGGAGCTACTGGCAAAACAGTCAACGGTACTCTCCAACCTGGTGGCGGTAAAGTATTTATTGCTGGACTTGCCAAAGAACAATCTCTAGACTTGAAGCTAGAAGCAAATTCTCAAGTTTTGTTATCAGTCTATTCACCTTCTGGAAAAATTCGATTTTTAGAAGATTCTACCAAGCGTAGTTTGTCAACTAAATTACCAGAAAATGGATTTTATGAGTTTGTCGTAGTTTCTACAGCAACGAAACCAGTAGATTATCAACTCACTATTACAGCGGAAAATCCCACTCCTCTCCCATTTCCAACAGCAACGCCCACGGTAACATCCACGCCAACACCAGCTCCCACGCCAACGCCAACACCTACACCCACGCCTACAAAAATCTCCGCACCTGAACCTACACCAATACCAACTCTTGAGACAACACCCTAGTACTTTTCAGAGATCCTCTTAGTAGCAGGAGACCCTTTATTAGGAAAATTCGGTGTATTGACTAGTCCTATCGATAATAAAAATTCTGGTTATATTAGACGAAATGCTACAAAATACTTACTTCCTTAACCACTAAATAAGATTAGTCGCATGTCTAAACTTACAGACAAGCTTGAATATATTTGGAGTTGGCTAGAATCTACCAATCTGGATTTTTTTGACTGTTACAATCCGGGCTTAACTCGTCAGCAAATTGATGAGATTGTCAAAGATTTGCCATTCAAATTATCTAATGAAGTCTATGAACTTTACCAATGGCGAAATGGAATAGCCGACCTTGGTTATAACAATAATTATCTACCAGTCGAATTTCTATTTCCAGAACAATTTCTCAATAATTCACCTATTTCATTCTGTTCTTTACAATATTCATTTTCAAATTCTCATGCTTTATGGCAGCTTGAGCAATCAATCATGATGAATAAGCCATTTGATGATTACAAAGGCTGGGATCAGAAATGGTTTCCTATTGCCTCATTTGAGAATAAGAAAATACTATATGTAGTTGGTGATCTTGAGCCATCCCCAGTCTATTTTATTGATTACGTTTTTCTTGATAATCCATTAAGAGTCTATAAAAGCCTGACTAGTATGATATCTGTAATTGCAGAGTGTTGTGAATTTAATTTATATCAAATTATACCAAGCTATTACGGAGAAGCGGATGATATGATAATAAGAATAGATGAACAAAAGCTGGAACTTGAAAAAGAGATATATCGAAAATATAACTCATAATTATGTAAGTAAAAAACGATATATTTTTTTAGATTAGTTGTATGTTTGAACTCTCAGATGGACTTGAATATATTTTCGATTGGTTAGTATCTCTAAATCCTGATTATTTGGATGGCTATAATCCAGGTTTAACTCGACAAAAGATTGATGAAATAATCAAGGAATTACCCTTTAATCTATCTGAGGAAATATACAAGCTTTATCAATGGCGAAATGGTTGTGCTTAGAGGATGTTTGAAAAGTCGTATTGTCGGTATAAAAAGTTCTCTATCTCCCTAAATCCCCCGATATATTGGGGGACTTTGATTCCCGTTCCCACTTTTTTAAGGGGAGCCAGGTGAAATACTTTTCAAACAACCTCTAAAGTCTAGCTAGTAGTCTGTCAAGTTTAAATTGATAGGTAAGCAAGTTTATAATAAGGACTTTAGTTCTTAATTTTCTAAGTATTAAAATGCTTACTACAAACTTTTCATTACTAGCTTAGACATTGTAGTAGTGTCTTTTAACCTGTCTCTACTACACCTAAACGCAACGCAATTCGCTGGTGCTTCGTTGGATCGTAGGGTCTACCTCTGTGCATCACCTGTGAGTTGTCCCAAAAAATAATATCTCCTGGCTGCCAAACATGGGAGTAGACTGGCGTGCAGTCTAGAACAGTCGCAAACAAATCTTCCCAGAAACGTTTTGCTTCTTCTGGTCGATCTTCCATACCAACTGCGATCGCAGTGTCTGAACCTAAATATAATCCCTTTTTACCAGTGACTTTGTGAGTGGACACAATGGGATGCAGTTTCCTCGGTACATCAGTCTCTACATTGGGTTTTTTAGAAAACATTGGTGGCGAGTGATACATCGACATCTGTTCTAATTGCTGCTGATGTTGAGGAGCTAAATTATTGTAAGCTTCTACCATATCAAGGAACTCGGTAGTGTGAGGTTGCCCATCTACACCTTCTGGTACTTGTATTCCATAAAGCATCACAACATATAGTGCGTTCATATCTAGTCCCTCTGTACTGGGGAGACCATCTTTATCATGATGCCATTCCCATGCATATTTCCCGACTGGATCGGGAATTAGTCCCTTAGGATTGCCCAATATATAGACATATTGGCTTTGTAAGTCTGGACTAATATCAGGATCTAATGTTTTCGGAGGGCCGCCAAACATAAAATCGCCAAAAGTCTGCTCGGCAAATTCTTTTAATTGTTGTGCGGTAAGCTGTTGCTGTCTGACGACTACAACGCCATGTTTCCAAAGTGATTCTTTTAATTCACGCGACTCTAGATTTGTGAGGCAGTTAAGATTGCAACCGCGCAGGACTTCAATTCCGAGTCTTGGGTGGTGCTGGATTGGCTGTTGTTGTTGAGTAATTTGAGTCATTGCTATGCATTTATTTTGGTAGCAACCTATCGGAGTAAACTATATAGTTCATTAGTGCTGATAGGACATTTGTGTAGTAGTATCTTACCTAAAAAAGTTGGTCAAGTATATTAAATATTGAAGGGCTACTAATCAAAGTCTGTCGGTAAATCTGGTTGGCGATAATGTTGAAAAAGTCGATTTATTTGTACTGGTGTCACACGTCCGAGAGAAAGTTCTGGTAACGCACCTTCAGGGAAAAAACCTACTTCTTCAGTTTCAATACTTGATGATGGAGAACCACCAATAAGTTCACAGTGAAAAAACAGTTTGTAGACATAAAATGGTAATGGTGGATGTCCCTGTTTGTTTCTGTCATAGACTGCTAGGAGTTTGATAGCGCGTGCTTGGTATCCAGATTCTTCATATACTTCTTTCACAACTACCTCACTAGGCGACTCACCAACATCAGCCCATCCACCAGGTAAAGTCCAACAGCCGTCTACTCGTTCCTTGACTAACAATATAGTATCATCACGAAAAATTGCTCCTCGCACATCAACTTTGGGAGTTGCATATCCTAGTTCACGACTAAATAAATCGAGGACATAGCTGTGTTCTACATTTGAGTAATTCGCCATGATTTCCGTGGCGATCGCTCGTAATTGTTTGTAACGTTCGATATCAAAAGGGTTTTCAGAATAGGTTAGACCATTTTGAGCGATCGCTTGTAACTTTTGTGCCCATTCCAGCCATTTAGTTTCCACAGTTTTTTCTTTATTTTATGTAAGTTACTGCAAGCAAGTATCTGATTAATAAATTTTATTTGACGATACTTCTTAGTCCATCTCGAAAAATCTGAAAACTTCTAGAGAGATTGTTTTCTACATCCATGTGCGGAGAAACTTTCTCAGCAAAGTCGATTTTTTGTAAGCCTGTCTCATATCCATATTTTTTTAGGATCTTATCTAGTTGCTCCCATGTACCACCTTTGATATTGTCTGGATTCCGAAATTTAGCTTGCTGGGATAAAGAAACAGGAATCTTTTCATATTCAGCCCTAATTGCTGTGACATCACCTATAAACCATGACTCCAGTTCTTCTACAGCAATTCTATGGAGAACAATATTTCCTTTGTGTTTAGTCACAACACTGCTAGCATCACAAAGTTTCCTCTTTAATTCTTGGCAATCACATCTATCTTCATCTACTATAATCACGATCCGCCAGTCATCAGGCACAAAGTTAGCATAAGCTTTCATCCGCTCAGGCAGTCTTTTTAAAAGTCTATCTTTATTTTGAAAGTTATGAATTTTCAGCGTATGAGTATCACCTATGATTTTAGGGACAATAAAATTTAAAGCAACTTCAGTTGAAGGTTCTTCTACTAAAAACTCTATATGCATAATTGCTACCACTAAGGTAATTCTCTAAAATATCCCTCAGACCAAAGATCACCTAAACCTGCTTGGGATTCTATAAAATATTTAGTATCAGGGATTTGATCAGCCCTTATAACAGTTGCATAACCATTATCATCACGTTGAAAAATCCAGAGTTGTTTAGCATCTTTTATTGTGTTAACAAAAAATGTGGAGTGGGTAGAAACAAATACTTGTGAGCGTTGCGAGTAAGCCTGAGCTTCCTCACTCAAAGAATCAAGAAGTTGATGGTGCAGTCCATTCTCTGGTTCTTCAATGCAAAGTAACTGAGGAGGATTAGGGTCATTTAATAATATCAAATATGCTAGTAACTTTAGTGTACCATCTGAAGAAAACCTTGCTAAAAATGGTTTACTAAAAGGTGCATCTTTAAATAAAAGAGCCAGTCTGCCATCAATTGTTGGCTCTGACTCCACTTTTTCTAACTGGGGAACACGGCTAGCTAATAACTTCAAAATTTTGGATAAAGTTTCTTGATGTTCATCAGCAAGGTATTGAACTACATTGGCAATATTGTCTCCTTCACGAGAGAGATGTTCCATTGCACCAGCAGTCGCTAGCTGACGAGCTTGATCTGGTATAAAATAAGAGAGAAACCATTCCTCAATAAAACGGCGCAAACTAGCAATGCGTGGGTTATCTGATAATTGACCTATAGTTTTAATAGCAAGGGAACTGGGATCATCCATTTGATAGTGAATTCTTTTGTCATTAATTTCTGGATTTTCACCACTAATTACTTCACCTCCACCATTTTCAAACTTAAGAAAATCAAATGGTTTTCCACGAGAACCGCGCTTCCATTTGAGAGTTTCTCTTGAAACAATTGGCGCTCCATTTTGTAAAGCAATAGCAACTGTATAGGTGATTTTAGGAGATTGATTATTTTCACGATACTTAATTACAATTTCAATTTCTTGACCTTGACAATCACGCGAGATAACTTCTTGAAATCTTCCTCGCTTTTCTAAGGCTTTGCGAACATTAGTAGTAAGGCAATCTGAAAGAAAACCTATCACATCAAAAAAAGTAGTCTTACCACTACCATTAGGTCCAAGAAAAACGGAAAAAGGTTTGATATCTTTTAAAGTAATATTTTGCAAAACCCTATAGTTTTTGACTGAAATTTCTTCAATTCTTGCCATTACACTTTCACCTCCCCAATTTTGGTAGTATGGTTGCCAAAAATGCTAATAAATATAGTAAGGGTACGGTATACCGCACCCTTACCACAATTGTCAAAAACTACCAGATTTTTTTCAGTAGCTTAAGAGCTAATTTTCTTACGCATCATCTAAAGCTGCAATTCCAGGCAATACCTTGCCTTCAAGTAACTCCAAGCTAGCGCCGCCGCCGGTGGAGATGTGGCTCATTTGGTCGGCTAAACCAACCTTTTCCACAGCCGCTACTGAGTCACCGCCGCCAATGATGGTAGTTGTGCCAGTTTTGCTAATTTCGGCGAGGGTATGAGCGATCGCTTCCGTACCTGCGGCAAACTTATCAAACTCAAACACACCCATCGGCCCGTTCCAAATTACCGTTTTGGTATCTGCAAGGGCGTCTTGGAAAACTTTTACTGAGTCTGGGCCAATATCTAAACCCATACCATCATTGGGGATGTTCTCAATGCTGACAGTTGTCGCATTAGCATCGGGAGCAAACTTATCTGCTGATACGATATCCGTGGGTAACAAGAAGGTAACGCCCCGTTCTTTAGCCTTAGCTTCCAAAGATTTCGCTAGTTCTAGCTTGTCTTCTTCCACCAACGACTTACCAACATTCAAACCACGGGCTTTGTAGAAGGTGAAAATCATCCCACCACCGATAATCAGCTTGTCGCACTTCTCCAGCAACGTTTCAATTACACCAATTTTACTGGAAACTTTGGAACCACCAATAATTGCTGCCAAAGGACGTTGGGGATTTTCAATGGCGTTTTGCAGATATTCTAATTCCTTCTCAACCAAATATCCAGCCACAGAAGGGCTGAGGAATTTGGTCACGCCTTCAGTAGAAGCATGGGCGCGGTGTGCAGTACCAAAAGCATCATTTACATAAAAATCAGCATTAGCTGCCAATTTTTTCGCAAATTCTGGGTCATTTTTCTCTTCTTCTGGGTAAAAACGCACATTTTCGAGTAACAGCACTTGGCCATTTTGCAGGGCGCCAACTTTCGCTGCAACTTCATCGCCAATGGAATCATCAGTTTTAATCACTTCTTGCCCCAGTAACTCAGACAGACGCTTGGCAACGGGAGTTAGGCGTAATTTGTCATCCACACCCTTGGGACGGCCAAAATGGCTGGCGAGAATGACCTTAGCTCCCTTCTGCGTCAAATCTTGGATGGTTGGTAGAGCGGCGCGAATCCGAGTATCGTCGGTAATGTTGCCTCGATCGTCCACCGGCACATTAAAGTCAACCCGCACTAAGGCACGTTTCCCAGAGATATCAGCCGAAGATAAACTTGCTAAACTTTTTTTGGACACACCAAACTCTCCTGATTGCCTTTTTGTTATTGTTTTGAAAGTAGAACCATCAAGATTTTACCGGAGTCAGGGGTACCCAAGTGACAGATATATTTAAGACAGTATTATTTCCTATCGATCAAAGCCGGGAAACGCGGGAAGCTGCTGATGTTGTAACCAACGTAGTTAAAAAATACAGCAGTCGCTTAGTGCTGCTGTCTGTGGTAGAAGAACCGCCTCCAGATGCGGCTAGTGCAGACGATCCGATGGTGTCGCCAGAGGTAGTTGCTAAACTGTTGGAAAATGCCCAATCTTTATTTTCTGGGCAAGGAATTCAATCTGAAACCCTGGAAAGGCGAGGCAAACCAGCTTTTACGATCTGCGATGTTGCTGATGAAATCGGGGCAGATTTAATTATCATGGGCTGTCGGGGGCTAGGCTTGACTGAAGAGGGAGCGGATGATAGTGTTACCACTCGTGTGATTAACCTTTCACCTTGCCCAGTGCTGATTGTGCCTTAGCAGTGTGTTGCTCAATACTAGTAAATTTGTAGTGCGATCGCTAATTAAAAAAGAGGAGAAAAAGACGAATGTCACGCAGAAAAGGTGAAACCTTTGCTTATTCTGGCAGTGGGGATGTAGAAAAAGTAGTTGATTTGTAAGTATTATTTTGTTTTGAATTCCTGACCGTACAACCCTTACACCCTTACACCTAAAAGTCAGCCAGATTAAGGATTTACACTTTTCTTAGTGCCATTCGTCTGTATACCTATTAAAGGTTTTGTGTTCTAGATGGCTCTCCCTTATCCGATTAGGAAATCAAAGCAGAGCCTAATGTAGAGGAAGCGCCAAAAAAGGCGATTTGCTCAACATTCAAGACATTAAGGGTGAACTCATCACGTTTAATAGTGTAATTGTTAGAGTTGCCTAGAATAATGTAATTACTTTTGAAACCAGGCAGAATTAGCTTGTCCGATCCAGATCCGCCATCAATGGTGGCATTACCGTAACCAACATCAAATATGTCGGCTCCAGCTCCACCCTTAATCAAGACATTGGCGATCGCGCCCCCTTGGTTGGAAACGGCATTACCGCTAGCATCAATTCGACGGGCTTTGAAGTAATCGTTACCGTCTTCGCCATCAATTGTGCCACCTTGGATGCCAGTGTTAGTGCCATACCCAGTAAGGGTATCATTTCCTACTCCTCCATAGATAATGCCATTAGTATTATCAATACCTATGCCTTTATTAATGCCAGTACCGATGATGCTATCGTTGCCATCGCCTAAACTGATCGTGCCACTGTTAACAATACCTATACCTATACTAGGTGCGATCGTGTCAAAAGGGTTATCGGAGAGTCCTGCACCGCCTGTGCCTGTGCCAGAGAGGAAGTCGTTTCCCTTCCCTCCACTGATCGTGCTACCCTGACCGTTGGAGATGCCTGTACCCTTACCCGGATAGTAACTTCTGGACGGATCTGCTTCTGCATCACTGCCCTCGCCGATACCAGTAATAAAATCGTTTCCGTTTCCTCCATTAATCTCGCTGCCACCACTGTTGAAGATGCCTGTACCATCTCCTCCATTGAAAGCAGTTCCACCAGTTCCAGTTCCGGAGATAGAATCGTTCCCTTCTCCTCCATTAATATCGCTGCTCTCAGTGTTAGAGATTCCTATAGCAAACCCGTTAAATTTTCCAATTCCAGTTCCGAAGATAGAGTCGTCCCCCTTTCCTCCATCAATACGGCTATCCTTACTGTTTTGGATGCCTGTACCACCGGATGTCCCCAAACCGAAGATCGAATCTTTTCCATCTCCTCCATTAATGTAGCCACCCTGAGTGTTGGAGATACCTATACCAGCTACATAGGATCGATACTCATAACCACCAGTGCCTGTGCCAGAGATCGTATCATCTCCTATCCCTGCATTGATGATGCCACTGTTAGCAATGCCTGTGCCAATGCCTGCATTGTCAAAGTCGTCACCACCTGTGGCACTACCCTTGATAGTGTCCTTGCCTGCTTGAGTATTAATGACTCCATTTTTTTGAACCTCAATTCCAATTGCTGGGAATGCATTATCCTCTTGGCCCACCACTAGATCGGAACCAGAGGTGCCTATGAGTGCGGGTAAAGAAACAATTAGCCTGGGCATAATATAACTTTCCTCAATTGAGTGCGATAAAGTTTTAATCCCTGAAAGTCTTGCTCTTTGAATAAGAATTCTTTAAGTCAGAATTCACAGATAACTCTGAAGCTCGGGCTTTATTCGATCAAAAATTCACAGAGTCAGAACTAGAAAGTTGTAGACTTAACAAGCATTAATTAACGAATTTTTTGTCAGAATCTGAACAACCTCTAAGAGGATGTTTGAAAAGTATTATTGCTAACACCAAAACCTCCCAAACCTAACCCCCTTCCCTACAAGGGAATGGGACTTTCAAAGCCTCTCGACCTATCGGGGAGAGGTTTGGAGAGGGGTTTACAGCATACTTTGCGACTTTTCAAACATCCTCTAAGATTGTTAATGACAAAAATTGAAGAAGAATTCAGAAGTCAGAATTCAGGAGCGGAGCCGGAGACGCTCCGCCTCCGGTCAGAATCAAGACGCTCTCTACGAGACGCTAGCGCGAACGTGGACTCGCTAAGGCAACGCTTACAGTCGGGGATTTCAGATCGGCGCAGGTCTTGTTGACCACCAAATCTACGATTTGGAGGGGGTTTTAAACCCGTTTATTCATCCATCAGTCGCACAGAATTCAATTCTGAATTCTGGCGACTGACGCATGTATTCTGTTTGATAATCTTTTATTCGATATTTGAAAATAGAAACCAAATTATAACCTGATAGTACTTACATAGCGAAAATTTACTTAGATTTCTCTAATTTAATAAAAATCTTTACATTGTTTTCATGTTTTTGTTGAAAAATTTATATAAAAGTAGTGTTATTTACGTATTCTTTATATTTTAACGATCGCATAACAACCTAATTTGCAGGTTATAAAATTCTGGATGCTTTGTAACTCTCGACTCAGGTGATTGTACATGAAAAGTTGATAGTTATTTAAGTGCAACCATAACTTAGAGTTAACTCAATACTAAGAGGGTTAACTCAATTTCAAGTATTAAAATCAATTTCTTTATTTGTCATTCGTAAATACAAATAACAAACAGAAAATTCTGAGCGCTGACTTCCAGCGCTCAGAACTTTAGAGACAAACCTTGCATGTTTACACGCTTTACCTAACAGCTTAAAAACGATAGTTGCGATCGCGCACCCACATACTAAGTGGCACTGCTTTACCTTGGGGATCTACTTTCGCTTTTACCACAATGGGTGGTACTTGTCCTCTGCGAGCGCGTTGGGCTTGTAAGTCGTTCCGAATCTGCTGCCGTTGGTTTTCTGGGATGTAATATGTTTCTAAACCGTAGTTAACAGAACCATCCTGATAAACACCTTTTAAGGCTACTTGATTAGCTCTAAGAGTTGTGGGGCGATCGCTACTTACTCGTAACGGTCTCCAAGCTCTTGGAACACCGCGACCAGTAGAGAATTGCTCTTGCAAAGTCACGTAAATATTGGTTCCTTCAGGCAATCTTCTGCCACTTCCACGACCTCTGCTGACTAATGTTTGCCAGCCAGGTAGTCTGCTCAAATTTGAGGTACGGGATATGTTGTAATCTAAGGCTAAGGTGTTACCTTCGATCGCATTGTTAGGGTCTACAGGTACGGTTTGTAAAATCACCGTCTTACCTGTGACATCTGTATAAACTGCTTGGGCTGGTACTGCCATAATTAGCCCTGTTTGCAGCGCCAGCGGAGCAAGTAACCGCCAAAAAGGTAAGGGCTTATTCGATTTTTGTTCAGTAGCAATCAAGTAATCCCGAAAAGTCACCTTATTGGAAAATTCGGCTTCGGGAGACAAGGGTTTATTCTTAGATTCAGAAGAGGTATTAGTCATGAGCGTAGTCCTAAAAAGCAGAGGTCTTGAGGAGGTTAAAAGTAACGAGATTAGGACTGACGCAGAGAAACTTTAAAAATTTTGACGCACAGAGATTTTGATGATGGGCAGATTTCTGAATTTTGAATTTGCACTACTTTTTACTTGTAGAGCTACCACCAGGTAGGCGGCGTTCAAACCAGAGTCCAGCGCTAATTAAAGCAGAACCGCACAGGACATAGACTAGCGACTTAAAAAGTAAATCGGTGTCGTACTCCTGCACGCGACTGATAATTTGCAGTGTTACTAACAGCATACCGCCCCAAAAGGAACTTCTGTTGCTTAATTTCAATCCTTCTTGAATTAGTCCCCAGGCTAATGTTGCAAGAAGTACATTGAAAATAAAAATGCCAAGTTCATCAATCCGGCTGATAGTTTGATGCCAAAAAGGTACTATTGCAATAAAGACAAGAAATGTACTAATGACAGCAGTTGTGAAAATCACTTCGCGGCGCGGAGGGTTATTTCTTTGGCGCAGTAGAAACAACCATTGTAATACCGCCAAGCCGCTGAGAATCCCCAAATCGATAATTGGCAGAGACTCGAATAAGTTTGTCAAATTCGTTGGCTGATTATAACTATAATCTGGAGATTCCCAGACCCAACGAAAAGACAGAACGTAAAAGACAACGCCGAAGCTTACTAACGCTAAATTACGGGCTAGATATTGAAACAACCTGTAATTTATGGTTGGAAACAGTAAATCATCATAACTCCAGAATAATGCAGGTGGGAGTGCAAAAGCAAAAGATGCCACCCAAGGGGCTATATCAGCATAATTCAACAGTGGCAGAGGATTAAGGTTGGCTTGTAAGGAACTAGCAAAAACAAAGGCTGCTAGACCAAAAATCCAACGGGATCGACAGAAGTAGGCTAAGGGTACAAATACCAGCCATGCCAATAAAGGCAGATGCTGTACTACTAGCCGCGACCAAGTTAACTCTCCTGTTGCGTACCATAAGTCTTCTAGTCCAGTCCAGTAGCCGATTTCCACAAGGACAATTGATAAAATTCCTAAAGAATTTAAGGACAAACTGAAGGCCATGACCACAACACCGAATCCCCAGGCGAGAAACAGTTGGGAAACTGAACCGATGATATTGAACATCTGGGCCATCAACAGTAAATTTGCACCGAAGATGAAGGCGCTTAAAATTAGCAATCCCTCTCCTAGTAGGCGTTTGCTTCGTTCTGGCTTCTTTCCTTCAGGTGGTCTCCAGGTGTAAAAACCAGCGATCGCGATCGCAAAAAACAAACTCATCATCAGAATAATTTTGATTTCTCGCGATCCTCCCTGCCAGTTTCCTGATACAAAGGTAATTATGCCTAAGCATAAAAGGATGCTGCCGATTGCGATTGCGATCGCTTTATTGCGATCGCGTGCAGCAGCTTCCAGGTTTTTAAATTGATAACGTTCTGCTATCTGCTCATACTGCGAAGAACTAATTAATCCTTCATCCCTCCATAAGTGTGCTTCTTTGCGTAATTTTTGCGGAAAACTATCTAAGAACATGACCTTCTCCGGTGCAGTGGGGTAGCTTGGCCATTGCGATCCCAATGGCGGTCATTATATTTTGAGTATGAAGCCAAAAGCCTTAATTACATTGTTCTTGTGTAACAGTTTGATTTTGATTTAGATACAACGTACTTCTATTAATTCATAATTCATAATTTACATGGAAAAACCTTCTAATTTATTACTTAAAGTCTCGCGGCGTTTGTTCATTAATCTAGATGAACAAGAAAAATTTATTGAGGCTTTAATGAATCCTCAGCCTTTTTCACCTAGTATTCTTTGGTGTCAAGAAAAGCCAGATATTTCATCTTTGGCAGTGGAAACACCAACTTCTTGGCAACCACAATTTATAGACCGCTTATGTCTGGGAGAAAAACCTGGTAAGCATCCCTTGCATGAAAAAGGATATTTCTATTGTTTAGATTTTTCTTCGGTGTTTGCAGCTACTACTTTGTTAGCTATTCCTCAGTCAGTGCGTTTAGTTTTTGATATGTGTGCCGCACCAGGAGGGAAAAGTATCTTCGCTTGGAAAGCTTTAAAACCTGAATTGCTCATCAGTAATGAAGTAATTGGCAAACGTCTGGGAATGCTAATTTCTAATTTGAAGCGTTGCCAGGTTAGCCCTAGTGCAGTGGTTAATCGAGATTCGAGCATATTTGTCGAAATGTTTCCTGGCTCTAGCAATCTAGTAATAGTAGATGCTCCGTGTACTGGACAATCGTTACTTGCTAAAGGTGAAAAAGCACCTGGATGTTTTCACCCAACTGCTATTAATAAGAGTGCAAATCGGCAAAAGCGTATTATAGCTAACTCTGCTAAAATTGTTTTACCGCAAGGCTATCTTGCTTATATGACTTGCACATATTCTCCTGAAGAAAATGAGCAAGTTTGCGAATGGTTTTTGGAACGGTTTTCCTATTTTAAAGCGATAGAAGTTAGTAATTTAGCCAAATATCAATCGCATTTAACTACGATGCCTTGTTATCGGATATTTCCTCAAGATAGGTTAGGTGCTGGTGCATTTACAGTCCTATTTAAAAATACTAATGAGGATAAATTTGAGCCTAAAGAAGTAGATTTAAATACAATTTCTTCGCTGTATATCTACCAAAATCTGAAAAATTCAAGTTAAACTGTTACGCATTTAAGTTGTATATTTACTTGCGAGGGTTGTCATTAGTCAAAAGTCATTAGTTAAGCGAAGCTATCACCAGCCGCCACGTAAAGGCTGAAAAGCTTATCTAGAGAACATTTCAAAAAAAAGTGGCTGATTGAGCTACCAAGACTGTTATTGGGTATTGAGCCGAGATACTCGTAATTTTCGACAAGATAGTTTGGAAAAGCTTTTTGTGTCTAGGTTTTAGCAATTTATGGCAAAATTAGGGCCTATTGAGGAGATACATTATTGAACTAAGCAGTCTCCCTAGCAGCTTCTCGCAGCCGCTCCACATCGCGCATCGGTGGTGCACCAAAAAGCCGTTTGTACTCCCGGTTGAAGTGCGAGGCATCGTCATAACCCACTCGGTAGGCAGCACTGGTAGCGTCAAGGTTTTCCCCCAGCATCAGACGGCGAGCCTCCTGAAGCCGCAGTTGCTTCTGGAACTGCAAGGGACTCATTGCAGTGACAGACTTGAAGTGATGATGGAAGCCTGAGACACTCATTCCAAAATCTCGGGCGATGTTTTCAATCCGAAGCGGCTCCTTAAAGTCTTTATGAAGTCGCGCGACGGCTTTAGCGATGTGGTGGGTGTAGCCTCCCAGAACTGCAATCTGACGGAGCCGGCTACCTTGTTCTCCTATCAGGAGTCGGTAAATGATTTCCCGCTTAATCAGTGGTGCAAGAACATGAGCTTCAGCAGGGGAATCTAGAAGCCTGACGAGCCGCAGCACAGCGTCCAACAGATTTGCATCCAACGGACTTACGTCAATTGCTTTCACATCAGCACGGCTGTGCGATGAGGAATGCCCAGCCTCGATCATCACTGAACCGACAAGGGTGGGGTCGAGATCGAGGCGAAGGCTAAGGTATGGTTGCTCCTTGGACGCTTCAAGAATTTGGCTGACAATCGGCAGTTCGACCGTAGCAAGGAGATAATGCATCGGGTCGTACTGATAGCGGTTGTTGCCCAGAAGGACTTCTTTGCTGCCCTGAGCAATTACGCAAAAGGCAGGGACAGAGACACCATGAACGCATTCTGAAGGCGAGGAGGAGCGGTTGAGGTGCAATCCTTTCAGTGACTCAATCGTTCCATCATTACGGATAGCCTGTGAGATGCGCTCAGTCAGTTCGTCTGTGTTCGCTTGCGCTCTGGAAGCCTCGCGCTTTGCCTGCGGGTCGTTCATTAAATCCATATTGGGGTTTGTTTAGCAATGGAGAAATTTGGGTCGTAAAGGAAATCAGTCCTGCCAGACTTGCTAGCAGTAGTTAACAACAAGCTCAGTTTTCGATGAGTGTCATAATTGCTATACAAGGACGAGATCGGACTTTTCACTCGATTTGACAGCGTTCATTTCTAAGTTTGCAGAATTGTACAACGATCTTAGACGATCGTCATATTGCTTGCCCTTTAGAATCCTTAGAATGAAGCAAAGCAATTAAAAATGATTCCGGCTTCTTGTAAGCATTCTGGATTTTTGTTTAAGAGAAAACTCAGTTTTTATTGGGTAAGAGACTCGCCTACTGACAACCAAAATGTGATCAAGGCTAACCTTGTTACTTAAAAAAATCCATCCCTACAGATAGAGCAGGCATAAGTACTCAATCTCTATGATTGAGCTAGCAACCCAAATGGCATCAAGTGAAGGAATTAAGCAAATGGACATCAAAAGAAGTGGCTCACAGCCTTCCGCCAAAGGGTCGGCCGAGTATTTTACTGGCACTGTACGCATTGACCCCCTGTTCGAGGCGCACGATCCAGCACGCACTGCTGGTGCCAGTGTCACGTTCGAGCCTGGCGCTCGGACAGCATGGCACACCCATCCGTTGGGGCAGACCCTGATCGTTACGGCAGGTTGCGGCTGGGTGCAGCGATGGGGTGATCCAAGGGAGGAAATACGACCGGGTGACGTGATTTGGTTCTCGCCGGGTGAGAAGCATTGGCATGGTGCCACTGCAACCACGGCTATGACGCATATCGCCATTCAGGAACAGCTCGACGGCAAAACTGTGGACTGGATGGAACAGGTCAGCGACGAACAATACCAGGTAGCAAAAGTAAACAAATAGGAGCATCAATATTATTATGTACAACGCGAAAGCTTATTCCGCTGCTAGTGCGACCTCACCGCTGGCTTCCGATACGATCGAGCGACGCGATTTAACCGAACACGACGTACAGATCGAAATCCTCTTCTGCGGCATCTGCCACTCCGATCTCCATGCAGTGCGAAACGAGTGGAGCAACACGGTCTACCCGATTGTTCCCGGTCATGAAATCGTTGGTCGTGTCACCCAAGTCGGCTCGGCAGTGACTCGGTTTAAGCCAGGTGACCTCGCGGGAGTCGGCTGCCTTGTGGACTCGGACGGCACGTGCCAAGAGTGCAAAGCGGATCTTGAGCAGTTCTGCTCGAACCTGACCTACACCTACAATTCCCCGGACAAGCACCTTGGCGGGGTTACTTATGGCGGCTATTGCGATCGCATCGTCGTCGATCAACGCTTCGTGCTGCGCGTTCCCTCGAATCTCGATCTTGCTGGAGTCGCGCCACTCCTTTGTGCTGGCATCACAACCTACTCGCCCCTGTACTACCACGGCGTGACCAAAGGCAAGAAAGTGGGCGTGGTCGGTCTTGGCGGATTAGGGCACATGGGCGTGAAGTTTGCTCATGCGCTCGGTGCCGATGTCGTGGTCTTCACCACTTCACCCGGCAAGAAAGAAGACGCGCTTCGTCTCGGTGCTGATGAAGTCGTCGTCTCGCGTAATCCCGACGAGATGCAGAAACACACGGGTAGCTTCGACTTCATCCTCGATACCGTCTCTGCCAATCACGACATTAACGCCTATCTCAATCTGCTCCGTCCTGACGGCAACCTCACCCTAGTTGGTGCATCCCCAAAGCCTCTAGAAATCGCGGCATTCAGCCTGATCATGGGTCGCCACAATCTCTCTGGCTCGAATATCGGTGGTATTGCCGAAACTCAGGAAATGCTCGACTTTTGCGGGGAACATAACATTACCGCCGATGTCGAAGTCATCCCGATTCAGAAGGTCAACGAAGCTTACGAACGGTTGCTCAAGTCCGATGTGAAATACCGCTTCTCGATCGATATGGCATCACTCAAATCTGAATAACCGATGTGAATCCTCGAAGGAGTCCAATGCAAACGCACAAACATGACCGCTTGGGAGGAGGTGAGCGTGGATACCACCCGCTTGGAGGCATTTAGCGACGGTGTTTTCGCGATCGCCATCACCCTGCTGGTGCTCGAAATCAAAGTGCCGCCACCCAATACGGCGCTCGGGGCAGAACTCCTCCATCTCTGGCCGTCCTACCTCGCCTACGTGGTGAGCTTCCTGGCGATCGGCACAATCTGGATCAACCACCACGGCATGTTCCAGCACATTGTCCGCGTGGATGGAACGCTGTTGCTGCTTAACGTCCTCCTCCTGATGCTCATCGCATTCCTGCCGTTCCCAACCGCCGTACTCGCCGAAGCGTTTCACCGCGGAACGGACGAGCCAGTTGCTGCTGCATTCTACGGTGGGATCCATACTGTAATCGGTATCTTCGTCACCTCTATGTGGCGGTACGCAGCTCGCGGGTATCGGCTGCTCGACACCCACCTGACGGCGAAAAAGGCACGGCAGATCGAACGGCAGTTCCTCATTGGTCCGATCGCTTACGCGATCACCGCCGTAGTCGCGCTGGTCGTGCCCTGGCTGGCGCTGCTGCTCTTCATCCTCCTCAACGTCTTCTATATCTGGCCTCGCCGGAGTCACGAGAGCGCCGCGTCCCACATCGGCGACCCTACTACGAGCAGGGATCGCAGCGAAGGCGACTGACAACAGCGGGATCGATCGACAACAAACAATCTCAGTTCCACTTCAACGGAGAAAAACAATGCAAACTCGAAAATCTTGGAGGGAAACGATGCAAAAGGTTGTATTGAATAACGGTGTCGAGATGCCCATTTTAGGGTTCGGTGTCTACCAGGTAACTGACCTTGAGGAGTGTGAAAGAAGCGTATATGAAGCCATACGTGCTGGCTATCGTTTGATTGATACAGCCGCTGCTTATGAAAACGAAGAAGCCGTTGGCAAAGCCATTGAAAAAAGTGGTGTGGCAAGAGAAGAGATTTTTGTCACCACGAAGCTTTGGATTCAGGATGCGGGCTACGAAAGCACAAAGAAGGCGTTTGAACGATCGCTCAAGAGATTGCAACTGGATTATCTGGATCTCTATCTGATTCATCAACCCTATGGCGATGTCTATGGCTCTTGGCGAGCGATGGAAGAATTGTATCGGGAAGGTCGGATTAGAGCCATCGGTGTGAGTAACTTCCAACCCGATCGCTTGATGGATCTGATGGTTCATAACAAAGTGGTTCCTGCGGTCAATCAAATCGAAACCCATCCCTTCCATCAGCAAATTGAAACCCAGAAGTTTTTACAGGAGAACAAGGTTCAGATTGAATCCTGGGGACCGTTTGCTGAAGGCAAGAACAACATTTTCGAGAATGAACTGCTGCTTGCGATCGCCCAAAAGTGCAAGAAAACTGTTGCTCAGGTCATTCTGCGTTGGCTAACCCAAAGAGGAGTCGTAGTGATTCCAAAATCGGTTCGCAAAGAAAGAATCATCGAAAACTTCGACATCTTCGATTTTGAATTAAGCGATGAAGATATGGATGCCATTGTGACGCTGGATATGAAGCAAAGCCTCTTCTTCGACCAGCGCAATCCGGAAGTGGTGAAAATGCTAGGCACTGCAAAACGCAATACCTAAGACCACTGCACTCCCGTTTAATTTGGCTCAGACAGCAATTTAACAACGAACTATAACAGGGCTTTTCACTGCCCTTACAGGAGAAATCATGCAAAAACGCAAACTTGGAAATAGCAATCTAGAAGTATCGGCGATCGGGCTGGGCTGCATGGGAATGAGCTTTTCCTATGGCCCACCCAAAGACACGCAGGAGATGACTGCTCTCCTTCAAGCCGCCGTCGATCGCGGCGTTACATTCTTTGACACCGCCGAGGTCTACGGCCCGTTCACCAACGAAGAGCTTGTGGGCGAAGCCCTCGCTCCCTTCCGCGGGCAAGTGGTCATCGCCACCAAATTCGGGTTCGACGTGAGTCCTAATTTCGATCCCCGTGGGATGAAGGGTTCACCAGGACTGAATAGCCGACCGGAGCATATTAAGGAAGCCGTGGAGGGTTCACTCAAGCGACTCAAGGTCGAGACAATCGACCTGCTCTATCAGCACCGGGTTGACCCGAATGTGCCGATCGAAGATGTGGCAGGAGCGGTGAAGGAACTGATTCAGGCAGGTAAGGTTAAGCACTTTGGACTCTCTGAAGCAGGAGTGCAAACGATCCGTCGCGCGCACGCCGTTCAGCCGGTCACTGCTCTCCAGAGCGAATACTCGCTGTGGACGAGGACTCCTGAGAAAGAAGTGATACCGACCCTTGAGGAACTCGGAATCGGCTTTGTCCCGTACAGCCCCCTGGGTAAGGGCTTTCTCACTGGTAAGATCGACGAAAAAGCGACTTTCGACAGCTCCGACTTCCGCAGCACCCTGCCTCGCTTTACACCAGAGGCTCTCAAGGCGAATCAAGCCTTGATTAATCTGCTTGGCAGCATCGCAGAACGGAAGCAGGCGACACCTGCTCAGATCGCGATCGCCTGGCTGCTTGCCCAGAAGCCGTGGATTGTTCCGATCCCAGGCACCACGAAGCTGCATCGCTTGGACGAAAACATCGGGGCAGTCTCAGTCGAACTCACGCCCGACGATCTGCATGACATCGATGATGCGGCCTCCAAGATCGCGGTGCAAGGAGCTCGGTATCCCGAAAAGCTGGAGCAAATGACCGGTCGTTGAGCGCTTCAAGATTGACGAATGGAACCGGATGATCGACGTGGACATCAAGGGCGTGCTGTACGGCATTGCCGCGGATATGAGCAAGCAATTGGAGCTTGATGTGGCGTAAAAATTCCAAAATTTTTGATGTAATCAACTCTGAGTAAACGTTTCAGCCGTCGCGTGGCGGCTAGTGACAGCTTTGCTACTTTTATCCCAATTTAGTAATCCTTGCAGGAGTTACGAACAAAAATATCCCTGACCTCTTGAAGAAGTTGGGGATTTCAAACTGTCAAAATTAGAATGAATGTGTTGAAGAGTTAATTGAATTACTGGTTGTCGAAAGTACCAAGGAATTTTTCCTGGCGAATAATCGATCAATTTGGAGAACAGTTAGCACAAAAATCAGGACTGAATTTGCAGTATTGGCTACCTGTCAATTGGTAAGCTGTACAATAAGGAAAACTGGTAAGTTGAATTTTGGCTGCTTGTAATTTGGAACCATTCACTAACGTTTCAGTAAGTTTGGTTTTATCAGCCAGAAGGATAGCTAAAAGCTTAGGTAACACCATGCAAGCAGCAATATTGAGAAGCGTTAGCAGTATGGCGTCTATGAAATTCATAGGTAATCATCTCCTGTGAAAAATAGGCGTAGGCGTAGCCCGTCGTAGACATCGCTGTTCTTAGATGCAAACCCAATCATTGCTTGCAGTCTATGTAAATTAACTTTAACATAAACTTTTGTAAATATAAACGTGGAATTCCTGGAATTATCATACACAGGAGGGAATGTGGATAATAAGGACGGTTATTGTAGCCTAATAACAAAATAAGCTGGAAAACGATCGGTTAAAAATATTTAGGTAAGGTGTTATGTCAAAAACCCAAACCGTGTCTTCTTTTTTATCTAACATCAGTGAGCGAGAACGGCAGGCATTAAAGCGGTTGGTAGATTACACAAATGTGGAATCGCTACCAGAAATTTGGCCTTTGGCAGCTCAACGATTTGGTGATGTTGTCGCTCTCCGCAATCCTCACTTCTTACCAGAAGTAGTGATTACTTATACCCAGCTGGCAGAGCAAATGCAACTATTTGCTGCTGGGTTACAAGTGTTGGGAGTAAAGGTAGGCGATCGCATTTCCCTAATTGCTGACAATAGTCCTCGGTGGTTTATTGCCGATCAAGGCATAATGACTGCTGGAGGCGTTGATGCGGTGCGTAGTTCCCAAGCCGAAAAAGAAGAATTGCTGTTTATTATCACTAATAGCGGCAGTACAGCGATCGTCGTTGAAGATTTAAAAACACTTAAAAAACTACAAGACCGCCTCAAAGATTTACCAATTCAAGTGGTAATCTTACTTTCTGATGAAGCACCACCAACAAACAAAACCCTAAAGGTGCTGAACTTTACACAGTTGCTTGAAATAGGGAAAAATCATAATTTTGTGCCAGTTAAACAAAATCGTGACGCTTTGGCAACCCTAATTTATACCTCTGGCACTACAGGTAAACCCAAGGGTGTAATGCTGTCTTATAACAATTTGATGCACCAAGTAACAACCTTTGGGACAGTATTGCAACCAAATGCTGGCGATATCGTTCTCAGTATCCTACCTTCGTGGCACAGTTACGAACGAACTGTTGAATATTACCTACTATCTCAAGGTTGCACCCAAGTTTATACTAATTTACGCTCAGTAAAAGGGGATTTGAGACAATTTAAACCTAACTACATGGTGGGTGTACCCCGCCTGTGGGAATCGATTTATGAAGGAGTGCAAAAGCAGTTCCGCGAACAACCAGCGAATAAGCAACGCCTAATTAACTTTTTATTGGGCATTAGCGAAAAATATATCAAAGCGCGGCGAGTTGCTCAAGGGTTGAGCTTAAATAATCTTCATGCTTCAGGTAGCGAACGATTAACAGCTAGGATACAAACATCAGCTTTATTACCCCTTCATGCCTTGGGAGAACGACTGGTTTACGCCAAAGTTCGGGAAGCCACAGGAGGAGAAGTTAAGCAGATGATTAGCGGTGGTGGTGCGCTTCCCAGACACATAGATAATTTCTTTGAAATTATTGGTGTGCAGATTTTGCAAGGCTATGGCTTGACAGAAACTTCTCCTGTTACCCATGTGCGGCGTCCTTGGCGAAATTTGATTGGCGCATCAGGGCAACCACTTCCGGCAACAGAAGCTAAAATCGTCGAGCCTGAAACAAAAGCGCCTTTACCAATAGAAAAGCGAGGCTTAGTATTGTTGAGGGGCCCGCAGATTATGCAAGGCTATTACCAAAATCTTGAAGCGACAGCGAAAGCAATTGACGCTGAAGGTTGGTTTGATAGTGGCGATTTGGGTTGGCTGACACCACAAGATGATTTAGTGCTGACTGGCAGGGCCAAGGATACGATTGTATTGACTAACGGGGAAAACATCGAGCCACAGCCGATCGAAGATGCGTGTTTGCGATCGCCATACATCGATCAAATTATGCTCATTGGTCAAGATCGGCGCACCCTGGGAGCCTTAATTGTCCCTAATGTCGAAGCCTTAGAAAAATGGGCAGCAAGTCAGAATCTAACGCTAGATACGCCCAACGATCGGGTGACTTCCTCAGATAGTCAAAAAATTGACTTCGAGAGTAGAATGATCCAGGATTTATTTCGGCAAGAATTAAATCGGGAAGTGCAAAATCGTCCAGGTTATCGACCGGATGACCGCATCGGAACGTTTAAACTCATTCTGGAACCGTTTTCAATCGAAAATGGTTTGATGACACAAACACTGAAAGTTCGACGACACATCGTCACGGAACGCTATCGCGATATTATTGACGGCATGTTTGCCTGATGATTCCACCTGCTAACTGTAAAGAGTGAACGTGAAATATTTATGGATGTCTCCAAATCTAATTTGCTTCTCAAACGCGTCGTCAACGTCAAAGTTATTGTTACTCCCCTCTGGAAAGAGGAAGTACAACAGCAGCTACAAACCCAGATCAATCAACTCGATCAGCAACTGCAACAGCTAGACGTTGAAGGACAAAGAGCGATCGCGGCAATTCAAAAGCAGAGTCTGCAACCACCTGGCCCCCAGACCCTCCAACAAATTGACAATATCCAACTCCAAGTCAATCAAAAGAAAAGTGAATTTTTAGAGCAGAAAAATCAGTTGCTGCAAAACCTCCAGCAAGTGCAATTTCTCCAGCAAGATCAGGAAGTCAATCAATTCCAAATGGAAGGTTTTTTCCGGGTAGAAACTGGTGATAACCTGATTAGCAAAATGCAAGTCGAAATCGTTCTGCGCGATGGCGTTGTAGAAGAAATTCGCGGCGACATTTAAATTAGTCATTTGTCATTTGTCCTTTGTCCTTTGTCATTTATTTTGTGACCAATGACCAATGACCAATGACTAATGACAGATGGGATTTAACTTAGTGTGACGGCTCCCAGACCAACATTCTGTCTGAGAGCCAGCCCAAACAATTTCCCACACTGGAGGTGAGCTAATAAAAAGCGATCGCCCAAAGGTTGTCATCTCTGCTCGATATTTAACTGTACCAACTGAATTATCACCCCGTTTGATTTGCGTAATCGTTACTAACGCCTGATTTGGTTGCGGATAAACTACATCTATCTTTCGCGTTCCTCCCACTGCTATATCCTCAAAGGCATTCAGGGCGAGGGTAGTAGGATTACTGCCTTGGAGAGATGAGTTGAGCTTTTCTAAAGGTATAGTTTGATAATCGGAACGCTCTGAGAATGCTGCAACTTCCTGAGACTGGTGTATTGCTCCCATCTGCTGGGTTTGCTCATCACTAGTCTCAACAATCGGTGCAGATTGCTGGTGCTGAATAATATAAACTCCAGCACCAGCCGTGGCAGAGATACTTAATATCACAATCAAAAAGAATTTCAGCTTTGCCGACATAAAAGTAAACAGGAATTTCAAATAGGTTTATTACCAGTTTTGAATTCTAGATTGAACTACATCCTATATCCTCTATCCGTGAGAAGCTCTTGTATTTTAAGTAGTGGTTATGAGGAATATTAAATAGCAATCCCATTTAATCTGTGAGAAACTCGTGGTGGTTTTTGCAAGTCAATGACTAAAACGAGATCGAGATATTGGCTAACCATAGAGGATAGCTCTGTATTATAGACCTCTAAGCTATATTTAGGTTCCTAAGTTATTTGTCATTTGTCATTTGTCATTTGTCATTTGTCATTTGTCATTTGTCAACAGTTATTAGTTCCCAATGCCCCAAGCCCAATACAACTCTTGGAGAGGCTGTGCCCTAAGCGAAGCTATGCCGCAGGCTTTACGGCTTCTCTACGAGACGCACTCGCGTTCGCTCAGTACAAGTGCCCAATGCCCAATCCCCAATCCTCAACCTAAAATATAAACAGTCTAAAACTCTCCCATCAAGATACAATTCGATCTGACAAAAGCTGTTAAAGTCCATAAACCATTGATTTCCAAACCACCCTATGAGCATTCACGAAGTATTTATGCCGGCGCTGAGTTCCACCATGACGGAAGGCAAAATCGTCTCTTGGGTGAAATCACCAGGGGACAAAGTGGAAAAAGGCGAAACAGTGGTGGTTGTAGAGTCAGATAAGGCAGATATGGATGTAGAAACCTTTTATGAGGGATTTCTTGCCCATATCATAGTTGAAGCTGGTGAAACTGCCCCGGTAGGATCTGCGATCGCCTTCATCGCCGAAACTGAAGCTGAAATTGAAACTGCCAAATCTCTTGCCAATTCTGGCGGCGCAGCTGCTACTCCTACCTCTTCCCCTGAACCAGTTGCCGCCACAGCCTCAGCCGCCACACCTGCCTTAGCGTCTCAAAACGGTTCTAACCACAAAGAAGGAAGGCTTGTAGTTTCACCCCGTGCCCGCAAGTTAGCCAAAGAACTCAAAGTTGATTTAACTACACTCCAAGGTAGTGGCCCCCACGGTCGCATTGTCGCCGAGGATGTAGAAGCATTGTCTAATAAGGGCAAACAACCCGCCACTGCCCCAGTTGCCCCACCAGCACCTGTACCAACCAGCGCCCCAGTTGCACCCCCAGCACCTCGGACACCAGCACCCACGCCAGCGGTAGCGGCTGTTCCTGGTCAAACCGTTCCTCTAACTACCTTCCAAAATGCCGTAGTGCGGAACATGGTAGCCACCATATCCGTGCCCGTCTTCCGTGTCGGTTATACAATTACTACTGACGGATTAGACAAACTTTATAAACAAATTAAATCCAAAGGCGTGACAATGACAGCGCTACTGGCGAAAGCAGTAGCGGTAACATTGCAAAAACACCCATTGTTAAATGCTAGCTACTCAGACCAGGGTATTGTCTATCATTCTGATATCAACATTTCCGTAGCAGTAGCGATGGATGATGGCGGATTGATTACACCTGTGCTGCAAAATGCAGACGCAGTGGATATATATTCTCTGTCGCGTACTTGGAAGTCTTTGGTAGAACGTGCCAGGGCAAAACAATTACAACCCCAAGAATACAACAGTGGTACTTTTACCCTGTCGAATTTGGGGATGTTTGGCGTAGATAAATTTGATGCAATTTTACCGCCTGGACAAGGTTCAATTTTAGCGATCGGGGCATCCCGTCCGCAAGTGGTAGCAACACCCGACGGTTTATTTGGCGTGCGGCAACAAATGCAAGTCAATATTACTTCTGACCATCGGATTATTTATGGTGCCCATGCTGCGGCGTTCTTGCAAGATTTAGCTAAGTTGATTGAGACAAATGCTCATTCTTTGACACTGTAGTTTAGCAAAAACGCCAAATTTAAATGTTAGCGCGATCGGCGAGCAGCAGTTTCTCGTAGAGTAGCGCTAACAATAAACAATACCTGCATCTAAATTTTTTATGGACAAACTATGTAGCGATATCACCTATCTACATGAGTTTATGTCCAAACTGATATCAAAGTGACATACGACAACACCCTGAAATATTTGGTTGAGCAGTATCCAGAAGATTTTATCCGCTACTTACTCGCATCTGAGGCAACGGATATCCAGATTCTCAAAACAGAATTAAACCAAGAACCAATCCGTGCCGATTCTGTAACTTTTTTGCAAACTGCCAATCAAATACTGCATTTAGAGTTTCAAACTTTACCAGCATCGACTCCACCCTTGCCACTGCGGATGTTGGACTATTGGGTGCGGCTATATCGACAATATAATTGTGATATCGAGCAGGTAGTGATTTTTCTTAAACCCACAACTTCAGAAGCTGTCTTTATAGATCAATTTACTGCCCGCAATACTACCCACCGTTACCGCATCATCCGAATTTGGGAACAAGATCCAGAACCCTTACTGTTATCTCCTGGTTTATTACCTTTGGCAACTTTGGCGCGAACAGATTCTCCTCAAAACTTACTTCAACAGGTAGCAGTTCAGGTGAGTATGATTGAAGAAGCAGCCACCAAGCAGAGTATCTCGGTATGTACCCAACTTTTAGCAGGGTTAGTATTTGAGCCAGAAATAATTCGTCAGTTTTTGAGGAGAGAAGATATGAGAGAGTCTGCCATTTATCAAGAAATCCTCCAAGAAGGACTTCAAGAAGGGAGAGAACAAGGTATTGAACAAGGCATTGAACAAGGAAGACAATCCGAACTAAGGTTAGTTATGCGTCTATTAACTCGTCGGCTCGGTTCAATTAACTCTCAGTTACAATCTCGGTTGCAAGAGTTGTCCTTGGCTCAGTTAGAAAACTTGGGTGAAGTATTACTAGATTTTGCCAGTGAGGCTGATTTGATGAATTGGCTAAATATAATAGAAAGTTAGAGTTTGCTTCAAGCCTTTCGACCAGTTACAAAAAAAGTCAGATTTTCGTACCAAGCTCCTTGTTCGATTGCTTCTGCTTCAATTTTTTGACGATACTCTTCTTTTAATTCTGCCATTAATTTATTTTCGCTAGCGCTAGCAGATGCCTCTATTTGTTCAGTCGATTCACTTAAAACAATCATTTATTCCTCAGCGTACCTCTGCGCTTACCTCAGCGTGCCTCTGCGTTTAAAAAACTAAAAAGGTGGGCATTACCCACCCGAAAAATTTATCCCTTAACACAAAGAACTTGCTTAAGCGTTGCTACAACTTCAACCAAATCTGCTTGATTTTCCATAACTTGTTCTATCGGCTTATAAGCACCAGGAATCTCATCTAATACGCCCTCATCTTTGCGGCATTCAACACCATTAGTTTGCTCAATCAAATCATCAAGTGTGTAGACATTTTTTGCCTTATTTCTAGACAGCAAACGCCCTGCACCGTGGGAACAAGAACAGAAGCTGTGGGCATTACCTTTACCCTTAACGATGAAAGACTTTGCCCCCATCGAACCAGGAATAATCCCATAGTCTTCAGTCTGGGCGCGGACTGCACCCTTACGAGTAACGTATACATCCTCGTCAAAATGCACTTCTTTTTCGGCGTAATTGTGATGACAATTAACCTGCAATAAAGGTTTAGTTGCTTTCCCACCTGCTAAATGCTTCTCGACAATATGTTTAAAACGCGCCATCATCACATCGCGGTTGACACGCGCATAGTTTTGTGACCATTGCAAATCGTGCCAGTATGCTTGGAATTCTGGCGTACCAGCGACAAAGTGAGCCAAATCAGGGTCAGGTAATTTATTACCTGCCATCTTTGCTAATTCTCTAGCTGTGTGAATATGACACTGGGCTAGTTTATTACCGATGTTACGCGAACCAGAATGCAGCATCAACCAAACTTGATTCTCTGTATCGAGGCACACTTCAATAAAGTGATTTCCTCCACCGAGAGAACCCATTTGTTTCATTGCTTTACTTTGTAGGTCTTGCACACCGCGATGCAAGTCTTTAAAATCATCCCAGTGTTGCCAATTGCTGACGGATTTTTCAACGTCTTTATTTTCGTTGAATCCAGTCGGAATTGCTGCTTCAATATCCAGGCGGATTTTCTTTAGTTTACCTTCTAGTTGTTCAGCAGTAAATGATGTTTTGATCGCGCTCATACCGCAACCAATATCCACACCGACAGCAGCTGGAATAATTGCCTCTTTAGTTGCAATTACAGAACCCACTAAGGCACCTTTTCCTAAGTGAACATCTGGCATTAATGCCACGTGCTTAAATACAAATGGTAATGATGCCACATTCTTGGCCATCTTGGTTTCTTCTGACCCCAAAGAGTGATTTGCCCAAGATAAGACGGGTGCTGGTGTGGTAATTTCTAATTTTTCGTAGGGCATAATTTTTTCTATTTTGGATTTTAAATTTGAGATTTTCGATTGAGTATATGGTAGTGATAATTATCGGTATGACTTATAACCCATTACTTAGTTAGTTGTAGCAATATAAATGTTGTATTGTCTTTGATTTGGCTCTCTGAATTTTCGTGAAGCTGAAGAACTACTTTTAGGAGTTACATTTATATACTACATTAATAATACAATAAATTAAAATCGTCAACATATCACCACAGGAAGAAAGCAGATGCTTCCCAAATGTATTAAAATTTGTAAAGAAAATCACTTTGTTTAAATAGCTCCTTAAAGTTCTGACACAATATGGCAGTGCGTCAAGATACAATCTGGGAACGTTTTTTATCCCCTGTAGTACGTCTTTTAATTGATGAAGACGGATTACGGCGTTACGCTGATAGTATTGACTGGGAGAAAGAGTGCGATCGCTATCGACGAGATGATGTGATAATTCCGTGGTACTACAGTAATCAAAACTTTCACGGTATTATTGGCGGATATCTGACTTACGATGCAGCAGTTACTTACGATCCGATTACTCAATACGTTCTACCGCCTAATGAAAGTATTGTTCGTCAAGCTTTAGTTGATGCCGTCAAGGTGAAACCACGACGCATACTTGACTTAGGCTGTGGCACAGGTTCCACTACTTTAATGTTAAAGCAAGCTTTCCCCCAAGCGGAAGTTATTGGTTTGGACTTATCACCGTATATGCTGGTAAGGGCAGAAGATAAAGCTAGAACTGCTGGTTTAGATATAGTCTGGCGACAGGGGAATGCTGAAAAAACTGGTTTGAGGGATGCAACATTTGACTTGGTGACAGCTTCTTTGCTATTTCACGAAATACCAGATGCGGTGTCCCTAGCAATTCTAAAAGAAAGCTTCCGGTTGCTGGTAACTGGAGGGCAAGTGTTAATTCTAGATGGGAATCAGAAGACTCTGCGTCAGTTAGAATGGCTCAATGACCTTTTTGAGGAGCCATATATTCGTGAATATGCTGCTAGCAGTATTGATGCGAATATGGGTGCAGCCGGATTTGAAGCAGTGCGATCGCAGGATGTATGGTGGATAAATCAGGTAACTAGCGGCATTAAACCAATAGCAACTAAAAATGTCCGCCAGTATACTGCCACATCAGTAGATAATAATGATTTGGAGGGACTTGGTTCTCCAGCGTTTGGCATAAAGGCATGAGTTTAAAGGCAGTTCTCTTTGATTTTAATGGTGTCATCATTAACGATGAGCCAATCCACCTGCAACTGATCGATGAGATTCTCATTGAAGAAAATCTCCAACCCCAAAAAGTGAGTGAGCGTCAAGCTTCTTTAGGACGCAGCGATCGCGCTTGTTTTCAGCAACTACTCGCTAATCGTGGTAGAGTAAATGACGAAAACTATTTAACTCAGTTGCTGTACCGCAAAGCCCAAGCCTATGTGGTGGAACTAAAAAAAATAGAGAAACTGCCTTTATATCCAGGTATAGAAGACTTAATATTTCAGGTGCGATCGCGTCATCTAAAACTAGGATTAGTCAGTGGCGCTATTCGCAAAGAAATAGAATTGGTACTCAATCGCGCTAAACTAGCCCAACATTTTAAAATTATCGTCGCGGGTGATGACATCACCACCAGTAAACCAGAACCTGATGGTTATCTACTGGCAGTAAAACGCCTGAATAAAGAATATCCCGAATTGAATCTTCAACCACAGGAGTGTCTAGCAATTGAAGATACTCCAGCAGGTATCGAAGCGGCGAAGCGATCGCAAATGCAAGTTGTTGGTGTAGCGAATACTTACCCATTCCACATGCTCCAGCGCTGCTGTAACTGGACTGTTGATTATCTCAGTGAGTTGGAACTCGAACGGGTGCAGAAGATTTATTCCCAAAAACAGCCTCAACCATCGGTAACTGAATGTTAGAATACTATATGGTGATAATGTATTGAGTTAATGAGTGATATTACTCTTGACTTAGCACCGATTAAGGGGAATTAGCTCAGTTGGTAGAGTGCTGCGATCGCACCGCAGAGGCCATCGGTTCAAATCCGTTATTCTCCATTTGTTTATAAACTGAAAGTTGCGCCATTTTTCGCCAACCACTCTTTTCTATCCACGCAGTCAGGTAAGATTCGCTCTACCCTGTCCCAGAAATCTCTATTGTGGTTGGGTTGAACTAAGTGAACCATTTCATGAACGACTACATATTCAATCATGGAAGTAGGAAGCAAAGCAACCCGCCAGTGGAAATAAATATCACCTTTTGGATTACATGAACCCCAACGATTACTGAGTTCGCGGACTTGCATCGAAGTCGGTGCTTTGCTGATTCTGTTAGTAAGAGATGTAATGATTGATTCTAAATACTGTTGAATATGACCGCGATACCACTGAATAAATAAATCTCGACCTTGGTCTTGATGCGATCGCAAAAGTTCAAAGCGTCCTTGGTAAAGTCTCAGGGGGTTGTCTGCGGTGTCTACTAATTTGAGGCGATAGCTGCGTCCTAAATAGTGGAAGCCTTCGCCAGGTAAATAAGTTTTTTGTGCAGATGGCGGTTTTATCGCTTCTTTTTTGAGAAGTTTGCTGTAAATCCAGAAGCGGCGTTGTTCGATAATTTGTCCTAGTTTTTCTACAGGGACTTGAGGTGGTGTTGTGATGATTAGTTGACCGTCGCGTTCGATGGTAATTTCAACTGTGCGACGACGGGGACTTTCGCGCAGTTCAAAAGAAAGTTCTCCAACATTAATGGTTTTCATCGCCCTCGATTTGCATCGTGTCGTTCAGCTAATTGGGTGATTTGGTCTGCTAAACCATCCAGTTTACTATCTGGGAAGACATTTAAATCTTCTAATTTCAGCCAGATATTTTTGCAGAGGTTTTCTCTGGCTACCAAGTCGTTCCAGAAACCAATTACATAACTTTGGTTGTAGATAAAGTTTACCAGTTCGGTGGTAAAGGTTTGTAGTTGGGTGGCAATTTCGGGTGTTGATGACTCCAGGGTATCTATGAGAGCATTGAAGAAAGGGCGAATTCGGGCTGATGGTTGATTTTCGCTGACTTCGGTTTGTTCGGCTCGGACTTTTTGCGCTAGGTTTAAAAATTCTGTAGCGATCGCATTCCAATCTGCACCCAAACGTTGTAAAATTTCTTCTAGTTTGTCGCTGAGGTTGCGATAATAAACTGGGTCATCGTCTAGGTGGGTGCGGATGTGGTAACGGATGGCGTGTTCCATTTGGGCCGCACGAGTTTGCACGGAACGTCTTTGTTGTACCCGTTGCTCAAAGTCTAAGTCAAGGATATTTACTGGTGAAACTTTCAGGTTAATCCCCTGAGATTGAATGTGTTGGTCTATCAGCGCTTGAACTTTTTCTTTAGCATCTTCTGGGCGTTCATCTCGGAAAATATCATCGACTAATTTCTTTAATTCTCCCAATTTTTTCGCATCCTTCAGGTAGCGCAAAGCTTGGGGACGAGGTAAAAAGGCATCCATTGCTTGCAGAAATTCCCGCAGCAGTTGATAGAATTCTGCACGCGCTCGCTCATCATGATTTAGGATATTTACACAAGCTTCTTTGTCATCGTAAATATTTAAGTTGCGTTCTTGCCAAAAGTTCATTACCCGGTGGTAAGCTTCATCTAGTTTGGGTAGTTCTTCTTGGATATCAAACCAAGCACCAGCAACATCTTCTTGGTCGTAGACACTCATGGCGGCGGCGATGTCGATACCGTAATAGTCTACAATTAAACCGTAGTCTTTACCTTCGGCGGTGCGATTGGTACGAGCGATCGCTTGTAATAAATCATGTTCTACTAAGCTGCGGTCTACATATAGCACTTGTTCTAAAGGTGCGTCGAAGCCCACCAAGAGTTTATTATTCACAATTAAAAAAGCTAAACCATCTTCATCTAAGCTTTTCCAGAAACGGTTTTTGTAGATGGTATGGTTATTTTCATCCGTCCATTGTTTCCAGGCTTGCGGGTCTTGTTTGCTGTTAGCGGAGATAATCGCCGCAAATTCTAAACGCTTGATGGTATCGAGGTAAGGATAAGCTTGTACAAGGGTGCGGTATTCGGGAGGTGCTGATTCTAATTTCAGACTTTGCAGAATAACGGCATTTGATTCTAATTCTTGAATCAGTTCGTCTTTGGCTGCGGTAAGATATTGCTGGTACAAAACGCAAGCTTGGCGATCGCTTGCTGCTACCTGAGCTTTAAATTTACCCTGCATGATCCGGGTGACATAGTGCCGTAAGATATGCCTAGCCTTGTCCTTCATCAGTTCTTTGGAGTTGAGGACGTTTTTCTTACCAACGTATTTGGATTTAATTGCTGCGCGTTCTTCTGCGGTATAGTCTTGAAATAGCACCTCAAAAAGTTGGTCTAGGGTGTTGGCTCCTTTGACTGCTCCCATTGTTTCCAGCCCTTCGTAGAAAATGGGAACGGTGACATTATCTTTTTGGGAATCGCGGATACTGTAGATATCAATATAAGGATTTTCGTCATTAGCAAAGATATCTTTTGTTTTCTTTTTCTTTGCTGAGATGATGGGAGTTCCTGTAAAACCAATTTTGGCGCAATTGGGTAAGGCTTTGGAAAGGTAAGCGTGAAGGGTGTTGCTGTGGGAACGGTGAGCTTCGTCAATTAATAGTAAAATGTTTTCCGAGGGATTGAGAGCATTGTTTAGCTTATCAATATCAGCGTATTCTTCGATATTAAGACCCCTCTCCAAACCTCTCCCCGAAGCGGAGAGAGGCTTTAAATCTTGATTTTCATGCTCCTCCCTCTCCTCGTAGGAGAGGGAGGCTGGGTGGGAGAGGTCTTTGCGTTGATTAATTTTGTTGAATTTCTGAACCATTCCAAAAACAATACCCGGCCCTGTTTGTCGCAGTTTCTTCGCTAAATCTTTGATGCTTGTTGCTACTTGCAGAGTTTGACCAGAAAGGGTTGCTGTTTGTTGAAGTTGTTCTTCTAAATCTGTGCGATCGGTAACGATGACAGCTTTAAACTGTTGAAGTTGGGGAATTGTCCGCAGTTTGCGGAGGATAAACACCATATCCAAGCTTTTACCAGAGCCTTGGTAGTGCCAGATAATACCGCCACGCTGGTCTTCGCTACCGTGTTGTGTTTTAGTTTTACTGTGTAGCAAGCGGTCAACGGCTTTGGATACGCCACGAAATTGTTGATAGCGCGGGACTATTTTGATTCGACGGTTGTGTTTGGTTGTAAACAGAATGTAGTGGCGCAGGATATCCAGCAAGTTGGCGGGGTGAAGCATTCCGGCGATGAGTTGCTGGCGGCGGTTAAGTTTGGATGTATCAATTAAATCTTCTAACTTTTCGCCGCTTTTGACTGCTGTTAAAGTCTCCCCGGATTTTTGTACAGGATACAAAACGTCGTTAGATCCCCCTAAATCCCCCTTAAAAAGGGGGACTTTGATTCCGGTTCCCCCCTTTTTAAGGGGGGTTAGGGGGGATCTAAACGCTGTAGGACAACATCTATCAGACTTGTCTTCAGGTAATAAGTAATTAGATGCACTTGAGATTAATTCCTCTTCGGGAAGGGTAGGGTTTGTGATCTCTAAAACCTGGGCGATTAAGTTGGAATCAAAAGGGCTGGTGTCTTTCCATTCCAGATAATGCTTGGGTTGACTCCCTACCGTACCCACAACAGCCCGCCCGGAGGTGCAAGAAATCATCAATTGGTTGTAGTGAAAAAGGCGCTCAATTCCTTCTGGTAGCGGGCTGTGGCGTTGGTTGGAGTATTTGAGCAAGTCTTGAATCCCAGATTTGAGCATATCTGCACCTGGGGCTTTGCATTCGATGACGACAAGGGGGATACCGTTGACAAATAAAATGATATCGGGGCGATAGTGACCATTCGGGCCTTTTACTCCCGGTGGGTCGATGCGGAATTGGCTGATGGCGAGGAAGTCGTTACGTTCGGGGTGGTCGAAGTCTATCAGGTTGATGGTAATTTGTTTTCCTGTGAGTCCTTCAACTTTCACGCCTGTGAGGAGGAGTTTTGTCAGGGTTTCGTTTTTCTCCATCAGTTTACCGGAGCCGAGGTTTTGCAGTTGGCTGATGGCTTGGTTGATGCGGCGTTGGTCTAGCCAGGGTTGTCCGTTGTCGTCGAGGTTGATTTCTCGGAGTTGGCGCTGGAGTCGGGGAATTAGGAGAACTTCGTGGTAATCGTCCCGTTGTTCGGGGATTGCTGCTAAATAGTTTGCTTCGATATGTTCCCAGCCCAAACCGCCGGGAAGTTGTTGCATTTTTTGGAGTTGTTCTATTGTGGGTAATTCTGTATATGTGTATTCAAGTCCCGTCATTTTGCGCCCCCTGTGGCGGAAATTCTACGTCTTCGTACAGCAGTTCTATAGGAAATTTAAACTCAATACAAACTAACTCAATTTCGTCACCGTTGGTATAAGAAGTTAGTTCCCATTTGCTGCGATCGTTGAGGCGGAAGATTTCTACACCAATGCTTTCGGAATTAATTAGTACGTATTCCTGCAAACTTTCTAGACGGCGATATTGGGCAAATTTAGCACCTCGGTCGTAGGCTTCAGTTCCGGTAGAAAGAACTTCAACAATCAGTTTAGGGAATTGAAAGACTTTAACTCTTTGTCAAAGTCAATTTTTTTAACGAACCGCCAAGGACGCAAAGAACGCAAAGGAAGAGAAGAAAGAAATGCTTAACTGAACTGTATTGTTTTATATTCTTGTCAGTTTTCTGCTTTTTTGATTAAATTTTGACGCGCACTCGTCCGGTTAAGAGGTCTGACATTAAGCCTTTTTTTAATAGTTTGAGTTTTTCTAATCGTGTTTCTTTATTGATAATTCGTTCTTCGTGCCTTTCAAAAACTTGGATAATTCTTTGCTGTTCTTCTGTAGGAGGTAACGAAATTGGCAGAATTGCAAATTTTTCACTTGTTAAATGAGTAATACTAGTTTTTGAAGTTAGCTCTGTAAGCAATGCATAGTCATAAGCCCAACGCATAAATCTGAGCATATACTCAGGAATAATACGATAATCTTTAGGTCGTAATCTATGTATTGCTTTCTGGAAATAACAATTTTCTAGCTCCCCTTTCCATATAGCAGTTCTCCCTGATTCTCCACCTTCACAAACCAATAAATCGCCTGATAATAATACAAACTTTTCGCGTTCCTGACTGTTGAAATCCATCCATTCAAGATTTGTTATATCAATCCTTTCCCACTGGATATGACGGTTTGCCAAATAAGGATAAGGGTTGTGTCCTTTTTTTGAAGCTTTACTCAGCATCTTGCCAAGCTGCATATCAAATACTTCACCAACTAACTCAACACTCCAATATTTCGGAATTTTACGCAGTGCCGATCGCTTAAACAATTCAGGGTTACGTGTATAATCTCTCAGTTCGCCATGCTCGTCAATACCGCGTGTCAGGAGGTCGTGCAGCAGTCCGGCTTTAGCTTTTTTGAGTTTTGAGATGTGGGTGTCGGTGAGTGCGATCGCTTTATCAATCGCGTCGAGAATTTCAACAATTTTTTGCTGTTCAATTAACTCAGGTAACGCTATTGGAATAGCTTCAATAATTGACTTTGATAATCCAGCACGACCTCCTCCTGCGGATCTGGTACGAAGTTCGTCATAACGAGCATCAAGAGCGTGGAAAAGAAACACTGTATCGAGCAACTCATCACGCCCTTTTATGAGAGCTACAGACTGGTTTGTACATAATGAAATGAGGGTTAAGGCAACAGTTCCTCTTGTCTTGCCTTGCCCTGCTAAAGCAAGTGCAACTGCTGGTGGGTTAATAAATTTTGCATTGGAAGAGCGTAAACCTGATTCTGTGATGCGGCCTTGTACATTACTAATACGATATTGGTTTACTTCTCCTGAAGACATCCAAGGAATATTTCCGCCCCAAAAGCTTGGGACTGCGGTGCTGGGTGTGCCTCCAACCTCGACATCAGCAACAGAGCCTATTGCCACTTCTTTCCAGTAATGTTGAGATTCCTGAGCCTTACGCATATCCCAACCCTTTCAACAACTCACTCAACTTTTGATTAACCTCCTCCTCCTCCTTCTCAATTTCCCCCAACGTCACCTTATACTTATCCCACCAATTCTCTACCGCAGCAATCACCATCTGACGGTGTTCACTCACATATCTCTCCAACTGCATCAACAAATCCGCCTTAAACAAATCCAACACCAACCCCTGCGCTTTCTCCTCACTCAAACCTGCACTCGCTGCTTCCAACTCTTTTACAAGCAACCCTTTCAACTCCCGCACAGACTTACGTGCTTCCTTCAACCTTTCCAAAATCTCCTTGTAGGGTTGTAACTGCACCTCAATCTCAGCAATTTCCTGCTCTTTTGGAATCACCATTGATTGCAGATTACCCAATTCCTCTTCTAAAACAGTCGCATCATTACCCTGCTTTTTCTCGTACTTAATCGACCCCTTCTTACGGTCAGTTCCCAGCAATTCCTTCAGCCGTTTTTGACCATCCTTAATTGAATATTTCAATTCCTTCAGTTGTTCTTCTAATTGCTTGACAAAATTAACAGCTTCCCCCTCTTCCGACGCTTCCCCTTCCTCCCCTTGTTCAAAGGCTTCTTTCTCCTGTTCCAACGTCGCAACTTCCGCCTCAGCATCTTCCAACTGTTGCAAATACTGCGGAACCAGCGCCGGGACAATTTTGTGACTCAAAGCGTCAAACTTATTACCAGATTGCTTACTTTCCGTATCTTCCAAAGCATCCCGAATTGTATCCACCCAAGAATCAATCAAACCTTTAAAACCCAAATTCGCTAAACGTTTCAAATCAGCAGAAACCTCATAAGCATCTTCCCACCAGCTAGCAATGACTCCCATAGTCTTAAACCTATCTAACAAACCAATGGGACGCACCGCCGCTTCAAAGGTCTGTAAAAATTCTGCCCGTAGCTTCATCAACTGCTTGTTTTTAGGCAAATCAATTAAACGCTGTTGATGTTGCTGCCACCAATTGAGAGTAACTTGCCGTAGTTTCTCCTCCTGTTGTCCAATCCCGGCATCTGTTTCAATGCGCTGCTTAATTTGGGCGCGTTCCGTTAACGTTGGCTGAAAATCTAAATATTCTTCCATATTTATTAATTCGTATCAGCTTGTTATATCATGTCTACTTGATTGCTTATTTAACTTCAAGAACCCCACCCCCAACCTCTTACCGCTTGCCTACGGTGTATACACAAGTCAAATTACCCCCCTTAATCCCCCCTTAGAAAGGGGGGAAACCAGAAATACAGTTCCCTCCCCTTTCTAAGGGGAGCCACTGCGTTGGGCGGCTCTGCCGACTTTAAGCATGTGGCGTGAGGGTTAGGGTGGGGTAAAACTGACGCGAAAAACCTTATCACCAAAGATTTGCAGTATTGCAATAACAATGATGCCTGCAGCGGGCTACGCCTACGCATTTGTTACTTTTGCGAACACATTTGTTACTTTTGCGAACACATTTGTTACTTTTGCGAACGCATTTGTTGCTTTGGCGATCGCATTTGTTACTTTTGCGAACTCATTTGTTGCTTTGGCGTTCGCATTTGTTGCTTTGGCGTTCGCATTTGTTACTTTGGCGATCGCATTTGTTGCTTTGGCGAACGCATTTGCTGCTTTGGCGATCGCATTTGCTGCTTTTGCGATCGCATTTGTTACTTTGGCGTTCGCATTTGCTGCTTTTGCGATCGCATTTGTGTGTACACCGTATGCCTGCGGAGAAGGGAAACAAAGCGTAGCTTTGGCGGGGTGGGGGTACAATCGTTTTTCCACGTTTACCCCTAGCGCCGTTGCAACAAAGTCATCGGGTCAAAACCGTGACTAGTAAACAATTCTTGCTTTGCATCCACCTCAGACTTGGGTACACCGCCCAAAAGATGCGATCGCACATCTTGAGGTTCTGGCGGTGGGGTATTATCAGCATAGCGGCGAATATTGCAGTTGTATTCGTAGTCAGCCAATTGTTGTTGCGTTACTACCGCCGCATAACCAGCAATCCCAGGATAATCAGCATTGGTTGTAAAATCTTCATAAGCCGAGACAATTTTTTCTATATGTTCAGGACGCAATGAATTTTGAGCGCGTCCAGCCTGAAATTCCGCATCAGCGTTGATAAATAACACCTTACCTTGAGTCGCTTTTGGTTTGGCACCTCTGGGACGCATCACCAAAATACACGCCGGAATCCCTGTCCCATAAAATAATTGTGGTGGTAAGCCAATCACCGCCTCTAAATTATCCTCTTCAATAAATAACTGGCGGATTTTCTTTTCTTCTCCACCGCGAAATAGTACCCCGTGAGGCATAACTGTCGCCATAATCCCATCTTGCTTTAACACCGCTAGCATGTGCTGGGCAAACATCAAATCAGCTTTTCCACTTGTAGGGCAAAAAACGCGGAATCTGTCAAGAAACTCCATCGGGTTATCTTTATTACCCCGGCTGTAGTTTTGCGAAAACGGTGGATTACTCAGTATTCGGTCATAATGCTTTAAATTTCCCCCCTCTTTAATCGGCACCATCAAGGTATCATCGTTCTGAAGCACAGCATTGGGGATTCCATGCAGTAATAAATTCATCTTGCAGATAGCCCAAACTCCCCCATTATTGTCTTGTCCGTAGAGTCTCAAATCGCGGGAATTTCCACCGTGTTCTTCTATGTGCTGCTTAGATAAAATTAACATTCCCCCCGAACCCACACAGGGGTCATAAACCTCCATCCTTTCTTGGGGGTTGACAATTCGCACCATTAACTTCACCACTCCACGGGGAGTATAAAATTCACCGCCCTTTTTACCAGCAGAGTCAGCAAAAAAATAAATTAAATACTCATAGGCTGCACCCAATAAATCGGGAAATTCTAAATCTTCATTCCGTAGCGATCGCTTGTCAAAATGTTCTATCATTTGACGTAATTGCAAATCGCTTAACGTACTTTTGCCACCCACCTGCCGATTAAAATCAATATGCTCAAAAACATTCTGCAACACCGCCAGATTAGCATCAGCAAGACTGTGTAAGGCAGTATTAAGTTTATTACCTATTTGTTGATGAAAGGTGTTAACTATAGTACTCCAACGAGATTGTGGTGGTACAAATAACGTATAAGCTTCTGTATTAGTTGGAACGTAGCGGTTAGGGTTGTTGGCCCTTTCCTTAGCGGCTTCTTCACTCTCCCCTTTACCCATAAATTCCTTAACAATTTGCTGATAGCGCACCTCAAACACATCAGCAGCCCGCTTTAAAAACAACATCCCAAAGATAAATTCCTTATATTCAGAAGCGTCCATTTTGCCGCGTAAAATATCAGCCGCCGCAAATAAGTGACGTTCCAGCTTCGGAAGAGTGAGTTTTGCCATAACAGTAGAATCCCCGGCTTTTGACGATCGCAAACTTGACTTTATTTCGTGGGTGTCACCACTTATAGATAATAAATATAAATAAAGGCTGAATCAATTACTTTTTTCCTCTGTGTTTAACCCATCAACTGTATAAGTGTCTTTTTACAGACAATCAATCATATTACCAACTGAAACGCAAAAATGATATTGTTATACCGGGCTAATTGGTTTTATTTTTGTTAGAGGTTATTACGAACCAACTACTGCTAATTGTGAAGCGCTGTTAATCCTTGTACCGTAAATGACTAAAAATTGTAACTACAATAACTAGGTTGCAGTGATTTAACTTAGTAAGGCTTCTGACGCTTTGCCATACCTCTAAAAGGCAATACGGTTCAGTTAAGCCGCAAAGTCAGGTAAATTAAGGATTATTTCCAAGCCTGGAAATTGACTGTGGTACATCTGAAAGATTTTTAACTATTGTCTCCAACGATACAAAGTAGCGATTTGCTAAAAGCGATTGAGATAGCTATACCTGCAAGTTTCCTTCCAAAAAGCCAAAACACATAGGTACTGGACAACGAGTCGAAGCTCCGAGATTTAACATCACTAATAAGCTTTTTAGCCTTAACTGAACCGTATTGTATTATGGTCAGACGACTTGCATGATTTTTGACTGGTTCCAACTTTTAAAACATCCTTTTAGTTTCTAATCCCTAGTCCCTAATTCCTATGCTTCCAAATCTTACGCAGCAGTTTAATATTGGTAATATTGTTAGCCTTGCTAGCTATCTATATCGTTCAAATTTCAAAAAATTTTCTCGCTTGTCATTATTTGCCCATTTATGGCTAATAGTCCCGATTTATGGATGGGCAAAATTTTATGCGTTCGCTGGTTTAATTTCCCGTTTAGCGTTTAGTGAAATTAGTGGTCAGCCTGAAAGCTCAAAAGTTGCCAAAATTCAGATTAAAAAAAGATTTTGGCAGTTTCTCATAACTGCAATTCTAGTTATATTAATATGTTTATTACAATTTTTTATTTTTTACATTGGAATTTCAATAACTGCGGGAATAATATATGTAATATTACCAAGAATTTTTAGTGCCATATCTCAACCAATCAATCAAGCAAATCCCTTTGACAATATTATATTTAGAATCATCATTATTCCAACAGCTATAGGTATTTATTTCAGCCCTCTGTGGTTTTACTCGCGTTTCTTCATTACTGATTTACCTCTAGCAATAGAAGATGATACTAACTTCATTGGTGCAATTAAGAGAAGTAGAGAATTAAGCAAGGGTTTAACATGGCGAATTATTGCCATTATATTCATATCATTTGTAATTACTTTACCTATACAAATTTTAGGATGGTTGATTTATAGTAGAGGATTCAACCTTTTAATACAACTAATCTCCCTATTGTTATCTGGAGATTGGGCTAATGAAAATAAAATGTTTATCAGTGCATTACTACTAATGATTTTAAATTTAATCAATGGCATAATATTGATGCCTTTTTGGCAATCTATTAAATCTGTAGTTTACTATGACATTATTTGTCGTCGAGAAGGTTTTGATTTAAAAATACGCGCTCGCACTATTGAACTAACATCTGATTGGAATAAATAAATTGCAAAAAATGTATTTATAGCAACCCTAAGTAAATTGTGAATTGATCTTTGATAGAGTCAAAAATTAAAGGTTTCTTTGAATTCTGGACTAGTACCGCAAGGCGGAAGTCAAAAGTCAAAAGTCAAAAGTCACTCATGTTTTAATTTTGGGCTTTCTGGCTGTTTTGAATGGTATGTTTATTTCCGCCGACCTGTGGCGGACAGTATGACTTAATGTTTTGTCGTCAAGCTAGTAGTTACAACTGATATCATTTCTTTGTGATGCTGCGCTAAACCTTTGAAAATAATTGCTTACTCTTACACCGATCCGCTATTAGAATCTTCTCCCGATCGAGCCGATTGGGGATGGGAGGTGGATCGGGTTTATGAAGATTTGGGCAAGCCAGACTCTTCTGAACGATCGCAATTACAACAATTATTTACTGATTGCCAAACTGAACCAGCAGATTATCTCCTGATTCGTCGGTTGGAAGAATTGGGAGATACTGTAGAGGAAATTAGCGAGCGCCTCAATCAACTTGAAGTCATGGGAATCGCAGTAATCGCCACTGAACAACCCTACACTTCCGAAAATTACCCTCTGGGCGCTGACTTGCTGAATTTGCTACACGCAATCCAACGACAGCAACGTAGTCGTCGCATCCGCCAAGGACACGCCCGTAATCGTCTTGAGGTTGCACCGCCACCCGGCAAAGTTCCCTACGGCTATCGCAGAGGTAAGGGAAAATATACCATTGACCGCAGTACTTCACCAGTAGTCAAAGATTTTTTTGAACATTTTTTACTTTATGGTTCCTTGCGGGGTTCAGTGCGTTACTTGGCGAAAAAATACGGCAAGAAAATCTCTGTCACCACAGGAAGACGCTGGCTGACTAATCCAGTCTATCGCGGCAATACAGCCTATCAAAATGGTGAAATTATCTCCAATACCCATATTCCGATAATTTCTAAGGAAGAAGCAGCTCAAGTTGACCGACTTTTACGCCGTAACAGCCGTTTACCATCCCGAACTGCTAGCGCACCGCGTTCTTTAGCTGGGTTGGTTGTCTGTGCTGAGTGTCAGTCACATCTAACAGTTACCCGTGTTACCCAACGCAACCAAGATAAAGAGTATCTTTATTTACGTTCTACTAGCTGTCCCCAAAGCCCTAAGTGTAAGGCTGTTTCCTACCAAGAGGTTTTAGAACATACAATTGAAACGGTTTGCCGTGATTTACCTCTGGCGGTAGCAGGAATGAATTTTCCCCAGTTGGATGCAGTCAAGAATAGTTTAGGACAAGCGATCGCTCGTCAGCAAGAAATACTTGCTCAGTTACCCGCTTTAATTGAAACTGGAATTTTAGATGCCGAAACAGCAAAGTTAAGGGCTTACAAACTCCGCACAGAAATTTCTGCACTCGAAGCAAAGCTAGCAACTCTTCCCCCAGTTAACTTGCGTTCTGTTGCTCAAGCTGTTTCTCTACCACAATTTTGGTTAGATTTGTCGGAAACAGAACGGCGATTTTACTTTCGAGAATTTATCAGGCAAATTGACATTACTCTTCAGAATAAAGAATTAAAACTCCAAGTTATTTTTATTTTTTGATTTAATTGAAACGCTATTTTTGAGATGGTTGATCCTTAGTATAAGCAGCAGGTTTTGGTCCTGCATTCCGCACATTGATAAATTTATTGAGGATGTCAAACCAGAAAGGTGCACCCATAGCAATAGCAAAACCACTCACTATCCAACCACAAATTAATTTAAAAACCTGTGAAATTCTGATATAAACTCTATTCGATTTCGTCGTATCTAATAATTCAAACTGTTGATTAATATTTTGCCATCCAATCGGTATAGAAGCATTTCCTAATAGTTTCTCAATATCTCTTCTGGCTGCTTCATCATTGATATAATCGATTCGTTGACTTGCACTTTGAGTAATGGTAGAGCGGATAACCGAATCCTCTGATAGTCTTTTAACCAAGTGAAATGTATCAGTATTGGTTAAAAAGGCAACTGATATTCCAATTAAAATAGCAACTCCTTTGGCATTGCGCTTATAGACACCGCTTGCTCGATCCATAGAGCGATCAAACCATGTTTCTACTTCATTTTTAAATTGATCCGCTTCCTCTGTGAGATCGCCAACTTTTATTCTGGTACGTTGAGCAATTACACAAAGGCTCTTGATTAAATTATTAGGGACTTCATCAGGTAACTCATTATTAACAAAATCTATAAATTTTTGGTCAATTTCTCCATAAATTTCTTTAATTTTTGTGTAACTTGCACTCGTTGGCTCGTTTATACCTTTTTTAAGTTCTTTATATGAGGCTAATATCATGTGCAAGTTGGTTTTTCCTTCTTCACTAGGATGCTTAACATGATTAATTAGCTGGGAAATTTTTAAGGTATCTAATAAAGTAGTTGCAAATGTTTCAGAAGGAAGATAGGAAGGGCCGCTTTGTTTTTCTAGTACTAGTTTATCAGGGTTTTTGGTAATTTCCTGGAAATGCTTTTCTAGTTTACCCTTGGCTTGGTGATTCAATGTATTAACCAAAGGATCGTTATAAAGTTTCTGTACCAACTGGATTGCATTAATAATATCTGATTTTTCACTTTCACTACCACCTGATAAAAGTAATTCAATCGAAGTTCTTAAATGTTTAGCTCTCCATTGTAATAATGTGGCAATTAGTTCCTGGATTTCCGAAGCTAGCAAGCTCAAAATCAAGTAAATAAAAACTAAGCCAAGAGTAATATCTACAACTACAGGTAAATTCATTGACAATCTCCAATAATTTTTTAGCTGTTTATTGTTATCAAAAGTGCTTAAAAAATTGTATATCATAGATATTGTAATTCAATATCTACTTAATTAAATTTAAAATATAAAATTTTCTGATTTAGATAATTTTATTCAACAAGGATTTTTGATTATTAATGATTAAATAGCTTTGTAAGCAATAAATAATTATTATTTTTGTAAAAACTTTCTTAAAAATATTATATAGTTCATTAAATTATTCAGTACACTATTGAATTAGTGTAGCGATCGCTTACTAATTTTTTGAAATTAACTAGATAAAAACTAAGTAGATAAAATTGAAACCAAGCATCACATACAAAATAAAGTACAAGTTTATTTACGGACTATCTAACAGGTAATAAATTATCGATCGCTTGTATTATTTTTATCATTTTTTGGACTAAATGTTATTTAAATAACCAATATAATTTTTTCAAAAAATAGCGCTAATTAGAAAAAATTGAGTTAATCTTGGAAACTAGCAATTGTTAAAAACATACGTTGTTACTGGGTGGCAACATTGGAGATTCGCTAGATGTCTCTATGTAATCAAACCAGCAAGTAAAATGATTACCAGAGAATATGCAAGAAGGAAGCTTTATTTGGAGTCATCTGGAAAAACAGCATCGCACGGTTGGAAAATGGATTGATTGGGTATGGCTAATAGTATTGCTGTTGGCAGCAGTATTACTGTTTAGCATCAATCTGGGAGGGTTGCCGCTGCGAGATTGGGATGAAGGTACTGTGGCACAGGTTGCTCGTGAAATTTGGCACGCCCCATCAGGTTCAATGCCTTGGCTTTACCCAACGTTAGGAGGCGAACCATATCATGACAAGCCGCCTTTGATGCATTTGCTAATAGCTTGGGCTTATTCTCTAGGAGGCGAAAATGAGTTGACAACGCGCTTACCTGGAGCAATTTTAACAGCAACATCTGTACCTTTACTGTATTGCATTGCTCGAGAGATATTTCGCCAACGTTGGGCTGCTATTTATAGCGCCTTGATTTATCTAACAATGCTACCTGTAGTGCGTCATGGGCGGCTGGCAATGTTGGATGGGGCGATGGTAAGTTTTTTGATGGTGATGATGTTGTGTGTGTTGCGATCGCGCCGGGATTTACGTTATTGTCTTGGTGTTGGCATCAGCTTTGGGTTTATTTGTTTAACTCAAGGGCTGCTAGGCGTATTACTCGGTGCGATCGCACTTGTATTTCTGTTTTGGGATACGCCACGACTGCTCACTTGTTACTATCTCTGGATAGCAATCTTAATTGGCATTCTACCTGTAGCTGGTTGGTATGGTGCCCAACTAATTCACTATGGTTATACTTTCGCCCAAATTGGTATTGCAAACCCATCACTAGGCCGAATTGGTTCAGTTGTAGAAAGTAATTCTGAACCACCTTGGTACTATGTGATTGAACTTCTCAAATACACATGGCCGTGGTTATTGTTCTTACCACAAACTGTCCGTTTAACCTGGGAAAATCGCAACCTTAGCTGGGCAAAATTAGTAATGGCATGGAGTGGGGTTTATCTGCTGGTAATTTCCTTCATGATTACCAAAGTTCCCTGGTATCTATTCCCGATTTACCCTAGTTTAGCTTTAGCCTTTGGTATCCAGTTATCAGATACAGAAAATTCGCCTTTACTCTCATCTTATCCCCGTGCTTGGGTCGCTGGTTTAGCAATACTTGCTGTGGCTGCTTCTGCTGGTAGCATTTATTTCAGTTCGGGTACAACACCAAAAACAGACTTACAACTGATTTTTGCCGCCGTAGCTTTAACTATGACCTTAGCAGCTATTTTGGCAGAACGAGGTGACGGACAATTTCTGAAGATTTTGTTTTGGGGAAGTTATATTTCGCTGCTGCTGTTAATGAAATCTAACTACTGGGTTTGGGAATTATCTGAAGCCTATCCAGTTAAACCAGTCGCCGCCATGATTGTACGAGCAAATCCAGCGACAAGGAAGATTTACACATCTTTTCCCTACCATCGTCCCTCGTTGGATTATTATAGCGATCGCACCATCATTCCTGCTTCTGTTGGTGAACTAGAATATTATTGGCACTACAACGGTCAACCCTACTTCCTACTTCATGCATCTGCTTTCAACAATCTTCAACTAGAGTCGATGAAGCTAATTGACCAAGCTGAAGGTTGGAAGTTAGTTACAAAAGATACTAATCGGCTATAAATATGGGGTATGGGGCATGGGGCAAAAGAATTCTGTTAGCGGATAGCTAGGGTTGAGTCAGTGCTGAGTTTTGTTTATCTCTTTGTCCCCTTGTCCCTCCTGTCTCCTGCGTTTACAAATACTCACCTTACCAAGGAGTCGCAGGTTGATCGTTAATGTTAACCCAATAGCGCGAACACCGTGCTAAACCGTTTATATCACCATAAGCTTGCGCCCAGAAACTCCATCCAGCGTAAATACCAGTACCATCATGGAATTCTGCCATCCGATATCCAGAGACACCACGAACAATTTGTCCTACCTGATTGCATATATTGTCTGCAACTGCTTGAGACGTTAATTGCTTTCCTTGGATATTGGGAATCACCAATACTGTACCGCCAGACCAAGAGTTCTTAGTCGCACCGCCAGGTGTTATCGACGACGGAGGCAGACCTACTGGTGCTAAAGCATTTGTCTTTTTAATACAGAGAAGTGAACGATATTCGTTGATATTAGTGTCGCCTTCATAAGGATTAGTACCATCGGGTTGTTCATTATCCGAACCGAACAAAACATAGGTTTTGGAGTTAACCACTAAAGGTTTTCCGAACACTTTCCAGGTCATTGCTTTAGGGTTGGCTTGAGCCGCAGAAATTGAAACAGTCATCATTAATCCGACTGTTACGACACTTGTTGCTAATATTTTGTTGAACATAGTTTTTTTGCCTTAAACAAAACTACTTTTAAAACTACAACAAATTAAGTAATTTATCTGAAGTTTTATTTTATCTTATGAAAATTAATACTTAATATATTCGGAATTATTTGACATTTTTGTAGTAATTTTTACTGCCACAAAATAAGCGACCAGGAAAAAATCAGATTATCGCCTAAAAGATAAATGATAATCGTGTGGCGATCGCCTTCTTCCAAAAAGTGTAAAAAACCTGCAACTCAGTTTGAATAAATGATAAACTGCGTAATTTTGCGGTTTGCCTGATGAGATTGATTTCTCTATGCTTGAGTCGTTTAAATGACGCTAACATTAACATTTCAAGTGTCCGTGATATAGAGATGTTCCAGGTATATCTATAGGTCTGTGTTTTGGAGAACAATATTAGTGCCATACAACAAGAGCTATTTCCGCTGTGTGTTATGTTGTCTCCTCGATTAAAGGTGCGCTGGGAATTGGTGCGGCAATAATTAATTCACTTACTCGGTACTGAAATCTGCTCTCGTTTGGAACCAGAACAGACTGCTTATTTTCTCGCTTACTATGAGTCGTTACAGGCAATCTTTTCACCCCAAGTATTGCCAGACAGTAAATTGTAGATGCTGTGGTGTCCCGATTTTCAAATTAATATAATGATAATTAGATAAGCATAAAGAAACAATATAGCAATCCTAAATGATTCATCAGAAAACACCATATTCATGAAGTTTAGGAAAGTCAAAAATTTGACAAGGAATCAACAATTCAAATAATCCCTTGACGATGGAAAAAGAATGGCAGAAAAAATAAAATTCTCGAATTAAACTTTTTGCTTGCAACCAGATATATTCTACAGGGTTTTGTTGTTCGCTAATAATCTGGATTTTTTCCCCTCTTTTTGCAAAATTGGGATGCTCCCGTTTTATGGCGATATTTTTTGTCATGTTACTATTAAGTCTGAACTTTATATGTTTACCCATAGCTAAGACCGCGAAAAAGTGATGAGAGGGATAATTTTTTATATAGTAGTACCAGTAGTAATCTCAGCAATCATAGGATCGCTCTGGGCAATAATTTATCTACTGTATAGCCAAAATATTCAAGTAACTCTCAAGTTATTTTTCTACTCATTTTTAGGAGGATTGCTTGGTGGAATAGTTGGTGCTTTTATTGGTCATTTAGTTGGTTCGACGGTATCTAAGGAATTTCCAGGTGATTTCATTTTTAGCTCTGAAAGCGCCAGCTGGCTTGTTTGGATTTCAATTTTCTGGATTATAGGCATTATTGTGGGAGCAGTTTTAGGAGGATTGATTTTCATCAGATTTTATTCATAATCCGTTCTGGATAAGTACGTGTTTATAGTTCCTATTCGTGCATATTTTTTGATTTCTTGCCGAATTCCGGTCTTTTATGTTATGTGTTTAACTAGAAACTTTTACGGCTCATAATACTATATATATATAAATGGAAACTCAAAGTGTTATAGCAATCGTAACGATTCCAACAGTAATTTTAGGAATGCTTGGAGCCATTTGGGCAATATTTTATTTCAGATATACCCAAAATATTCAAGCAAGTTTTGAATTGTTTTTCTACTTCTTTTGTGCCGGTTTGATTGCTGGAATAGTTGGTCTAATTATTGGTATTTTATTTAAGTCGATACTTTATTAAAGTATCAGGTTTGGGATGGACATTATTAGAAGGTTCTTTGAGAGAGAGTACGCTAGTAGTACTTATTTTTTCATGCCCAAATAGCAATAGTCAAATCACTTCAAAATTCGTACATTATTAATTCGCGCATTAGAATTGTGAGGGCTATAACACTAAGGCTGATTGTTCGCCCTTAGCGAACCTTATATATTTACCCATAGCTAAGACCGCAAAAAAAGTGATGAAAGGGATAGTTTTTTATATAATAGTACCAGTAGTAATCTCAGCAATCATAGGATTGCTCTGGGCAATAATTTATCTACTGTATAGTCAAAATATTCAAGTAACTCTCAAGTTATTTTTCTACTCATTTTTGGGAGGATTGCTTGGTGGAATAGTTGGTGCTTTTATTGGTCATTTAGTTGGTTCGAGGGTATCTGAAGAAGCACCACTACGACCCTTCCTATCACTTCAGGGTCTAACAGGATGCCAGCCAAGACTGCTTCTTCGGCTTCAATATTTTGGGGAGGCAGCTTGATGCCACCAAAATCTAAACTATCTGATATATAAATACCTCTGGTATGTGTTTGATTATTCGGTAATGTCGGGGTAACTATTGGTATGAGGATGCAGAGAAATTGCGATCCAAAGTCTAGAGCCAAGATTCTCGCGATCGCCCTGCTGTAAGTTCCAAATTTAGGAATTTAGGATTTATACAAAAGTAATCCATTTACTGAGATTTGTTTCCTGCGTCATTAACTTTCTCTGTTGTGGGAAGAATTTGGCTATCATAGCTTGTCTTTTCTTGGGTCAAAGCGATCGCACCAAAGAAAATGGCACTTCCTACAGCCAAAGCTACCATAGGACGCTTGAGTAAGACAAAATCTCTGAGAATCCTCGCTAAAGGTCGGCTTTGACGACGTAGGGACGAAGACATCATCAATTGTCTCCAAGTAAACGGATCGCGGACATAATGACCACTTTGGCAAACTACTAGCCTTTCCTGGCAATAGGGACAGCAAAACAAGCCCATGCGCGTTTTAACTGGTTTTGGCGTGGCATTTCTTTGGCAAATTGGGCAAGTAACATAATGATTATCAAAAGTGTGTATATTCATTTACCTCGTCCGCCTAGTCCATTTACTCGCTCTATAACAATAGCTATATTGAATTGGGATCAATGTATGGTCTAAGATCGGGCATCAACCATACATACATTCTATTACTACCAAGGATGGCTCAATGGTCGCAACACGAGTATAGCTAGATTTAAGCAAGGATGACTCATGGTTAATGTTTACGGGTGCGTCCACCCAGCCGAAAAAACTTTGTTGTCTCTAGAAAAAATAGCGTTGGGCGTAGCTCCCGCCCCACTAGCCACAGCTACACCCAACTTAGGCATCGCTAACCCTTAAATAATAATTCTCTCTCATTTAACCATTCTCCCCACACAAATTTTGCACAATGACATTTTTAGCGAAAGCTTTGGAAGTTAAGCAAATAAAGTCTACTTGTCCGGTTGCTAAATAATGGCTCACAATGATAAGTAACAGATAAAAATTTAAATTTTTTCTTACATTTACCCTGCCTCTCAATGACTCTCTTGCCTCCCACTCAACTGAGGAAGGTAACGGAACAACCTGCCTTTCCTACACCTTCCGCTCGTTTAGCTCACCTAATTAATCGTTTTCAACCATCCCCAGAAACAGTTGTGCTGTTTTTAGCCATGCTTATTGGCGGTGGTACTGGTATGGGTATAGTCACCTTTCACTATTTAATCCAGTTGGTTCACCAGCTGATGCTGGAAAATTTAATGGGTCAAATTGGCGCCTGGGGTGCTTGGACTTTAGCTTGCGTTCCCACCCTTGGCGGATTAATTGTTGGCTTGATGCGTTGGCGCACTCAAGATTTTGGCCCTGGACTTTCATCTCTGATCGCCGCCTCTCAGGGAACAGAGATTAGGCGACCACTACGACCAGTTACCAAAATGCTGGCTGCATCTGTTTCTTTAGGGAGCGGTGCTTCTTTGGGACCAGAGGGGCCGAGTGTCGAAATTGGCGCAAATTTTGGGATGTTGTTGTCTGTGATCCTCAAGGTATCTCAAGAAAGACAGCGTTTGCTGTTGGGTGCTGGCGCGGCGGCTGGACTTGCGGCGGGATTTAATGCTCCCATCGCTGGAGTATTTTTTGCTTTAGAGGTAGTGATGGGAGCTACATCTTTTGCTACTTCTGCTGTCAGTGTGGTGCTGCTAGCGGCGGTGGTAGCAGCATTAATTGCCCAAATTGGTTTGGGGGCCCAACCTGCTTTTGATTTACCTGTTTACCAGGTTCGCAGTCCTTTGGAATTACCTCTTTATCTTGGTTTGGGTTTAGGGGCCAGCCTAGTTTCTCTGGCTTATACTCAATCAATTCGGGGAGCAAAAGCCTGCTTTGCTGGGAAGGTTCCAGGTTTTGCATTTTTCGGACGAATTCCTCAGCCGATTCATCCAATTATTGGCGGTGTGATAATTGGCGCTGTTGCTTTGCAGTTCCCGCAAATTCTGGGCGTCGGTTATGAAACTGTAGAAGCAATGCTTCAAGATGTAGAGTTTCCACTCTACTTATTGGTGATGTTGTTGGTGGTGAAGTTATTGATGACTGCAATTAGTGCAGGTAGTGGTTTCATCGGTGGTTTGTTCGCACCAGCAATGTTTTTAGGTGCTTCTTTTGGATCGGCTTATGCCAAAATGTTGGCTGTAGCATTCCCGACAATTTGCGATCAAATGGCGGCTCCCCCAGCTTACGCAATGGTGGGAATGGCAGCAGTACTGGCTGCTAGTGTGAGAGCGCCGTTAACGGCTATTTTAATGCTGTTTGAATTAACCCGCGACTATCGAATTGTTTTACCGTTGATGGCAGCTGTGGGTTTGAGTGTTTGGCTAGTAGAAAGGATTAAACCGACTTTTAACTCTAACTCTAATTTACAACAAATTGGTCTTTCGGAATTGAAAGATGAACAAGCAGAAATTGTGCAGCAAATTTTGGTAGAAGATGCCATGTATCCCTGTCCCAAAAAGTTACCTGCAACTTTGGGAGTATTAGATGCCGCTGTGGAAATGACCCGCGATCGCGTTCGTAGTGCTTTAGTATTTGATCAAGCAGAGCAATTAGTTGGTATACTTTCTTTGGAAGATATTAACCGTGCCCTTGCTATTTGGCAAACATACCCAAATCCCCTAACTGAAATTCCAGATAATTTATCCAGTCAAACCCTCATAGACATTTGTACTACTGAAATTCTCTATGCATGGCAAGATGAACTTTTATCTGAGGCTTTAGACCGGATGAGTCTTCGAGGTTTACATCAATTACCAGTGGTAGCACGAGACAAACCCGATCGCATTTTGGGTTTATTAGAAAAAGAGCAAATTACATTAACCTGTAATTTAGCAGTTACGCGCAAGGCACTTCGCCACTATTTAGCATATTAGTCATTAGTCATTGGTCATTAGTCATTGGTCATTGGTCATTGGTCATTGGTTTTCACAAAGGACAAATGACAATTGACTAATGACCATTTATATTTATTAAGCCGTGGCTTCTATGGCTTCACCATCTTCGCGATCTTCTGGATCTACCTGTCTCAGACGAATGTGCTTTTTGCCTAAAGTGATCGCAAACTCATCTCCTGGTTTAAGATTCATCTGTTTTGTATAAGCTGAACCTATAAGTAAGTTACCATTCGATTGCACGCTAATTCTATAGCTAGCACTACGTCCACCACGCCCATTAGCACTAGGTGTACTGTCTAACTGAATGCCTTCAGCATCAATTAGGGCATTTAAGAACTTCATCATATTGACACGCTCTATACCATTTTTGGTAACGGTATAGTAGCCGCATTTCTTGGCTTTATCTTCTTTGCTCTCGTTCTCTAGCTCTTTGACTTTTTTGAGCAGTTCTTCACCGAGTAAGGGTTCAATTTTTTTCTGTTTAGGCATCAACTTAGGTCGAAAATGAATGTTTGAAGTGTTTGAATCGATTTTATTTTAGCTGAGGTTGAGCTAACAGGAACGTAATCCTTTAGTTTTTATCTCAACCTAGCCAAGTATATTACACTCAGTTGCACAATTGTTATGCCATTAACAATATTGCCAAGACAATTTATTTTAGAGAATGCTGGCAATGCTGATAACTATATATATAGTTTGTGAATTACTGCTAGACTATATAAGTTTTAAGTTTTCTAAACTAACGCTCTAAAGGTTGTCTATTTCTTAAGGATGAGAACTGAGTCACAGAATGATAAGCAAAACTGATCCTTAATCATTGGTCATTGGTAATTAGTCATTGGTTATTTACAAATCACAAACTAAAGAAGTCTAAGAGTCAGAAGCCGACCATCAGAATTTCTTTTCAGGGAGATGCAGTGCCAACGAAAACAAAGAACAAACAACAAAACTTGCCAAAATGAAATTAACTACCAGAGGACACTATAGTGTGAAGGCGTTGCTAGATTTAAGTTTACAACCAAGATATGGGCCTGTATCTGTGAGAGCGATCGCTAAACGCCAAGATATTCCAGCTCCTTACCTCGAAAAACTACTAATAGAAATGCGTCGTGCGTCAATAGTTAAATCAATTCGTGGTAGCATTGGCGGATACCAATTGGCCAGAGAGCCTGCACAGATATCTATAGGACAAATTTTAGAAGCTGTTGGCGAGACTAGCCATTTACCTCATCAGACCTCAGCACCTACACAAGCTGAAGACTGGGTAACGTTTAGCCTCTGGCAGAGAGTCAACCAAAAGCTCAAAGAAGCTTTGTATAGTATTACTCTGGCAGACCTTTATTACGATGCTCGGAGTCGGCAAGCTTCCCTTGGAGAAGAAGCTAGTTTTGTGGTTTAGTCAAGAGCGGAGCCAAAGACGCTCCGCCTCCAGTCAATAGTCGAAATATTGACTCTTGACTTTTAACCCTTGACTTGTAACTTATGACTAATAATATCTATATCTTAATAATTGCAACATTTTTAGATTACTTAATTGGCGATCCTTGGGATTGGCCTCATCCAGTGCAAGTTATGGGGTGGATAATTTCTCGCCTAACCAAATTTTTTCTCCACTTGTGTCAAAATTCTCTAACACAACGCCTAGCTGGAATTGTACTAGGTATTATCTTAATAATTGGTAGCGGTCTTGTTGGCTTTTTGATTATTCAAATTGCCAGATGGGTTCATCCACTCTTAGGAATTGCAATAGATAGCATTCTTTTGGCTAGTTGTTTTGCTGGCAGAAGTCTGCGAGCAGCAGCAGAGGCTGTTTTACAACCTTTAACACTCGGAGATTTAAAGAAGGCTCGGAAGATTTTAAGTAATTACGTTGGTCGAGATACCCAAAACCTCTCACAAGCAGAAATTTCCCGAGCCGTTTTAGAAACGGTTGCAGAAAATGCCACCGATGGGGTAATGGCTCCACTTTTTTATGCAATTGTTGGTGTCTTTATCCCAGTTGTGGGGCCAACTCCCTTGGCTTTAGCATATAAAGCTAGCAGTACCCTCGATTCAATGGTGGGCTATCGGGAAGCACCCTATACTTATTTAGGATGGTTCTGTGCGCGGTTAGAAGATTGCTTGACTTGGCTACCTTGTCGGTTAACAGTTGTGACTCTGGCGCTGCTATCTGGTAAACCGATACATATTTGGCAAATTTGTCGTCGGGATGCAATTAACGATCCTAGTCCCAATTCTGGCTGGAGTGAGTGCGCCTATGCGGCTTTTTTGGGTGTGCAGATGGGGGGTAAAAATTGGTATCGGGGGGTAGCTAAATACAAACCACTACTAGGAGATGCTATTTATGCCATTACTGCAAGTTCTATTCAGAATGCTTTACAGCTGACTCGATATTGTTTTTTGCTATGGTTAGGGATAGCGATCGCTATATTCTTAATGCTCGCAAATAGGTAATTGTAAATATGGCGGTTCTCGTTTGAGTGCAGTACAGTTTTGACCTCACTTCCATTCCTCTCTCCTAAGAGGAGAGAGGCTTTGAATCTTACTCCCCTTCCCTGCTAGGGAAGGGGTTGGGGGTTAGGTCTGTATTGGACTCAACTGCAAACCGCTATATAAAGTTAGAGACGCGATTAACCCTTGTCTGTACAGGAGTTAAGAATAAAAACTCCTAACTCTTAACTTCTCACTCCTAACTTATGACTCGCTATGTCTGCCAAAGTAGTTGAAATTCTCTCATCTGAAGAAATCCGTCGTACCTTGACTCGCCTTGCCTCTCAAATTGTCGAAAGGACACGTGATTTGTCTCAACTGGTGCTTCTTGGTATTTATACCAGAGGTGCGTTATTAGCCGAATTATTGGCGCGTCAAATTGAGACGCTCGAAGATGTAACAGTCTCAGTCGGTGCTTTGGACATTACATTTTATCGAGATGACCTTGACAAAATTGGATTGCGGACTCCAACGAAAAGCGAAATTCCTTTTGACCTTACCGGGAAAACGGTTGTACTCGTGGATGATGTGATTTTCAAAGGACGGACGATTCGCGCTGCTTTGAACGCAGTCAACGATTACGGTAGGCCAGAGGTGATTCGTTTAGCTGTGTTAGTAGACAGAGGTCATCGAGAATTACCAATTCATCCAGATTTTATTGGCAAGAAGTTGCCTACAGCTAAAGAAGAAATTGTCAAAGTTTACTTACAAAATTCTGATGGACGAGATGCAGTAGAGTTAATTGCAGATTAGGCTATGGAGGCAGGGGGCAGGGGGCAGGAGGCAGGAGGCAGGGGGCAGAGGGCAGAGGGCAGGAGAAACTCTTTGTGTCTGATTTTAAATCCTGGATTTTTTACCCTACTCAGTGCTGAGTAGTGAGTGCCTCGGCAAGCGAGTGAATTAAGAATTACTCAGTACTTACTTATGTACTTGGGTTTGAGCAAGGCCCCTTGTGGGCGATCTTGCAACCCAGGACGGGCTAAACCTTAGCTATCCGCTAACAGCACTCTTCATCTCATCTACTTGAAAAATACTAGATAATCAAGCAAAGATGATATAGGAATCCGATTTGATTTATGAAAAAATCTAAGTATCTGTAGGGGAGCCAGCCGCGTGGGCGGGTTTCCCGACTTGAGCGGACTGGCGTTGTGTTATGGCGTAGCCTAACGCACCTAAATCGTTAACTGGTGCGTTACGCCAAAGGCTAACGCACCCTACGTGTATTTCAGAAATCAAATATGAGTCCTATACTACGGGTAAGAGTAACTGTGGAAGTCTATAAAACTGTCGTTAAAAAATAAAGATTGTTTGGCTGTCTTGTTAGAAAACCAGAACTCCTAATGAGAAAATAAGACATTCTAACCAAGCGATCGCCATTTGATTGTTAACAAGCCTATTATCAAACCCAATTTTTTCGAGTTGAAAGCAAATAAAAACATTATGAAACATGACCTAGAAGATTAGTGCCTCAAAATACTCCTCAAAGCTAGTTTTTGTTTAATAAGGTTTGTATAGAATTTGGTGGTGAGGTTATTTACTTGATTCTCAATTGCAGCAATCCAGGTTTCATTTATGAGTCAGTCTTTTTCTCAAAACCAAGCAAGACGAAATCGCCAACAGAGACTCTGGCAACAAAAATGGAGTTTAAAGACTAAAGCAATAGTTTGGGCACTAAGTATCAGTGTGCTTCCTGTAGTTGCAATTGGAACAGCTACTTACAACTATGGCACTAATTTAATTAATACACAAATTCCGCAAGTAAGACAAGAAAGTGCAAAAAGTTCAACAGAAACAGAACTTGCTCTACAAAGACAATTGTCACTCTTGTTAACTAGTATGGGAGTGACAGCAATTTTAGCAGGTGCGATCGCTGTTTTTGTGATGAATCGATTTATTAGTCGGATCCACAAGGCTGCTACAACTTCTAATATTATCAAAAATAAGCTACGTCCAGACAGTGAGTTTACTCAATCTTTCATGGCTAGCCAAGATGAATTAGTGATGTTAGAGAGCAACATAAACTTATTTACAGAGATGCTTTCGGGTTTGCTACAACAAAAAGAAGCCGAAGCTGATTACTCCCAGCTATCGATAAAAATTACCCGCTGGGTTCGAGAATCATTCAATGAAGAAGATGTTCTCAAAACTACCTCAGAAGAAATTCGTAAAGCTTTAAGCATCGATCGCGTAACCATCTTTTGCTTCAACTCCAACTGTAATGGAACCTTTATTGCCGAATCAGTAGCACCTGGTTTACCGAAAATGTTAGGGATTCTAGTCTCTAACACTGGGTTTGAGGCAGGATATATAGAAAAATATCAGAATGGTTGCATCCGTGCTATTGATGATATCTATCAAGCCAATCTCAGTGATGGTGATATTGAGCTGTTAGAGCAATTTGCTGTCAAATCTAATTTAATAGCGCCGATTCTCAAAGGCAAGCAGCTATTTGGTTTATTAATTGCACATCAGTGTTCTAGACTTCGCTTTTGGCAGCAGTCTGAGATTAATTTATTCGCTCACATAGCCATGCAAGTGGGATTTGCTCTTGACTACGCCAAGCTTCTAGAACAGGTAGATTCAAAGGCAGATCGAGCTCAGGTATTTATAAAAACTACCCGCAGCATTCGCCAATCGATCAACGAAGAGGATGTCCTCAAAACCACCGTAGAAGAAGTTCGCAAAGTACTGAGTACTGACCGAGTGCTGGTTTATAGCTTTAACGCTAATTGGGTTGGAACTGTAATTGCCGAATCAGTGGTTCCAGGTTATCCAAAAGTTTTGCGAGCTGAAATTCAAGACCCATGTTTCACTCAGGGCTATATAGAAAAGTATCAGTCTGGTCGCGTTCAAGCCACAAATAACATTCATGAAGCTGATTTGACAGATTGTCACATTAGCCTGCTCGAATCCTTTGCCGTGAAAGCAAATCTGGTTGCCCCCATTCTCAAAGATGAACAATTATTTGGCTTGTTAATTGCACATCAATGCTCCAGACCCCGTGATTGGCAAAAGCCTGAGATTGATTTATTTGCCCAGATAGCCATACAAGTGGGATTTGCTCTCGACCATGCAAGACTCCTGCAACGAATCGATGCTGAAGGTGTGCAAAGTCGGTTGCTGGCGGATACGATTGGCAGCATTCGCCAATCGCTCAACGAAGAGGATGTTCTGAAAACCACCGTAGAAGAGGTTCGTAAAGTACTGAGTACTGACCGAATACTGGTTTATAGTTTTAACGCTGATTGGTCTGGAATTGTGATTGCCGAATCAGTTGTTCTCACCTACCCAAAAGTTTTGCAAGCTGAAATCCGAGACCCATGTTTTGGTCAAGGCTATGTAGAACAGTATCAGTCTGGTCGCGTTCTAGCCATAAACAACATTTATGAAGTCGGTTTAGCTGATTGTCACATTAAACTGCTCGAATCCTTTGCTGTGAAAGCAAATTTAGTAGCCCCCATTATTAAAGATAAGCAGCTATTTGGCTTGTTAATTGCACATCAGTGCTCCAAACCCCGTGATTGGCAACAATCTGAGATTGATTTATTTGCCCAGATAGCGATGCAAGTAGGATTTGCTCTCGACCATGCAAGACTGCTGCAACGAATCGAAGCTGAAAGTATGCGAAGTCATTTATTGGTGGATATTATCTGCAAAATTCGCCAATCTCTCAAGGAAGAGGATGTCATCAAAACCACAGTGGAAGAGGTTCGCAAAGCACTAAATACTGACCGAGTGTTAGTTTATAGCTTTTACGCTAATTGGTTTGGAATTATTATTGCTGAATCAGTGCTTCCAGGTTATCCCAAAGTTTTGCGGTCTAAAATCCATGACCCCTGTTTCACTCAAGGCTATGTAGAAAAGTATCAGTCTGGTCGCGTTGTCGCAATCAACAACATTTATGAGTCTAGTTTGGCTGATTGTCACATTAACCTGCTCGAATCTTTTGGTGTGAAAGCAAATTTAGTAGCACCAATTATCAAAGATGAGCAGCTATTTGGCTTGTTAATTGCACACCAATGTTCCGAACCCCGTGATTGGCAACAATCTGAGATTGATTTATTTGCACAGATAGCGATGCAAGTAGGATTTACTCTCGATCATGCTAGGCTCCTACAAGCGTATCAAAATGCTGAAGCTAACTCTGATGAATAGTTTTGTGAGAGATTAGCAAAATTTGTTAGCAGCTATGCTTAACAAACACCTTGTCGTTA
>NZ_JBALDJ010000049.1:0-14814 GCF_036917415.1 Nostoc sp. | reverse complement strand
TATTTCTCTTATCATCAGAAAAATTCTTTGACTGACTTGATTTCAAAATCCTATCACCCGGTTTAATTAATAATAGTAACTCTAATAACAATAGGGCAAATATATATTTGGCAAAGAACGATATGTTTAATTATAAATAGACAATTCTGTCTAGATGTTAAACCATAACTCGCTCATATATATAAGAGGTTGACTCATGTAAATAGACAGACTCTTCTAACTATAAATGAAGAGATAAATAATTTTATTTCTCTCTTGATTATGGATGTCGTATTTGGAGAAATAGACGATCTAGGCTCAACTTCAAACCAGAGAATAACGCAATTATTGGCTTTGAAGCTCTCTAGATGATAACTAATTGTAACCACAAATACTGTTTGTAAATTAATTGGTCAGCGCAAGTAAATTGGCCAGATGTATGATATTCTTTATTTATAGGGAATCTAATACAAGGACGAAAACTCCTTTAGTTCCTTTGAAGTGAGTATCAGCCCAGCCTCATCATTTATTGGTGACGGCATAATGTTAATCGAAGTGGAGCAAAACCGCCCAAAAATCGGTTTTTCGTTTGACGAAGCTGTTGCCATAAACTAGGCTGGACTGATTTTTCTATGTATCTTTCTTCAAAAATAAATAGTGTTTGTCTTGCTGTGATGAAACAGAAACTTCTTATTCACCGCTGTAGCTGTAGAAGTTTTTTGAATTCTTAGTGACAGGATTACAACTATTTTTTAGCACCCTTATTGTATCTCGCATCGCACTAATATTTACTGCTACATCTGTAAGAAGCTGTTTAACTTTTAGCAGATAACTGCAATATTTGTAGTGCTGGATAGACGGCTGATTTCCACACTCTGACTACGTTGATGTTGTCACAATCTGGGCAGTGAACTATTTCAAAAACTACAATTTCAATTGAATTCAACACTCTACTTGATTACACCATAATCTGGGAGCCGAATCAACAAGTCTGCGCCATTATCGAGGTTTTTATGCGGAAGATTGCTATTTATGGAAGAGGGGGAGTTGGCAAATCCACAACGACTCAAAATGTAGTGGCTGGACTGACTGATATGAGCCGTAAGGTGATGGTTGTAGGGTGTGACTCGAAAGCAGACTCCACCAGGCTCCTTTTGGGGGGATTTCACCAGAAGATTGTACTTGATACGTTGCGTAAAGAAGAAGATGACGTGAATTTAGAAGACTTCCGTCAGGAGGGATGGGGAAAGACGTTGTGTGTAGAATCGGGTGGCCCGGAACCTGGTGTAGGATGTACAGGTCGAGGCATTCTGACTTCAATTGGGTTGCTGGAACAACTTGGTGCTTATGATGATGCAGTTAGACTTGATTATACATTTTATGATGGTCTGGGTGACGTGGTATGCGGTGGATTTGTCATGCCCATTCGTGAACGCAAAGCTCAAGAAATTTACATTGTCACTTCTGGGGAAATTATGGCAATGTATACCGTCAACAACATCTGCCGAAGCATTCAAAAGTATGCTCCAATAGGCGGTATACGTCTGGGAGGATTGATTTGTAACTCTCGCAAAGTTGATGAGGAAGACGATCTCATCAAAGCTCTTGCAGAGAAACTGGGGACTCAAATGATTTACTCCATACCCAGAGACAACATGGTACAACGGGCAGAGTTCCACCGCAAGACGGTGATTGAGTATGCTCCTGACTGTGAACAGGCGCAGCACTATCGCAACCTGGCAACAGCAATTGACCATAACACAGATTTTGTGACTCCGAAATCTATGTCTAACGATCGCCTTGAGGAACTGCTGGTGAAGTTTGGGTTGTTCGGCTAGGACGATGCAGTAGGGATGATCCCTAATACAAGGTATCTGGAGCAATTGGCAACCTCTGACTCGAAAAAGCAGAAAAAACTGCGTAAGTTTCTTACCACTATTTGATAAATCGACGTAACCACGTCAAAATTTGTCTACCTCATTGAAGGAGTAGAACTTATTATGTTGACTGAAGAGGTATTAGTCCAAAAATTTACTACCGTAGTTAAGGGACGCTGTGCCAAACTAGGCGAGTTGCTCCAGTACTGCCATGTCGAACTTGTAAACTCTTACTGGGGCTGCCCTCCAAAACTTATACAACATTTTGTTGTTTTTTATCCTAATATGCTGTTTGCCTCAATTAATGCCAACAAAGACGTTTTTAGAGGCGTTGCCCAAGATTTGGGGATATGTGAAGCTGTTTGCATAAATGCCACACGCATTATCCGCGATCCCGCCTCAAGGTTGAAGGAAAAGAACCCGATCCTCTGGTTGGAACTCCAGTGGGTGGCGGTACCAACTAAAAAAGGCAATTTGCATCTAGACCAGGACTTACCGCACTTGGACTAAAGATAAGGTTTTTCAGGACTTATATACAGATATAGCAGGAGGCAGAAGGCAGCTATGCTGGAGGCAGGAGGTAAAAGTATTACTATTCCTAGCTTTCATGCTTGTCATTATCAGGACTTACGCACAGGTCACGGAAAATCAAACCACAGAGAACGCAGAGAACACAGAGGAATAAGAGTTAGAGAGGTTTTTTGCGTAAGTCCTAATTATGTCCTAACCTGTGTGACTATGGCTATAACAGAAAATCGTAGACGCATACTCCTAGATCGAAGCAAGGGGGAGCGGAGCGTTTCCAAGAGTTGCGGCTTGCCGCAGGCTATCACAGAGAACGCAGAGGAATAAGAGTTTGAGGCTTTTTTGCGTAATTCCTATTTTTGCAGGACTTGGCTAGCAAATGATGAAAAGGCGATCGCTAGGTTAAACTGCGCCAATGCTAAAATAGTATCCAAAGATGCAAGTATTTTAGCAAAGTGTATGCTATGCTTGCAGCAAATAAGCGCAATTGTCAAAACATCAATATGTCTGACAACAAAAACGCCATTCCACTAGAAAACCTTGCTATTGCCCTAACAATTTAAGTTTGTCCGTTGCGGCTTTTTCTAACGGAGAGATACAGCCTCATGAAACTGGATGTGAATCTTTGCAATAATCTAAAGTCAATTAGAACTCGCTTAGGCATGAGCCAGCAAGAATTGGCCAACATAGCTGGCGTAACTCGTCAGAGTATTGGTGGTGTGGAATCTGGACAATATGCTCCTTCTGTTGCTATGTCACTGCGTTTAGCCAAGGCGCTTGGTTGCCAAGTCGAGGACTTATTTTGGTTTGAGCAAGATTTACCAGAAGTTGAGGCAATTCTTACCGGATCAGCCCCTAAGCAACAGCAATTGCGAGTTAGTCTAGCGCGGGTTGGGGATCAATGGATAGCTTATCCCCTTGTTGGGAATGATGCTTTTCGGATCGAAATGATTCCGGCTGATGGTGAAGCAGTTGCGGTGGTGAGGCAGTCCGATCTTGGGGGTTCCCCCCAGGAGGAACTGCCGAAAGGGTTCCCCGGCATAAGCAAACTGCTGAACCCGGAGGGTGAGACAGTTGCGGGTATTCTCCCCATTGTAGGGACTGGGGTTAGCGCAAGCGGTAGCGACGACGTAGGAGCGTCATCCGTAAGAGTGAAAGGGTTCCCCAGCATAAGAAAATTGCCATTAGCGTCAGAGGTAGCGTTAGTGTACCCTTGCGGGGAAGCAAGCTACGCCTGTGGTCTTGTCGTAGAGAGGAACGAGCGTCAACCGGAGGGTGAAGCACAGAGCCAGAACGGTACAAATAAAGTCCAGGTTCGGCTTCTGGATGATATAGACAAACTGCACAATACAGTTGTGATTGCTGGTTGTACACCTGTACTTTCCCTCTTGGCAAGAGCAACTGAACGTTGGCATCCAAAACTGCGAATTCATTATCGTTTTGCCCACAGCACGGCTGCATTGCGTAGTCTGTGCCGAGGTGAAGTTCACATTGCAGGGATGCACTTATACGATGCTGATACTGGGGAACATAACATCCCCTTTGTGCGGGAAGCCTTAACAGGTAAGAGTGCCGTTTTGATTACCCTTGGAGTTTGGGAAGAAGGTTTGTTAGTCCCACCAGGAAACCCAATGGGAGTTAAAACAGTTTCCGACTTAGTAGAATTTGGAGCTACTATTGTCACCCATGAAGTGGGTTCTGGCAGTCGGATGCTTTTAGAACGGAAACTCCAAGAAGAAGGAGTGCCATTGCACAAAGTTAAAGGATCTGACTGTATCGTTCACAGCCATCAAGATGTTGCCTTATCTGTAGTCTCAGGAATCGCTGATGCAGGTATTAGTACGTCATCTATAGCTGCTGCTTTTGGGTTGGGATTTATCCCCCTTCATAGGGCGCGATATGACTTGGTGATTATTAAAGAATACTTGGAAGAAGAACCAGTAAAGCAGTTTCTCAGTATTTTGGGACATCGCCTAGTCCAATCGCAATTAGAGATTCTTGGTGGCTATGATATTAGCAATATTGGGGAAGTTGTAGCAAATATTTAATAATGACGCTCTCTACGTACCCCTCCGGGGAAGCAAGCTACGCGCAGCGTGTCGCAGCGTGCCGCTCTTTCTAGCTTGCTTGTTTGCAAGAGTACGCAGACTCGCTTTTCGCGTCGTTTGCGGAGCGTCTCGTTGGCGCAGCCTCTCGTAGAGAAGAGAAGACAGTAATTCGTAATTATTAACCCATAGCTAAAGAATATGTCTTTTACTTTCCACAACTCAAGTTAGTTGCTCTATCCTTCAATTAGGAATTACTCAAGTAAATCAAAATCACCCAACAAGTTAGCCAATCATGAATCATCATTTCTCGATGAACAAACATCCGATTCAAATTAACGATACAACCTTACGAGATGGCGAACAAGCGGCAGGTGTAGCTTTTAACGTTGAAGAAAAAATTGCGATCGCCACTTTTCTTGATGCTATTGGTGTTCCAGAATTGGAAATTGGCGTTCCGGCAATGGGACAAGAAGAAGCAGAGTCAATCAAAACCATTGCCAATTTGGGATTAAACGCCAAATTACTGGGCTGGAACCGGGCTAACTTGTCTGATATTCAGGCATCGATAGATTGTGGTTTAGAACGGGTGCATATTTCCGTTCCCGTCTCAGAAATTCAGATTGCCGCCAAGTTTGGGGGCAACCAGCAGGTAATGCTAGATCGTTTGCGGGATGCAATAAATTTTGCTTGCGATCGCGGTTTATCTGTATCTGTTGGTGGAGAAGATTCTTCCAGAGCCGATGAATCTTTTTTGCTAGATGTGGCATATTATGCTCAAGAGTTGGGAGCTTTCCGGTTTCGCTTTTGTGACACTGTAGGAATTCTCGATCCTCTGACTACTTACAGCAAAGTTCGCTCTCTTGTCCATCATCTATTCATTCCCATAGAAATGCACACGCACAATGACTTTGGACTGGCAATGGCGAACTCGCTGGCTGGTATTGAAGCAGGGGCGCTATCGGTTAACACCACAGTAAACGGGATCGGCGAACGGGCAGGCAATGCGGCGCTGGAAGAAATTGTGATGGCACTGAAACACATCTACGGTATCCAAACGGGCATTGATACAAAACGGCTATTGGAACTGTCACGGTTAGTTGCTAAAGCTGCCAACTGGCCAGTTCCTCCCTGGAAAGCGATCGTGGGTGAAAATACTTTTGCCCACGAGTCGGGCATTCATGCTCACGGTGTGTTGCAAAATCCGGGTACTTATGAACCGTTTGCGCCAGAAGATGTTGGTTGGGAACGTCGCCTTGTTGTAGGCAAACATTCCGGTCGGCATCTGATATTCAGTGTGCTGCAAGAACATGGAATCACCCTCAGTCAGCCAGAAATTCAATCAGTGCTGGATGCTGTAAAGCATCAGTCAGTGAAAGTTAAGCGCAGTCTCACGGTTGAAGAACTTCTGAGTTTGGTTCCTCAAGGGTAAACGCACACATCTACCAAGACATGAAGTTGCATTGTGCTTTTAGCTATCAACACATCAATATGTTTCAGTCAGTTTGACCAGAGAAGACTTGAATCAAAAGTGAAGTTGGTTAAGAACACATAACAATTGCGTTAAGTTATTGCTCACTATTATTGTATCACTTGCTAAAATACTACCAAATATGTTGGTATTGACTATGCCGAGAAAAGAGCAAGGATGGATCACTTTTCAATTGTCTCTAGAAGAACGCCAACTTCTAGAGCAATACTGTCAAAATTTTCAACGCACTAAAACTGATGTGTTGCGCTCCTTGTTGCGTAGTCTCCAGCCAAAATTACTCAAACAGCAGGGGAAGCAGTTTGATTCTATGGAGGTTGATCTCGACCTACTTTGAGCAGTGGTACGAGTTGTCTTATACCTAAAGAAATTTGCAATGGGGTTGGTAATCCCACTGAAATCGTCAAAAAGTGTTCAGGTTCAAAAGTTGAGTATGACAAATCCTACAAAACTACTGCGATGCCTGCGGCGGGCAGAGCGATCGCACACGGCGTGAGGTTCCTTTCAATTACGAAGTTGGCTGGAACGATTTTCTAACTGTTCCGGTGATGAAACTTCTGCGGCTTAAGCAGAGTTTCTTGATGCAGAGGTAAATCAGATTGTTGATGTTCCAATACCACTTGATGTCCAGGGTAGTCAGGATTGGTTAATTCTAGTAAAGCATTTTTTTCTACCATGCTTAATTTTCAATCTATTCGTGCCACAGCAATGCAAAAAGTCCCATATAACTGGGCTTTGATCAAAAACCTGCTTTCACCAGAAGCAAGCTTAGAACTAACTGCGAGTTTTCCCCATGAGGAGTTTCGTTTATCGGAAGGGGAGGGATATGGATACTTCTGGGGAAAGATGCTTGCCACTAGCGAGGATATTTCCTTGATGCTCAAATCTAGCGATAATCGCTGGCGAGAGCGGATGGCACAAGGCAGACTTACTTATGACTTAAGACACCTCAGTAAAGTCTGGCGACAGTTGATAGAAGCACTGTGGACAGATTCTTACCGCGCATCAATAGCCGAAATGTCTGGGTTGGAACTAAAGGACTGTGTAATGGATATAGGATTTCGCCGATATCAATTAGGACAGTTGCATCACCCTCATACAGATGAGCCGAACAAAGTTTTAACTCATCTGCTATTTTTCAATCAACAATGGTCTGTAGATTGGGGAGGCTGTTTGCGAATTCTTAAAGACTCCCAGCCGGAATCTGCCTTCCAAGATATTCTACCCCTGAGCGATTCCTCAGTTGCGATCGCGCGTTCTGACAATTCTTGGCATACGGTTACTCCGCTTACTTGTCCTGCATCTGAGTATCGGCTAGCTTTACGAGTTGCTTTTTTTCGGAGTGATCGCCTTTCAGATTTCGGAAAAACCCAGCTAGCTGCGTAGCAGTTAAGGATTTTCTCTCTACCTTTGTCAGAAAATCAGCCTCCTGATTTTCTGTTTCTTCCTTGTTTATCGTTGTTGGTAATCCCTTTGACTATGACTAATCCTACAGAACTACTGCGATCGCGCTACGGTGAGATTCCCTTCAATTACGAAATTGACTGGAATGACTCTCTAGAAACACTACTATCTCACCGTTCAGTTCGGTCTTATTTATCTGACCCTTTACCACCAGGAATTCTGGAATGGCTAGTTGCAGCTGCTCAATCTGCTGCTAGTTCAGCTAATTTGCAAACCTGGAGTGTGGTAGCGGTTGAAGATCAAGAGCGCAAAGCAGAATTATGCAAGCTGTCTAATAACCAAGTATGGGTTAACCAGGCTCCTGTATTTTTGGTTTGGTTAGCAGATTTAGGTCGTATGGCTCATATTGCTGACAGTCGCGGACTACCTCATGTAGCTCTAGATTACATAGAATTGTTGTTTAAAGCAGTAATCGATGCCTCGGTAGCAGCGCAAAATGCCACTCTAGCCGCTGAATCTGTTGGTTTGGGAACAGTATATATTGGCGCAATCCGCAATAATACGCAAGAGGTTGCAACACTACTAAATTTGCCACCTTTTGTATTCCCCGTATTTGGATTGTGTGTGGGTTATCCTAATCCTGAAGTACAACCTGCTATTAAGCCGCGTTTACCGCAGTCAGCTGTACTGCACCGGGAAATCTATAAATTGGCAGAACAAGACGAGGCGATCGCTCACTACAACGATATCATGAAGGAATTCTATACTGAACAAAAGATGAATGCCACTGTTGATTGGTCGCAAAACTCAGCCGAGCGGATCGCAACCTTAGACTATTTAAAAGGATGCAAAAACTTACGTGAAACTCTCAACAACTTCGGCTTCAAGTTGCTATAAAAGAAGTCAGCAGCCAGAAGACACAGAGAACTCTAAGCATCCAACGTATCCTAGTAGAGAGCAAGCTACGTGCAGTAGGGACTAAAGAATAACTTCTGATGTCTGCACCAAAACTTCTGACGCTTAAAGACTTGTTACCGCTTCACTAAAGACTCAAAACTCTACACCCAGTCTTAAAAGATAATTTCGGTGCGTAAGTCCTAAGAAATAAATAGACCCGCTAACTCGCCAGCCCCAGCAATTCTCCCGCTTGAAACCTTTGTACGAATTTGGGGAATCTGAAGGCATTTAAGCAGTCAACAGGTGAACGATTTAATGGTTATTCCAGCAAGCTTTATCTTTCAAAAAAGGGCTGAACTGTAAGAATCGCTCTTGTCATGAGAATTGCTGACCAAAAATGTAGAATTAACCCGCGAAACAGAAAGGATCTTCAAACAATGAATAATTTGTCTACTAAAGACCTCAACAGACTACGCTCTCAAGCCAAAATAATTATGAATCGAGTGGAGATTTTCATAGAAACTTACTTATTAGAAGCTCCCCCTGATGAAAAACTGATTAACGAAACCTTACAAGAGATCATCAAGGCTACGAATAGCTTAACAACCGCAGCATCCAAGATGAAAACCGCAGAACCCGTACCTCATGACGCCAACGGAGCAAAATAGTTTAATAGGGCTGAATGGAACCCCATAGCTAAATAATGGGGATTGAATACAGTTGCGAGTGCTGAGTAATCGATGCTAGATACTCAGCACTATTTAAGTTATGGAGATAGATGAATCTAGACCGTTAGGAAATATTATGCTAAAAGGGCTAAGTTCAAACTTAAAAAATTGGTTACAAAGAAATAGAATTGTGCGTAACCTAGAGTTTTTTCAAGACTTTATCATCATTTCTCTCTGTCTTGGTTTATTCTGTGTAATGCTTATCCGACTGGGAGATATGTTCTTCTCCTTTTTGCATCCCTTGGATTTGCGGCAAGTAACATCTGATATCCTGTTCATTTTGATTTTAGTAGAATTGTTCCGCCTGTTAATAGATCATCTACAACAACAGCGGACATCCGTAACCGCCGCAGTAGAAATTACTATTGTTTCTGCTTTAAGAGAGGTAATTTTACGAGGTGTTCTCGAAATTCCCCGCGACCAAATTTGGGGAATAGCTGTATTTTTAGTAGTTTTAACAGGAATCATGGTGGCTTTACCTTGGATATCTCGTTTTCTGGAACAGGTCAAAATTACTAACCCAGAAACAACAGAAAAAAAACAATTTTTGGCTGAAAAGACTCTAGCTTCTGATTAAGTTGTAACCACAAATGCTGTTTGAAAATTAGTTAGCGATCGCAAGTAATTTTAACAAATGTATGATATTCTTTATATATGGAGAATTACAAGTACAAAATTCTTCAAAAAAATAAAGTACCTTCCAAAAGCAGCAATTCTTATTATGAGCTTAGGGCACATAATAATGTCCAAAGCCCATTTAGTCAGGTGTATCAGATTCCAAGCGATATTGTGGAGATTTAATATCCTTGTGTTTCTATTTCATACATTGATTAACTCGTTCGTCAGCATTTACCAACGAGTAAAACCTTTTTCGATAACTTGCTATTCTACATTCATTCCAGCGAGCTTTTGCCTATCATAATCAAGCTACTCTGTGAAAGAATTCTCCTCATCAGAATTGCTGTTGTTATTTAGAAGGATTTTAAGTGCAATCTAAATTGTTGTATAAGACTCATATTTGATTTTTGAAAAAAACTCAGTACACCTTTATTCCTTCTTCCCAGTCCCCAGTCTCTACGAGTAATTCAGAAATCAAAAAATTGTGAAGTATTGCTTGTTAAGCACTAAACACTAACTAACACATGAGTAGAATACCATGCTTGAGAATCTTCTGAATAACCATAATTTACCGTATCCTGATACGATACATCCCATCATTGTCCATTTTGTGATTGCAATGGTCTTGTTTGCCTTCTTATGTGATGTCATTGGATACTTTACTAGTAACTACCGTCTTTTTGAGGTGAGTTGGTGGAATATGTTTTTCGCTACAATCTCCATCTTCATCGCCGTTATTTTTGGTCAATTTGAAGCAGGTTTGGCAGAACCTTATAACGCAGCTCAACCAGTACTTAATTTACATACACTCCTTGGCTGGTCACTTGCAGGAATTCTGGCAGCTATTACAGCTTGGCGTTACGTGATTCATTGCCGCACTCCAGAAAAAATATCAGTTTATTACCTAGCAGCAGGTTTACTTTTAACTGTTTTGGTAGGCATACAAGTGTATTTCGGAGATGAATTAGTTTGGGTATATGGGCTACACACTGTACCAGTTGTTGAAGCTATAAAGGAGGGCTTACTGCAATGAATCCTGAAGTTATTGAGCAATTAAAGACTCACATGGGAGCAAATGGGTTGCCCTACACTATACCCATTCACCCAAATTTAGTTCATCTCACTCTAGCTTTGTTCATCCTTGGCATTACCTTTGATTTTATTGGTGCGTTCTTCCCCCTACAACAACCAATCTTCAAGTTTTTAGCAGTTCCTGCCACTCCTTCTAGCTTCTTTGATGCGGGCTGGTACAATATGCTAGGTTCGGCACTCATCACAATTTTTACGGTAGCAGCAGGTTTTTACGAAATCATGTTGGCAGAACCACTCACTGGGGTAAAGAGTGCCTGGGGATTGGAAGCTATGGAAACAATGCTTTGGCATGGTATGGGTGGTGTTTTTCTACTAGCACTGATTCTTGGAATGGCGATTTGGAGAGGATTTCAGCGTTATATTTGGCGTCAAGATGACAGTCAACAAGTGCAGTGGACTTATTTAGTTTCTGGACTGTTCATCATGTTCATCATGTTCATCCACGGTACGCTAGGAGCGCAATTAGCTACTGAATTTGGAGTTCACAACACTGCTGATATGTTGTTGCGCTTGGGTAAAGACCCCAACTTCCTGCTGAGGTAATCGATGTTAGTCCTTTGTATGAGTACTAATGACCATTGTACAGACGCGATTAATCGCGTCTTTGACCAATGAATTTTATGGCTATGAAAATCCGAAATATTTTGATCTTGAGTGCGATCGCGATCGCCTTAACTGCTGTTAGTCTTTGGATAGGAGAGTGGACATATTCCTGGATGCCTCCTCAAGCCGCAGCAGAATCGCAGCTCGTCGATAAGTTGTTTAGTTTCTTAATCACGCTGGGAGCATTTATCTTCCTTGGAGTCACAGGAACACTCATGTATTCAGCGATTTTCCATCAAGCAGAGCAGTATGATACCAGCGATGGCCCCCCGATTGAAGGAAATATCCCACTAGAAATTGTCTGGACTGCAATTCCTGTATTGCTAGTGTTTTGGATTGCCAGCTACAGCTACCAAATCTACGAGCAAATGGGGATTCAAGGCCCAATGGAAGCTATGCATATGCATATTCCAGTCTTGATGAAATCCGCATCTGCTGCACCAATTAACAAAGATGCGGGCATAGTTTCCACCTCCTCGACTTCCTCAAGTGTATCAACTGATGCCACATCAAATGTAATCCCATTTGAAGACGTTGAAGTTAATGCCAAACAGTGGGCTTGGGTTTTCCGCTATCCAAAAACAGGAATTACCAGCACAGAACTACATTTACCCGTCAATCATCGTATCCGTTTAGCTATGCAGTCCGAGGATGTTCTCCACGGCTTTTATATTCCGGCTTTTCGAGTCAAGCAAGACATTATTCCCAACCGCAACATTGACTTTGAATTCACCCCCATCCGCATTGGCAAATATCAATTGACCGATTCCGAATTTAGCGGTACTTACTTTGCAACCATGCGGGCAAATGTTGTTGTCGAGTCCTCTGAAGATTACAAGAAGTGGCTTACAGAAGCAGCAAACCGTAAACCATGTACTGCAAATAATCAAGCAGCTTCCGAATATGCCCAAGAATCAAAAGAATTAATCAAAGGCTGGGTTACTGTAGCACCCGCACAAGCCCCTGTAGTTAATTACAGCAATTAGTCGTAGAGACGCGATTAATTGCGTCTCTACAATGGTCATTAGTTTTGGACAAATGACAAATGACAAAGGACAAATGACAATGACAAATATTTCCGTTGAAGACATCACAGGTGACGCACCTCAACAGGAACCGAGAGCAGACTGGAAGCAATACTTTAGCTTCAGTACAGACCACAAAGTTATCGGTATTCAGTATATTGTTACCGCTTTCATTCTCTTTTTAGTTGGTGGCATATTTGCAATGATCATTCGTGGGGAATTGATTACCCCAGAATCAGACCTCGTTGACCGTAGTGTTTATAATGCAATGTTCACCATGCACGGCACTGTGATGCTATTTGGATGGACATTTCCCATACTTACGGGTTTTGCTAACTATCTTGTACCTCTGATGATTGGGGCGCGAGATATGGCGTTTCCCAGACTCAATGCTGTTGCCTTCTGGATGATACCGATCGCTGCTATCTTATTGATGGCCAGCTTCTTTGTACCTGGTGGGCCAGCGCAAGCAGGTTGGTGGTCATACCCTCCCGTTAGCTTGCAAAACCCGACAGGCAACTTAATCAATGGTGAAGTAATCTGGCTTCTAGCAGTGGCAATATCAGGTGTTTCCTCAATTATGGGGGCAATTAACTTTGTCACCACGATTGTGAAGATGCGCGCACCTGGTATGACACCTTTCCGTACACCCATCTTTGTTTGGAACGTATTCAGTGCCCAGATTATCCAACTGTTTGGACTACCTGTTTTAACAGCAGGCGCAGTCATGCTTTTACTCGACTTAACAGTTGGAACTAGCTTTTTTGAACCCACCAAGGGAGGCGACCCAGTTCTATTTCAGCATTTTTTCTGGTTCTACTCCCACCCTGCTGTTTACGTGATCATTCTGCCGGTCTTTGGAGTCTTTTCCGAGATTTTCCCTGTTTTTGCTCGTAAACCTCTGTTTGGCTATAGAATTGTCGCTATTTCATCACTCCTGATTGCTGGAGTTAGCGGTATAGTCTGGGTACATCATATGTACGCCAGCGGTACTTCCGGCTGGATGCGGATGTTTTTCATGCTGACAACCATGTTCGTTTCTGTCCCTACTGGCATTAAAGTATTTGCTTGGACTGCAACGATTTGGGGTGGCAAGCTACGATTTGATACACCAATGCTGTTTGCGTTTGGTGCATTAATATTGTTTGTGTTTGCTGGTATCACTGGCATTACCCTTTCCTCCGTTCCCATTGATGTCCACGTCAACAACACTTACTATGTGGTGGGTCACTTCCACTATGTTCTATATGGCACGGTAACAATGGGGATGTTTGCTGCTATTTACTTCTGGTTCCCCAAGATGACTGGACGTATGTATTACGAAGGCTTGGGCAAGTTGCACTTCTGGCTGGCGTTCATTGGTACTAACCTCAACTTCTTCCCAATGCACCCACTAGGATTACAGGGAATGTTGCGTCGAGTTTCTTCTTATGCCCCAGAGTATGAATTTTGGAATATTATCGCCAGTATCGGCGGATTTTTGCTAGGTGTATCCACTTTACCCTTCATTCTGAATATTATTGGTTCTTGGATACATGACAAGCAAGCACCGAAGAATCCTTGGCGAGCAATAGGATTGGAGTGGTTAGTTTCTTCCCCACCTCCTGTCGAGAACTTTGAGGAAATTCCAGTTGTTGTGGGTGAACCCTACGGCTACGGGAAATCTGAACCATTAGTGGCCGAGCATTAGAGAGCAGGCCAAATAGTTTGATTTGATTTTTAAACGCATAGGCGCTTTGCCTTCCCGTAGGGTAAAAGCGCAGAGGTTCACGCAGAGGGACGCAGAGAGTTTGAGATCAGGGATTACGCGATCGCAAACTACTACTTTGCTCTCTTTCTCTGTACCTCTGCGTGAAATAAATATATAGGAGTTTCAAGCAATGGACAGTTCCATCATTTCAAAAGAATCAAATCATCCCTCACACGAACATACCCATGATGAAGAAGGCAGCAAGATGTTTGGCTTCATTGTCTTCTTGCTGTCAGAGACTTTCATTTTCCTCAGTTTTTTTACAGCATATATTGTCTATAAAACAGCAAATCCTGACTGGCTACCAGCTGGTGTTTCTGGACTGGAAGTCAGAGATCCGGCAATTAATACGGTAATTCTTGTTTCCAGTAGCTTTGTCATCTACTTGGCAGAACGCGCCCTTGAACGTCACGACTTGTTGAAATTTCGCCAGTTTCTAATGCTTTCGATCGCAATGGGAAGTTACTTTTTAGTTGGACAAGCGATCGAGTGGAGTCATCTTTCTTTTGGCTTTACCACAGGTGTCTTTGGTGGAATGTTCTACTTACTGACAGGCTTCCACGGTTTACACGTTCTTACTGGCATTTTGTTGCAGATACTTGTTTTTGGTCGCTCTTTCATTCCTGATAACTATGACACAGGTCATTTTGGTGTAAATGCCACCTCTATTTTCTGGCACTTCGTCGATGTTATAGCAACCGCCAAGATGGTTAGGACAAGCAGTATAATCTCTAATGAAAGTAAGATTAGATACTGATTATATATTCAGTATAAAAACAGAT
>NZ_JBALDJ010000048.1:0-53464 GCF_036917415.1 Nostoc sp. | reverse complement strand
AATTCGTAAACAGTTAATTCAATTTGACTGTCTTCGCAGTGCTATGGAAGATGTTCTTGGTACAGCGTCCTAACCAGCCTGGCGGCTGCTATAACAATGCAAAAATGTGTTCTGAGTAAGTACTGCCATTAATTTTTTCATAAAAATCTTGTGGCATACTTGTATAAAGTATGCTGTAACAATGGGGTAAATGAGCTTCTAAAAAATGGAGTTAGGAGTTAAAAACTCTTAACTCCTAACTTTTTTACAACTTCAAATTCCAAGCAGCAAAAGCTAAAGCACCCCAACCTGCAAGAAAGGCTGTGCCGCCTAGTGGTGCGATCGCTCCCAAGGATTTAATACCGGTTAAGCTAAGGGCGTACAAGCTACCTGAGAAAATAGCAATGCCAATGATAAACAGCCATCCACTGGCGATAAGAGTAGGTTGAGGGGACTCGGTACGACTAATTAGTATTGCTACTAAAAAAAGTGCTAGAGCATGATACATTTGGTAACGAGCGGCAGTTTCAAAAATTTCTAGCGATCGCTCACTAATCTTTTCTTGCAAGGCATGGGAAGCAAAAGCACCAGCAGCAACTGACAAACCGCCTAAAATGGCAGCTACGCTCAAAAAAATCTGCGTCATTAGACCTAGCCGTAAGTTGAAGATCGTCATTGGTCATTGGTCATTGGTCATTAGTAAATAACAAATGACAAAGGACAAATGATAATTAGACATCAAAATGATATGATACAGCCCCTTCTTCGTTCACCTTAAAGTTTGCATTGAATTCTTTAGCTTTTTCATCTAAATATTGTCTGGCGTGGGCTGCGGGTAGTTGTGACTGCATGGCAAAACCTAAAACAGTTACGCGCCCGTGATTTTCTTGTAGCATCTCATAAAAAATCGATTGTAGGCGATCGCTAACTTGTTGATTAATTGCCTTTTTCTCCTGCCGACTTTGACGGTACAATCCCAATGCTAACCATGTGCCCAGTGTTAGGGTAGGGACACCAAAAATTAGACCACCAACAGCAGCATTATTATCTTCATAAGTAGCATTTGGTGCGTTAAACTCATACTCACCCGTGGGTATTATGATGGCTTTACGTGTAGCAAATTTTTCTAATGCCGCTGTTGCTGATAGAGTTACAAACATGAATCCGAGTGTCAGTAGCCAACCGGCAGCTAATTTTTCAGCAGTTTTCATAGTTTCGCTTCAGATTTACACTTTGCTTGCGATTTTAACCTGACTTTCATAAAGGTTCCAATATATCAATCTACTCTCGGCGACAGTTTTTTAGCTTTTACACAATATTTTTTTACCTACATTGCTTAATTAGTACAGCGTTGGTTAATACAATGTCATGCGTTATGATCTGAAATTAAGGAATTAGAGAAACTAGATAAATAAGAAATTAAATACACTTATAAAACCCTTGGAGTCAGCATCCCCAGAAGTTTGATATCCTCTGTTGAAGCTTCAAAGAAGAAGTTTTATCTGAATAAAACGTAAATGTGGTTATTTGCTTTCACTATTCTCTTGGGAGCAGCTGCGATCGCTTACTTTTAGGACTTACGCAAAAACCCTCTCAAACTCTCATTTCTCCGTGACCTCTGCGTCGCGCCAGTTGCTTCAAGTCGGGGAACCCGCCCAACGCACTGGCTTCTCTGTGGTTCGTTTTCCGTTACCTGTGCATAAGTCCTAACTTTGTAAGAATGTATGATTATGCAGAGCGGAACAACGCTTATTTAAAGAAAAAACAAAGCTTGATGCCAACGGCAATATCTACCATATCTCAGGTTTGAGATTGTCAAATCGCAGCAAAATGTTTATTATACCTTTGCTGCGATTTTAAATTTTAACCTTAATTGCGTGTAGCTTCCAGTAGGCGAGAAAAATAGAAGCGAGTCTTCGTCATTGCCCGTCGTTGCAATGAAAAGCCATTACTTTCCAAGATTTTCACCACATCAGCCTCACGATGCAAATATGCACGAGTGGCTTTACTTGGCCCAGGAAAGAAACTGCCAATTTTTTTGAGTATACTCAAGGCGCAGGTCTTCGGCGCAAAACTGAGAATTATCCGCGACTGTGCCAAAGAACAGAGGTGAGATATCATCTCATCGGCTTTTTCTTGAGGGTAATGGATGAGAACATCTAGGCAAATAACGGTATGGTAGCTACCATTCAATGATTCCAAATCCTGCACGGCAAAAGTGGGATTTTCGGCATTTCCCAAAGTTTGCTTTGCTCTATCCCTGCCTTCTTTTACCATTTTTTCTGAAATATCGGTGGCATAGACTTTGGTACCATCTACCGCCAGGGGAATGCTGAGACTACCGACACCACACCCAGCATCACAGATTGATAGCTGTGGTAAATTGTTATCAGCCTTCAGCCAACCGAGAACTGTATCCACAGTTTGCTGGTGTCCATTGCGGATGTCTAATTGGACTTTGTTGACTTCGCCATCGCCGTAGATTCGCTTCCAACGGTCAAACCCTGTGGAATTGAAATACTCGCGAACAATCGTTTTGTCGTCGGCTGCGTTCATAAACTTCGATTTTTAGGGGTTCCCAATGCTTAAAATTATCATTGATAGGAACCCATAAGAGCGGTCTTCCAGATTTTTCCAGATGATAGTTCGCTGATAAGCAGGATACTATCCCCTACATTCCCAGAATTAAACTTGACCGCCGAACAGATTTTTCAAGCTGGGCGTCCAGAAAATCAATTATGACCGCAATGCAGACACTCCCATAGGGCCACGAGTCACGCCTAATTGATTTTGCAACTTCAACTCTTGCCATAGTTGAGAACCTGTAATCTCGCCTTGCAATAATTGAGTATAAAAATGTATTGTTTTACTCACTTGCTCTGGTGTTTCATTCACAAATTCGATACGAAAGTGACGTAATCCCAGTTCTATGAGGCGCTGTACGTATTCGGCTCCGGTTTGAGCAGTGCCGTTAAATACAGTATTACGACAGCCTACATCTGCTTTGAGAACGTGTTCGCTACCTACACGGTCTTTTAATTTCACTTCCTGCTTTTCACAAGGTCGTCCACAGTTGGTGTAATCTGTACCCATCGAGAGAAAGGCACAAAAAACACAATGCTCCATGTGAAACATCGGTATATGCTGATGGATTGTCACTTCAAACCACTGGGGTGGACAACTGGTGAGCAGGTCTTGTAGTTGGGTAATATTCAGGTCATAGGATGCCGTCAGCCGTTCTAAACCAAAGTGTTGCTGAAAGTAGTCTGCTGTTAAGGGATTAACAACGTTGAGCGAAAAATCTCCGATACAATGGTCTGCTGCAAAGAATTGCAATTGGTCATAGTTCCGTATCAGATAGCCATCTGCTTCACAGGCACGTACTTGCCGCAAAATCCAATTTTCTCCAGGCTTGGTAATTCGGGGTGGTGCAACCCAGATGGTGGGGAGTGGGGAGTTAGGAGTTAGGAGTGCTGAGTTATCAGTTAAAAGTGAGGAATTGTCTGCTTTGTTTTTTTGCTGTTGCTGGCGCCCCATTTGCACCGCTTCTCGATAGGCGCGGGGGTCTTCAAATTCGCAGTAAAGTGTTTGGATTCCTGCTTGGAGTGCTGCTTGGAGTTGCTTGAGATTTCGTACTAGGACGATGAGTGAAGGACACGTAGCTTTAGCTTCCCGCAGGGTGGGAGATGAGGGGAGTAAGTTTTGGAAAGAGACATCAGAACGTAATTGCCAGCGTTTGGGTTGACTCCGCAATTCGTCCAACTGTGTTACGATTTCCCGCCGCATCCGGTTCAATTCACTTACGGGTAGGATAATAGCACCGCTAACGTGGTTGGTTAGCGTTCCCAAACAGAAAGGTGTGTTACCGAGACGACCGAATTGTTCTTGTAAACGCTCTGTATCTAAAGGTTTAGTGTGCGCCTCCACCAGAGAAATTGCAGATTCTACCTGTACAATATTACCGAGTCGATCGCGGGCGATCGCAATCAGTGGCTGACCAACTTCTCCATAAATTTCCATATCAATGGGACGCTGAAATTGGGGATTCTCGCCAGCAAAACTCTGACGTAGTTGCTTATCGAGTTCTGGATCGTTGGTTTTCCAAATGCGATCGCCTATATGCACTCGGCGTAAGTTCAGGTCATTTCTACCAAAGGTCAGCACACTTTCCTTACCTTTGGAAACCACCCCATAAACTCGGCCGCCTTCTTCCTTCGCCTCTGGATGACCGCAGTCAAATACAATTCCATCCCCTGGCTTGACAGGTGCTTCCAGTTTGACTGTTACCTGTTCGTTGTGAATGCGGGTGACTTCACCTAGATAAACCCCACGTTTTTTACCAAAGCGGGCGTGAACAAGTTCCTGATTATTAATCCCGCCAAACCAGCCCGTGTAAAGTCCGCGAGAAAATGCCATTTCTAGGTTGTAGTGTTCTTGGTCTGATTGACCTCTCCCCCCTTCCCTTGTAGGCAAAGGGGTTAAGGGGTTAGGTCTTTCCAATTCCGTCATTACACTATCCAAAGCTTGCCGATAAACACGGGTGACATTAGCAACATACTCTGGAGCTTTCAGACGACCTTCAATTTTGAGACAGGTTACTCCTGACTTCACCAAATCTGGCAAAACATCTAACCCTGCTAGGTCTTGAGGACTGAGTAAATATTTGCGTTCTTTTAAATTCACAACTTCCCCGTCGGCGATTAAATCGTAGGGCATCCGGCAAGCTTGGGCACATTCACCTCGGTTAGCAGAACGTCCGCCTAAAGCCTCACTAGTCAAACACTGACCGGAATACGCCACGCACAAAGCACCGTGAACAAAAACTTCCAAGGGCAGCGAGGTTTCTTGTTGGGCAATCTGCTGCTGAATTTTATTGATTTCTTTGAGAGAACATTCACGCGCCAATACCACCAATTGACAGCCAAGAGACTTGGCAAATTCTACCCCAGCCGCACTGGTAATCGTCATTTGCGTGGAAGCATGGATGGGAAAATCGGGGGAAAGATGACGGATAAGACGGCATATACCAATATCTTGAACGATCGCTGCATCCACACCTGCTGCAATAATTGTGCGGAGATATTGCTGTGCTTCTGCTAGTTCTTTGGGAAATATTAGGGTGTTGACAGTGACATAACCCTTTACACCCCGACGGTGCAAGAATGTCATCAATTGGGGTAAGTCCGCCTCAGTAAAATTTTGTGCCCGCATTCTGGCGTTAAACCGATCCAAACCGAAGTAAATAGCATCTGCCCCATTTTCCACAGCAGCTTTAGCACAGTCCCAATTACCTGCTGGCGCAAGTAGTTCAGGACGTTGAAGGGAAGGTTGGGAAGGGGAGCGATCGCTTTTCATTAGATTTAGGGAGGGTTAACTAGCACCATAGTGATTTTATCGAAGTTATTGGGGGATGGGGCGATCGCTCTTTCATCTGCGGTTCATTCAATCCTCTTCTCCTCTGCATCTGGAGTAAGTAGACAGGCGAGAAGAAACAGAACTATATTAAATTTAGTTAAAAAAAAGTTTCCTTAGGTTGTCAATGTATTAATAAAATGGAAATTCTTAAATCAAGCACCGCCATAAATTGGAATTAAACTTGTGTCTGCTAAAGATGCTTTTCATACAGTTGTTAAAACAGCACTTGAGAAAGATGACTGGTTAATTACTCACGATCCTTATGCTCTCCAGGCAGGAACCCTTGAATTATATGTTGATTTAGAAGCCTAAAAAGTTATTGCAGCCGAAAAATAAGGACAAAAAATAGCTGTTGAAATTAAAAGTTTTCTAAGTCCGTCAAAAATCACAGAAATTTATGCTGCATTAGGAGAATTTATCATTTACCGAATTGGTTTACAAAAACAAGAAGCTAATCGCACTTTAGATTTAGTGGTTCCTAGTACTGTTTACAATGAGTTTTTTATCCTTCCATTTATCCAATCTGTAATTAAAACTAATCAGCTTTGTTTACTAATTTATAATATTGAACATGAGGCGATCGCAGAATGGCAAAGCTAGAAGAATATCGAAAATATATTAAGAATTTGCTTGAACAACACGCTAATACTGTTTGGGATAATCGTATTCAAGCACAGACAACTTTTGATACAGAACACGATCGTTATCAATTAGTTTATGTAGGTTGGCGCGAGCAAGACCGCATATATGGGCCTGTTCTCCATGTAGATATTATTAACGAAAAAATCTGGATTCAGCAAGATGGAACAGAGGTAGGAATTGCTAATGAGTTGGTTGAATTAGGTGTCCCAAAAGAAGATATTGTTTTAGGTTTTCAATTACCCTCTGTGCGTAAATATACAGATTTTGCTGTTAGTTAGTTAAATTTATTAAAAATTGCGATCGCTCTCTCATCTACGATTTATTGCTTGAGGGCGGGTTTCAAGCCGCGTTCAACGATTGTATCTGCGATCGCTCTGCATCTTCTGGTTAAAAAGTGCGATCGCTTTTACACAAACTACAACTCAATTTGGGAATACTGAGTAAAACGCAGGTATTCGCTGTGTAGAATCGTCTTGCTGTAAGACATCAGGCTGTTAATGGTTTACTAGGAGAAGATTATGGACGCACTGACATTAACTTTTGCACTTGCTCCTCACATTGTAAAGGGATTAGCTAGCGGCATATTTGTACGCAATGGTGGTGTAATTCAGTGTGCTGCAACAAAACAAGTTGTTGCTTGGTTAAGAGATTTAGTCCCAACGCCAACTAGTTCCCCTAACAATTTACTTAACCTTGTTTTTTCAGGTGCAAATCTTGTGGCTTCAGGAGCTAATGCAGCTGTTACAGGAAAAGGACTAGCTGATGTAAACGGGCGTTTAGGTGGAGTTGAACAAGTAAGTTTGGGTAACATAGCTGTTTCAGGAGTAAATCTGATTGGAACAGTCGCTAATGCAACTATTTCAGGAAAAGGATTCGCCGATGTAAATGGGCGTTTAGATGGGATTGAAAATCAGTTAGGAGAAATTGGGCAAAATCTGCAATTAACTCAAGGTTTTTTGCAAGTAACTACTGCGGCTAGTGTACTTAGTCTTGGTGTTTCAGTAATGAGCTTTGCTATAATAGCACAGCGTCTCAATGAGCTAGAAAAACGCTTAAAACAAGCGGAAGAACTATTAAACAAAGTCAACCGCAAAATCGACCTTAGTTTCTATGCTAATTTTCGTGCTGCAATTGAATTAGCAGTTAATGCCTTCACGATGACTAAATCTGAAAATCGTAGAAGCAGCGCCTTACAAGCTATTAATCGTTTCTTAGAAGCAGAGCATATTTATACGGAATATACTGATATCGAAATTGAACAAAAAAGCCAAATTGCTGATGAATATCTGCTGACTTTATCTTTAGCCTATCTAGCTGAAGCACGTTGCTATTTAGAATTAGAGGAACATGATACAGCACTTCGCCGCTTCCAAGAAGGGGCTAGAGTTATTCGTTCTCGTATTCAAAAATATGTTGACCTTTTGCTCACTTCTAACCCAGCAGCATACTTACATCCCCAATTCAAAGGTCAGATTGATTTGCGAAGACTAACACGAATTTACCAATGGATTGACCCAATTTGGGATGAAAATGCTGTGTTTGATTTACAAAGAGAGAATTTATTTAAGATGGCGCAAGACCCTAACAAATGGTTAGATTCACTGCCATCTGCAATTTTAACTCGCGTTGAGGTTCAAGGAGGTTGGTTTGGCCCAAGTCAAGATGATTTGAAGCAAGAAGCTTACAAACGTCTTCCCCAAGTATTTAAAGTAATGGAATCTATGATTGAAACCAACTTTCGTTTTGAAGCATATCAAACAGAAGTACAAGCAATATCCCAATTAGGAATCAGCTTTCATGACTGGCTTAAATTAACTCCGTCTACAGAAATTAAACCAGACGGCGCAGAATTAATGTATATAATCCCATCCAAACCTCTAGAGTTACAGCCTTCTATGTGAACTAAATATAGTATTTCATTTATTCGTAGCGAATTAAATCTCGCAAGAGTCTGCGCCCCTCTGCGCTTACTCCGTGTCCCTCTGCGTTTAAAAACGCTACGATTCCTCTAAACCTTGGCGAATTGCATTATCCATATCCTCAATAGTTTTAGCTTTTCCTGGATATTTTAAGCAACCTGCTACATCATCTAATTTAGTTACTGAAAAAAATGACTAAACTTTAATAAATCATCAACTTCTGGAATTGCTTGCGTTTTAATTCCAATTTTTTTTATATTCCTCTAGATTTCTATATGTGGGAATAGATTGGTTAGTAACCACAGAATAAAGAACATCTGGGTCTAAATCTGCACCATTATCCCAGTAAATTGTTCCCCATTCAGCGTTAAGTTTAACAGTTTTAAAATAGTTAAAATCTTTTAAAAGTTCAAAAATTCCTGTAAATTCGATTAACTGGTTAATATCAACAATACCTTCTTTTCCGTCTTCAAACTTCAAATAGAGTTGATAGTTATCGTGAGGAATAACTTCTATAATGTCTTTAAGCATAATTCACTCTAATGGTTGAATTTTTTCTAAGGGATTATTTTGTCTTGCCAGTTGCCAGTTTTCTCTAAGTTCTGATTTGTGCATAGCTGCCCATTCAATTATTAAACCAAGAACTCTAGGAGTGAGTTTACCTTCTAAAACTGATAAGGTTTCTATATCAATAATTGCCTTTTGCTTATTGTAGCGGACATGGAAATGAGGGGGCGGATGGTCGTTATAGTACATAGTAATGATAATCCCTAAAAAACGACAAATTTCAGGCATTCAGATTATCTCCTCAATTATCCTGTCTATTCAGCCATACCCACGTGATTGTAACTATTTTTAGGCGATCTTCTTTTGCACCTCTGTGCCTACCGTGCGGGAACGCCTAAAGGCGAATGCGTGAGACAAAAAAGGCGAACTTTTTGGGTTCGCCCTAATTATATGCTGTTGCTCAATCCAAACCTAAATCTAAATTTTCGCTTCTTCTCGCACCAACTTATCCCAACCCAAATCTTTCAAATTATTATTCCGACGTAGCGGACGAGTCACCAACTCTAATATGTCACGCGCATTCGTAAAGCCGTGAATTTGAGCAAAAGTAAACTCCACAGACCACTTAGTATTAATACCCCGTGCTTCCAATGGGTTAGCGTGAGCCATACCAGTAATTACCAAGTCTGGTTTCAACTCATAAATTCGCTGAAGTTGATTGTAATTATCCGGCTTCTCCACAATTTTTGGTAGGGGTGAATTCATTTCCTGGCAAGTTTTCTCCAGTAGCGCCAACTCAGCAGCTTGATAGCGCTTATCCATGTAGGGAATGCCGATTTCGTGAACAGTCATCCCACAACGGATTAAGAATCGTGCTTGGGAGATTTCCAGCAAGTTATCACCCATGAAGAATACAGACTTACCGCGAATTAGTTTCACATAATCTTCCAAGCCTGCCCAAATTTGTGCTTCGCGTTCATCCAAACCTTTGGGAGTAATACCAAACACCGAGCAGATTTTCTCAATCCAAGCGCGGGTACCATCGGGGCCAATGGGGAAGGGTGCGCCAATGAGTTTACACTTGCGGCGGCGCATTAAGGTGGTAGCTGTGCGGCTGAGGAAGGGGTTGACACCAGCGACATAATACCCTTCTTCCAGTACTGGCAATTCAGTGAAGCGCTTCGCAGGTAGCCAGCCGGAAACTTTGATGCCTTGTTTCTTCAGTTCCAAGGTTAACTGAGTAACCACAGGGTCGGGAAGGGAGCCAAAGAGAACTAAGGGTGGATGATCTACGTACTCAGATTCTTCTTGGGCGACATCTTCTTTTTTCTTACCAAAGTTGAGCAATTTAGCGATCGCATTGCGTTCATTTTTCTCTGTTTCCGCCACCGGAGCCTTATCAGGACAACGGTTAGCCATTGCTGCTAATACAGTGTCTTCCCCTTGGGTGAAGGCGTAATCTAGACCATTTGCCCGCGCTACAACAATAGGAATACCGATTTCGGATTCCAGTTTTGGTGCTAAACCTTCCAAATCGGTTTTGATAATTTCGGTAGTGCAAGTGCCAATCCAGACAATTACACTAGGATTGCGATCGCGTTTAATCTGCAAGCACAACCGCTTTAACTCTTCATAATCATTCAGTTGTGCCGAAATATCGCCCTCTTCCAACTCTGCCATTGCATAGCGGGGTTCAGCAAAAATCATTACCCCCATCGCATTTTGCAGGAAGTAGCCACAAGTTTTTGTCCCAATCACCAAAAAGAAGCTATCTTCAATTTTTTGATATAACCACGCCACGCAGCTAATTGGGCAAAAGGTATGGTAATTCCCGGTTTCACATTCAAAGTTTAAAGCTTCTGGTTGTTGAGCGACAGTCATTTTGGTTTTTTCTCCCCTTGATATTTAATGGCAGATCGACCAATTTCAGATTTTAGATTGATAATTTTGGATTGAAGGCTGGGACAACAAAAGTATCCTCTGTCTAACGACAATTTCCCTAATTTCTAATCCAAAACCCCAAATCTAAAACTTAAAATTGCGAAGAACGGCAATAATTAAGCGTTGGGGAAGAGACGGGCAATTTCTGATTCGTCAAAAACGCCTGCTGGCAGTTCTTCCCCCAAAAAATCATTATTTTCTTCAGCCTTTTGTAAAGCTGTTTCATCACCCCAGACATCTGACAACACGTCTTTAAACGCATTCTCATTTAGCGGACTATCTCCAAGCGCCTCTTCTTCGTCTTCATCCAGCTTTACTTCCATTGCAGCTGTTGAATCGAAGGCAATTTCTCCAAACTCATCTGCTTCTAAACTAGAGATTTGAAGAGACTCATCTTTTGAATCGTGTTCGTTGGTTAAGGAAATATCACCAAAGCCATTTTCCGTTTCCTCCAACTCGCTGATTCCCAGGCTTTCATCCTCAGAATCCACGATTGCAAACTCTTGAACGTCTACTACCGCCACCGACACAAAGCCATTTGTATGAGAATGTGTCAAAGTTTCATCTTCAGGCTTTTCATCAATGACATCTGCTGGTGTTTCTACGTATCTCTCTACTTCTGGGTTGACGACGAAGCGATTACCGAGAGCTAAATCTGGGTCAAAATGCAAATCCAGCACCTCAATTAGGGTATCGGCGTCAGGATTGAGTTTGGCAAAGGGCAACATTAACTGCGCTAGCTTTGGTTCTAGGGCGTTAAGAACTCCCAGGATGAGGTAAGAAGGTGGTCGCTTCCCACCATCAGGGGTGTACACCGATTCCACTTCCATGTGGAGGGTAATCCAGTCTCGATTATTCTGGAAAAATTGCAACCACTTTTGCTTTATTGAATCCGTAAAGCTGTGAAAGAATGCCATATTATTGTCCCCCATCCTGAGAACTTGTGATTTATACAATCATCAAGTCTAGTTCCTCTTCTGAATTAGGAACCTGGGGTTTACCCGGATTTAGATAAAAATCAGATAACAAAGAGAACAATTCCCGATCTGGTGAATCATTAGGTACAACACCTTCGGGACGCGCCAGAATTTGGTCGGCGATGTTGAGATAGTAGTCGCAAACGTAGTCTAGGGAAGGATCTTGCTCTGCCATCTCAAACAATGTCTTACCTTTAACACGAGAAACACGGATATCTTCAATCAAAGGTAAAACTTCCAAAACTGGCATGGGCACAGCTTCTATATATTTTTCAATCAAGTCGCGCTTGGAGGTGCGATTGCCAATTAACCCAGCTAAACGCAGTGGGTGAGTTCTTGCTTTTTCGCGGACTGAAGCAGCAATCCGATTGGCAGCAAATAAAGCATCAAAGCCGTTGTCTGTAACAATCAGGCAGTAATCTGCATAGTTGAGTGGTGCTGCAAAACCACCGCAAACTACGTCACCCAGAACGTCAAAAAGAATTACATCGTACTCATCAAAGGCGTTGAGTTCTTTAAGTAATTTTACGGTTTCGCCGACTACGTAGCCACCGCATCCAGCACCCGCAGGTGGCCCACCAGCTTCTACGCAATCAACACCGCCGTAGCCTTTATAAATTACATCTTCTGGCCAGACATCTTCGTAGTGATAGTCCTTTTCTTGAAGGGTGTCGATAATTGTCGGAATCAAAAACCCAGTCAGGGTAAAGGTACTGTCATGTTTGGGGTCGCAACCAATTTGCAGCACTTTCTTGCCACGTTTAGCTAGGGCGACTGATATGTTACAGCTAGTTGTGGATTTACCGATACCACCTTTTCCGTAGACTGCTAGTTTCACTTTTGTTTGCCTCTCATAGCTTTTTGTCAAACTTGTGGCTCAAACATTTGCCTTCACCTTTCCTGAGATGGCGATGCGTGAGGTATGTGAATGTCATTATTGGGCAAATTACATAGAAAAGAAAGTGGCTCTTAATTTCTAAAACGGTCTTATTCGATGAATTAGAACTTAATTAGGGCTATTTCAGGTTTAATTAGCTTAAAAGTCTTATTTAGATCAAAAATTCATCTTTAAAATGTTTTTATTACTTATTTTTATAAAAATAGTTACAAAATACAAAAAACTTAAATCGGCTTTTTTGAATGCTTTTCATAGAATTAGCTGATGGTCAGACAACGTGTTTTCAATGCATTGGGGCGCAGACTCAAGGGGAAAGAGAAGTATATGCAGCCTGATGCTGGAAATACTACTGGAATTTGCGTTAGCGTAGCTCACCGAAGGTATCGCAGATAAGTTGCCAGTTTTTAGTCGATAGCTAAGACCCTTTAATTGCTGCTTGAGAGTAAGTTAGTGTGATTTTGTAAAAAATTATTAAATTCCCAGAGAATTTCTAATTTGATTAAAATTTTTCGGTGTCAGCCCACTAATGGGCATTCCCAGTTTCTGACTGGGAACGAGGCAAATCAGGACACCTCAGTTTCAATTTCCTGGATTTCCTGTAATGTTTGCCAGCCAGCTTGCCACTGGGAGCTATCTTGTAATAATTTGGCATTTATCCAGAAACGAATTTTGGGATCGCAAGCAGCCACCATTTCAGCGTAAACCCACTTACCTTGATTTTTACGATTGACAACTTGGAAGTGTCTCCATCCGTCCACTTTTTGCTGTGCTGTCCACTTAGAAGCGAGTAAGTAAGGGAATTTTTGCTTTTTTGTCATTTGTCAGTTGTCAGTTGAAGTGTGGAAGCGTATACAAAGTTTATTCACGTATATATTCCACTGTGACATAGCTATTTTCACATGGCAGGAATCGCCGAGACTGCGGCATGATATGGTCAATTGTAAAACGGTCTGGACTCAAGTATTCTGGAGAATGACAGTATTCGCAGAGATATTCAGATCGTTTTCTTACAAGTCTTCGAGTTTGTTCGGACACCATTTACTTTTCGCCGCTAGTTGAGCGTTAATTAAGGTAAATATTCGCTCTAATTCGGAGATACCTACATATTCAGCTTCTTCTTCAGGAGTCAGTGCATCAGCTTTTTTTTTGCTCTCATAGTTAGCACAGCGAAGCATCTCAGTACATGGCTAAAAGCTTGAGAATCGCACATAGGAAAATCGGAACTAGGGGAAAATACCACTTTTTCAAGATGTGAACACCGATCTAGGCGATCGCTATCCTGTTCTTACAATATCTATTGACAGCAGAAATTATTTTTACTTGGTGTTCTGGTGGTAGCCTCTGACAAGCTACTGCGCCTCTACTTCCTGAAAAAGCCTATGCAACCTACCGATCCTAACCAATTTACGGAAAAAGCCTGGGAAGCGATCACCCATACCCCGGATATTGTGAAACAATATCAACAGCAGCAGATAGAAAGCGAACACCTGATGAAAGCGCTGTTAGAACAAGATGGTCTAGCAACTGGCATTCTCACCAAGGCAGGTGTTAATCTTCAAAAACTGCGCGATCGCACTGAACAATTTTTCCAACGTCAACCCAAAGTATCCGGTAGCAGCAGTTCTGTCTACTTGGGACGTAGCTTAGATACACTACTAGATCGAGCAAACGGATATCGCAAAGAGTTTGAAGACGAATATATTTCAATTGAACACTTATTGTTGGCTTACGCTAAAGATGACCGTTTTGGCAAAGGTTTATTCCAAGAATTTGGTTTAGACGAAGGCAAGCTAAAAAATATTATTAAACAAATTCGTGGGAGTCAAAAAGTGACCGACCAAAATCCAGAAGGCAAATACGAAGCACTGGAAAAATACGGGCGTGACCTTACAGAAGCCGCGCGTAAAGGCCAACTCGATCCAGTGATTGGGCGGGATGATGAGATTCGTCGGACTGTGCAAATTCTCTCTCGCCGTACCAAGAATAATCCTGTGCTAATTGGTGAACCAGGTGTTGGTAAAACTGCGATCGCCGAAGGATTAGCACAGCGCATTATCGCAGGCGATGTACCTCAATCCCTCAAAGACTGCAAGCTAATTGCTTTAGATATGGGTGCTTTGATTGCAGGGGCAAAATTCCGGGGTGAATTTGAAGAACGTCTGAAAGCCGTATTAAAGGAAGTTACTGAATCTACTGGCAAGATTGTTTTATTTATTGATGAAATTCACACTGTTGTCGGCGCTGGTGCAACCCAAGGCGCGATGGATGCTAGTAACTTGTTAAAACCAATGTTGGCGCGGGGCGAATTGCGCTGTATTGGGGCGACAACCTTGGATGAATACCGCAAACATATCGAAAAAGATGCCGCACTAGAAAGACGTTTCCAGCAAGTTTATGTCGATCAGCCCAGTGTAGAAGATAGTATTTCAATTTTGCGCGGGTTGAGAGAACGTTATGAAAACCACCACGGGGTGAAGATTTCTGATAGTGCTTTAGTTGCAGCCGCCGTTTTGTCGAGTCGATATATTAGCGATCGCTTCCTCCCTGATAAAGCAATTGACTTGGTAGATGAAGCCGCCGCCAGACTGAAAATGGAGATTACCTCCAAACCAGAAGAACTCGACGAAATCGATCGCAAAATTCTGCAATTGGAAATGGAGAAGCTTTCGCTGCAAAAAGAAAGCGATGCAGCTTCTCGTGAACGTCTAGGAAGACTGGAAAAAGAAATTGCCGATCTCAAAGAAGAACAAAAAACACTGAATACTCAATGGCAATCAGAAAAAGATATCATTGACAAAATTCAGTCTGTTAAAAAAGAGATTGAACAGGTCAATTTAGAGATTCAGCAAGCAGAACGCGACTACGACCTTAACCGTGCTGCTGAGTTGAAATACGGCACTTTAACTAGTTTGCATCGTCAATTGGAAGCAATAGAAGCTGAATTGGCAAGTACTCAAAGAAGTGGTAAATCACTATTACGGGAAGAAGTTACAGAAGGTGATATTGCTGAAATTATTTCTAAATGGACAGGAATTCCGATCAGCAAGTTGGTGGAATCGGAGAAAGAAAAACTGTTGCATTTAGAAGATGAACTGCACCGCCGGGTAGTTGGACAAGAAGAAGCAGTCACAGCGGTAGCGGATGCAATTCAGCGATCGCGCGCTGGATTAGCCGATCCCAATCGTCCCATTGCTAGCTTTATTTTCCTTGGGCCTACGGGTGTGGGTAAAACCGAGTTGGCAAAAGCGCTGGCGGCGTATATGTTCGATAGTGAAGATGCGTTAGTGCGAATCGATATGTCTGAGTACATGGAGAAACACGCCGTCTCTCGCTTAATTGGTGCGCCTCCAGGATACGTTGGTTACGAAGAAGGCGGACAACTTACAGAAGCGATTCGCCGCCGTCCTTACTCAGTGATTCTCTTCGACGAAATCGAGAAAGCACACCCCGATGTATTTAATATCTTCTTGCAAATTCTTGATGATGGACGCGTCACTGATGCCCAAGGTCATAAGGTGGATTTCAAGAACGCTATTATCATCATGACTAGCAACATCGGTTCGCAGTACATTCTTGATATCGCTGGGGATAATGCCCACTACGACGAAATGCGCCGTCGAGTCATGGAAGCGATGCGGAATAGCTTCCGTCCAGAATTCCTGAACCGGATTGACGAAATCATCATCTTCCACGGCTTAGATAAGAAGGAATTGCGGCAAATTGTGCTATTGCAAGTGGAAAGATTGCGGCAAAGATTGGGCGATCGCAAAATATCTCTCAAACTCTCAGATGCTGCACTTGACTTTTTAGCAGAGGTAGGCTATGACCCAGTATATGGGGCGCGTCCACTGAAGCGGGCGATTCAGCGAGAGTTAGAAACTCAAATTGCTAAATCCATCTTGCGCGGCGAATTCAACGACGGCAACACCATCTTTGTAGATGTGCAAAATGAAAGGTTGTCGTTTAGCCGTTTACCAGTTGAAGTCTTTATCGGATAATTGCACCTCATAAATCACACACAAAAACCCGTTTTCTGACAGAGAGCGGGTTTTTGAATTATCTAGAGGTAAAGTGAAAATTCTATCAGTAATGCCGGAATTTTTTATTGAGTCTTACACATAACTTGTCGCATTTTACGCATATTTGCAGGCAACTCAAAATTCATCGCTTGTTGAATAAAAATAGATGGAATCGGAATTAGAGGTGTCGCTTGCACAGTATAAGCAAGTATTGTGCCATTACCACAATCTTTTAGTTCTAAATTGGCGTCAAAATCCTCAAAAGTCCCATTTACCATGCGAAATTGGATTTGCTGACCCAGCACTTCTACAACATTGAGGTAAATTTCCACTTGAGCCGTGAAAAAGAAGAAGGCTTTTTGTGCTGCTTGATACAGACGTTTGACTTCACCTTTATGTACTACCTCACTCTTGGTGATATCGGGAAAATATTGTACCCAACGGGGATAATCAGTTAATTGCTGCCAAACGTGCGATCGCACCATCGGCAAATACATCCAAGCTGTGACTGAACCACCTGACATCTTGTGCGATCGCGTTTCTACCAAAATTTCACCCTGTACCAGCAACTTTTGCTTGTCTTGACTCCAAGCCATATCTGAACCTGCAATAATTGAATCTGATATATAAGACGTAGACATAATGATTTAAGTTACTCCTCAACTCATCCACCTAAATAAAGTTGAAACTACAAGCCATAAAACTTGATTTAGATCCAACCCATTATTAAATTAGTTCCAGTTTAATACTTATTTTTTCCGGAAAGGATGATTTTTTGCTAATCATTTCAGTTACTTTACTGTAAAAACTGTGTTTCTTATCACAATTAACATAATTAATACTCCAGTGAGTTTTGTCAAAGTAATTATCGTAGATGAAAAACTGCGTTGTTAACAGCTAGAATGGCACAAACACGATTTAACATCAAGTACCTTACCCTAACGTTTGGATAGTATCTCTCGGTTTTTACGTGTTATTTATAATGAAACTACAACTTCATCGTAACTTCATATTTTAATTATCAAGATCAAGTGTAATGTCTGTTGAGTTGAGAGGAAAATTAGGTGAGTCAATCTTCTTTAAATCGTAGATTAATCCAGATTTTTGGTATACTTCTCGGCATTAGCGTTGCCGTCTGGGTACTCAGAGGTATTGGTATTCTCACTTTTATCCCAGGTGGAATTATTTGGCTACTGCTACTTGGGGCGATCGCGATCGGAATTATCAGTTACGCCCAAAGGACATGGTGGCGTTTTTAGTCATTTGTCATTTGTCATTGGTCATTTGTCATTTGTCATTTGTCATTGGTCATTGGTCATTGGTTATTAGTCAAAGAGGATGTTTGAAAAGTCCTTAGTGATGTATCAAATACTTTTAGATCCCCCTAAATCCACGCCACGTGCTCCACTTGGGGAGACCCCAAGACCGCAGTGGCTCCCCTTAAAAAGGGGGACTTTGATTCCGTTTCCCCCCTTTTTAAGGGGGGCTAGGGGGGATCAATAAGTGCCTAATATCACAGCCGACCACTTTTCAAACAACCTCTAAGATACAAGAGTTTTTGGTACATACCTCGCTTCTTGTGGGTGAAAAAAATAATGATATCGGACTAATTCAAACTACGCTCACAAGGGGCGTGGTTTCTTTTGGACTAATGACTTTGCGAAGCGGTTTGATTTTCATACCGTAGTCTTGTTTAAGAATTGTAGCTTGCCTATTTTGACTCACTGCCAAAAGTATTTAATAGGGAAGCAATGCCAACAATTTACGAGGGGAAAGGAACATGGCAAAGTATATATGTACTGTTTGTGGCTATGAATATGACCCAGAAGTAGGCGATGAAGATAGCGGAATAGCGCCAGGAACAGCTTTTGAAAATATACCAGATGATTGGGTATGTCCGGTTTGTGGTGTTACAAAAGATCAATTTGAACCAGATGAAGAGTGAAGATAACGGCTAGCCTAGTAAAGTACCTGCTATTGAGAAATTTTAGAACTTGCTACCGTTACAAATTGTAGTTATTGGGGGTGGGGCAGCAGGATTTTTTGGCGCGATCGCTTGTGCTAAAGCCAATCCTGCTGCCCAAGTTATTTTACTCGAAGCCAGTCGTCAACCCCTAGCGAAAGTGCTAATTTCTGGTGGCGGGCGCTGCAACGTCACTCACGCTTGCTTTGAGCCGGAGGAGTTAGTGCAAAATTACCCCAGAGGTGCAAAAGCTTTGCGGGGTGCTTTGACTCGATTTGGGCCTCAAGATACAGTAGCTTGGTTTGCTGCTGGTGGAGTCTATCTCAAAACGGAAGCTGACGGCCGGATGTTTCCTGTCACCAATACTTCAGAAACCATTGTGGAATGTCTAATTAAAGCGGTGGCGACATCTGGGGTAAAACTTCGTATCGGTACACCTGTAACTTCGGTGAAACGAACCGCAGCAGACGGGGGGTTTGATGTTCTTCTGAAGTCGGGAGAGACGATTAAATTCGATCGCCTACTTCTGGCGACCGGTAGCAGCCTTGCGGGTTATAAAATTGTCCGAGAGTTAGGTCATCAAATTGAACCGCCAGTACCCTCGTTATTTACCTTCAACATTGTCGATCAAAAATTGCGGGAATTAGCTGGAGTTAGCGTTAACCCTGCCCAATTGCGTTTATCTGCGGGCGAAAAATCCCAATTACAACAAACTGGGCCATTGCTAATTACCCACTGGGGTTTGAGTGGCCCGGCTGTTTTGAAGCTTTCGGCTTGGGGTGCGAGAGTTTTACACGAAAGCCGCTACCAAGCCAGATTATTGATTAATTGGCTGCCTGATTTGCACCAAGAACAAGTGCGAGAAAAAGTTTTAGCAGTTAAAGATGAATGGGGAAAAAAAGCGATCGCATTGCATCGCGGAGTTGACCTACCCCATCGTCTCTGGCAATATATCATTGCCCGTGTAGGCATTACCACAGAAGACCGTTGGGCAGAAATATCTAGTAAAACCTTAAATCAACTGGTGCAAGAACTTACTCAAGGACAATACTTAATCAACGGTAAAGGAGCCTTCAAAGAAGAATTTGTTACCTGTGGCGGCGTCAAGCTTAAAGAAGTCAACTTCAAGACAATGGAAAGTAGGTTAGTTCCTGGTCTTTATTTTGCCGGAGAAATCTTAGATATTGATGGCGTTACCGGTGGGTTTAATTTCCAAAGTGCTTGGACAACCGGGTATTTAGCAGGCGTGGCAATGGCGACTAGCCACGAATAGTCTGCCGATCCAAAATTGATAGATTTGGAGTGACACAAAGACGCGGAGATTTTTCTCCGTGTTAACCTCACTCATTTACCAATTCTTTAGGAACAAGCGATCGCTACTTAACTATATTTACTTATCAAAATTCATACTAATCCTCCAGCATTTCCCACCTTGCCACTCTACATTCACACCAGCCACCCTAGAGAAGACAAATTTTTCTGGGTGTATTACTTTTTTCATCAATAATGTATGAACACTGATAAAAATACTGCGTCTGAAATTAGGTTGCAGGGAAGCCAGTATATGCTGCATGGCTTTCCAGTACTTGGTATTCCTGATAAGGAGCGTGCTGTCAAATACTTTAGCCTTAATCCATTTTTGCCAAACGCTCAGAATCGTTGCCCGATTGAATGTGCCTATTGTGTCTGTCATCAAGACCGTGAATGGCATCATTATCCACAAAATTTTCAGGATGTCTCAGCTCCAGTTGACCTGCTCGATCTTTTGCTAGACTACATTTTTGCTACCCAGGAGGGACAAAAGGGTTTTCCGATTTCACTATGCGATTACTCTGACCCTTTTATTTCAGTCCATCGAGAACGTGTATTATCAATTCTGGATGCACTGATTGACCGGAAAGCTGCCAACATAGTCTACATCACCACCAAAGTCCATCCTGGTCAATCTTTTCTAAAGCGCCTCAAAACAACTTTAGAGCGGCCTCATTCACTTCGAGTCACTGTCTTTGTTAGTCTACCACCCTTGAAACCAGGCTATGAGCAAGCCTCAATTCAGAGCCGGGTAGAGTTGCTGCAAGATTTAGTAAACCTTGGCATTCCCTGTTGTTGGTATCTGCGTCCACTGGTTGAAGAGTGGTTTGATGAAGCTTTAATGTGGCAATTAGCACGGACACTATTGCCCCATGTTTCCCGTCACGTTATTCTGTCTGGGCTTGTGATGTCTGAAGAGATTGAAGCGAGTCTGTTAAAACAAGAATTAATCGTTCCAGAATGGGATCGTACACAACCAGGACTTAAGCAATACTTGTCATTGGAGTTCGAGTCAAAACTGCGCTCAATTCTCAGCACTGTCGCTAACGAGCAAAATACTTCTCTCGGCCCGGTAATGGGACATCGGCTATGCGGTAGTAACGGCAATCATGCCTATGGCTGCTTGATTTGCGCCAAACAAAACCGTTATTGCCAGCTTTTTCAACTTCATCATTATGGTGAAACGATCGCTACCGAAGATAATCAACGCCTCAAGACGCTATTGAGACAAGATTCAGTGAAAGTAAGCTCGCGAGAGCCATCAACAGAAGAATGTCAGTAAAGTAATCCAACCTAAAGTGAATTTAGGAACAGTCTAATTGCCTCACCGCTATGCGTCTACAAAATTACTGTATTGGAGCATAAAGAGGGAAAATTATCTTGCGATTGTAGATCAATTTTGAACACACCCAACAATGAAATTCAGCGAAATCCTCCGTCAATTTGGTGACGCGGCCACCAATCATAGCTTGACTAGCAACCCAGACCAAGACCCAGAAATTACAGGGGTAGCAGCCATTGATGAAGCTACCAACGGTACGATCGGTTACGTAGAAGGTGCAAAATTTGGGTCTTTTGTTGGCAATACCAATGCTAGTGCTTTAATTTTGCCGCAGGACGAAAAATTGCAGGCACTTGCACAAGAAAGAGGTATTGTCTGGATAGCAACCTCAGATCCGCGATTATTGTTTGCCAAAGCGATCGCACTTTTTTACCAACCATATCGCCCCGTCCCAGAAATTCATCCCACCGCTGTGATTCACTCCACCGCAAAAGTTGGTAGTGATGTTTATATTGGCCCCCATGCTGTGATTCAACAAGGGGTAGAAATTGGCGATGGTGCAATCATTCATCCCAATGTGGTGATTTATCCAGATGCCAAAATTGGCGATCGCACCACCTTACACGCCAACTGTACCATCCATGAACGTACCCACATCGGTGCAGATTGCGTCATTCACAGTGGTGCTGTCATTGGTGCAGAAGGCTTTGGTTTTGTTCCTACCCGGACTGGTTGGTTCAAAATGGAACAATCAGGCTATACAGTTTTAGAAGATGGCGTGGAAGTTGGTTGCAACAGTGGCATTGACCGCCCAGCCGTCGGAGAAACACGGGTAGGTCGCAATACAGTAATTGACAGCTTAGTGCAAATAGGTCACGGTTGCAAAATCGGTTCTGGCTGTGCGATCGCAGGTCAGGTTGGTTTGGCGGGAGGTGTTCAACTGGGAAATCGCGTGATTTTAGCTGGACAAACAGGAATAGTCAATCAAGTAAAGATGGGAGATGGGTCGATGACATCTGCTCAAACTGGAATTCACAACGATGTTGCACCAGGAGAAGTTGTCTGCGGAACTCCAGCCCTACCTTACAAACTATATCTCAAGGTATCTGCTGTTTATGGTCGCCTGCCAGATATGTATCAATCATTAAAACAATTGCAACGTAAATTCAAAAATAGCAATGATTAACTTCATCTAAACCTCTATTTCTCCCACCACTACTCAGATTGGTGGTGGGAGTCTGGTGAAGGTTTAGATGAATTTGATTTGGGTGTGGCAAATACATTCCTAACCGGGAAAATTAGCGATCGCTAATTACTAAAAACGTTAGGTAGTAAATGTAATTCCAGGAGTGAGCGCACTCAAACTGACATCTTCAGCGACAGCAATCACGTCACCGAAAGCGGGCGCTCCGAAGAAGATGACCGTATCTAAGATAGATGAGTCATTTGAAAAAATACCACTACTAATACTATTATTAGTATTGAAATTTTGCTGTACGAATGTGTAATCGCTAGCAGAACCGCGAAGATTGATCTTATCTCCATCTAGTAGAGAAAAATCTGTGATAATAGCATGACCAGCTTGCCGATAGGAGTCATTTAGGCTGAACGTATCAACAGATTGAACCCCTTGAAATAGAACTCCTCCTGTTAAAACATCTATCTCTCCGCTATTAAAGTTACCACCACCAGAGAGGGTATCATTCCCCTTACCTCCAAAAAGAATATCATTGCCAGAGTCACCATTTAGGCGATCGTTACCTGCACCTGCGTCAAGGCGATCGTTGCCAAGTCCACCCGATAGCACATCGTTACCGCTACCACCTAGCAAGATATCACCGCCATCGCGACCATCAAGAACTACGTTGACATTTTGGTTGGCGCGACTGGCATCTATGCGATTGCTGCCATCTCCTCCTTGGATAGTGACATCTTCAATACCTTGGAGGGTATCAGTACCTGTGGCTGAATCATCGAGATTGGCCCCAGGGCCAAACTTGCCACCTTTGAGTTGGCTTTTGTTTGGGTCATTGGCAAATGAGAATAGCTCAAAGTTATTGTCGCCCTGTATGAATAGGAAATCTTCACCTCCTGCCCCGATGTATTGATCGTCACCCGCTCCATCAAAGGCACTATCAGAAAAACTATCCCTCCCGGCTCCACCTTGGAGGATGTCAGACCCTTCCCCACCATTAAAATTATTGTCGTCATTTCCACCGATAAGGGTGTCATTGCCATTATTGCCACGGAGAAAGTTAAATCCCGTTCCTCCTACAATGCTGTCATTACCATCACCACCGTTGATCTGGTCAAGACCACGGCTACCTATGATGGTGTCATTACCTGCACCACCAAAAAGAAAGGTTCGCCCTGACAACAGAGCTTGAGACGCATTAATCGTGTCATTACCTGAAGTACCAGTGAGCCTGACATTCTCAACCTCAGAAAATTGATGGGTCAAATTACCGACAAACAGCTGATTATTGTTCAAGAAATAATTTGAGGCTCCCTCAACACGCAGCTCGTCCTCATCTGCACCGCCAATCAGGGTATCGCCAACATCACCTAAAGCCGGAAAGTTCCCGTTTTGAGCGATGAGAATATCCTTACCCGCACCGCCATTAACGCGATTGTTTCCAGTTCCACCTATAAGAGTGTCATTGTCATCGCCGCCGTTGAGAGTGTCGTTACCCGCACCACCATCAAGGGTATCTCTGTTGAATCCACCATCGAGGAAGTCGTTACCAAGTCCCCCAAATAAAGAATCATTACCAAAGTTGCCTATTAGAGTGTCGTTACCCGCACCACCATTAACCGTATCGTTCCCCGCTAGAGCATCGATTTTATCGTTGTCCCCATTAGCTATAATTTTGTCATCAGCAGGGGTTATGGTTCCACTAATAATTGCCATAATTTTGAGTCTCCTTTGATTTGTTTATGAGTTTGTGTATTATTTCCCTGGTTTAGAGTTTGGACACTTCAACAACAAAGCTAAATTTGTCCAAAACCCAATAACTGCGGTTGCTGTTATTACCAGATTGCCTTTTCAACTCAGAAACGTAAATATGGATAATTTAAGGAGTTTGATTCCCAAAAATTAAACGGCAAAAGAGGTCAATTTAAGCTTAGGTAAGAAAATTTAAGGTGAGTAATCTTTGCCGATCCAGGCAAGCGATGAATTACAGCCATTTGAATATAATTTGGTGAAAAATCTGGAAAGTTGATAATTCGGGCTGTAGCTGAATAGATCAATAATTGTTATTCATCTCTGAGCAATGGACTTTGAAACAGCATTCAAAATTTTAGATGCAGCAGTTTTTGCCCAGACAAAAAGACATCTGAAAGATATTGAAGTAACAATACTTCGTAGCTCTTGGCAAGGAAAGAAATATGACGAAATTGCCCAAATTCATGGCTACACTACCGAATACCTACAGCATGATGTTGGCCCAAAGCTTTGGCAGATGTTGTCAGCAGCATTTGGTGAAAAGGTTAGTAAAAAGAATTTTCAGGCAGCATTAGAGCGGCAGCGGCTTTCCGGCACTGCCGCGTCATCAAAGCAATTGCAGGCTATTTTACAGCCCCAAAAGCTGATGTCATCTGATTCACAACTAAAAAGGGAGAAAATCATATCTCTCAACTCAGGTTTTGAAGTAAATGAAGAAGTATTACTAACTAATGAACGACCCCAACTGAATGCAGAAGCAGAATTCCCGGTAGGTCAAGTCCCTCTTACTTCTGGCTTTTATGTTGAACGCCCTCCAATTGAAGATCGCTGTTTTCAAGAGATTTTACAGCCAGGTGCTTTAATTCGGATCAAAGCATCTAGACAGATGGGCAAAACCTCGCTAATGGCAAGGATTCTTGATGAAGCTAGAAATCATGGCTGTCAAACAGTGGCTTTAAGCTTTCATTTAGCAGATAAAGCAGTTTTCACCAGCTTGGATACATTTTTGCGCTGGTTTTGTGAAAGTGTTGGGAGGAAACTGAAGCAGCTTCATCAGTTAGATGATTATTGGAGCATTTATGGCAGTAAGGATAAAACCACCGCTTACTTTGAAGAGTGTTTGTTAGAAGAAATCGACAGCCCATTAGTAATTAGCTTGGATGGCGTTGATTGCATTTTTCCATATCGTGACATTGCTGAAGATTTTTTTAACTTGTTACGAGCTTGGTATGAGTATGCAAAGTATGGCGATCGCAGTAGCGAACTCTGGCAAAAACTCCGCTTAGTTTTGGTACATTCCAAAGAAGTTTATATTCCCCTAAATATCAATCAATCTCCCTTTAATGTCGGGTTGAGCATTGAATTACAAGAGTTTACTCCCGAACAAGTTCAAATTTTAGTTAAGCGTCATCAAGGGCTAAATTGGACTGATGCTCAGGTCGAAAAACTGATGAACACGATCGGAGGACATCCCTATTTAGTCCGGCTAGCTCTTTATCACGTTCAACATCAAGACATCACACTTGAGCAGTTGTTGCAAACAGCCGCAACTGAAGCGGGAATTTATAGTGACCATTTACGAGGACATTTGTGTAATCTCGAACCTCATCCAAATTTAGCAGCAGCTTTTAGCCAGGTTGTAAAAAGTTTAGTACCGATAGAACTAGACTCGGATTCAGCCTTTAAATTACACAGTATGGGTTTAATCGTATATTGTCATGAAAATAAGGTGATGCCACGCTGCAATTTGTACCGCCAATATTTTCAAAATCGCCTTGTGTAATTTTTTCTAGTTTCTACCAAGAACGACTGAACTTTTCTGGAAATATTTGTTCAGATAATTACTTCGCAAATATGGGTGTTTGGTTTACCGCCGGACGTGCTTTCTTTCTGTCAGATTTGCGCGTTCCACCAGCCATCCCATACTCATCACTATTTTTGCCATAGCGAGATGCAACACTCAGTAGCATTTGCTCGGAATAACTATTTAACTCACGTTCTGCTTCTAGTAATGCATTCTGTGTTTTATCCACTATCGCTCGTGCTTGATTGTAAGCGGCTAGCTTCTCTCGTATCTCCAGAATTCTAGTGTTATAACTAGTTATTGATAACCCATTGCCAAAGTCTAACTCAGGATTAATCGTCTGCATTCTTTCAATCCGTCGTTCAGCTTTGGTGAGTGCGGAGGAATTGCGTTTGCGTTGCGTCATAAAGTTTTCCTATTTGGATTTTCAACGAAGTTATTGAGATATTATTACAATACGCAACAGCAAATGTAGCAGCCTGAGTGAAGCTACAGAACTTTAAAAGCATGAGAATTCACAAACTGGATAAATATGAGTATGTTTGCTGAAATAAGTTGATAAAAACAGGTTTATGAGTTGTAAAGCTGAAATACGATTCAGAAACTTAATTTGCAATTCAGAAATTTCATTTACGATTCAGAAACTTAATTTGCGATTCAGAAATTTCATTTACGAGTCAAAAACTTAAATTGTAAGCCAGAAACTTAATTTACGAGTCACGCCATAAGTAGATCGGCGTAAATAATTATTGTTGGGATAAGGCAGGGGGCAGGGAGCAGGGAGAGAAAGAGTTTGAGCCTTATTTACTTTTCTTTACACAGTTTGGTTTTATTGCACCAACTTATAGCAGAAGGCAGAAGGCAGGAGGCAGGAGGCAGGAGGTAAAAGTATTACTATTCCTAGCTTTCATGCTTGTCATTATGTCCTAACCTGTGTGACTACGGCTATACTTAGCAAAACCTGTATTTTGTCCTAATTTGTAACGATTGACGCCTGAAAATACTCTGCCTTACTTTGCGCGACAGCAGTCGCTACAACGGGGAGACATTCTGTGTGGGCGGGTTTCCCTACTTGAGCGGACTGTCGTGGAAACCCCCGCAACGCGCTGCCTCCCCTTTGCGTTTAAAAAAGCTACGAACTTATGCAAAGCAGTACTGTACTAAGATTTCATAGAATACCTTAAAAGGGCTACTTATACCAATTGAAAAAATGATTGCAACAGAAGAATTTAGGAAACCCGTATACAGAAAGCAATTTCCAATCTAAAATCCAAAATTTAAAATAGTATTAGGATGCATCGGACGAGCAAAGCAGAAAACTCGGCTTATAAATATCAAGTCGGAGGAAGTCTACAAATTGATGCTCCAAGCTATGTGCAACGACAAGCCGACAAAGATTTTTATGATGCACTAAAAGCTGGAGAATTTTGTTATGTCTTCAACTCGCGGCAGATGGGCAAGTCTAGCCTGCGAGTGCAAACAATGCGTAAACTGCAAGCAGAGGGTATTGCCTGTGGTGTTATCGATATTACGGCAATTAGTAGCCAAGACATTACTCCATCTGAGTGGTATTTGGGCATACTGCGGAGGCTGGTGCGTAGTTTCATTCCCAAATTTAAAGTATTGAGTTGGTGGAGCGATCGCTCTGCACTATCACCAGTACAATGCCTAAGTGAGTTTATCGAGTCAGTGCTGCTACTAGAAGTGTCTCAAAAAATTGTGATTTTTGTAGACGAAATTGATAGCATTCTCCAATTAAACTTCAAGGATGATTTTTTAGCTCTGATTCGGGCTTGCTATAACAAACGAGCTGATAATCCAGCTTATCAGCGTCTTACGTTTGCACTCTTAGGGGTAACAACTCCCTACGATTTGATTCAAGATAAACACCGGACACCTTTTAACATTGGTCGAGCAATTGAACTAAACGGTTTCCAATGGCATGAAGCTCAACCATTAACTGAGGGATTAGTAAGTATCGGTAATCCTCAGATAGTGTTGCAAGAGATATTAGCTTGGAGTGGTGGTCAACCTTTTCTGACTCAGAAACTTTGCCAGTTAGTTATTACATCTTCTCCCATTCCACCAGATGGTGAAGCCGAGTATGTTGAGAAACTGGTACGTTCTCAAATAATTGACAACTGGGAATCTCAAGATGAACCGGAGCATTTGAGGACGATTCGCGATCGCATTTTTTATCAGCGCACTCAGCAATTGCTGGAGCTTTATCAGCAAATTTTGCAAACAGGTCAAATCACAGCACGTAGCAGTTCTGAGCAATTGGAATTGCGGTTATCAGGATTGGTAGTCAAGCAACAGGGTTTATTAAAAGTTTATAACCGGATTTATGCTGCTGTTTTTAATCAAAATTGGGTTGATAAAACTTTATCAAGCTCAAAATCGCTAGAGCGATCGCCTCAAACATTGCCCAGCAAGCGCCGTCTTAAAACTGTGCTGGTTTTAAGTATGGTTGTAACAGCTTTGGTCATGGGGGTGCGGCATCTGGGATTACTACAAGCTGCCGAACTAAAAGCTTTTGACCAACTGCTGCGGCTGCGCCCTAGCGAACAACCAGATCGCCGCCTTTTGGTAGTGGCGATCGCTGAAGATGATTTTCAGCTTCCAGAACAGCAGCAGCGAAAAGGGTCGCTCTCAGATCGGGCCCTTGCTCTCTTGGTGCAGAAACTAGAGCAGTATCAACCGCGAGCGATTGGCTTAGATATTTATCGCGATTTCCCTGTAGATTCTAAGGAAGCACCTTTAGCTAATTGGATGCGGCAAAGCGATCGCTTCATTGCTATTTGCAAAGTCAGCGAACCCCAAATTAATGAACCCGGCGTTTCGCCCCCTCCAGAAATTCCGATAGCGCGTCAAGGCTTTAGCGATTTTGTCAAAGACAGCGATGGTATTCTCCGACGCCATCTAATCGCGATCAAACCAGGCGACTCATCCCCTTGTACTACGCCCTACGCCTTCAGCGCTCAATTGGCATTTCGTTATCTAGAGGCTGAGGGCATTTCTGTCAAGTACACCAGAAAAAAAGATTTGCAGATTGGCCAAGTTGTGTTTAAGCGATTGCGATCGCATATAGGTGGCTATCAACAACTGGATGACTGGGGCTATCAAGTATTGCTAAACTACCGTTCCTTTGATCCCTTAAAGGCTGTTGAGCAAATCACCTTAAAAGATTTACTCAGAGGTGCGATCGATCCCAATCTCGTAAAGAATCGGATCGTACTTATTGGTATCACTAACCAAAGCGCCGGAGATTATTTTTTCACCCCTTACACGAGCGATCGTAAACAGGAAATGCCAGGAGTTATGGTTCATGCTCAAATGGTGAGTCAAATTCTCAGTGCAGTTTTAGATAGGCGAACCCTGTTGTGGGTTTGGCCAGTTTGGGGTGAGGCTGTGTGGGTCTTTTTCTGGTCTGTTTTTGGAGGAATATTAGCATGGCGCATTCGTAATTCCTTGCTTTTAGGAATAGCCGGAGTTGCTGTAGTTGGGGCTATATCCACAATTAGCTTTTTTATACTGCTGAAAGGTATTTGGATACCGCTAATTCCGGCGGCGCTGGCTCTGGTTGTTACAGGTAGTAGTGTGTTAATTTACAGCGTTTCTCAAAGCAGTAATAGCAGTATCAATCTACTACTCCGAGAAAAATAACGGTTTTGGGGACTTCCAATGCTACATAGCGATCGCAGTTATAATTACTCAAATGAGAAAGTCAAATGCCATTTGGGGTAAGTCAAAGGATCTCTTGCTTGCGGGATGGGGTTCTTGTATCTCATTCAATCGAAAATTGCTATATATAGCGGTTCCCATTCAGATGCAGTACAACATTACATCACGAGTGTAGGGGCACGGCAGTGCCGTGCCCCTACGGGTGTAGCTCACTTTTCATTTTCTCCTTACCCATTGAAAAGGAGGTAAGAGGTTAGGTTTTTGTGGGCTTTTCCAGATAACGTAAAAAATAATATTTTATATCTATAAAATTGGATACCTGTTAATAAAAATAGATAAAAACTTTGAGAAATGAAATTAGGTCTTCGACAGCTTAAAATTGCCTTTGCAATCAGTTTGGTATCGCCATACTTCACACTAATCCAAGCACAGCCCGTAAAATCTGAAATTCTTCCATCGCTGATTTTTAACGCACCTCCTCCACCAGACGACATTAATGCCCCCGGTAATCGCGTTGGCGGAGGAAAGCGCGGCTGCGAAAGTATGGACAAGCAACTTGATACATCCCAAAAAAAGCGACTGACAGCGTTAGTTCCGGTTTATCAGTTTCCCAATGCAGAATTAGTCTTTGGATTAACGACTACCTCTCATCCAACTTTCTGGTTTTACGTTCCTGATGATGTTGCCACAGTTTCCGCAGAGTTCGTGCTACAGAATGAAGCGGGAGAAACTATATATCAAAGCCCTGTTTCACTATCTAAAACGCCAGGGGTTGTTAGTTTCTCTCTGCCATCGACAACTTCCCCATTAGAAATTGGCAAGCGTTATCGTTGGTATTTTAATACTTACTGTAATCTACAACAATCACCTATTTTTGTTAATGGTTGGGTTATAAGGGTCGAACAAAACCCCGTTCTGAAAAGTCAGTTAGAGACAGCAACACCAAAACAGCGCGTTGCCCTTTATGCCACTAATGGTATTTGGTACGATTCCCTAACTGCTTCAGCCGAACTTCGCCGCCTAAACCCAAAACATACTGATTGGGCTGCCATGTTACAAGCTGTTGGTTTGAATAACATTGCTTCAGAACCGATAGTAGACTGCTGCCAATAGCTATTATTACTGTCCAAAGTCCAATCAATGAACCGGACAAGGGACTTAAGCCCCTTGTACTCCATAAACTTAGGACTAAGCCTTTCAAGGTGGGTAAAATTTTGCTCAATAAACTCTCTTTAACCTCTTAATGTGTTCTCTGTGCCTCTGTGGTTAAATAAAAGACTTTTAAACCGCAGAGACGCGGAGGGCGCAGAGAGAAAAAGAGATTATACCAATTACATTGAAGGGCTAGTCCTAAAACTAAAATCCTAATTTTTCCAACACTGGCTTTGTGGAAACAACGTGGCGTTCTAAACCCAATTCTTTTGGACTAACCCCAAGTGCCAAAGCAATCAACTGGGGTAAATGCAACACTGGTAAACCTAGCTTCTGTTCAATCACCTTTTCTACTTCTGGCTGACGCGAATCTAAATTTAAGTGGCACAGTGGACAAGGCGTAACTATACAGTCAGCACCAGATGTCAAAGCGTCCTGAATATGCATCCCCGCCATCTTGAAAGATTGGGTAGTAGCATAACTAGCAAGGGGCCAACCACAACATTGTGTCCGCCCTCGATAATAAATTGGTGTTGCACCCACTGCCCGAAACATATTTTCCATCGCTTCCGGTTGGAAAGGGTCGTCATCAGGCATAGATTTTTGGGCGCGGAGGAGATAACAGCCATAAAAAGCCGCACATTTTAATCCAGTTAACTTCCGGGTGACACGTTTGGTAATTTCCTCTAAACCGTAATCTGTTACTAAGGCGTAAAGAAGATGTTTAACGTCAGTACTGCCGCGATAAGGCGAACAGCCTTCTTTATTTAGCAAGCCATTAACCTGTTCAACGTAAACAGGGTTAGAAGTCTTACATTCTTTCAGGTGTTCGTTCACATGACCGATAACACCTTGACAAGTGCTGCAATGGGTAAGTAAGGGCAGATTTAATTCTTCTGCTAGGGCAATATTTCTGGCGTTGACTGTATCTTCTAGCAGTTGCGAATCTTCTTTAAATGTGCCTGAGCCACAGCAAGCAGCTTTTTTAAGTTCAACTAGTTCAATGCCCAGTGCTTGGGTAAGCGCTTGAGTTGACTGGTAAAGTTCCCGACAGGCCCCTTGGGCAACACAACCGGGAAAGTAAGCGTATTTGAGTGTCTGAGGTAGCATAGAAGTATGTTTGGGTTAGAGCGATCGCTCTAAACAATAACTGTTTTATCATTCCTTGTTAGCATCATTCTGATGTTTGAGGTTTAGCTACCTTTTAAGCGTCTAGGTTAAAGGGTCGCAGCATCTACATATTCTTAATTGCTAGCAAGGCTCTAAATACCGATAGAGACATTGTAAAAAATTTTAGCAATAATTGAAAAACCAAAGCATTTACACGAGATCGGCGATGGCGTAGCACGCTCCACTGCTCAAGTGTTAAGAGAAAACTTACCCGATTTATTTTAGGAATGGGAGAGATTTTCTAACAGAAAAACCCTTGGAAGTATGCGGGCGATCGCGCTTGACGATAAGATGTATATGCTCAAAACAATGTCTCCTCTAAAGAGCAGATCGTAGCAAGTGGTTAAGGACTTTTATTTATGAGCCAAGCGGAACTTTTTGAAAAGGTCAAGAAAATCGTCATCGAACAACTGAGTGTTGATCCCCCAGATAAAGTCACACCACAAGCCAAGTTTATGGAAGACCTGGGAGCAGATTCCTTAGATACCGTTGAATTGGTAATGGCCTTGGAAGAAGAATTTGATATCGAAATTCCTGATGAAGCTGCCGAGCAGATTACATCGGTTCAAGATGCAGTAGATTACATCGATAACAAAGTTACCGCCTCAGCTTAACTGAGGATTGGAATTGAGGATTGGGATTGGAGAGATTTTTCTCTAATATCTAGCCACTCTTCGCCTGACGCTGCTAATGTCACCAATCCTGACGTTAACGACAATCACTTGAAGTCAGCAAATCCGATGCCAGTCGCTCGTAAAGGAAACCTTTAAGATCGCGCTGGCTCACCAGTACCTAGTCGCTAACCTCAAATTTTTTGCCTGCTAGCTTTTTCGCCATTTTTAACTGAATCATGACAGATCATACACGTAAACGCGTTGTTGTAACTGGTGTTGGCGCGATTACACCTATAGGTAACACAGCAACAGAATATTGGAATGGATTATTGAGTGGACGCAATGGCATTGACTACATCACATTATTTGATGCGTCTCGCCATGATTGCCGGATTGCTGGTGAGGTGAAAAACTTCGATCCGCATGATTACTTGGAGCGTAAAGAGGCCAAGCGCATGGATCGATTTTCCCAATTTGGGGTTGCGGCAGCAAAACAGGCTCTAGCTAACGCGGAGTTAGTTATTAATGAACTGAATGCAGAACAGGTAGGTGTGATGATCGGTTCTGGCGTTGGTGGCATTAAGGTATTAGAAGACCAGCAAACTATCTACCTCAACCGTGGCCCCGATCGCTGTAGTCCATTCATGATTCCGATGATGATCGCCAATATGGCCGCAGGATTAACGGCAATTCACACGGGTGCTAAAGGGCCAAACTCCTGTCCTGTAACTGCCTGTGCCGCTGGTTCCAATGCCATTGGAGATGCTTTTCGCTTAATTCAAGGGGGATATGCCCAGGCGATGATTTGCGGGGGAACGGAATCAGCTGTCACACCATTGTCGATAGCTGGGTTCGCCGCCTGCAAGGCACTCTCTTTTAGCAATGATGACCCAGCTCATGCTTGCCGTCCTTTTGACCGCGATCGCAACGGATTTGTTTTGGGTGAAGGTTCAGGAATTTTAATTCTAGAAGAACTGCAACACGCCATCAGTCGCGGCGCTCACATTTATGCGGAAATGATCGGTTATGGCATGACCTGTGATGCTTACCATATCACCTCCCCCGTACCTGGTGGACTCGGAGCCGCTAGAGCGATCGAACTGGCTCTCAAAGATGCCAGTATAACTCCCGAACAAATTAGCTATATTAACGCCCACGGCACTAGTACCCCAGCTAATGATTCAACTGAAACCTCAGCAATCAAAAAAGCCTTGGGAGAATATGCCCATAAGGTGGCAATTAGCTCCACCAAATCGATGACAGGTCATTTATTGGGCGGTTCTGGAGGTATTGAAGCAGTCGCAACAGTACTAGCGATCGCTAATGACCAAATTCCACCGACAATTAATCTGGAAAATCCCGATCCTGAGTGTGACTTAGATTACGTGCCTAACTCTAGCCGCGCTCAAAAAGTCGAGGTGGCAATATCCAATTCCTTTGGGTTTGGCGGTCATAATGTCACACTGGCCTTTAAGAAATACGTTTAAAAGAAGTCAGGAGTCAGAATTCAGAATTCAGTAATTTGATCCGACTCTGCTCCTTTGCCCCATGCCCCTTGTTCCATGCCCAAAGTATCAAAAATATCATTCTGATATAAAGTAAGCGTTCAGCATGACCCAATTATCAGCTTGATTTATCACCAGAAACTCAGGAGATCCCGCTTGTCCATCGACAAGCGGGAGTGGGATGATGAGGATACTGTGGGGAATCTAAAATAACCCCAGCAAGAGAAGCTACGAAGAGTGCTAACCCGTCGTTAAAAACAAGAGATTATGACTGTTGCAACCCAATCCGCCAAAGAATTGTCCGTCGAAGAACTGGCTATTAACTCGATCCGCTTCTTGGCTATTGATGCCGTAGAAAAAGCAAAATCGGGACACCCAGGACTACCAATGGGCGCGGCTCCGATGGCTTTTGTCCTCTGGGATCGCTTTTTGAAGTTTAATCCCAAGAATCCCAAATGGTTTAATCGCGATCGCTTTGTCTTATCTGCCGGTCATGGCTCGATGTTGCAGTACGCCCTGCTTTACTTGACAGGCTATGACAGTGTAAGCATTGAAGATATCAAGCAATTCCGTCAATGGGAGTCTAAAACCCCTGGACACCCCGAAAACTTCATGACCCCAGGCGTGGAAGTCACCACTGGCCCCTTGGGTCAAGGAATTGCCAATGGAGTCGGTTTAGCGATCGCCGAAGCGCACCTGGCCGCTAAATTTAACAAACCCGATACCAAGATTGTTGACCATTACACCTACGTGATTGTGGGTGACGGTTGCAACATGGAAGGAATTTCTGGTGAAGCTTGTTCTTTTGCAGGACACTTGGGATTAGGCAAACTCATCGCTCTGTACGACGACAACCACATTTCGATCGACGGTTCCACAGATGTGGCATTCACGGAAGATGTTTCCAAGCGGTTTGAAGCTTACGGCTGGCACGTCCAACACGTCGAAGATGGTAACACGGATTTAGAAGCGATCGCCAAAGCAATTGAAGCGGCCAAAGCTGTTACCGATAAGCCTTCTTTCATTAAAGTAACAACCATTATTGGTTACGGTTCCCCCAATAAAGCAAACACTGCTGGTGTTCACGGCGCTGCCCTTGGTGGAGACGAAATAGAATTGACTCGCAAGAATTTGGGTTGGGAATACGAACCTTTCGTAGTTCCAGAAAACGCCCTCAACCACACGCGCAAAGCAGTAGAACGCGGTGCAGGCTACGAAGACGAATGGAACAAGACCTTTGCTGACTACAAAGCTAAGTATGCCCAAGAAGCGACTGAATTTGAACGCTACATTAGCGGCAAACTGCCCGACGGCTGGGATAAGGTACTACCCACCTACACCCCCGAAGACAAAGGACTGCCCACCCGCAAACACTCAGAAACTTGCCTCAACAAATTGGCGGCAGTTTTACCTGAATTGATTGGTGGTTCGGCTGACTTAACCCACTCCAACCTTACCGAAGTCAAGGGCAAGGGGGACTTCCAAAAAGGGCACTACGAAAATCCCAACATCCACTTTGGTGTGCGGGAACATGGTATGGGCGCAATCTGTAATGGTATAGCATTGCACAGTTCAGGATTAATTCCCTACGGTGCTACCTTCTTAATCTTCACAGACTATATGCGTGCTGCCATCCGCTTATCCGCCCTTTCCCAAGCTGGTGTGATTTGGGTGATGACTCACGATTCCATTGGACAAGGTGAAGATGGTCCCACGCACCAACCCATTGAAACTCTGGCTTCCTTGCGAGCTATTCCTAATTTAACCGTGTTTCGTCCCGCAGACGGTAACGAAACCTCTGGTGCTTATAAAATAGCGATCAAAAAAGCCAAGCAAAACGCTCCGTCTCTGTTGGCGTTTACCCGTCAAAACGTCCCCAACTTGGCAGGTACATCGGTTGAGGGCGTGGCGAAGGGTGGATACACCGTGGTGGATAGCGAAGGTACACCTGATATTATTTTGATTGGAACTGGTTCAGAACTGAGCCTCGCCGTCGGCGCAGCCGAAAAACTCACGGCTGAAGGCAAGAAAGTCCGTGTTGTCTCGCTACCTTCATGGGAACTGTTTGAAGCACAGGATGCGGCTTATAAAGAGTCCGTTCTGCCGAAAGCTGTCACCAAGCGTTTGTCTGTAGAAGCTGGTAGCAGTTTCGGTTGGCACAAATACGTGGGTACTGAAGGCGATTGCGTTAGTATCGATCGCTTTGGTGCTTCGGCTCCAGGCAATGTTTGTTTAGAGAAGTTTGGCTTTAGCGTTGATAATGTGTTCGCTAAGGCTAAACAATTGTTGGGTTAATAGCAACACAATATTCTCAAAATACTATTGGGTGGGCCTTTCAGTCCACCTTTTTTTATGCAAAGGGGCGCTGAGTGAGATTGTTTATAATTCAATACGGTTCAGTTAAGCATTTTTTTCTTCTCTTTGCGTCTTTTGCGGTTCGTCAAAAAAATTGATTTTGGCAAAGAGTTTTAACTTCAACTAAGAGGTTGTTTGAAAAGGGTTGGCTTGAGCCTCAAGTATGACTCAGGGGCGCGATCTCAAATCCCAAAACTCTGATTCTCTCGTAGCAGTTTCTTGGTAGTCAGGGTAGTGAAACACACGCTTGAGGACTTTTCAAACATCCTCTGAACTGTATTGGTTTATAATTGAGGTAATTAGTTAAATATTGGGGGGAAGTTATGCAAGAAGTTTCTAGCTATCATCAAGAACTTATCAATCGGATATCGCCAATTGTGGAAAATTTATTTAAAGGTAATAGTTTATATGAGGTAAAGTTAAATCAACTGGAAATGAGCCAAATGTTAGTTGAACTATTTGGGCAATTCTCACAAGAAGAAATGAGGGAAATTAAAGATGATGATTTGATAGATAGAATAGATAGTATTTTAATTTTAGAGGCAGTTTCAGGTACGTTAAACGATTTAACACCGGAGCAAATCAAAATGTACGATGAAGCAGTAAAGCGAAAATAGACAAAGTGACTTATTTATTAGATACAAATATTGTTAGTTACATTTTAAAGAGAAATGTAATTGTAGATCAGAAGTTTCGGGAAGTCCTGCGTCTGAAACAAGATGTGTTTATTAGTTGCATAACTTACTATGAAGTAAAACGAGGTCTTTTAGCTATCAATGCAACTAGACAGTTAGTTGAGTTTAATAAATTTTGTCAAGTATATAAAATTATATTAATAGATGATTTAGAGATTATTGAACTAGCATGTGAAATATATGTGGACTTACAACGCAGAGGGTTTACTATCCAAGAGCAAGATATATTGATAGCGGCTACAGCGATCGCACGCGGTTTAATTCTCGTTTCCAATGATTCTGATTTGCTGAGAGTTGAAGGACTAAGCTTGGACAATTGGGCAAGAAAAGAACTTTGAGTTAGCAGTTATGAGGAGAAAGCGATCACACCCATAGCTTGATTGAGCCTAAATTTAAACACCAGTTTTTGAAAGCTTCAAATCTTATTTACGTTATTTTTTTTTAATCTAGTAAGCACTAGCTTTTGTGTAGTTTAGGTATAAGACATCTCTATTACGTGTCTTTTGCAGTATTACGTATATAATCACACTTAAAATATTGATTATATACGGTTTACTATAAATATTTAATATAGAGCCTGTACAAGTAAGTCAAAGATTATGCAGACCAAGCCTTGATGGTGCAAGTTGACTAGGGTTGAAAAGAAAACTTTCCCGAATATGAAATTTTTTACCGATTTACACCCCTTAATTTAACGGATAGGCTAGCGCACGCTCGTCTAAAATAAGACACATTCGGTGTGATCGACCTGATGGCGACTACACCAAGGAATGACCAAATACATAAACCAAGATCAATTCAAATACGCCATGACCAAAGAAGGTCATAGCAAGGAGTTTGTAATTATGATCGAGAACACAGCTAATGCCGTTGAAGTTCTTCAGAAACGGAATGCTCGTTATTTCTACTCCAGTCCTTATTGGACTGAGCGAGTAGATAGAGCTATCGATACTTTGCTTCGTCATCCTCACTCCAGAAGGAAGCCATATCATCTAATTAAAAATGCGTTGAGCGATGCTAGAAAAGTGATGCATCGCCGCAGCCAAATTTGCCCAATTGCTGAAGTAAGAAATACTGAAGAAGATACTCAACTCCAACAATCTGTTGAGAATCTAGCTGACTCATCAGCAAATTCTGTAGAGTTCATTCTAGGCATAATAGACTGGTTAAACAACGCTCCTCCTAACAGCAATTACCGGACTATCTTATCTCTCCTCATGCAGGGTTATGAAGCAGAAGACATAGCTATACATCTTGGTCTTACTGTTAAACAAGCTCGTGTTCGGATCAGTCAAGCTCGCAGACGAGCCAAAGCTCTTTGGAAAGAGGATACGAATGTTTGAGCTTCTTCAGCAGTAACAGGCAGAATCAGCTACTTTACAAACCTTCCAAATTATAGAAGGGTATCACTAAAAATTCGCCAGAAATTAACAAAATTAGTCATCTGAATATCAGAGGAAAAAGAAAATTATGAATCAAGCTGTAACTTCGCCTCAAAATAACACAGCAGAATTAATTCAGGTCGATAAAGCCCTAGAAAGTATGCGTGATTCTGGCTTTGACCTAGCAACGGCAGGAGGTGAAGTCATTGACAACTCAATTGAAGCTAAAGCACAATTTATCCGAATTCATACTGTAGAGGGTACTGTAGCTAATGAAGTTACGACGACTGCCAAAAGTAAAACCAAGTTTTCCAAAGCTATTAAAGCGATCGCGTTTGCTGATGATGGTATTGGAATACCGTATGATACATTACCTCATGTATTAACGCTTGGTTTTTCGACCCGCTACAATCAGCGTGATGGTTTAGGTCGATTTGGTGTAGGAATGAAGCTTGCTGCGATTAGTCAGGCAAGACGAATAGACATTTATACCCAACCTTTGGGTAGCAATCAAATATCCCATGCATACCTTGATTTGGATCTGGTTGCATCAGGTCAGCAGGTTTATATTCAGGCTGACATTCTTGATGCTTATCCCCCTGAGTACAGTGACTTAATGCAACACCCAAAGAAAGGTACTGCCTTTGAGTCCGGCACATTGGTTATTTGGTCTAAAGTTGACCGTCTGACTGAAGGTGGTAAGTATGGTTCATCTCTTGATGAACGCCGCATAGGCTTTATTAAATTTCTTGCTCGTGCATATCGCAAGTTTATTGACCAAGGGCTTTATATTGAAATCAATCAATCTCGTATTACTCTTCACGACCCATTATTTCTACTGGAGAACCCGCGAGTAACACAGAACTTTGGTCGTGATCTTAGAGCAGAAATTATACAGGAGACAAAGCCTGAAGAAATTTCTATTGATGGTCATGAGGTAAAGGTTACTGTCACGCTCTATCCAAAGGAATTTCGTAAAAAACGGGGGCCTGGAGGTAGAGAACATAGAGATGAAAGGTTTGAAGGCTTAAATATCCCCGATAATCAAGGGCGAGTTAGTCTACTCCGAAATGGTCGAGAAATTTATTACGACATCATCCCTCGACTATTCCCACGAAGGATTGATAATAATGACCCATATCGTTTTATTGGGGTAGAAGTTAGCTTCCCTGCTGCCTTAGACGAGTATTTACAGGTTCGACACGTCAAGCGGGGTGCTGAACCAGTATCGAAACTCCGTGAGGAATTGCGTAAGTTCTTGGAACGACCAATTAATAAAGCATTCAAAGATATACAGGCACTTTGGGTTAATACTGAAACACAAGAGCAAAACGTTTCAGATGCACACGATTCAGCTCATGCTGCTGTCAAACAAGCAGAGCAAACCTCACCTCAAGGCAAAGGTGGCATGAATATTAACCCAGAGACAGCAAACCAAATTGTCAACAATTTACTAAATGATATCGGAGTCAACCCAGATACAGACCCAGAGAAAGCAGAAGAAGTCAAACAAAAAATACATGATCTGCCCATTACAATATTTGATTCAGGATGGTCTGGGAAGGAACTTTTTGAAATCGCTCATCTAAATGGTAAAGCGATCATTACATACAATCACCGCCATCCTTTTTTCCGAGAAATTTACGATCCCATCAAAGAATTAGCAGGTCAAGCTCCTACAGAAATTAGTTCGGAAGATGCAATTAGGCTTGCTAGGAAAGTTGAGGTAGCCTTAGATGCTCTGTTTATGGCTTATGCTAAAGCTGAGAATATGCACTCTGACCCGGATAGTGTTTATGACGACTTGCGGAGCTACTGGGGTTTACACGCAAACTCCTACACTCGTGAAGCACTACGTGACAAATAACTAATCAATCAGAAGCAACTGAACTACCAGAAAAAGGAGCAAAAGCCCCAGATTGTTTTTTTGTGGCAAATGTATCGCCAACTTTAAATGATTATATTAAGCCTGCTGTTCTTATGTACTTTGGCAAGAATATAGCAATCCTAAATGAGTCGTGAAAAATATAGATAAGGAAACGAACCGCTGTAGAGACTTAGCAGGGCTAAGTCTCTTTTTTACCAGATGCCTATTAAGATTTGTCTTTATCCCGTTAAAAGTGAAGGTTGCTACAGGGGTAATATTATTTACTAACTTTTTTTAGTTAAACTTAAATTTTCTATGATATATTGATGTAATAAAAGATACCAATAATTTAAATATCAAAACTTAGTATTATGTCTAGTCAAGAACAAAATTCCAACAAAGCATTAAAGCAAACGCAGGCTAGCCCAACAAAGAAGAAGAAAATACAACCTCCCCCAGATATCAAAAAACCAAATAAAACCGAATAAAAAGCATTAGAGTTACTTGCAGAGACTTAAATTAAATTAAGTTTCTGCAATTTTATCAAAAATAAATCAGCTTATTTATTTTTTGCTTGAGTCTTTGCCTGTTCTAAAGCTATTTCTTTGATTGCCTGATAAGAATTAACATTTGAAGTACCTTCAATAGCTTTAACTGCCAAATCCTGAACTTGTTTGAGAGCAGATTCAAGTTGTTTAGAAAGATTTTGAATCCGTGTCTCTTGATTAGTAATAGTTTGTTCTAGAGATTGCAGTCTTTGTTCATAGAAACGCTTTTGCCCTTCCACTTCCTTAGAATATAAATCTGATTTTACTTTAGCTTGGTAGTGGGCGATTCCTTTGCCTTCTTCTGTAGCTTTTTTGATGGCTGCTTCTTTATCTTTTGGAAAAGCCTCTACCTTGGCTTTTAACTCTTCAAATTGTTTCTCTCTCTCAGAAATTGCTTTCTCGCGTTCAGCCCACTGCTTTTCTGTTTCTTGTAGTGATTCTTCCAGTTGCTTATATAGCGCTTTCTGCCCTTGTTCGTATTCATCATTTTGCAGTTGTCGCTGGAGTTCTAAATTATACTTATACTCTGTTGCATCGCGTTGCCGAGTTTTATTTAAGTTTTCATTGCGTTCTTTTATCGCCCTTTGCTGTTCCTCTTGTTCTTTTACCCAAGTATTTCTTTGCTCTAGTATTTCTTGGAATAACACTTCAGAACGTCGGCTATATTCTTCCTGATAAGCTTTAGTATTATCTTCATAGGCTTGGATGAGAGTATCCAAGATATCATCAGAAATTTCTAAATTATGCAGCTGTATTAATTGTTGGATTTCTTCTTCTAAAGTTCGCCTAATTTCTTCTAGTTTAGAGGCTTTTGTGGTTAGCTGTTCCGATAATTCATTAGCAGCACTGCCAAAACCTAATTGAACCTTCGCCAAGCTTTCAATTGTATTGTTCATTTTTTGTTGGATACTAGAAAGCTGATTCATAACTGTTTTTTGTTCTAATTTAGGCTGTTCTTTAGTTCCAGACTGGTTTTCTTTGGCAACTTTATCGAGTTCTGATTTCAGTGCTACTTTTTCTTTTGCTAACTCCTCATACGCCTGAAGAATTTCTACTTTAGTATTCTTATCAGTCGGTTTTTTCCCCACCACAACAAACCTCCTCTTCAGGAATTAAAAATAATTAAGATGCTACGAACTCACAACTATTTAGGGTTAGAACTACCAAAAGCCCTCATAGCTAAGTCTTGTGCTTGTTTTAATGCAGTTTGCAATTGAGCAGAAATGCCTTCTATTTGCTCAGATTGTTTCTTAATTGTTTCTTCCAGAGATTGAATTTTTTGTTCATAGCTCTGTTTATTAGATTCCCATTCTCTTTCAAATAAATCAGCCTCAATTTTAGCTTTTTGGCTTGTTTCTTTAATTGCTTCTTCTCTAGCCTTCTTAACGGCTTCTTCCAGTTCGCTAGGAAATGTAGTTACTTTTTGTTGATAATCTGCAAAGAGTGGTTGGCGTTCAGCGAAGATTTTTTCTCGTTCTGCCCAATCTTTCTCTTTATTTTGAGAATTTTCTTGTATTTCCCTTTGTTGTTGGCGCTTTATGCCTTCGTAGCTGTCTGTATTGAGTTTACGAGTAGTTTGTAACTTATACTGAAATTCTTCTTGTTGTTGCTGGCGATCTTTGGTTAATGAATCATTGTATGATTGGAGTTTTTCTTCATACTCTGCTTGCTCTTTTTGCCATTCTTTCCGTCTAATTGTAATTTCTTTCTCTAGTACTTCCCTTTTGCTAATAGTATCTTGTTCGAGAATTTTTAGTTTTTCTTGGTGTTCTTGACTTAAAACGTCTAGAGTATCCGCTACAACTCTAATTTGTTGCAGTTCTTGTAGGCGTTGAGTTTCAATTTCTATAGCTCGGTTTAATTCATCTAACTTGGAATTTTCCTGAGTTAGTTTTTCAGATAATCCGTTGAGAATACTGCCAAACTCCAATTGTAAATCAGCTAAACCTTTGACAATACTATCAACTGTATATGCAGAAGCTGCTTGCAGAATTCCTTGACTTTTTGCTTTTTCTGCTTCCTCTTGTTTGGTTGCTATTTTAGATTCAAGTTTTTTTCTTTGGATAATAATTTGTTGAAATGCTTGCATTAGTTGTTGTTTGCTGTCCTTGACTCCAACTGTAGTCATCTTCCAACTCCCTTCAATAGGCAAATTATTTATTGGGTAGCAAGCCATACCAATGACTACCCTATGCAGACATCAGAGTAGCCTGTGAATCAACATTTTTAACGCGGTGTAAATACTGAAATGATCTACATCTGAGACTTAGTGGGTACGAATTTTCCACATATATGTCTTTCTATTTTTCAGGTATAGTTTTCCCTTTAGGTCTTGATAGTACTTTTGTACTAAAATAAATATACCTAAATTAATTTCCTCTGTCAAGATAATTCTTCATGCAATAATGTCTTTCCATCTTGTGAAGACAGAATCGAAAATTTAAAGTCCTTAATTAAAAAAACTATTTAGAAGCTTGCAGGCACAGTTATTTATGATTTAGGAGACTGCTGTGGTGTATGTTACTTTTTGTAAAGAAAATCTAAAAGAATTAACCCTAGTAGAAGTGTGGTTGCAGTAAGGCGAGATAATAGATTTAATAATCCTAATTGATACAAGCACAGTCCTAGACTTTTGTGATATCAATGTATACCAGTGAATCGACCAAATACTCTGCCAGAACGGACATTGGACAAACCAGCCGTATTCTAGTAGTAGAAGATGAAGAATTAATTCAGGAAATGCTAGCTGTAGCTCTGGAAGAAGAAGGCTACGGGGTGATAACAGCTCGCGATGGGCGGTCTGCTATAGAGTATCTCAAAAGTTTTGAAACCAATTCAGGGGAACTTCCCTTCGATCTGGTCATTCTTGATTTGATGCTGCCGCAAATCAATGGGCTAGATATTTGCCGTTTACTGCGTCATCAAGGCAACCCAGTACCTATTTTAATGCTCAGTGCTAAGGGTAGTGAAACTGACCGTGTTTTGGGGTTAGAGGTGGGTGCAGATGACTACCTGACCAAACCCTTTAGTATGCGCGAGTTAGTTGCTCGTTGTCGCGCTTTACTCCGCCGCCAACGCCTAAGTAATTTACCACAAATACCTGTATTAAAATTCAAAGATGTTACTTTGAATCCTCAAGAATGTCGGGTGCTGGTTCGCGGTCAAGAAGTGAGTCTTTCTCCTAAAGAGTTCCGCTTGCTGGAACTGTTTATGAGTTACGCTCGCCGGGTATGGTCACGGGAACAGTTACTCGATCAGGTTTGGGGACCAGATTTCGTCGGCGATAGTAAAACTGTAGACGTTCACATTCGGTGGTTGCGCGAAAAATTAGAGCAAGACCCCAGTCATCCCGAATATATTGTGACTGTACGAGGTTTTGGCTATAGGTTTGGATAATTAGTTGGGATAGTTGTTAGTTTTTAGTAGTCACCAAGAAACTAACAACTCAAATGCTTTTATTGGGATTTTTTCTGGGTTTAACGGTAGGCATTGGGTTTTGGGTTTGGCAACAGGTTCAACTTAACCGCTACCTGGGGCGCTTATTCCGACCGCTAACCTCTCATTCTGACAAGATGGGACTGCTGCTGATTCCTGGGTTGCAGCAGAAAATAGCGATGGTGAAACAGCAGCAGCAAGATTTGCAACAGTCGTTGCAAACTTATCAAGACCTGCTAGATTTTGCCCCAGTGGGATATTTGCAGGTGGATGAGGAAAATCAACTACTGTGGTGTAATCGACAGGCGCAGGAAATTTTGTATCTGCAAAGGTGGCAACCAGAACAAGTGCGCTTGTTATTGGAGTTGGTACGGTCTTACGAACTTGACCATTTAATTGAGCAAACTCGCGATCGCCAAAAACCACAAACGGGAGAATGGATATTTCATCCATCTTGTGATGATGCAGCAGAGATGGCAACAATCAAATCTCTAGCTTTGCGGGCTTCTAGCTTGCCTTTACCCAATGGACAAGTGGGAGTCTTTTTAGAAAATCGTCAACCCCTATTAGATATAAATCAAGCACGCGATCGCTCTTTTTCCGATCTAGCACACGAACTCAGAACGCCCTTGACTTCGATTCGCTTAGTTGTAGAAACTTTACAAAACCGCTTAGAACCACCTTTAAATCGCTGGGTTAACCGCCTCATGCAAGAAGTTGATCGGCTGATTAACTTGGTGCAAAGCTGGTTAGACCTGACCCAAATGGAAGCAAACCCAAATATGCAATTGCAAGCTAAAGCTGTAGAATTGCGATCACTCATTGCATCTGTTTGGGAAACACTAGAACCCTTAGCACAACGCCAAAATCTGTCTTTTTCTTATTCTGGCCCAGAAAATCTTTGGATTAAGGCAGATAAAGCCCGGATTTACCAGGTTTTTCTCAACTTGCTAGACAATAGCATTAAGTACAGTCCTCCTGGTACAAGCATTTACGTTGAAGCGAAAATCTTATCAACAAAGGATAACGATCCTGCATCCTCAATTTTGGAAATAAGTCTTATTGATTCTGGAGTTGGGTTTTCGGAGGCAGATTTACCCCACGTTTTTGAGCGATTTTATCGAGGAGATAAAGCGCGAACTCATTCCCCCCAAGATAGTAACTCTATAGGAGCGATCGTTGGCAATGGATTAGGATTAGCGATCGTTGAGCAAATTGTAATTGCCCACGGTGGTTCAATCAAAGCGATGAACCATCCAGAAACTGGGGGTGCGTGGATGCAACTCCAATTTTCGGAAGTTATGGCAAACTCCGTAAGCCAAGACTATAGTTAGTAATATCTTCACCTTTGAGACAACAAGTGTGAAAGCTGTCGATTATACTCCCAATCCTCAAAGACCACAACTCGCACGCGCCATTAGGCGCTTAGAACGGGATGTATTACGCATGGGTGCCTTGGTAGAACAATCATTTCGCCTCAGCCACCAAGCGTTATTTGCTCGTAACTTAACAGCAGCTGAGGAACTCCCCCGATTAGATAAAAAGATTGATCGCTTTTATCGTCAAATCGAATCAGACTGTACGGCGATTATGACGCTACAAGCGCCTACAGCTCCAGATTTGCGCTGCTTGAGTGCCTTTATGCAGCTGGTGCGAGACTTAGAGCGCATTGGCGATTATGCTGAGGATTTAGCTGAGATTGCGATTAAAATTTTTCCTTACGCGCCTCATACGTCAATGCCCGATATTGAAGCTATGTCCCTTCACGCGCAGGCGATGCTAGCAACTAGCTTAAAGGCTTTGGGGGATTTTGATGAAGCCGGTGGACGCCGTTTAAAGCATCTGGATGATACTGTAGACGATGCCTACGATCGCGTTTATCAGACTTTAGCCCAACAACGGGATGTGCCTGGTGTAGTCGAGCCAATTATACTGCTGGCACTGGCAATTCGTTGTCTGGAACGTATGGCAGATCACGCTACGAATATCGGTCAAAGGGTAGCATATATTGTCACCGGTCAACGCTCCTAATTGATGCCGCCCAGATCCTCGACTTCTACCCTCCAGGAGTCTGCAAGAAGTCGGGGGATCTAAATCCAGCGATTTAGTAAGCGCCATTCCACCCTACTATCTTGATAATTATTTGCGCCTCCATACTTACTTGGTTTTCAGAAAATACCAAATAATTAAAAATAAGTTAATTCAATATTTTACTAAAAGCTTACCTATTCTTAAACTTACACAATTAAAGTAACAGATAAACAACTAAAAATTTTGGCTATATCTCACTGATAAATACCTTAAGCAAAAGTTGTTATCATTAGAAGATTTTGAGTTAGTCTCTAGCTCTGATTGAGAAGAATAGACTTTCAGATATACAGGTAGTTTTTAATACAAATTATTAGAGTTTCTTAATCATTGTAAATAGCGAGATTCCCTGATAATTATGTAGTTACGGTTAATGATGTATTCCACAAGTTCTACTTTAAACTCTTCTGCCTTGTCAAATAGCTCTGCTTTCAGCAGACAACTACCCCAGCAGATATTTACCCGTCGGGAGGTAATTCCACCTCACAATGACGTGCTTTGGCGGATTGAATACGGTGCAGTTCGTACCTTAACGTGGAGTGAAGATGGAACATTCATCACTCTCGGTTATTGGGGATTAGGGGATCTGATTGGCTATCCTTTGTCTAGAGTCAAGCCCTACCAGATTGAATGTCTCACGGGTGTGGAAGTAAGCATTGTGCCACCTCATTTGTGGCATCAGGATATTAATGCTTTGTTGTCTCATATTCAACAAGCAGAGGATCTATTAAGCATTGTGCATCGAAAACCAATTTCGCTACGCTTATGGCAGTTTTTAGTATGGTTAAGTGAAAAATTTGGACGTGACGTAGATAAGGGCAAGCTTATTGATTTAAATGTTACCCATCAAGATATTGCTGAAGTGTTAAATACTACGCGAGTAACAGTTACCCGACTCTTACAACAGTTAGAGGAAGAAGGAACAGTTTTACGTCACAAACGCCGCATTATTTTGCGCTTACCAAATAAATTAATTAAAAATTATAGTTCAGCAGTATGCTAACTAATTGCTTGTAATAATCACAGGATAAAGGTATAATCGTTGCTGTGATTGTGTGTGAAATCCACAAAACAGAAGTGCTTAAAGCATTTTCTCATGGCTGGATTATTGTAGGTGTGAGTGAAATTAAAAACATGAAAAAACGATTCTGGAATCTTTTTAAGGTTAGTCCGGTTGTATTAGCCGCTACATTTTTCGTTGCTAATAGTGCCTTAGCTGCTGAAGTCAACGAACAGGTAACAAATGTTGGTCAGTTATCTGAAACTCAAGAGTCTAACGACATGAGTCAGGTAACATCAGTTTCTCAGTTTTCGGATGTGCAGCCTACAGATTGGGCGTTCCAAGCTTTACAATCTCTAGTTGAACGCTACGGCTGTATTGCAGGTTATCCTAACAGTACTTATCGTGGGAACCGTGCTTTAACCCGTTATGAATTTGCCGCAGGTTTGAATGCCTGTCTAGACCGGGTTAATGAACTGATTGCTACAGCTACTGCCGATTTGGTTAGCAAACAAGATTTAGCTACTTTACAGCGCTTACAAGAAGAATATGCTGCTGAACTAGCAACTCTGCGTGGTCGTGTTGATGGCCTAGAAGCCCGCACTTCTGAGTTGGAAGCTAACCAGTTCTCCACTACCACCAAGTTGGTTGGAGAAGCAATTTTCGCCGTGTCTGATGTTTTTGGCGACACTAGAGCAGTTCCTGGTGGTGCTCCTACTCAAGACTTGAATTCTAACACCACTTTTAGCGATCGCGTTCGTTTGAACTTGTTGAGCAGTTTCACTGGTACAGACCAGTTGCAAATCCGTTTGAATGCTAACAATACCGTTTCTAATGTTGGTAACGTTGTTGGTGGTGTTGCAACCGGTACTGGTACTAACATGACCCGTTTGAGTTTTGATGGAGATAACGGCAACTCGGTTGTGATTGATAAAATCAACTACGCTTTCAACTTTTCTGACGCGGCGCGTGTCAAAGTTGACGCTAGTGGTGGTGAATTATACGAAAACGTAAACACCTTCAACCCTGATTTTACAAGCTCTGCTAGAGGTGCGCTCTCTCGCTATGGACGTTTTAGCCCGATTTACCGTCAAGGTCAAAATTCTGCTGCTTTGACTGTTACTTTAAATCCCAACAAAGCTATCAGTTTGACTGGTGCTTATTTAGCACCTTCAAGTGGTGCTGGTAACATCTTTGGTGCTAATAATTCCGGTCTTAATAATGGGCTTTTCGATGGTGATAACACCATCTTCGGTCAATTAACTTTCAAACCTAGCAAAGCCTTCAATATTGGTCTCACCTACGCCCGTAGTTACTTCGCTGGTAATGCAGCTAACAGTCTCTTCCAAGGAACAGGTAGCGCCTTTGCCAATAATCCCTTTGGGGCTGGTACTCGCACTGAATCCAATAACTACGGTATAGAAGCTACCTTCCAACTAGGCTCTACCTTGGCTATTAGTGGTTGGGGGGGTTATACAACTGCTGATGCTCTTACTGGTGCTAATGCGGGTACAGACGCAGATGTTTGGTACTGGGCTGGCTCGCTTGCTTTGAAAGACTTTGGTGGAGAAGGCAACGTTTTAGGTATCATCTTTGGTCAACCACCCAGAGTTACTGGTGGTAGCATCAAAAATGTCGCCGGCAATACTACCTTCGACGACAGTACTTCTTATCACTTAGAGGGTCTTTACAAATACAAGGTTTCCGATAATATTCAGGTAACACCTGGTTTGTTGGTAATCTTCAATCCAGAGCACAACGACGCTAACGACACTGAATACGTAGGGACTCTACGTACTACCTTCACCTTCTAAAATTGGCAAAGCTCAGAATTAGATAAACAAAACCCCACTTTTAGGTGGGGTTTTATTTAAAAAGAAAATTAGCTATGTAGGATTATAATCTGGCTGATTGGATATATCTTTTGGGGGACGATCGCTACTCCAAGCCCACCACACAGAACCACAGTGACAGTAGTAAAACTCTTGCCATTTGCGACGACGGTCTTCTGTAAGTACAGGCGATCGCCGATTTAGCCAAACTTTTTCAGCTTCTAGGCTACTTGAGTGGCAGTTAGGACAGCAAAAGTTGTATGCATGTATTGCCTTATTTGTCCATTCAGGTGGGAGGGTAGCAAAAGCGTCCATGTAGTTAACAAATATAGTCTTAATGGCAAGCCAAAACTTTGAAGTTTTGAATTTGGCGGCAAACGAATACTATAAAATCCCGCCACACTATCAAACTGCTTCATCAATATTTTTATGGCTCGTTCTGAATTTATTCAAGACTGCCAAAGCATCTCATAAATCAAAGGTTAACATGAAAACTTTATTTTTTACACACCTAGTTACTATGCACATTATGGCTAATAATTAAATTTATGGAGCCAAATGTTGAAATTCGCCGTTTGTTAGATGTGATGCCTGCTTCGGGTCGGATGACGACAAAAATCGTCAGTAAGCCAGAGCAAGCAAAAGTGATTGATGCTTCCTTTCCCCAACCCTGGAACCAAGCGCGACCGATATATATTAATTTTGATTTGTGGCGTCGCTTGCCAAAGCCGCAACGAGACTTGCTGCTGTTGCAAATGGTTAGCTGGTTGACGGGGGTGAAGTGGTTTAAACCCGACATTTATCAAGGTGTGGTGTTAGCTGGGCTGTTAGGCGGATTCTTGGAAGCAGCACAGTCAGATGTGGTGGGCGTTGCCGTAGCTGGGGGATTAAGTGCGATCGCTGCTTGGAGGATCTGGCGCACTAATAAATCTCAAGAGTCAGAGTTAAATGCCGATGCAGCCGCAATTAAGATCGCACAACGGCGCGGTTATTCAGAAGCTGAAGCAGCACAGCACCTATTATCTGCAATTGAAGCGGTAGCCAAAATTGAAGGGCGTTCCAGTTTCAATTTTACTGAGTTGATTCGTTGCCAAAACTTACGAGCGATCGCAGGTTTATCACCAGTAGGTATACCAGAAAGTTATGATAAGTAGAATAAATGTTTCTGCTGCCCATTTGTAGCAACATTTAAAGTCAAAGGTGTTTCTATCAGTTTTTGAGAGCGATCAATCAAAAACCTCTAAATTTTAGATGAAGTTTTGGTCTTGTCTCAGCATAATTTATCGCTTTTTAGAACTCCAGCAAGCTTTCAGTAACAACTGTGGCTTTGTGCATTTAGACCAAGACTTCTAATGTTGAGACAACAAAATGCAATCCATGAGGCTTCAACTGGCTGCAATCCATGAGGCTATTCTACACTGGAATAAGAGATGTGTGTTTAACTTACTTAGATATGAAAAACTGGGGAGTTTTGTCATACCTTCTCGGTGTTGCTTATGAGGTGATTACCTCGTGTGGCAAAACTTAACTTAAATTCTGTCAGTTACTAACGGAGTTGATAGGAATGGGTACCTTAATTTTTATTGGCTTGATAGTGGTTTACGGAGGCGGCGCTTGGAAGTTTTGGAATGGGTTTGGACGAACTAATTTTAATCCAACTTTCACCAATCGGATTGGTTTATCTTTGCTATGGCCAGCTTTGTTTATTACAAATCAATCTTATCGTCGAAACTTTAGAAAGGCGTTGAAGGGCTAAGGATTACTATTAAACCTAACGTCATCCGATCTAACGGTGGCATATATCTCAAATAAATATAAGCCAGCAACCTCCCTTCTCTAATAGAGAAGGGAGGTTGCTGCTTTTAGGAGGGAGAGGAGTTAGGGAGAGATAAGTGCGTTAACTGTTGGTAAAGTACTTCAGTTGATGAATTTAGGAATTATTTGTGATTGGTTAATAGATGGATTGCTCCACCTACAGCAGCACCATCAACAGCATTGCCAAGGGTATCTCTGCTATCGCCAGTGATTACACCAGTCAATGCACTAGTCCCTGCCCCGACACCGACATCTTGAGCAGCGTTCCGGTGACGGCGATTATGGGTGCTTCTCAGACCATTTGCACTATTGACGGCTGCGCCAGTCACACTACCCTTAACAGCATTGCCTAATACACTACCATTTCCCCTAACAGCTCCTGTTACCACATTGGTAACAGCCCCAATACCTACATCTCTTAGTACTTGGTCATCGGCAGCAGCGGGTTTTGCGGGAACTAAGGTGACACCAGCTAAACTGGCAGCCATCAAGCTGGGTAGAAGTGTGCGCTTTAGGATATTATTCATTGTCTTACCTTCTCAAAACATCAAACAATTTGCTAAAAACCAAAGTTACTGAACTCGGATAAAATCTGATTTTTTTATCTGAACAACAGCAACTATTTATTGTTTGAGAACATATATATAATCACATTTGTAAAGTCATAACTGCATCTACTGAAAGCATGAATATAGATTCAGTCCATAGAGGGCCTTGCTGATTTATTAAACTATACAAGGAATTGCACCTTGACAAAATGAATTCAATATGAAACACAGATTTTTTCCCACTAGCAAGGGATTTCTAATGAGAAATCGCGTAGTGTTTACCCTATCTATCTAAAGATAGTTGCCAAAATAATTAAACTAACTGGTCGGGGTTAATATTTAATTCTCTCAGTTTAGCAGCCAAGCGTTGCGTAGGCGTAGCCCGTCGGAGACATCGCTCCCATCCTGTATGTAGCAAATTACCCTGATTATCCCACCAGCGCAACCAGGGTGATTCTAAATTTTGATAGCGGTCTTGCCAAGAAAATGTCAAGCAAAGCTAGAAAAACCGAGATTCGGTGGAATATCCTGAATCCGCCCAGGCCCGATCGCTCGTAATGCTTCTTTGAGTAAAATATCCCCAGTATACAAAGCACGTCCGACAATCACACCAGTCACGCCTTGAGGTTCTAACGCTAACAAACTCAACAAGTCGGTGATAGAACTTACCCCGCCAGAGGCAATTATCGGGATGGAAATTGCTGCTGCAAGTTCTCGCAAAGCTTCTAAATTTGGGCCTGTAAGTGTACCATCCCGGTGGATATCTGTGTAAATTATGGCGGCTGCACCCAATTCTTGCATTTGTACAGCCAGTTGAGTTGCTAAAACTTCCGAGGTTTCTAACCAGCCGCGAGTTGCAACTAGGCCATTACGGGCATCAATACCGATAATAATCTGTTCGGGAAATTCTTCACACAGTTCTTGGACTAACTGGGGTTGTTCTACGGCGATGGTTCCAAGAATTGCCCACTGTATGCCTAGATTGAATACCTGTTGCACGCTGGTGCGATCGCGCAATCCTCCACCAATTTCAATCGGTACTGATACTGCTTGAGCGATCGCTTCAATTGCTTTTAGGTTTACTACTTTACCTGCTTTCGCACCGTCTAAATCAACTATATGCAATCTAGTAGCACCTTGATCTACCCACTGTTTGGCAATATCAGCAGGATTTTCGCTAAAAACTTGCGAGCGATCGTAGTCTCCCTGATACAGTCGCACACAGCGGCCTTCTAGTAAATCAATCGCTGGAATTACGTCCATTTAACTCTTCCTCATTGCAATCAAAACGCTAGCTATAGCTGAATTTACGATTTTTCATTTTTCATTTTTAATTGCCTTACAGCTTGCCCAAAACCCAGCACAAGCAAGATGTTAGAAAGCGTCAAAAATAGTTCTGCACCACCGTGCAACCAATCCACATTGGCCAAAGACTTGCCATAATGCAATACAGCATAAATCCCCGCCGGGATGGTAATGGCAACAAAAACGAGAGTGCCGTAAAATCCATACAGCGCTAAACGCGGCATTTGTGGACTGCGGCTGATAAACCACAAGAAACCCAAATAGGGAAACAGTGAAAGTGCAAACAGGGTTTCTTTAGAAATCATTGCTCTGATTTAATAGGTTTTGGTTCAACAGTGTTAACAGATTTGGTAGAACGCCAAATCAAATACGCGGCTGCCCAAAGTGTAAAATTACCAACTAAAGTCATGGTAGCTTGAAGCGTTACCAGCCATTCCAGAGATTCGGCGTTCTCGAAATAATGCCAGGTACAGGCACACATTGCGCTGACTAAAGCTGGTAACATGGCAAGGGATAATCCCCACCAGCTGCGGTTATTAGTGAGTTCGCCGTAAGTCCAGATTAACCAAATGGCGACAATCCACTCAATAACGCTAGAAACATGAATAATCCAGGTGGGAATCGATAAGGTGTGCATATAGTGGGGAGTGGGGAGTAGTCCTGTCAAGGTGATATGTAGTTTAAATTTCATTTTAGTTCAAACAAAATTTTCACTTGTTGTTTTAGAATTTTGAAAATTCCGAGTTCAAAAGCTCAACGTTCACCTTCAAAGGCTCAACGTTCACCTTCAGAGGCTCAACGTTCACCTTCAGAGGCTCAACGTTCACCTTCAGAGGCTCAACGTTCACCTTCAGAGGCTCAACGT
>NZ_JBALDJ010000047.1:0-54667 GCF_036917415.1 Nostoc sp. | reverse complement strand
ACAAATGACAAATGACAAATGACAAATGACAAATGACAAATGACAAATGACAAATGACAAATGACAAATGACAAATGACAAATGACAAATGACTATTGCCAGAAATCAGTGACATCGTATCCCAATTCCCCTAGCATGTGCCGCAGCAAAGGTAAGCTGAGTCCAATTACATTGCTGTGACAGCCTTCAATTTTTTCTACGAAGAAACTACCAAAACCCTCAATTGCAAAGGCACCAGCACACTTGAGAGGTTCACCTGTGGCAACATAGGCTTTGATGTCGCGATCGCTCATTTGAGCAAAGTAAACTCTTGTGACTTGAGACTTGACTAAAGTACGGTTTTGGTCATGGTCAATTAAGGCGTGACCTGTATACAAGTCGCCAAAGTTATCTTGCATTATCTGCCAACGAGCGATCGCTTCAGAAAAGTCTGCTGGTTTGCCGTAAATTTCATCATTGATGGACAAAACTGAATCACAACCCATAATCAAAGCTGATTCAAACTGTGGGGCTACAGTTTCCGCCTTGTACTGAGCAAGAGTTTTGACCAATTCTGCTGGTTCACTTAGTTCAATTTGCGACTCATCAAAGTCACTAGGTTGAACTATCGGTTCAATACCAACAGTTTGCAGCAAGCGGCGTCGGGCTGGGGAAGCTGAGGCAAGTACAAAAGGTGGAATTTTCATGATCTGACAAACTTAGTAATTGGGAATGGGGCATTGGGCATTGGTTATTTCCCTTGTTCCCCTTCTGCCCCAGTCTTTTTTTTGAATTTTGAATTTTGAATTTTGAATTTATTTCTCCCCATTCCCCAATTAATAAACTGAGAAAGAATTGACAACCTCATCAATCATTCGTTTGACTTTCTGCCAACGTTTTTCAGGAATTGAGGCGTTGAAGGTAAAAAGTTTACCACGACTCACAGCAACGCTAGCGATGTTGTGTCGTTGCTGTTGATTGGGGAGTTTAACCTCATACTCTAAAAGGTAGTATGTTTTACCGTCTACTTCTCGCTGTGCGGCATTGACTAATTCAGCCGAACGACCAGAGTCAGGAGGCGCGAGAGCCGCTTTTCCTAATTTGTATCCTACTTCTGTTGGAGTTCCCAACTCTGACAAAGTTTTGCCTTCTGGAACTGGGCTAATCACAACCGAAACATTTTCAGACACCTCAATCAAATCGTGGAAAACCACATCTGGCCCATTGGCAACTTTAACTGGCAGCCAGCCGTTAGGATATAAAAACTGATAGCCATCACTACTGTCTACAAAGCTTTTGAGTCCAGCCGCAGCCGCTATATCAGAACTACTCAGACTGAAGCTCAACACCAGTAGCAAAATTAATACAATTCGTTTCCACATTTATACAGATTCCTTTGGGCTGGAGATAACACAAGGCTTGCATCATTTCTCGTCTTTATTCTCCCACCAACCGGGACGCATCGGATAATACATTAGATAAAAGCTGTTATAGCAGGGGACTGGGGACTGGGTGAAAAGTCTTTTTGTGTCTCAGTTTTATCATCTGTTGATGTCCTAATCACTTTGGCTGTTGCTATAGATGTAAACCCCAATAAAGTTTTCCAGTTCAGCTGATAGTGGAAAGCAAAATTTGACCTTCATGATGAGTTTTCTGATTACGAAGGTCAAAGTTGCGTAACACCTATAAAACAAGAGAGGCAGATAATTCTACCTCTCTTAACAGGGATAGACAAATTACTTGAACTATCCCATGATTAATTTCAACGAACTAAGCTTAGTATCTGTTGGGTTTGTGAACAATAAAGCTGAGAATTTGGCACTGCTTGATGTTGTCAAAACCCACAACACGGATATAGCTGTTGTTAAATTGAGAACGGCATCCTTGAACTTCACTCAGTACTTCTTGAGTAGATCTAGCATTGAACAAAGGTAGTTTCCACAGTGTCCAATATAATTCTGTTGGCTCAGAAGTTTCGTTAAACTCGATCGCTGGAATGTAACCTTGATTCAAAATGTACTGGATCTGCTTGGCAATTTGAGCGTCAGACAGAGGGGGTAGATAAGAAAGGGTTTCGTAACGACGCTCTTTTGGTAAAGTTTGCATAGCTTTTGATAATGGGTTGCGATTTTTTACTACTAGGTTGACTGAACTAATTGGATAAGTTATCCAAATTTGGATCTGAAGTTGCTTGCTGTTCTGGTTGCAGACTGGGGTTAGATGTGTCTAATCGTGTAATGCGTTCTAAATGCTGGCGACGCTGTTCCATGTTGGCTTGCTGAATGCCAGTGCGAACCATTTCTGGTAAAAATTCTGCAATTTCTTCAGCAATGTGTTCCCTAACAGTCATGATTCGCAATGCCAAATCTGGTTTTTCTCGCAACAGCTGCTCAATGTATGATTCACCATTCTGAATTTTGCCAGCAGAAAAATTATGCAGCCAAAGTTCTAATGGCGGATTTGTTTCACCTAGCTGTGCCAGTACTGTCCTTAGAGCCTGATAAGTCAGGTAGCTTTGGAGAGTCTTGGCTGTGTCCTTCGCAATTTGCTTAAAATTCATGCTTGACCCCAGCCGTCAACAGTTATGAGTTATGAGTTATGAGTTATGAGTTATGAATTAATGTAACTCTTAACTCCTAACTTCTAACTCCTAACTTTTGATCAGACGGTATCCATTGCTTCAAACTCGAACTTGATTTCTTTCCACAGTTCGCAAGCAGCAGCCAGTTCAGGAGACCACTTGGCAGCTTCGCGGATGATATCGTTACCTTCACGAGCCAAGTTGCGGCCTTCGTTACGAGCTTGAATAACAGCTTCCAAGGCGACGCGGTTAGCGGTTGCACCAGGAGCGTTACCCCAAGGGTGACCCAAAGTACCACCACCGAATTGTAGTACAGAGTCATCACCAAAGATTTCTACCAGCGCGGGCATATGCCATACGTGGATACCACCAGAAGCAACTGCCATTACACCAGGTAGAGAAGCCCAGTCTTGGGTAAAGTAAATACCACGAGACTTGTCTTGCTCAATGTAGTTTTCACGCAACAGGTCAACGAAGCCCATTGTAATACCGCGTTCGCCTTCCAACTTACCAACCACAGTGCCGGTGTGGATGTGGTCACCACCAGACAAACGTAGGGCTTTAGCCAATACACGGAAGTGGATACCGTGGTTCTTTTGACGGTCAATTACAGCGTGCATAGCACGGTGAATGTGCAGCAATATACCGTTGTCGCGGCACCAACGAGCCAATGTAGTGTTGGCGGTGAAGCCTGCGGTGAGGTAGTCATGCATAATGATGGGCTGTTTGAGTTCTTTAGCGAACTCAGCCCGTTGCAACATTTGTTCACAGGTGGGGGCGGTAACGTTGAGGTAGTGACCTTTAATTTCACCGGTTTCTGCTTGGGATTTGTTGATAGCTTCAGAAACGAACAAGAAGCGATCGCGCCATCTTTGGAATGGTGCGGAGTTGATGTTTTCGTCGTCTTTGGTGAAGTCCAAACCACCGCGCAAGCACTCATATACAGCGCGTCCGTAGTTCTTAGCGGAAAGACCCAATTTGGGCTTAATTGTACAACCCAGCAAAGGACGACCGTATTTGTTTAACTTGTCGCGCTCAACTTGGATACCGTGGGGAGGTCCTTGGAAGGTCTTAATGTAAGCTACTGGAAAGCGGATGTCTTCTAGACGCAGTGCCCGCAGAGCTTTGAAACCAAATACGTTACCAACAATTGAGGTCAATACGTTGGTTACAGAGCCTTCTTCAAACAAGTCCAAAGGATAGGCAACGTAGCAGATGTACTGGTTGTCTTCGCCTCGAACTGGTTCGATGTCGTAGCAACGACCTTTGTAGCGATCGAGGTCGGTGAGCAAATCTGTCCACACAGTTGTCCAAGTACCTGTGGAAGACTCAGCCGCTACAGCCGCACCTGCTTCTTCGGGAGGAACACCAGGCTGAGGTGTCATGCGGAACGCAGCTAGAAGATCGGTATCTTTTGGTGTGTAATCGGGTGTGTAATAAGTTAGTCTGTAATCTTTAACCCCGGCTTGATACCCAGATTTGCTCTGAGTCTTCGTTTGAGCGTAAGACATATTTTATCCTTCCCTGAAATCACTCTTTTTACTTATCAAATCACGTTTCGTGCAACTTCCCCTTACCCCGCTCTTACCCCCCTTGAGCGAGGGGAAGATCGGGAAAATTTTTTGTTAGGAGTTGCCTTTGGCAGAGGTTAGCAGTTTTTTTGCGGCGGACACTTTGGTAGCGGTGGTAACCCTCCTCACCAGTGTTCTCCCCTTCTAGGGGTACACGACCTAACGCTTCTACTGTTCCCTCTTGCTAAAAATCAAAATTCTTTTTTACCTCTTTTTCGCACCCAACTAAACCTTCTCAATTTCACCAAAACTTCCGCCTTTTGTGGGCAGCATTTAGATAAATCCCCCATAAATCAAGGTATTCAGGGGATTGGGCTGGCTGGCACACATTCCCGCCTTTACACTCCTTATATCTTTACCCTTTGATGGAAAAGATACCAGAAAAGAATTTACTTGACAGAGATTTAGCAGAGTAGTAAGCAAAAGATAAAAGAATTGCACACCACGTAATTTGTAACTTGTTTCACAATATATCAATAATTCGATAAGTTATTCTTTGAAAGTTTTTAACTTATCTATTTAATTTTGTTATTACATAAAAATTTAAACTTTTTGTTACAAAAGCTTTACAAAATGTCATTAATGGTGAGTGGGTATTGGGGACTGGGTATTGGGTATTGGCTAATGAGAAAGTATTCCTAAATATTTATTTCCTATTCCCCAGTCCCCAATCCCAATCTTCAATGTTTAAAAAATCCTAGCTAGGGGAACACTGAAATTAACCCAAAGCCAGTTTAGGTAAATGCTATGGGTACTGTCTCCAAAGGAAATGTCACCGTGGTATTGTTTTACAAGCGTACTAGTTTATTGATTACTTTTATCTTTCTGGGGTTGATAGCTTTGCCAAATATGGGATGGGCACAAAAAACCCCTGACATTAATTCATCTGATGTAACCCCCGCTTACCCACTTTCCCCACCGCCACCGCGAGTAGAACCTTTGCCCGATGAGCGGGGAGTTGAAGAAAATTCGCCAAAAACTGATTATCGTGTTGGTAACTTACTGGGAGATGTTACAGGCAATCTTTGGGTAGGTTCTTGGCGCGGACTATCGCGGATTGATCCTAAAACCGGCAAGATTATTTCTCGTGTTAGCTTACCGAATGTTGCCATTGGTGCTTTAGCCCAAGACAAAGTAGGACGTTTGTGGGTAGGAAGTTATGAAGGACTAGTTCGAGTTGACCCCCGCACTAACGAAATCACTGCACAAAATTTATTTTTGCCTTCTAAACGGGTGTTGTCACTATTACTTGACAAACGGGGTTATTTGTGGACTGGAACCGATAGCGGTTTAGCTCTGATTAGTCCCGACCAAGGCTTGATTATGACAACATTAAAAAATCTGCCTGGTGTCAGCGCCAACGCCCTGACTTTAGATGCTGAAGGTCAATTGTGGGTTGGTACTCTTGATGGATTGGTGCGAGTAAATACTGCTAGTGCTGCGATTATGAAGCGAATAGCCGATTTGCCAGGGACAACTGTACAAGCTTTAGCTATTAGTCCAGAAGGGTTAATTTGGGCGGGAATGCCGAATAATTTGCTAGTTATTAACCCAAAGACTGGTGCAGTGTTGCGGTCTGTAACTCGCTTGCGCGGGCGTGACGTGACAGCAGTACGTTTTGCGAAAGATGGTAGTGTCTGGGTCGGGACTAATAATGGTTTGTTACGATTAAATCCAAATACAGGAGCTGTATTAGACACAGAAGTTGCTGGACTTCCTTCTAGTCGAGTTATTACCCTTGCACCTGACATCGGCAATAAATTATGGATTGGCACTAGTGAAGGTCTAGCTTGGTTAATGCCCAAAACGGACAGTGCAAAACCCCATATTGCTTTCAGTCGCGCTGTTAAATGATTAGTCATTTGTCCTTTGTCTTTTGTCCTTAGCAAATGACTAACGACAAAGGACAAAAAATCCAAAATCCAAAATCCAAAATCTAAAATTGGCAATGGCAATCACTACCCAGCAATTAATTCAATGGAAACAACAGGGACGTTCAATTGTCGCGTTGACCGCCTGGGATTATGCGATCGCTCAACTCCTCGATGCAGCTGGTGTAGACTTAATCCTCGTGGGTGACTCTATGGCAGTCGTTTTAGGGTATGAAACAACACTGCCAATTACTTTGGATGAAATTATATATCACGCTAAAGCTGTGCGCCGTGGGGTTAAACGGGCATTAGTAGTTGTAGATTTACCTTTTTTGACGTATCAAGAAAGTCTCCAACAAGCGATGCACTCAGCTGGGCGGGTACTAAAGGAAACGGGCGCTCAAGCGGTAAAATTAGAAGGTGGCTATCCAGCGATCGCTGAAACTGTGGCTCGTTTGGTAGAAGCTGGAATTCCGGTAATGGGTCATGTGGGTTTGACACCGCAATCGATACATCAACTGGGTTTGCGACAACAAGGAAAGACCCAAGAAGCCAGTGAGAGGATTTTACTTGAAGCGATCGCTCTTGAACAAGCAGGTGTATTTTCTCTAGTGTTAGAGCATATACCCGCAGATTTAGCAATGCAGATTTCACAAAAATTGACTATTCCCACAATTGGTATCGGTGCAGGAATTCATTGCGATGGACAAGTTTTAGTTACTTCAGATGTCCTCGGACTTGCCCAGAAACATCCACCATTCGCCAAAGTTTACACAAATTTGCGGGAGACGATTACCAAAGCCGTGCAAGATTATGCTGTAGAAGTGCGAGAGCGGAAGTTTCCTTGAAGAAGAATTTAGAATCAATAAAAAAGTTAAAGAAATAAGAAAATAATCGAGAACTTGAAGGAGGTAGGAAGCAGAAGGCAAAAGGCAGGAGGTTTTATTAAGAAGGGGATTCAGACTAGGCTGTTGACTCTGTATCCTTTAGCTCATAGAACTTCATGCAAAATCTGTGTTTTGTCTTTTGGCGTAAAATTGCCTGTTACAAGCACTTTCATACAAGCAAAAACTAGCACAAATAATTTTTTGGAAAATTCCCAAAAAATAGCCAAAGTTAATAGTCTAGTCAGTTTCCCTCCTGCCTCCTGCCTCCTAACTCCTGCCTTTCCCGATAAAAAACCCCGACTTGATAGCCGAGGTAGATGGGAGAAGTCCAAATGTCGATGGGATATTGCAATACCGAAGTCTGTTTTTCTTAGCTGAAACCCAATGTAACCAAAACTATATAGGTAATAGACAAGTTGCAATTTTAGCTATGCAGCTTACTTTCGGGCTTTGCTAAGTTATGTAAATAAATATAACAACAATATTACAAACAGTCAACTAGACTTGACAAATAAAGGTTGATAGCTTTTATAAGGACTACTTATCAAGGCACGACGATCGAAAAATAAAACAGGTTACTGGCTAAAATAATGGGATGAAAATCAGAACCGCTCTTTTGGGGAATAGAAGAACTAAGCGATTAGCTGCACAAATCCGGGTAGTCGCAATGAAGCCAATTTGAGAAGCTAGCTACTAGAGCGCGAAAGTCTTTACAATTCCCTTGTTGACTCAAAAAGTATTTCTCGACCTATGACGAATCAAGCTCCTATCCCGGTTATTGTCAACGGTGCTGCTGGCAAAATGGGCCGTGAGGTGGTTAAGGCGGTGGCACAAGCGCCTGACTTAAACCTAGTGGGTGCAATTGACTACAGTTTAGAACATCAAGATAAAGACGCCGGAGAGTTAGCGGGTTTAAGCGAGCCTCTGGAAGTGCCGATTACCAATCAATTAGAACCGATGTTGGGGTATGTGGCTGGCGACAGACAGTCTCCTCCAGGGGTAATTGTAGACTTTACCCATCCCGATTCAGTTTATGACAATATTCGCAGTGCGATCGCTTACGGTATTCGTCCAGTAGTTGGCACTACTGGGTTAAGTCCAGAACAAATTCAAGACTTGGCAGACTTTGCCGACAAAGCTAGCACTGGTTGTCTAATTATTCCTAATTTTTCCATTGGCATGGTGCTATTGCAACAAGCTGCGATCGCAGCTTCTAAATATTTTGACCATGTGGAAATTATCGAACTGCATCACAACCAAAAAGCTGATGCTCCCAGTGGTACTGCCATTCAAACGGCGCAGTTATTAGGAGAATTCGGTAAAACTTTTAACGCTGCTCTTGTAGAAGAAACGGAAAAATTAGCAGGAGCGAGGGGTAGTATAGCAGATGAAGGGATTAGAATTCATAGCGTGCGCTTGCCAGGATTGATTGCTCATCAGGAAGTTATTTTTGGCGCAGCAGGACAGATTTATACTTTACGACATGATACGAGCGATCGCGCTTGTTATATGCCAGGAGTGCTACTAGCGATTCGCAAAGTCTTAACGCTAAAGTCGCTAGTATATGGATTAGAAAAGATACTTTAAACTCACTATTGGGCATTCATTACTTAGGACTCATGTTAGTACCACTGACTCGCCAGAAATTTGAACAAGTTGTCCCCCTAATTGCCACTGGTTTGCAGTACAAGTACTACTGGGGGAAGTTCTCAAATTTTTTGCAACGGCTGTTAATTTCTGTAGTTGCGGTAGTTGTTATTTTGCTTGTAACAGTTATTTTCAAGCTTGAGTTTGCTTCAATAGTATTTGTACTAGGGGTAATTAGCGCTTTTTTTTGGTTGTGGTATCCAGTGTTTCAAGCAAGTATGCGGAATTTACAATGCCGCCGTTACAAGTACGGCGGCTTTTTCCGTGGTCGAGTCCTAGATTGGTGGATTACAGACCAATTGATGGGTAAAACCGAAACAGTCAATAACAAAGGCGAATTGGTGATTGTAGAAAATCGAGAAAAACAGATAAATTTAGAGATAGGTGATGATACAGGATTTAGCATTGAGTTTGTAGCACCATTGCGTCCTGCCCACAAAGTTATTACTCGCGGTCAAATTGCAGAAATGGTAGTGATGTCAAATCGCCCAGATTTGAGCAGCATTGAAGAATTCAGCGATATATACTTTCCCAATCGCGATTTGTGGGTTAGCGATTATCCTTATCTACGGCGAGATTTCTTTAACGAAGTCGGTCGTCGCCTGCGTGAAGACCAGCAACAAAAGCCGCGTCGGCAGCGTCGTAGAGTAGAGGATTGAAGAAGTATAGGTTTCTCTTTCAGAAACGTACAATAGATAGACTCACACCCTGAATTTACCCAGGGTGCGAGTCGTTTATTAATTAAGAGCCGAATATCGCAAATACAGCGTTTTTCAGGTAAATGAAGTACACGGGTAGGGGCACAACAATGTTCATACGTGTCAACTTAAGCCGAAAACTATATCAGACAGGCGTTTTGCAAATCCCTCACGCCCTCATCCCCTAACCCCTTCTCCCAAGGGAGAAGGGGAATTGAATGTCTAGCTCCCCTCTCTCTTGAGAGAGGGGCTGGGGGTGAGGGCAAAATGTTTTCACCAAGCGGGTTTGGCGTTAAGTTGACACCAATGAACAATGTTGTGCCCTTACGATAATCTGTACCTCACAAAGTTGCAATCTGCTGTATTTCGGCAGTTTGCTCTCAACCGTAAAACTTCTTGAGAGTCGTCCAAAACGTTCGAGCATTTGGATTTGGGATAAATCTCTCCAGCCTTCTTATTAACGAGAGCATCCTACTTTGATGAGTTTCCCTTGCAAACGATAAGTCACTCCCCCACAGGCAAAACCTGTCGACTCAGGTTCTACATAAGACCGTGTTGGCGGATTTTGTTTATCTAACCGCGATTTCCAATCGCCAGATATTTTTTCTAGAGTGGGATACTTGCTTAAAAATTGTGAGTCTGCAACAATATCGTGAGGCCCCTTAACATTTATTTTAGAACTATTGATGTAGATATTATAATCATAAATAACGTTTTTATTTTTAGTCTTATTATTAATATTTTTCCCAGGAAAAGCATAGAGAATGTTTCTTAAAATTTTGACGTCAGATGACGTATGAGCAAATATTTGTCCGCCATTAAGTTCTGGACTTTGATTATTTAAAACAGCTGTATTATTTACAATATCAACATGCTCGCTTAAAAATGCATGAATACCCGATCCCCCATTATTAAATGCAAGATTATTTTTAACTAAAGTATATCCTTTATATGCATCCAATTCTGAGTTATTCTGATCGTTTCTTGTACTATCAATAATAATGCCATTACCGTCTGTAATCTTTCCGACTGCAATCCAAGGGATGTACATGCGATTGTTGTAGGTTTTGTTGTTAGTAACAAGCATCTTGTATCCCCGCTTGTTGTCAGAATTCCAACTATTCAAAATCGAAATGCCACTGCAACCATAAACGCTGTACCAGGCATTATCGAACACTTCATTATTATCTATTGTCACATAATCCGATTCAATCGCGGAAATGCCTACTCCTCCACACCCATGTACCTTGTTATTGACAATACGTATATGGTGACTACGACCATCTTTTCGGCCATCTACATTAATGCAGTTTCCATTCGTTAGTGGGTTTTGTTTATTAGTTTTTTGACTCATCGCATAATCAAGGGTTATGTTGGCATTGTTTCCTATCACCTCCAACCCATTTATCTCAATATATGACGCTCCCTTGCGAATCAAAATTCCATGCCATCCATTGTGTTGAATTTTCGGCCGATGTCCAGGATATGCTTTAAACTTAATCCATGCATTTGCTGTTCCAGAGCGAGTAATAGATACTACGTCCCCACCTGGTTTTGCATTCCTGTACACTCCGTTCATAATCAATACCGTATCGCCAGGGTTAGTCAGATTTGCTGCCCTTTGAATTGTTTTAAAGGCGGATGAACTAGAGAGTCCGCTATTTTTGTCATTTCCAGTACCACTAACATAGTATGTTTTCGGAGTTGCCCTACTGCTGATTAGCTGATGGCTAGATAGGATACTTTGTTTGTTAGTGAATATCTGAGGAATGTTTTCAACTAAATATACTTTTATTCTTTCTCGCTCAACCAAAAGACCTAATACCACGGGAATTGCAAGATATGCGCTTAACCTGAAACCTCGAATTACCACAACAAAAGGCTCCTTTATAGGCACTACTTAACAAAAATATAATATCAGGATATGTCAGTCCTTTTAAATACTATTTGGCATCAAGGGTATGATAGAGCCGACTTTTCTAGCTCCCCCGATTTCTATCTTGTCCATAGGCTTGCCAAGCTAAGTCTACCAATCCATCAACGATCGCAGCTGCTACAACTGCATTACCTTTGCGACTGTCAATTGTAATGTGAGGCACTAGAGAGTCTTGTAAACGCTTCTTAGCTTCATCAATATTTACAAATCTTACTGGAGTTGCGATTATTAAAGCAGGTCTAATTTCCTCAACTTCAATTAAATCCACGAGTGCAGTCAGTGCCGTTTGCGCTTGACCCACTACAAAAATGCCCTCTGGATAACGCTTTGCTAAAGTTTCTATTCCCCATGCTGCGCGAGTTTTTTCTTTTTGAGGGCGTGTTAGAGCTTCCATACTGCAATACACTGGATTAGCAAAGGTGTTTTGAATGTCATAGGCAATACCTACTTGTACCATCGGCACATCTACCACAATTGTGGTACGTGCGGCTAGTGCTGCTGCTCCAGCTTGCAAGGCACGCTCAGAAAAGCGAATCAAAGACTTATACTCAAAGTCAGCCGTGGCGTAGATTACCCGACGCACAATCTCATACTCTGCGGGTGAAAAGACATGATCGCCAATTTCACTATCAATGATTGCTAAACTTTGAGCATCAGTTACGTGCCATTCCATTTTTGTTGAGCTTCTCAAATATTAGCTTTCAGCTTATCAGCTTCAGAGAGTTAACAGTTAGGAGTTAGGAGTTATAAGTTAATTAAACTACTCACTCCTAACTACTCACTCATAACTCATTACTCGAAGAAGTCCGACTGAAAATAGGAGATAGGTAGGCAACCAAGACACCAATGAGAAACCCAGAGATATTGCGAACTAAAGGCAACCAGTCGCTTGTACGTGTCACAACTGGTCCAATGCCGAAGGCAATAAACAAGATTCCCCACAAAGGTGAGAAAATTAAAGCCCATTGCCAAGCAAAAACTTGTCCTTTCTCGCGGGGTTGAGCTGCAAATCCACAAATCACCCCACCAATAACTGAGGTAATCAAGGTAAGAATCCATTGCTCTCGTGGCAGTCCGGGGACAACATTGCAACCCCCTTTAAGCAAACAGCCTTTAACCGATTCTAAGGCTTGCAGAATTGCTTGGTCTTCGCCTTCTTCTCGGACAAAGTACAAATTACCGAAACGGGTTTGCAGTTCTATCCAAAAAGTTCGGGGTAAAAGTTTATAAACAGCATCACCGACACTAAAACTGAGGATGTTACCACCACGAGAATCAGCAACGAGCAGAATGCTTTTGTCATCCAAACCCCAATATTTTATAACCGCGCGACCTGGGGTGCGGTCATACTGGGTCAATACTCGCAATTTCCAGCCCGTGTCGGCTTCAAACTGCTCTAAATCTTTGACAAGCTTTTCTTCTTGCAGCACAGGCAGAGATTTAGCTAAATCTACAACTGGGGTAAAGGTGTCAGGGAGTAACTCAGGATTGTCATAAGCCAGTGCTGGGGGAGAATGCATCACCCACATTGACCCAGCCAGGAAAAATATTGCAATAGATACTAGAATTCGTCGCCAAAAACAAGATTGCATGGACGTTTTTATACAAATATTAACGGTAAAAGCGAACAAGTTGTTTTAAAAGAGTACTAGAAAAATGATAGTCCTTTACACTTGTTTACTTTACTCTAATCTAGGGGATCAAAGCAAAAGGTTTTTGGGGAGTGTGGAGAGACACGATTAATTGCGTCTGTACCGGGGAGTGGGGGAGTGAGGGAGATGAAGAGAAATGCCCAATGCCCTAATTCAATCTTCGTCATCGAAATTGTTTTCCCAGCTAGTAGCGTCGTTGTAACCGTCATTAGCGCGGTACACTTGTGCTTTGATTCGGCGATTTTCTTGCCTCAGCACTTCTCGTTCTCGCAACGTTAGTGGAGGTTTTTCATTGCTTGGCAAGCGATCGCTCGTCCGCCTTACGGGTTTTTGGCGCGTGAAGTTTCTCCAAGCAGCTTTCGCGCCAATAAAGATGCTGCGCGTACCTACTTGTAGATTTTGAGCCTGTTTTCTTGCAGTATCAAGACTTTGATCGACTTGTTTCACAACCTGACTAGCACTTTTTACGCCTTCGCTAACGTCATCAGTTAAGTCAGTAATTTCTAAGCCAGTCACGCGGATAGCTTCTAGAGTGGGTGGTAACTCCCGTGAGAGAGTATCAAATAGCTTTTCTGCACTGCGAGCCGCGCGTGCTAACTCCTGCAAAGCCGGTATTGCCGCCACTAAAACCGCAGTCAAGCTTGTGGCGACTAAAAGTAAGGAAAGTCCCAACCAAAACAGGGGTTCAATCACGGTTGTGTCATTTATGAGCGTTCTAATTGCTGGGAAAGTGAATCTGAGTCTTCAACAGATGTTTGTCGCTTCAAGACTTGGCTTTCTCGCTGACTGGCATCTACACCTGCTGCGATCGCTTCCCGTAATCTATCTAAAGTGCCATCCCAGTTTCGTAATGCGCTAGCAGAGAGACGATCTGCCTGAATTTGCACACTCATTGATAAATCTTCTGCCAATTCTGGGATAGCATTGGCAGATTTTTTCAAAATTTTACGCGTTTCGCGCCCTGTGCGTGGAGCCACAAGTAAACCGGTTAAAGCACCGATGGTAGCTCCTAGCATCAAACCGCCAAAAAATACTCCAGAACGGTTATTAGACATCTTGTTGTTTCTCTCCTTACACCCATTTTAGGTGGGTTTTCTCCCCTTGCAAGACTCAACCGATTTTATTCAGTTAATTTATGGTGACAAAATATCACCCAGAAATGTTGCTTTTATTAATTAATATCAAAACTATTAATTACTTGTAATTTAAAACTACCTGTATCTCTCAAAGTTTTGATACCTCCGGTAAGCCTTCTGGCGGGCGTTTCTTTATGTTATATCTTGCGTAGTTCCGTATCCGGTATGGCTAGCTTGTTTAAGATTAGGTTATGGAAAGGGGAAGCGATGCCTGCGGCGGGCTATGCCTACGCCACAAGCCAATACACCCTATGGGATCTTACTACGGACTTCTCTCTATGTACCCCCGTCAGCCCTAATCATAAATGTTCATCTGTTGAGATAACTCATTTTGCAACTGTTCTTTTCCCAGATAACTCTAGCTTCAGAAAATAACGCTGCCAGATTTGCCGTCCTAGCAAAAGTAGACTGATAATTTGCCGCACTTGTTGAATTTGTATTTGTAGCGCTTGATTTCTCTGGCGTAAGTTATAAATATTCTCTTGGCTGAGATAAATATTTTCGGGTGCTTGATTCAATGCTGCATTGGTACAACTTTCATAGGCGGTTAACCTATCTGCTATGTATGCTAGCTGCTGCTTAAGTTGCCATACCCGCCAAGCCACATAGAGTAGTATCAGTGAAATCAGGGTGTTAATTATGACAACTAAAATTACCATTGTTTATCTTGACTAATATTAGCTTTGAGGAATTGTTCTATATACTTGATTTGGCTCTTATTTAATGATGAAAAAACTAGAGGATAAAATTTATGGCACAAACTACATCCTGAATTTTGGCAATAAAAGTAGTTAAATGATGCTCTAAGCGCTATTGAAAGGTTTTACTAGGTGAAAATTAGTGTAACAAAGGCTGATGCCTAAAAAATCGCCAATTTGCCAATTTTGTAACAATGATATATCCACACCTTGCAAAACCACAGCTACAATTGCCTTAGATTCACGACTCGGTTTGCGAAATAAATCCGTATGCTCGATAAGCCCCATCATTACTACCTCCCACTCCTTAACCTGATAATTCTGTCAATTTGCGATCTTTGTGGGATGTAAGCACAATGGTATAGACCCTTCACAGATGGTAAGCGAACTACATTACACTCCTTGGAGACTCCCCAGCATTGCCTTTATTATTGTGCTCCTACCTCTACCAGTTTTCCAGCCCGTCGTGTGCAGTTAACTAATATTTTGCCTGTAAAAGAGAACGAACTGCAAAGGACGCAAAGAGCGCAAAGGGAGAAGGAAAGAAGAGAAATTGAAATTTGATTCACCTATCAGAATTAATGGGACAGACCACTAGTGGTTCACTAACCAAAAATGGCTGGGTATGGACTGGGAAAACAGACAAGTGATAAAGGAGAAAGTCTATTAATTCCTCTTCCCTTAACCTTTACCCTTTTCTTTACCGAAGGCTTCCCCATCAGCCCTTAACCGCTTCCCTGCTGAAGACTTTCCCCTGGTATTTTACTAATACTTTACCAATAATGATTATCTTTTGTTACACATCCAGTAGGAGTTGAGGATGTCAAAAAAATCACCATTGAATAATTTCTTCCCTGCTATTTTTGCTACCTTGACGATTGGATTTGTTGGGTGTGGAAATCAAGCTGTAAGAACTACCTTCACTCAGACTAACACCCAGGTAAATGAGAATCTTCCCCAAGTTGTAGCGACTACAAGCGTACTGTGTGACTTAACCAGGCAGGTTGCCGGAAATACAGTTAACCTCACCTGCTTAATTTCCCCTACTGCTGACCCCCAATTTTATAAACCAAAACCGGAAGATCGTAAAGCCATTGAACAAGCTAATCTTATTCTTTATAATGGTTACAATTTTGAACCAAATCTGATCGAGTTAATTAAAGCGACTAAAAACCCTGTACCGAAAATAGCTGTCGGTCAACTGGCAGTGCCTAAGCCACAAAAATTTCAGGTAGGTGATAAGAATGTAAGCGATCCTCATCTTTGGCACAATACCAAAAATACTATCAGAATGGTGGAGGTAATTAATAGTAATTTGAGAAAATTACAATCTAGTGATGCAGAGGTTTATACCAGTAATACCAAAAAAATTACAAATGAACTCACTCAACTAGATAGCTGGATTAAGTCAAGAATTGCCAGCATTCCTACCAAAGAACGGAAGTTAGTTACAACTTCTGATGCACTGAATTATTACGCCAAAGCATACCGTATTTCATTAGTAGGAGGATTGCAAAGTATTAGTACTAACGAAAAGCTGACAGCCGAACAAGTGAAAAATTTGGCTACAAACATTAAACGGGCTAAAGTATCAACAATTTTTGCTAAAGTGGAAATTAATCCTAATTTGATTCAATCTGTAGCCACAGAAGCTGAAGTAAATATTTCTGACAGAAAGCTATATGCTGAGGGACTTGGTGAACCAGGAAGCGACGCGGACACTTATCAGAAAATGATGATTGCCAATACACGCACAATTGTGGAAGGACTAGGAGGGACGTATTTGATGTTTGAAGCGAAAGCTGCTAGGTAGCTAGAACATCAATTCAGTAATCCTAGAAACTGGATTTTTTGAGATTTCATAAAACTTGGTTTATTAGTCTATCTTTGGAAGACAGAATTGGAGTTTTAAATGTTACGGAAGATGGGTAAAAGAGATTGTGTTATTTAGATTTATCAAGTGTTCACCAGACTAATGCTTTCTCTTGCATCTCTTTGATGAACCCATCTTCCCATCCATATATCCGATGATATCGTTAGGATATTGTTTCGCTATTTAAAATCCAAAATCCAAAATCGACTCATATCATGTGCGCTTGATTAGTTATTATTCCGGGCATCTATGCAAAAATCTTAAAACCCTCTTTCCCCCAGCTAAGAGCCCCCAGCAAGAACTGCGCTCTTAATGATAAGTCTTTTACCGAACATGATATCACCATCCCCAAGTACCAGGAGCGCCTTTAAATGGCCCAACAATATCACTAGTTACCCAACCGCCGTAGAAGTTACCTGGTTGTGGTTGCACCTCTTCGCCATTAACATAGCATTTATCCATTAAATGAGCATAAAAAGCTACATAATCCTTGATAGATTTAAAGGCTGGTGTGGGCTTAGGGTAGAACCAAGCAGCATTATGGGCTTCTCGATCGCCAACTTGGATTGTGTAATAACCAGCACTTCCCTTCCACTCACAAAAGCTAGATTGCGGAGTCATCTGTAGATATTCCATTTTAATATCCGCTGGGGGAATGTAGTAAGAAGGAGGATGACTGGTTTCTAAAACACGTTTGGCGCTATGAGTTTCTACAATTACGACTCCGTTGAAGATTATTTGGATATGTTTGGTTGTGTCCTCCAAAAGAGGAGGACGGGGGTAATCCCAAACTGATTCTTGTCCGGGAGCGGGTTCGATGCGTTGAGAATTAACCATTATGAAGAGTGTGCGTGCTAAGTGCTAAAAGAGAAAAAAGTAATCAGTACGGATGTATTTGGTGAAGGAGCAACTTCCCTTGTAGAGCCACTGCAATCTTTTAACTCAACCCTCTTCATCGTACTTGTTTAAGAGCATCAACTTGCTTGGTAAACAACTCAGTGAATAAACTAAGCACAGTCCGTTCTTCGCGCACTTTTATATTGGCACTGATGGACATACCTGATTGCAAGTTAACTTTTTTACCCTTAATCAATAGGGATTGCCTATCTAATGAGACTTTTGCCGGAAATCTATAAAACTGATGGGTTTGGTCTGGTGGTAATGCGTCTGAACCTATCCCAATCACTTCTCCCTTGATATCGCCAAACTCGCTGTAAGGAAAGGAGTCAATTCTGACATCTACCTTCATATTTTTTCGCACAAACCCAATATCTTTGTTAGTGATGAAAACTTCAGCGATATAGTTTTCATTGGGGACAATTTGCAACAGTTTTGTAGTTGGAGTTGCGACAAATCCAGGATTTTTTGCTTGCAAATCAAAAACTGTTCCAGCTACAGGTGCGCGTAGTTCTTGATATTTCACGTTTAACTGTGATTGAGATATTTTACTATTGACATCTGCCAAACGCTGCTCGTTATCCAACACAACTTTCATGAATTGGCTATCAATTGTGGCAATCTGCTGTTTGTTCTGAGCTATCTTATCCAAAATGTTTTTATCAGAAACAGCGACCGTATTGCTTAACTCTTGTTGTCCTTTTTCTATATCAAACTGGAGGCGTTTCAGTTCCTCACCTAGTTGCGCTACTTCCGCCGTGCGGTTTTGAACTTCTTGTTTCTGGTTAAGATACTGAAGTTGAGAAATACCACCTTCTTCTGCTAATACCTTCAGTTTATTTAAAATTCCCTGTTGAATAGCTAAACTTGATTTACTATCTTCCAGCTTAATTTGATTTTGAGTAAATTCTTTTTTGGTTTTTTCTACTTCTAATCGTGCTGATGAGGAGCGAGAGTCTAATTCTTGTTTAGCCACTCGTAGAAGTTGTTGTTCATCAATTCCTACTCCAGAATCTTGACCAGAATTTTTTAATTGAGTGCGGAATAATTCATTTTCTGCTACTAATGCTGCCCGACTTTTCAGCAGAAAAGCAGTTTCTTGTGGCAAATTACCGCGCAAATATAACAGTTCCGAGCCAGTGGCCGTGCTTGCATTCATCAATCGGCGATAAATCTGGTTTTCTTTCATTAATGCAAGGCGAACTTTATTCAAAGAATTTAATTCGGCAACAGAGGCTATGGAATCAAAAGTTAGCAACAAATCACCTGGCTTTACTTCTTGTCCATCTTTAACATTAACTGTTTTCACCACTCCACTAACAGGAGCTTGAACTTCTTTGACTGTTCCTTGCGGTTTTAATTGCCCTGTTGCTGGCACTACTTGCTCAATTTTTGCAAAATAAGTCCAAGCTATTCCAAAACAGGCTAGCCCCATGAGTGTAATCATGATTGTACGCGACCAAATTGGAGATTGGCGCAAGACAATGGATTGCTCAAATTCCTGAGTGTTTGAGTTAGTTAAAGACTCTTGAATAGCTTTCTGTTGTTTTGTCAGTACCCGTGAATCTTGCTTCACTCCATTTTTATGATTGCCGTTTTTATGATTGCCGTTGAGATGATTCCCATTAAGTTGAGTCATAACGATTTTGGATTTTGGATTTTGACTTTTTTGTAAGGTGGGCAATGTTTCCCGATGCCAAAAACCTTTGCCCTCAAGAATGACTAATTACAAGTTTACATCTTGTTGCTGATACAGGTAATAATAATGACCCTTAGTAGCCATTAATTCTTGATGGCTACCTTGCTCTATAACCCTGCTATTATCCATTACAACAATCATGTCTGCATTACTTACAGTGTTTAGTCGGTGGGTAATAAAAAATACTGTATCACCCTTGAATGCTTTAGCTAAGTTGAGACATATTTGCCGTTCTGTGGGATAATCTAATGCGCTAGTTGCTTCATCTAAAACTAATAGTTTTGGTCGTTGTAAAACAGAACGAGCGATCGCAATTCTTTGTCGTTGTCCACCTGAAAGTGCAGAACCCCGTTCTCCCACCCGCGTGTTGTAACCGTTGGGCAAGTTCATGACAAACTCGTGAGCGCACGCAACCTGAGCCGCTTCGATAATTTCTTCGGTTGTGGCATCGGGATTGGTTAGGGCAATATTTTCCTGAACGCTGCCGTCAAACAATAATGTTTCTTGGGGAACTACGCCAATTTGTCGTCGCAACGAATAAAGTTCCACTTTGGCAATGTCATAACCATCAATCAAAATTCTGCCAGACTCAGTTTCGTAAAGTCTCAGCAGTAATTTCATCATCGTACTTTTACCAGACCCACTTTGTCCGACGATGCCGATAAATTGACCTGGCGCAAATTCGAGGTTGACATTAGAAAGTTGCAGAGGGCCACTTGTGCCAAACCGGAAGGAAACATTTTCATATTTCACTGCTCCTTTGATCGTAGGTAAAGGTATATTGTAGCGGTCTGTTTCTCCTTCTTGTGGTGTATCGACAATATCGCTTAAACGCTCTAGAGACAAGGCAGTTTCTTGGAAGCTTTGCCAGAGTTGAGCTAAACGTAATATTGGGCTGGTGACATAACCCGATATAATCCTAAAGGCAATTAATTCGCCTAAAGTTAATTGTTGTTGCAGTACTAAATAAGCTCCTACCCACAAAACTAGTAAGCTGCTGAGTTTGTTGAGAAAGTTGCTGGTAGAGTTAGCGAGGGTAGAAGTCACAACTGTTTTAAAACCAGCGGCGACAAACCGGGCGTAACGCTCTTGCCAAGAAAAGCGCGATCGCAATTCGATATTTTGCGCTTTTACTGTTTGAATGCCTGACATCACCTCCACTAAATAAGATTGAGTTTCGGCGTTGCGTTCGGCTTTGGCACGTAACTGTCTGCTAATAGTGGGAGAAGCGACTAAGGTGATCAATATAAACACAGGGATCGTGCTTAAGCCGACTAAGGTGAGTTGCCAACTGTAAATCAGCATTACACCGATATAAACCAATGAGAATAGAGCATCTAAACCCACTGTTAAGGCAGTACCCGTGAGGAATTGGCGGATATTTTCTAGTTCGTTGATGCGAGTGGAAAGTTCACCCACCGGTCGGCGTTCAAAATAGCGCAGTGGTAAACGTAGTAAGTGGTCGATAATTTGCGACCCTAAACCCATATCGATCCGATTAGTGGTATCGACAAATAAGTAGGTTCGTAAGGTAGTCAACACTGCTTCAAATAGTCCGACTACTAATAGCAAAACCCCCAAAATATGTAGTGTGCCAATACTATTTTGAGTGATAACTTTGTCGATAATTAACTGAACAACTAGGGGATTTGCCAACGCTGCCAACTGCACGAAAAAGGAAGCGATAAAGACCTCTATCAAGACTCGACGGTGCTTTGACAAATAAGGCAGAAACCACCGCAAACTAAAGCGTTCTTGGGGTGTTTGGTTGGTAGCAGTCAGCAGTAATACCCTAACTTTGGGCGGAAAGTCAGTTGGATCGACATCTAATTGTTCAACCAATTGAGCGGGTTTGCAGCGCACAATTCCTTTGGATGGAACACCCACAACTACGGTATTGGCATCTACTTCATATAAAACGGCAAAATTATCACCATAATGAATCAGCGCCGGTGTCGGAATGCGTGTCACTGAGGCGACTGGTAACTCTATCAACTGCGCCTTCAGCCCAATTAACTCTGCTAGGTAAGCAGTAACTTGAAACGATATAGTGCCCTGACGTTTGATTTGCTCAGTTAAGATGCGGCGAACCACCTCTCGACGAAACGGCATTTCTAGGTGCTTCGCGATCATTTGAAAGCAGGCGAAGGCTGAATTTAGTTCTCCTTTACCGCCAAAAAATGGGTATTTTTGTTTTGACGAATTATTGGAATTTTGGGGGGCTGTCTGTGGAACTATTTCGTCTGATGCGTAGGGAATAATATCTAGGTCGTCAGCACTATCTCTATCTACTGTGGTTTCACTTACCGCAAGTTCTATCTGATGACTATCTTCTAAGATCAAATCTGACGGATGTATACCAAGCAAGCGTGCAGGATTTTGACCGATGACCTGGATCTTGTCTCTATCATCGTCTGATTCTAAGCGATCGCCAGGTGAGAAATTCGTGATCCCACCACCACTCACAAACCAAACGCTTTTGCTATCCAGTTGGTTGAATGGAGTTTTTCCTAAAGGGAGATAATGTATTTTCGCCTGTGGTAAGGCTTTTTCTGCCAGTTCTCTGAGATTTAAGGTAGCGATCGCTTGCTTTTGCCAATAGGAACCGAGAATATCGAAAACTTCTACCAAGTAACTGCGGTTCTTGCGAGCTTCGGCAAAAGCTGGGTATGAAGACAGAAAGCTAAAATATGCTGATGCACTCAAGGTTAAACATACTACTTCAGTAGAAGCGATCGCTGTTTCACAGGCGATATCGCGCAACAAACCAATTTCACCAATAATTTCCCCTGGTTGCAGTAATTTTAGGGTGATTGGCATTTGCGTCTGGGTGTCGTATCCCAACAGCCGCACTTGTCCTTCATAAATGATGGTGATGCGTTCCGGGAGACTTTCTTTACCGATGATTTTCTGACCTATGCGATAACGCCACGCTTGTAGCTGTTCTGATAAATTAGCGATCGCCCCATCTGGTAACTGCTCAAACCCCTCTAGGGCGGTGAGAAATTCGGGAAAAGTGTTCTTAATATAAGTCATATAAAACAAGTAAAAGTGAGGAATTAAGTCGAAAATATTAAGGGCTATCTCTTTTACTAACAGTGGCAGTGTTTGGTTTTATGCCAGCAGTGACAAGACTTTTCTGGAATTCAGGTGTTTAAATGTGTAAAAGCACAGAGGAAAGGTTCGTCTAATTGCAGACCTGTATTTATATCACACGGTTACGATTGTTATGCGTTTTTCAAAACCAAGCATAGTATAAATAGATCGAGGACAAGTTATCACTTGGTTAACACTACATAATTTATACAAAATTAAAATTAATATTTAGCATTGCAAGTATGCAATATGAATACTGTTCATCAAACCAAGACACATAAACGCGGTTGTTAAATTTTGCGTTGCATATTTTAATTTATGATAATCAACATCAAAATATCACAAATGCCTTCCTAAGTAAATACCCTAATGAAAAGTTATGTAATAAAAAAAACTTTAAATTTCTGAATTATTTTTTACAAATTCTCGAATATAGAGATTGACAATATCACTAATGGCGAAAGACAAGAGCTTTCCTCGTTAAACATCACCTATACCTGATTATGAAAGAATTATCATCACTTTTTTGCTAGCTTAATTTAATAAAAATTAACTGGAAAAGTAAAGTTGAAGATTTTTTGTCACTCTAGAGTAATCAACTATTAAATTTATGAATGAAAGACAATAACTGCCTTCAGTAAATTTACTAGTTTAATTAATAGCGAGTCCATTTAATCACCATGCATAAAATAACCCCATCCCGCAACCGGGATGAAGTTGTTTAATTTTCCTAAGTAATTACTCGCCTTTGATACTAGGCAAGATTGGCACTCAAATTGACCTGCACAATCATATCGTTGTAATCTTTGTCACCACCATTTGGTAAATCCTCAAAACCAAAGGTATTATTTCCCAACAGCCGAATGTGATCTACCTTATCTGAGTTAGCACCCAAGAATGTGAAGTAAACATTTTTATTGGCATTGCCATTGAGAATCTCATCGGGTCTGCCATCCACAACAATAAATGGTGCAAACAAAGAATTTGGATCGAAAGTGCCAGTGTAATTTGCAGTGCCTTGGTTGCCCACCGCCAAGTCAATGCCTGCAACACGCCCACGCACAGCAGCTTCGGCGTAGCCAGCCTGACCAACGAGAATATCTGCTGTGCCATCACCGTTGGTGTCAATACCACCATTTTCATCAGCCACCTGATAGAAGCCGACAAAGTTATTGTAAGATGCCTCTCTGTTGACTTGAAACTCAGCTGTTACCGATTGTGTCACACTCCGTAAATCAATCAGTTCGCCTTGATATTTGCCTTGCAGACCAGTACCCAAAGATACCTCTTGATTGGTTGGCTGAATATTCACAACCAAATTCTGGAAATTAAGAGAAAACCCTTCATCTTCTATGTTGTTATTTGTCGCTGAGGAAAAAAGCACATTTGAGAAGGGGGTTTTTCCAGACAGTACAGCCTGAGTAGTACTGTTGGATACCAGATAAAATCTGAGTTTGGTATCAGAATCGAATTCTAAAATGTTTTTCAGGTCGGCAGGATTAAAACCATTAGGCAGATTGGCAAGAGCGGAGAAAACCACCTTTGAACGCAAAAGAGCCGCTTGCGTATAGCCTTCTGCACCAGGGGCTATGCCGTTAATCCTACCTTCTTCATCGTCAACAGTAAATACATTTAGTTCATTCACCTCTTCAGAGGTGTTGTTTTTAATATTGACTGAGAGTTTTGCTTTATCACCTTTAATGTTCAGCTTAGTCTTGACACTAAAGATATCACCTGTAATTTTTGTCACTACAGCAGTATCGTCAGCAACCACAAGTTTAAACACATCACTGGCTTGCTCTCCAGCAACATCCTTAGCTGTGACTTTGATGTTTAAGCTACCTACGTCTTCATTCTCAGGAGTACCACTGAAAGTCCTAGTAGCAGCATTGAACTTCAACCCATTCGGCAAAGGCGTATCGTCGTCCAAAGTTGCAGTGTAGGTAAGGGTATCTCCGACATCTGGATCAGTGAAAGTGTCATCTGGTACAGTGAAGCTGAAGAAAATACCTTGGGTGGCTTGTTGGTCTGCGATCGCCTTGGACAAGACTGGAGGAGTGTTGACACCACCAATCGTGAGTTTAAACACATCACTGGCTGTTTCTCCACCAACATCCTGAGCGGTAACTTTGATGTTTAGACTACCTACGTCCCCATTATCGGGAGTACCACTGAAAGTCTTGGTAGCAGCATTGAACTTCAACCCATTCGGCAGGGGCTTATCGTTGTCCAGAGTTGCAGTATAGGTGAGGCTATCTCCGACATCTGGATCAGTGAAAGTGTCATCTGGTACAGTGAAGCTGAAGAAAATACCTGGGGTGGCTTGTTGGTCTGCGATCGCCTTGGACAAGACTGGAGGATCGTTGACATTATTAATCGTGATTTGAAACACATCACTGGCTGTTTCTCCACCAATATCCTGAGCGGTAACTTTGATATTTATACTACCTACGTCCTTATTCTCAGGAGTACCACTGAAAGTCCTGGTAGCAGCATTGAAGTTCAACCCATTCGGCAAAAGCGTATCGTCGGGCAGAGTTGCAGTGTAGGTAAGGGTATCTCCGACATCTGGATCAATGAAAGTGTCATCTGGTACAGTGAAGGTAAAGAAAATACCTTGAGTGGCTTGTTGGTCTGCGATCGCCTTGGACAAGAGTGGAGCAGTTAGTACTGAAGCGTAAACTGCCATTACTTCTGGCTGAAACGCCAAAGTAGGAACAATTGCCCCCGTAGAAACTTCCAGTTCCCAGTCACCACCTAATGCAGTACTCCCCGTTAAGTCATCAGACGCCGCTACTACTGCACCTGTCAATTCACTCAGGCGCTGTACAAATGCTTTACCTTGCTCTGTTTGCCCAACTTCGCAACCATACAACAGCAGTTGTGCATCTGCACTCAAAACATTTGCCCAGTCCATGAGTTGCCAAGCATAATGGTTGAGGGTTTCGTAGCTGAGTTGACTGTTCCCCAGGTAGACTTGCCCTGGTGCGCCGTGAGAAACAATGTGTAGGCTGTTGATTTCCCGATGAGTTGCCAGCACTTGGCTAATTTGTTCAATGCCATTCTGGTCAGGATCTAAAACTACAACAGAGGTATTCGGCAATACACCTGTTACCAGACTTTGGTAGTTCTCAACCTGTGGGTCGATGAAAACTAGGTGAGTAGCAGGTATTTGCTCATACAAGTCTTGAGTTGACTGGGTAGCGATCGCGATCGGGATGGTGTCTGACATAATTACTCTTATTAATTAATAGTTTTTTCGTTACAGCCGTTACGTGTTATATCCAGTAAATCACGTAGAGGCAGGATTTTTTTGGCATCCTGAAGGAGTCAATTATTAAACTTATATAAAAGGCAAATAGTTAACTCCAGTAAATTTACTGCCTAAACCTGCGGATCAATATTACCATTGCCATCGAAAATAACATCAGGTCTGCCATCAATAATAATAAATGGCGCAAATAGGGAATCAGCTTTGAAAGTCGCGGTGTAATTTGCTGTCCTTATTCACCGTCAAAAAATGCCTGTAACACGCCTACACACAGGTTTAAAACTGATGCAAAGGCTTTATTGGCGATCGCATTTACACATCTATAACAAGCCGCCAGTTGAAGTTATTACTCGCGCATAAAACAACCCCATCCCGCAAGCGAGATGAGGTTAGAAAGCTATCACTAAAACAGAATTCAAAAATAACTTTGATCGTTTACTTAAATTCGGAGAGTCACAAGCAAAACAGGCTTTATATGTGGCTTAGAGACTTAAGTTTTGTACTTAACTGAGTTAAATATTCCTATAAGTCTAGAAAGATTTAGATTTCTGCAATAATTTCATCTATGCAAGCCTTCATTTTTTCGGATACAGTTCGTACATGGGGTTCTTTAAAAATGGAATTATGAATCCCAGAAACATCATAAATATCCACTCCTCCTAATGCCAATTTACCCCAACCCATTTTGGGATCAGCCTCCTGTTGTCCAACTACAAGATTATCTTCTGTTCGGAATACGGTTGCTCGACCTGAGTAAACTTGTAGAACATATTTTCTGAGCGCTTCTCTGGTGGACTGTTCCACCATGAATTTCCGGTTGGAGTAAGGTAAGGGGCGTCTGAGAATCAGGTGAAAGTAAAAGACAATCCGCCAGAGTATCTCTTTAATCTGATACTTAAGCAGCTCTGTATTTCCTTTTACCTGCTTAATAACATAGTTAGATGCAGTTGCGAAAAGACTCTTCCAATTACGAGAGGTTGGATTTTGCAATGGCACAGATTCAATATTTCTGGAACCGTAGGTATCAAATAAAACTAGCAAAGCTACTTTCTTACCTTGCATGACCAATTGCCGAGCCATTTCGTAAACAATTATACCCCCAGAAGAGTATCCGCCGATCAAATAAGGCTCATGGGGCTGAATAGTCTGGATTTGTTGAATATAGTGCGCTGCCATGTCTTCAATCCGGGTATATGGAAGCTGTTTTCCATCTAACCCTTGTGGTTGTAGTCCATAAAATGGCTGATCTGATCCTAAATGCACTGCCAATTCACGGAAACGTAAAACTTCTCCACCAAAACCATGTACACAGAAGAAAGGAGGCTTAGAACCGTTGGGCTGAATAGGTACTAAAGATGACCAAGGAATTGATGTTTCAGACTTGACATCAGCTATTGGTGTTGCTGCAATCCCAGGTTTCGAGCATATTTCTCGCTCAATAACATTAGCTAACTGCTCAATAGTTGGTGCTTGCAAAAGGATAGATAGAGCTAGATTTTTGCCTGCGATCTTTTCAATTTGAGAAAACAGACGTACTGCCAGCAGTGAATGTCCACCTAAATCAAAAAAGTTGTCTGTTATTCCAATCGGATGAACTCCTAAAACATTTTCCCAGATTTCTGTTAATTGAAGTTGTAGTGGATTTTCTGCTGTAGCAAATGTTTTTTCTATTTTATAATTAGTTAAATTGGGCATAGGTAAAGCTTTGCGATCGACTTTACCATTAGCATTAAGTGGCAGAGAGTCTAGTATGACAAAGGCCGCAGGCAACATATAATTGGGCAGTTTTTGCTTGAGAAATCTGTGCATTTCATCGCTAACAATAGTTTCACCTAACTGAGGAACAAGATAAGCAACTATCAATTTATTGCCAGGAACATCTTCTCTGACAACAGCGACATTTTTCTGTACTCCTGGGTGTTGACCCAATATCGCCTCAATTTCTCCCAACTCAATGCGGAAGCCACGAATCTTTACTTGATGGTCTAAACGTCCGATAAACTCAATATTGCCATCTGGTAAGTAACGAGCTAAATCGCCAGTTTTATATAGATGAGCCGATTCAAATTGTGAATTTTTAAAGGGGTTATAAATAAACTTTTCGGTGGTTAATTCTGGTCGTTTGAGATAACCCCTAGCCAAACCATCACCGCCAATATATAACTCACCTGGTATACCAATCGGGACAGGCTGCAAATTGCTATCCAGTATGTAAGTTTGTGTATTGGAAATAGGTCGGCCAATGGGAATAGAACCATTAATTTTAATATTGCTGTCTAAAGAATAGCAACAAGTAAAAGTTGTATTTTCCGTTGGCCCATAGCCATTAATCAGGCGACAATCTCCGCCTGCTTGCAAAAGTTTTTGGATGTGAGGGACAGATAAAACATCTCCACCAGCTAAAAGTTGTCGAACTTGTTTTAAGTCTTCAACATACTCATCTACCATTAAGTTGAAAAGACCAGCAGTTAACCACAGTATCGTTATACGATAATATTTCAGAGCTTCTGTTAGTTCTGATAACGATAGTGCGTGAGCTGGCATGAGCACTAACTTTGCGCCGTTGAGCAAACATCCCCAAATTTCAAAAGTGGAAGCATCAAAGGATATGGGCGCTAACTGTAAAAACACATTTTCTGCATCTATACTAATGTAATTGGTGTCTTTAACTAAGCGCACGACACCCCGATGTATGACGGTAACACCTTTGGGGATGCCTGTAGAACCAGATGTGTAAATTACATAAGCCAAGTTTTCAGCGGTAGTTTGGCTAACTGGATTCTCTTGACTATGTTGAGCGATAGCTTCAGCATCACCATCCAAATAAACCACCTTTGCTCCACACACAGGTAATTTTTCGAGCAGATGTTGTTGAGTGAGCAAGATTTCCACTTGAGCATCTTTTAACATCAAGCTAAGGCGCTCTTGGGGGTACATGGGATCTAAAGGAACATAAGCTCCACCTGCCTTAAGAATACCCAGTAACCCGATTACCATTTGGAGCGATCGCTCTGCACACAGTCCCACCATTACTTCTGGCCCTACACCCAGGCTTTGCAAGTGGTGTGCTAGCTGATTGGCTTGTTCATTCAACTGTTGGTATGTTAGTTCTTGTCCTGCAAATACGAGTGCTACAGCATTGGGTGTTCTTTCGACTTGTGACTCAAACAGTTGATGAATGCAAGTCTGCCGGGGATAGTCAGTTTGAGTATTATTCCACTCTACAAGTAACTGCTGCCGTTCGGCTGGCGTTAATAGCGGTAACTCTGAAATGCGTTGCTCTGGGTTAGCAAGAATACCTTCTAGTAAAGTTTGGAAATGTCCAAGCATCCGAGCGATCGTGGCTTCATCGAATAAGTCTGTATTGTATTCAAAAGAGGCTCTCAATCCTTTGCCTGTATCACAGATCATCAGGGTTAAATCAAATTTTGCCGTGCTGGTGTGGGTGTATCCAAAGGTGGAGGCAATTTTCAAACCTGCTACTTCTCGTGCCTCCTTTGTCCAAGGAGGATTCATGGCGAACATTACTTGAAACAGTGGTGAATGACTACCATTGCGTTCTGGATTAAGTTCTTCTACCAGTTTTTCAAAAGGTAAATCTTGGTGAGCGTAAGCACCTAAAGCTACCTGACGCACTTGATCGAGTATTTCCCGAAAACTGGGATTGCCGGAAAGGTCAGTCCGCATGACTAAGGTATTGACAAATAAACCCATCAATCCTTCGGTTTCTATCTGGTTGCGACCGGCAATTGGGGAGCCAACAAAAATATCCTCTTGTCCTGTATAGCGATGGAGCAATACCTTGAAGGCTGCTAATAAAGTCATGAACAGTGTTACACCTGACTGCTGACTCAAAGCCTTGAGGGCATCAGTTAACGCCTGCGGTAGCATCTGGCTACAGATATCGCCTGAATAAGTTTGGACAGGTGGCCGTGGGCGATGCCTACGGCGAGCTTCGCTAACGCTGGGTAGCTCTAGTATGGGTAGGTTGCCACTTAGCTGCTGCTTCCAATAATCAAGCTGAGATTTTAGGACTGCATCTTGTAACCACTGACGCTGCCAGTGAACGTAGTCAGTATACTGGATAGGTAATTCCAGTAGTGCGGAGGGTTTGCCAGCAGCAAAGGCTTCATAAAGTGTTGTGAGTTCCTGAAAGAAAACCTCTGAAGACCAACCATCTGCAATAATATGATGCAGGTTCAGGAGCAGCATATTCTCCTGTTCAGTTAGGCGTAGCAGTTTAAAGCGAAACAATGGCCCTTGCAAAAGATCGAAAGGTTGTTGAGCTTCCTGAGCAGCCAGTCTTTTTTCTTCAATTTCCCGCTGTTCTAGAGACAACTGACTCAAATCGACAAGCGGCAGATTCAGGGTCATATCTGGAGATATGACTTGGCTAGGCTGCCCATCTATAGATGTAAAGGTAACTCGTAGGATTTCGTGACGGCGGACAATTTCAACTAGACATTGCTCCAGTAGTGCCACATTCAGTGAACCTGTGAGGCGATAGGCTAGAGGTATATTGTAGACATTACCAGGATCAAATTGCTCTAAAATCCATAAGCGTTGTTGAGCAAAAGAAAGAGGGAGTTTGCCATCTCTGATGTTAGGTAATATATGAGGAAGATTGTTACTACCAACAGAGTTAGCCTGGAGGAGAAATTCTAAGATTTCGGCTTTCCGTTCTCGCATCTGCTCCAGTAAATCTGGTGTCAGGCTCTCCTTAGCAGCGCGATAGCGCAGGCTACCGTCTTCGATCCATAATTTCACATCTAGATGACGTAGTTCTGATAAAAACTCATGAATGGTTTTCATAGTTGTCCCTCTTCGTAGTCGCCGATCGTTTCAGTCACAGAAGCTTGATAATTTTGCGCTGCCCATTGCAGTGTTTCAACTCGTTCAGCTAAGTCAGCTACAGTTGATACTTCAAATAAGTTGAGTAAAGGTATTTCTACTTGAAAGGTTTGACGCAACCGTGAAGTGACTTGAATCGCCAGTACTGAATGTCCCCCTAGCTCAAAGAAGTTGTCATGAATGCCAATATTTTTTAAGTTGAGGACTTGTGCCCAAATGCCAGCAATCTGCTGTTCAACCAAGGTGCGAGGTGCAACATAGCCTTCCGTCAGTTCTGGACGAGCAAAATCGGGTGTTGGTAGAGCCTTGCGATCTACTTTGCCATTAGGAGTAAGGGGCATCGCATCTAGTGTCACAAAGGTAGTGGGCACCATATAATTTGGTAGCTTTTCCTTCAAGAACTGGCGTAATTGTGGGATTAGCTGATTATTTACTGTCTGCTTCTGTATGGGGCTATTAGCATAAGCATCACTTAAAGTCTGGTCTTGTAAAGATTCTGATTCAGACAGTAAGTCCCACCTTTGATTCCAGGCTTGAATATGTTGAGTACTGCTAGCAGACTCCGCTGAAGACTTAACTTCCGATGGTATTTTTGGAACTAGATAACCGACTAAAGTTTTCTCATTTGAGATATCTTCTCGCACAACAACGACAGCTTCTTTCACAGCAGGATGTTGAGCCATCACCATTTCAATCTCACCCAATTCAATCCGAAAACCGCGAATTTTAAATTGATTGTCGATTCGTTGCAGATACTCAAGGTTGCCATCGGTGCGATAACGAACTAAATCACCTGTTCTATAGAGTCGAGCATGAGGTTCTTGGCTGAATGGGTTGGAGATAAACCGTTCTGTAGTTAGCTCAGGTCTATTTAAATAACCTAACGCTACACCTGCACCGCCGATATAAAGTTCACCAGGAACTCCTACAGGTACGGGCTGCTGATAAGCATCTAATAGATAAATTTCAGTATTGGCAATGGGCTGACCAATCAGAGGGATTCCGTCTGCTTTAATTTGATAGCAGGTAGACCAGATTGTTGTTTCAGTTGGTCCGTACATATTCCAAACACTGTGGGCACGATTCACCAGTTCCTTAGCTAAAGTAGGTGGTAATGCTTCCCCACCGCACAAAATCTTGAGTTGTTTGGAACCTTGCCAGCCAGCCGCCAGCAGCAATCGCCAGGTTGCAGGAGTGGCCTGCATGACTGTTGCTCCTGAATGGTTGAGAGTTTTGAGCAGTTTCTCACCATCCGTAGCCACCTCACGGCTGACTATCAGAGTAGTTGCCCCCACGATTAACGGCAAGAAGATTTCCAGAACGGCAATATCAAAGGAGAGAGTGGTGACAGATAGCAGAATATCTTGCTGCGTCAAACCTGGTTGCTCACGCATACTTCCCAGCAGGTTGACAACATTTTGGTGAGAAACTTTTACTCCCTTGGGTGTTCCTGTGGAGCCAGAAGTGTAAATGACGTAGGCTAGATTCTCGGTATTTGCTAGGTAAACAGGTTTGTGAGTTGGATAATGGGTAATTTTTTCTTTATCTGTGTCCAAACAAACTACTTCTACCTGATTTGGTAACAAATCAAGTAGGTTGGCTTGGGTAAGTAACACGGATACTTGAGCATCATCAAGCATGAAGGTCAAGCGTTCTTTGGGATAGGTGGGGTCTAAGGGGACATAAGCACCACCTGCCTTGAGTACAGCTAGCAGAGCGATCGCTATTTCTATTGACCGTTCCAAGGAGATGCCAACTAGCACTCCAGGCTTGACTCCCAAGGTTTGGAGATAATGAGCAAGCTGATTGGCACGCTCCTCAAGTTCCAGATAAGTCAGTTGTTGATTTTGAAACACAACAGCGATCGCATCTGGTGTTCGCTCCACTTGAGTTTCAAACAGCTGGTGAATGGATTTATCTTGAGGATAAGCTGTTTGAGTATTGTTCCATGCTGCCAACAACTGTTGCTCAGTTGTTGGCAAGATTGGCAATTTGGCAATAATTTGATTGGGGTTAGCAACTATACCTGCTAAGAGAGCCTCAAACTCTGCCATTCGGCGACGGATAGTATCAGCATCAAATAAATTGGTGTTGTACTGACATTCCAGAATAAGCTGACCACGTAATTCTGTAGCATTGATAAATAGTTCAAAATTCTCAAATTCGCGGGGATTGAAGAAACACTCTACCTCCAGCCCTGCAAATGACAAACTGTTTCCGTCCAAGCCCTGCTCGATATTAAAGGTGATTGGTACTAAGGGAATACGACTAGAATCCCGTGGAAACACTAGTTTTTTGATCAGACTGCCAAAGGTAAATTGTTGGTGGTCATAAGCATCTAATACAGCCGAACGCCGCGTTTGCAAGTAGTCAAGAAAGGATTTTTCTCCATTGATGCGGCTACGCAGCGGTAATAAATTAACACAGTGTCCTACGAGATTATATTGACCTAAAGCAGCTTGTCCAGCGGCGAAAACACCTACAACCAAGTCGTTTTGTCCTGTCAGGCGGTGGAGCCACACCTCTAATCCTGACAAGATGGTAGTCATAAAGCTACAACCAAGTTTTGTTCCTAGTTGTTTGAGGTTGACAACTAGTTCGGGATTTAAATGCCAATCTTCACGGGCAGCATTAAAGGTTCTGAATAATGGACGTGGGCGATCGCTGGGGAAATCTAGTACAGGTAGAGAATCAGAGAATTGATCTAACCAATATTTTTCTATAGCGATCGCTTCTGAACTTTGGGTTTCTTCTTCTTGCAAGGTCGCATATTCACTAAAGCGATCTGGTTCTTCCAATTCAGGAACAATACCCTGTTGCAAGCCAGAATAGAGTTTACCCACATCTGGCAACAACACTGTCCATGACCAACCATCGCAAATAATGTGATGGGCAGTCAAAATTGCTAGATATTCTTGCAGATGCAATTTGACAATTTTTGCCCGAAATAGAGGGCCGTGTTCTAAATCAAAGGGTTGTTTTACCTCTCGTTGCAAGATACTAGCTATTTTTGTTTCTTGCTCCTGTGACTCCAGTCCAGAAAGATCGACGATCGGGATTTCTATTCTCAGGGAAGCAACAATGCAGAGTGTATTGCCATCTGTGCTAAAGGTTGTCCGTAAAGCTTCATGACGTTGGACTAATTGTTGTATAGCACACTGGAGAGCTTCTACATCCAGATTTCCTTTTAGTCGCAGAGATTGGGATTGATTATAAGCACAATTGGCACCGTCTCCCATTTGTACAGAAGCCCAAATTTCTTTTTGAGATTCGGTTGCAGGGGCAGTCAATAATAACTCTCCACCTGAAAATGGATCGAAATCAACAGATGTTAATACAGATTGTGAATTAAAGGGTAATAAACTCATAAAAAAACGTAGATGTTCTAGCTTTTTTTAGTGGCTCACAATGGGAGATATTTAAACTGAATGCGACTAACTATGAAACAAATTACTTAGCTTGATTGCTCATTTCTCTAAACCATTCAGACTTTTTACTCCTGAACATAATAATTATTTTCTTGACCCTTAGATCGGATTACCAATCAATACGGTTCAGTTAAGGCTAAAATCCTTTGCCAAAGTCAATTTTTTTAACGAACCGCCTTCTCTGCGAGAGGCTTCCGCCAACGCGCAGCGTCTCGTTAGAGAAGGACGCAAAGGACGCAAAGAGAAGGAAAAAATGCTTAACTGAACTGTATTGGATTACCAATGTTAATATTTTGGCGTAATCTTTGATTGTAAATTAACCAAATGGTTCGGTTAAAAACCTAACTTTCGGAGGTAATTGATATATCAATTTTTTATTAAATATTTACTACCCCCGCTTCAGGAAAAACTGGCAACTTGTAAATATTTGCCAGGTCGCTCAGTATCAGGAATATACCAAGCGGGGTTCCCTTGGGGATCTCGTCCTAATTTTGCATCAGGTTGCGGAGGACGATTGCGTAGGCTGTTATTGGTAACTTCTGCTGATTCTTTGCTGGTTTGGGTTGGGGGAACAGATACAGCATTTTGTGGCTTAATACTATTATTTTGAGATGTCACCGCAGGTACAATTGGAATTGTTGATTGGCTGTGATTAGCCAATAGTGCTAATTGCTGGCTCATAATTTGTAGCTGCTGATTAATCACATTTTCTAGGAAACTAGATGCAGCTGGTTGGGGAGAAATCTGAGGTGCAGATCCATTTGTATGAACTTCATGGACTACCAAAGTGGGTGATGTGGTTACAGGTGCTGGTGATGGTACTTCTGGAGTGGGGTCTGCAACGGTTTCTGTTAATCCTAATGTGGATAAAGCTTCGGGAGACAAGGCTTGATTGATTAAGTCAGCTAGCATTTCTAAATTCGGGCAAATTTCTAGTAACTGCCTAAGTGTTACCTTGACTTGAAATTTTTTCTTCAAAGCTAAACCGACTCGCATCAGAGATAAGGAATCTAATCCCATTTCTAAAAACGTTGTCGAGTCGTCAACACTAGCGATTTCCAATCCTGAAGTTTCTTCGATAGTTTCTTTGAGCAGGGGAATGAGTTTTTGCTGAGGAGATGTTGTCAGAGTTTTGGCCTTTTCTAATAACTGGGGATTTGAAAGTTTGGGAGTTGCTGCACGATTGGGATGAGGTAGAGGATCAATCCAGAAGCGTTGGCGTTCAAAAGGATAGGTAGGCAGAGGAATTCGTTGTCGCGTTTCTCTTTGATAGAAGTTGCTCCAGTCAATAGATACTCCTGCTAGCCACAGTTGTCCTACTGCCTTGAGTAATGCCGTCCATTCAGCTTCATTCTCAGCGTTATCACCTAGAGAAGGAATCGCCATCTGTTGTTTAATATCTTTTGCTTGTTGTCGGGCTAAGGTCGTCGTTGTGATTCGCGGCCCCACCTCTAACAGCAGTCGTTTTGGCTGCTGCCATAGGGTTTGTACGCCCTCAGCAAATCGCACAGTCTGGCGTAGATGTGTAGCCCAATACATCGGATCGGTTGCTTGCTGGGCTGTAATCCAGTCGGCGGTAACTGTGGAAACGAAGGGAATTTGGGGAGGCGATAATTTAACTTTCCCAACTACCTCAGCAAAGGGGTGAATGATGCTATCCATCATGGGAGAGTGGAAAGCGTGGGAAGTGTATAAATGGCGACAGATAACTTCTTCGCTTTCAAGTTGTTTTTGCAGAGCCGCGATCGCCTCTGTGGGACCAGAAACTACACACAAGGAAGGGCCATTAATTGCGGCGATCGCTAGTTCTGTACTCAATCGCGGCTCTATCTCTTTGGCTGGTAAGCGCACTGAGAGCATAGCCCCTTCTGGTAACTCCCACATGAAGCGACCGCGAGTTGCAACCAACATCAGCGCATCTTCTAAGGTAAATACACCCGCTATACAGGCAGCGACAAATTCGCCAATACTGTGACCAATCATCGCTTGGGGCTTGACTCCCCAACTTTGCCACAGTTGCGCTAGAGCATATTCAATGACGAATAATGCTGGTTGGGTAAAGCAAGTTTGCCGCAAGGAGATAGCCGCAGTTTCGCGATCGCTCGGTACAGGATAGATGATTTCTCGTAAATCCCTACCCAGTAAAGGTTTAAGGATTTCAGCACATTCATCTACTACCTCCTGAAACACAGTTTCGCGGTTGTAGAGATTCAGTCCCATGTTTACATATTGCGATCCTTGTCCGGGGAACATGAAGACAATGGCTGGATTGCGGACTTCTGTATGACGGGTATTTACTTGATTGGGATCTAAAGATTGCAGGGCTGCGATCGCATCTGTGATATCGTGACAAACTACACTGCGTCGGTAGTTGAAGGCTTTGCGCCCTCGCTGTAGGGTATAAGCTACATCAGCTAAGTTAATTTCGGCATTGTACTGTAAATATTGCCGTAAATTCGCTGTTACAGCCTCTAAGGCTTTACTAGTTTTTGCCGAGAGCAACAATAGCTGCTGTGGACGCGAAGATCCTGAACTTTGGATTTGTGGCGCTTCTTCTAGCACTATATGAGCATTAGTACCACCGACCCCAAAAGAACTCACACCAGCTCGCCGCAAAGTTTCACCCTCCGACCATTCAGCTAGTTTGGTATTGACATAGAAGGGACTGTTGGTAAAGTCAATTTTGGGGTTGGGAGCCTCAAAATTTAAACTAGGTGGAATCTTTTTATAATGCAGAGCGAGAGCGGTTTTAATTAACCCTGCTACCCCAGCCGCAGCAACTAAATGTCCGACATTGCTTTTAAGAGAGCCGATGGCGCAGAATTGTTTAGCATCTGTATGTACACGAAATGCTTGCGTCAGCGCTTCAATTTCAATTGGGTCGCCTAAGGGTGTAGCTGTACCATGAGCTTCAATATAAGAGATGGTTTCTGGGTGAAAGTTGGCATAAGCTTGCGCCATCGCAATGGCCTCTGCTTGTCCGTATACACTGGGAGCCGTAAAACTTACCTTATCAGCACCGTCATTATTGATACCACAACCCCGAATTACTGCATAGATGCGATCGCGATCGTTGAGTGCATCTTCTAAACGCTTGAGAACAACCACTCCTGCGCCATTGTTGAACATTGTGCCCTGAGCGCTGGCATCAAAGGGACGACAATGCCCATCACCAGACAACATACTGTCTTCTTGAGCCACATAACCACTGTTTTGAGGTGTAGTCATAGATACACCACCCGCCATAGCCAGATCGCACTGATAGCTGGTTAAGGCTTGGCAAGCCTGAATGACTGCTACCAAAGAAGTGGAACAGGCTGTATTGACACTGACAGCCGGGCCTTTGAGGTTAAGCTTGTAAGCAGCCCGGGTGGTTAAAAAGTCTTTTTCATTTGCTAGCATCGTTTGGAACTCACCGATGCGATCGACAATTTCCATACGTCCAGAAATGTGGTTAGCAAAATAAGTATTTTGACCACAACCAGCATACAAGCCAATCAAACCCTCAAAAGACTCTGATTCATAACCAGCATTTTCTAGGGCTTCATAAACCAACTCTAGAAAAACTCTAGCCTGTGGGTCCATAACTACAGCTTCCAGGGGATTAATGCCAAAGAATGCAGCATCAAAGGTTTCTCCCCCAGAAATGATTCCTTTAGCTTTTACGTAGCTAGGATCTTTGCAAAGGTTCGGGTCAATACTGGGATCTAGCTCCTCATCTTCAAAAAAAGTCGTTGACTCTAATCCCCCACACAGATTGCGCCACAACTCATCGACATTTCCAGCGCCAGGAAATCTTCCTACCATGCCAATAATGGCAACACCATCAATAGGATCTTGGTTCTCGGATGCTTGCATATTTACCATTGCTTAAACACCTTGTTGATGATTACGGCGACGAGCACGAGCGGCTTGTTGGCGTTGGGCGCGATTTTGCAGCTTGTCAGAAGACGGCTGGCTATTCTGGTTTGAATCCAAATAATTTGCTAAAGAGCTAATCGTTGAATACTGAAATAGCTTTACAGTAGGTAACTCAATACCAAGTTCCTGTTGTACTCGCACAGCAACTTGTAAAATTGAGATTGAAGTTGCTCCCAAATCAAAGAAATTATCATCAATCCCAACGCGATCTATTTTGAGCAGTTCGGATAAAATACCTGCAAGCAGTCGCTCTAAATCGCTTTGGGGAGCAATGTACGCTTGTTCAAGTTGCGGACGTTCTCTACTTGGTGCTGGCAATTTCTGTCTATCTACTTTGCCATTTACAGTCAAAGGCATTGATTCTAATAACACAAAAGCTGATGGCACCATGTAATCAGGTAGTCGCTGCTCTAAGAAGCTACGCAATTGATTGGATATGTAATTACTGTTCTGATGAGGAACAAAATAAGCAACTAACTGCTTTTCGCCTGTTTCTTCTTGCCGAGCTAGAACGACAATTTCGCGAACTTCAGGATGTTGAGCAATTTCTCTTTCAATTTCTCCTAGTTCAATTCGGAAGCCACGAATCTTTACCTGATGGTCAATGCGACCGAGATATTCTAAGTCTCCATTGGGTAAATATCTTGCTAAATCACCCGTTTTATAAAGCTGCGCCTTCGGATCGTTACTCCAGGGGTTAGCAATAAAAGCTTTCGCAGTCAAATCGGGCCGATTGAGATAGCCACGAGCTAAACCTGCACCTCCCACATAGATTTCACCAGGGACACCAACGGTAACTAACTGTCTATGCTCATCTAGCAAATATAATTGCAAGTCAGGAATTGGACAACCAATCACACTACCTGCTCCTGGTTTCAAATCATCTTCTGTGATTGGACGATAGGTAACATGAACAGTAGTTTCTGTAATACCGTACATATTCACCAACCTTGGAGACTCATACCCGTAACGAGTAAACCAAGGCTTTAAACTTTGAATTTCTAATGCTTCACCACCAAAGATTACCCAACGCAGAGCTAAGTTTCCAGAATCAGCAATTGTCTGCTCTGTGTGGATTAATTGTTGGAAAGCTGAAGGAGTTTGATTGAGAACTGTAACTTTTTCTTTACAAAGTAATTTATAAAAGGCTTCGGGAGAACGGCTAACTAAATATGGCACTACAACTAACCGTCCGCCGTAAATTAATGCACCCCAAATTTCCCACACAGAAAAGTCAAAGGCAAAGGAGTGAAACAGCGTCCATACATCATCTTGGTTAAAGTGATACCAATGTTCGGTAGCTTTAAATAAGCGCACAACATTGAAGTGATTAATTAATACACCTTTGGGCTTACCTGTAGAACCAGAAGTATAAATTATGTAAGCCAGATTTTCAGATGTTACTGAACTCGTGGGGTTTTCTGAACTGTATTGAGATAGGATTTCTCTGTCAGAATCAAGGCATAAAATTTGAGTATAGTTTTGAGGAAGATTATTTAATAAGTGCTTTTGCGTTAACAATACTGAAACTTGAGCATCTTCTAAGATAAAAGCTAGGCGCTCAACTGGATAATTTGGGTCAAGTGGCGCATAGGCTCCACCCGCCTTGAGAATACCCAACAATCCCACTATCATTTCTAAGGAGCGTTCTACACAGATGCCAACGAGGACATCAGGTCCTACACCTAAATTTTGTAAGTATTGTGCTAGTTGATTGGCTTTGATATTCAACTCACGGTAAGTTAACTGTTGGTCTTCAAACACAACTGCTACAGTCTCAGGTGTAAGCTCTACTTGTGCTTCAAACAACTGATGAATAGATGCTTGCTGAGTATAATTATACTCAATTAGTAGGTCTTTTTCGGATTTTTTCAAGATAGGTAATGTTAAAGTATCAGGTTCTAAGTTATTTTCTGATAATGAATTTTGGCACTCATCTGCTAATAATTTATTTTTATTTTGAGCCAATGAATTAGTTATTGATTTCATATTTAATTTTTGCAAAAAATATATTATTTTACAAAATGTGTAGTTTTTAAATGTTGCTGCATTTCTGACTCAAGCAATTTATGGGTTAACGATGCAGTTAATGTAACTACTAAAATATATAAAATCAGAATGATTACTGACTAAGAAATATTAAACTTTATTCAAAAATTTACATGAAAGACACTTTTGTATATTAACGATATAGATTTTTCGATAAACCAGTGAACTATCTAAATTGAGTACGATATTGTTCTGAGATAAATGAGTAACGAATAATTGGGTGTACTTAAGATAATATTGTTATTTTTAGTACTTATATAAAAAATAAAATTAAAATTGATAATATCAGGAGATCCTGATAATCATCATACATAATAATTAACACCTATAAGAATAAACTTACAGTAAAGTGAAGATTTAGATATTTACGATAATTACTATTTAAAACTTTCAGCATAAACATAACTTAAAATAAAACCGCTCAAAATAAAAAAGAAGTCAACACATAAATATCCATTAATTAACCCAAGTTGCTAGTTATCAAAAAGCGCCTGAATGTAAGTAAAAATTTGGATTTTTTAGTATTTACCAATACTTTAAAATGTGCTTTTTGTATCATGCAAATACCGTTTACGACCCTTAACTAGCAACTTACGTTAATTAAAAAAATTACTATATGAAGTTATACTTTTAGCTAAATTAGGTATGAGATAACCAACATAATAATGTATGAAAATTAATATAGCTGTAACACTACGCAAAAATGCTAAAACCTTTATATGCTTAAGCATTAGTATTCTTACTTACAAAGTATAGTTCTGTCGTTAACTCTGAAATTATATTAAAAGACGAATTTCGCAACAAATTATGCCGCAATTTTACAATGTTTGTACGAAAGGGCACTGGCTCTAATATTTAGTTCTCCTATTTTCACCTATTTCCTCAAAATCGTAGTTAGTTTCAATACATCTTCATTAAAAATTAAAACTTTAGAGATGTTTGCAATGGGAATATTAACTGTACGTAGACTTATTTTCAGATAACAAGAATAATTAATACCTTGAGGAACAAAGAATACAGCGATTTTAGCAATTAATAAGTAATGTAACCCCTTCGAGGTAGGTTGGACTCCAGCGAACCGACAATAAGGTGGGCATTACAATGCCCACCTCACAATAACGAACTATTTGCTGTAGTCTACGTAATTGAAAACCGCTATTTCAACTGATAGTTATTTTTGCCAAGCTGCACTAAGCGAACAGACTAAGCCACAACACTAGCAGCAAAAACGAAGTCATTTGCACTCAGACTAGTTGAGGTAATTTGTAGTAATGAAGCCAACTCTGTATTTCCGGTTTTTATGATAGTATCAGCACCCTGTTGCAATAGGGTTAGGGCACTAAACTGAGTCACGCCAATACCGCCCAGCCCGATTTTATCAATACCGATCGCAAAATCAGTTACAATGTTCTTGCTAATTGGCAGACTGGCGTTAGCAATCCAGAACTGGTCAGCACCAGCACCACCATTCAGCCTATTACTACCCTGTTGACCAGCAAATAGCACGTCATCACCATCGCCACCAAAGAGCGAATCATTCACATTAGAGAAGAGTTTGTCATCTCCAGAGCCACCGTAGAGACGGTTATTGCTACCGTTACTGGTAAGGGTGTCGTTACCTGAACCACCAAATGATAATTGACGCGAACCTTCAATTACTGTCAAATTATCAGCACCCGCGCCTCCAAATAAATTATTACTACCATTGGCTTCAACTACAGTAACTTCGTCATCACCATTACCACCATCGGCACTAGTGTTGCTAACAGGGCTGTTTGCACCAATCAAGATTTGATCGTTACCCTCTCCTGTGGACACCGAGGAGTCACTACCGACTACCACCGTGTCATTACCGCTTCCAGTCTGGATTGTGTTACCTTTAGTACCATTTACAAAGTCTGCTCCGTCACCTGTAAATAAGGTTTGATTTGGCTTAAGGGTGACATCATCACTACTGGTAGAACCAAATTGAAGGTCTAGTGTTGTTAGTCCAACAGTGCGACCATCAAACCCTGCGGCTGTAAAGTACTGAGTATTGCCTACACTCTGAGAATCCAGAATTGTTGCTTGACCATTAGTAGTTTCTTCCGAAGTCAAGACTTCTTTAGTGGAGGGAACTACATCCGGGCCTCCCACCAGTGCTTCTGTAATGGCACGACCTTTCAAATCGCCATTACTGGGAATTTCTAACCCTAAAATACGAGCAAGTGTAGGTGTTACATCAGCATTACTGACGGGTGCATAGTCCACATAACCTTGTTTAAAATCAGGGCCAATAGCCTCCATATTATTGAAGGTATCACCTCGGCCAAAGCTGCCATGCATCCCCTGCCCTTGCTGCAAAGTTGTATCAGCAATTTCTACTTGAGCTTGAGGGTTGTTTGGGTTATTTGGGTCGGTGCTAAAGGTTTTGAAGTTGATAACTATAGATGGAACTGGTGTTTGAGCATCACCTTTTAGCCCGATCGCACTCAAAGGTAAAGCACCTGGGATGTTTCCATAAGCATCGTCTACAAAAATACCACTGATGTAGTCTTTTTGCGAAAGCAAATTTACTACCTGTTTAGCTAAATCAGCATTGCCATTAGGCAGATAAATCAGGTCAGAACCACCATTGGCAGCTACAACTATTTTTGTACCTGGGTCAAGTTGGCCATTCGTTACCTGACCTGTACCTCCAATTACACCATTTCCAGAAATAGGACGTTGACCTTGTGTAGCATCAACAGTGGCATACTGGATGTGGTTCAGGTCTGGGGGAAGAGTCGTAGGGTTAGGATCGTATAAGGGTAGACCTAGATCGTGAGCTAAATCAATCGCAACAAAACCTGCGGGTAAAAATCCCGGATTTACACCTGCATAAGTTTGGGTGGCAGCATAACTTGTAGTTTTTGTACCTTGGCTATCAATAGCTTGTTTGCTGATGGTAGAAAAACCGTGGTCGGAAGTAATAAAGACATCAGTAGTCTTGTCCAAGCCTGTACTCTTGAGATAGTCAAGAAGTTGCTTTAAATTATCATCAGCATTTTTGACCCCAGCTTTGGAAGTAGGGCCGTTAATACCTGGTGTCAAGGTGTTTAAGCTATCACCTTGATTGTGTTGACTACCATCGGGATCTCTCGACCAGTAAACCAATGCAAATGGTTTATCATCTTCCTGAAACTTGGGTAAAATTACTTTGGTAGTGGCATCTGCAAAATATTGTTGTTGAGCCACATTGGCATTCAGGGTGCCTGGAGTTGTGTTGTTCCCAGCTGGTTGGACTCGTGTTGTCGGTTTTACATCTAGACCAGCGGCTTGTAAGCGATTGACAATATCTGGATCGAGTGGAACACCAGAAGGCGAACCAGCAGCTGTAGTCGGCGGTGTTGCACCATTTGTAGTGTCATCAATAATAATTGTATCGGGAGTAGGAATAGTACCCGTAGTACCACCTTCTCGGTTAACTTGTGTGACATCTTGGATGGCAACTGGTCCTAATTTACCAACGGCTGCGGTGTTGAAACCCTGCGATCGCGCGTAAGCTAATAGTGACTCTTCATCTAAAAAGTTGTTACCGGGGAACTTTTCATCGATATCCCCCAGAACCGCATCATTTTCAATAAATGGCGTGACGCTACCATTGGCATTAGGGCTAGGAAAACCAGTGTAGATAGTGTTACTAAAGTCACCTGTATCACCAAGATAATGTCCCGTGGCGATCGCAGCAGCATTCGGGGTGGTAAATGTCGGAAACAGCGAATGACTATTGGCGAAACTAACTCCTTGCTGACGGATGCTATATAAAGTTGGGGTATCAATGGGGTTTACAGAACCGTTACGCAATCCATCTGCAACAAAAATAATCACATTTCTACCGTTGCCGTTTGTATCAGCCATACCGATTACTCCTTAAGTATTATGAGCTACGAGCGATGCCTACGGTTGGCTACGCCTACGCAGCAATTGTGTGTCTATAGACTGAGCGATTAATTACATTCAACCCAAGCAAAAAATTATTGGCTACAGAAACCTAAGTAGTATTTGGCGACAAAATGCTTAGTGTCCACACAAACTAGTGCAGACAATTAAATGAACTTAATGGTTACTGTTTCAAAAGATAGTTTTTCAATGTTTAAGGAAAGTTATAAACAAGTTAAGATTTGGGACAAAAATTAGAATAATTTTTAAATAAAAAATTACTAATACATATAAAAAGCGGGGGAATGATATTCCCTCGCATTAGCAAAATCGCTACAGCTTAACTAATGAATGAATGTTGAATCTAAGCAGTAATCATCTTTTGGCTAAACGACACTAGCAGAAAAAACGAAATCATTTGCTGTAAGGCTAGTTGCTGTAATTCCCAGCAACGAAGCCAACTCTGTATTTCCAGTTTTCACGATAGTATCACTACCCTGTTGCAACAGTGTTAAAGCACTAAATTGTGCGAACCCAACACCGCCAAGCCCGATTTTATCAATGCCGATCGCAAAATCAGTCACAATATTCTTGCTAGTTGGCAAACTGGCGTTAGCAATCCAGAATTGATCGACACCAGTACCACCACTGAGGCGATCGCCACCCCCTTGTCCAGCAAATAGCACATCATCACCATCGCCACCAAATAGGGAGTCATTGACACTGGAGAAGAGTTTGTCATCGCCAGAACCACCGTAGAGACGGTTATTGCTACCTTGACTCTTGAGAGTGTCGTTACCTGAGCCACCGAAGGATAATTGACGCGAACCTTCAACAATTGTCAAAGTATCATTACCTGCTGCCCCAAGTAAATTATTAGTACCATTGGCTTCTAGTACGGTAATTTCATCATCACCAGCACCACCATCAGCATTAGTGTTGTTAGCAGAACCATTTGCGCCAATTAAGACTTGATCGTTATCGTCTCCTGTAGACACCGAGGAGTCACTACCGACTACCACAGTGTCTTCACCATTCCCAGTCACAATTGTGTTACCTTTAGTACTCTCTACAAAATCTGCTCCGTCACCTGTGAATAAGGTTTGATTGGGCTGAACGGTAATATCATTGCTAGTAGTGGAGCCAAAATTAATTTCTTCAGCTTGAGGTTGACCTAAGCCAGGAGCAAGGTTAAGGGGCTTCTCTAACTTCAGTTCTAGAATCTCATTGTTGTCTATGACTGGATTTTGAGGATGGTTTCCAGGACGACCGATAGAGAAGGGATAGTTGTTGTCATTAGCTACCAAAATGGTATTTTTGTCAACAACCAGAACATTTTCAATGGTTTGGAATGGGAAGTCGAAGGTAGTTTTGCCATCTCCATTGAGGTCATTAGGATCTTGGATGTTTAACAAGTCTGCAACTTCTTCTTTAGCGACATAGCCATTAGAATCTGTTTTAGACAAGTCTATTTTGTAGATCCTCTTAAATTTAGCCGCAGCCCCTTGATTGTTATCCCGTTCAATGACTAGGTACTCATTATCATTAATGACTGCTAAATCCCCGATGGAATTTGACGGATTATCCAATCTGTAGGAGCGTAACTGCTCGCTGTATTTGTGGCTGGCTAAATCAAATTCGTTAATCCGCAAAGCACCAGGAGTATCACCTTGGACTGTCCCTTCTAGGAGGAAGTAAAGCTTGGTTTTGCTGGCGTTAATTGCTCCACCTTCAAAACCTTTCGAGCTAGCCAAGTTAGCAAAAGCATCTCCTGAAAGTACATCGGGGTTTTGTGGCGATCGCACTACATTATACTGAGGATCGTCTCTAAGTTGATCCCGTACTTTATCCCCGATATCTGGGAAATCTGTAAATAGCGCATCTACACCTAATTGGTAGAACTGTTGGATCTCTAGCTCTAGCTTACCTTTGTAATCTGCTGCTAAATACTGATCTTCCGCCCGGAAGGTGTAAGGATGAACTTGCAAACCAGCATTGTGAGCATCTTGAATTAGGGTTGAGGCAGGTAACGTTGTTTTATCAGCATCATTGACTGCTCCATCCCCATTCACATCATCAGCTTTGCCATCACCATTCGCATCAGTACCTTTGACACTAACAATCATCCGCTTCCAAGGGCCAATGCCATCAGCATAAGTGGCAACTTCAGCCAAGCCTTCTGGAGTTCGTAAGTCGCCATAAGTGCGAGTGTCACCACTGACTTTCAAATCATAAGGCTGACTCTCGATAATCTTGCCGTTGATGTCAATATCACTGGCATCTAGAAGTTGGATAAGTGGAATATCTACCCCTGCCGCAGGCATAATGCGATCGTGCAGTTCTTTGAGGTTACTCACTTCAAAGGATTGGATGAAGATGCGACTGGGGTCAGTGAAGTTATTTGCCTTGAGCGCATCAATTAGTAACTGACTGATGTTTCTGTTAATTTTGTTCGTGGTGCCGACATAGGTGGCTTCATCGGCCAAATAGGTCGGATGCTTAGTTTCAGGGTAGATACCAATCTTTTTACCTGTCTCGGCTTCTACTTGCTTAACTAGGTTGATGATTTCTGTGAAGGTAGGAATTTCAAATTTATCGTCGAAGGAATGATCTCGGAAAGGTAGACGTTCTTCTGCGCGTAAAGTTTTGATTTCAGCTAAAGTGAAGTCTTCAGCAAACCAACCTGTAATTGTGTTTCCATCTAAACTTACTGTTTTTTTGCGATCGGCAAACTCTGGATGTTTGTAAACATCTGTGGTTGTGTTGTTGAAATTGACAGTGCCATCAGCATTCAAAACTGCTAAAGCTGGCTCATGGCGGGCAATTAGCACACCATCTTTTGTCACAACCAAATCAGGTTCAATAAAGTCAGCACCGCGCTCAATTGCTTGCTTATAAGACTCTAAGGTGTGTTCTGGACGATAGCCAGCTGCACCTCTGTGACCAATAACTTTAGGTGCTTCTCCATCTAAAGTTTTGAAGCGGTCAGGTGTAGCGATGGGAGCTTCTAACAACTTACCAGTGGTATCAAAATGCAGCAAGTATGGGCCAAACTCGTCTCCAATCCAGATTGTCCCATCTTTATCAAAGACGAATGACTCTACATCAAAGTCTGCACCAGTTAGTAATCTGTCATTAGTTCCTTCGTTAACAATTCCAAAAGGAACTTTGTGGTTAGGGTCAGACAGCTGAATATAGTCTAAAACTTTAACGCTGCCGTCTCCATTTTCTGTTCCCTTAAAATTTGGGTCTAGACGATTGATTCGCAATAGAAAATCTGCACTATTATCTTTGCTACCGTAACCGTTATCTGACAGGAAGTAGAAAGAGTTGTTGTTAGCAAATTGAACACCACTAAAGCCTTGGATTGGCTGTCCTGGGAAAGGTCCGGTTCTACCATTCGCTGAAACATCTTCGCCAGAAGCAGGCCCATCACTAAAAGTATCAGCAGGTAATGAGGCAAAGCCTACTAACTCAACTTTTGGTACTATTGAGGCAAACATCAATTGATATCTCACTAGAACGTTTTGGTATCAAAATTAACGATGAGAATCGCATATTAATTAACATACATAGCCAAAGTTGTGAAAAAATTGTGGGCTGGTTAAGAAATCTTGTATTGTAATCTTGCACCTAATCGGCGATTAACAACTTTATACGTATTTTTAATTATATAAAGGTTATTTTCTGTACATTTATATGCTCCATTTCTTGTCAGTTTCGTCAGATAATAATTTATTTATAACCCTTATCTTTAATTGCTTTTGCAATAATAATGGAGTACAGCTTTATTAACTTTGGTTGTGTAATAAAGCTGTAACAAGGCGAACAAATTAAGCGACAATACTGGCAGAGAAAACGAAGTCATTTGCTGTAAGGCTAGTTGCTGTAATTCCCAGCAACGAAGCCAACTCTGTATTTCCAGTTTTTACGATAGTATCACTACCCTGTTGCAACAGTGTTAAAGCACTAAATTGTGCGAACCCAACACCGCCAAGCCCGATTTTATCAATGCCGATCGCAAAATCAGTCACAATATTCTTGCTAGTTGGCAGACTGGCGTTAGCAATCCAGAATTGATCGACACCAGTACCACCACTGAGGCGATCGCTACCTCCTTGATTAGCAAATAACACATCATCGCCATCGCCACCAAACAGGGAGTCATTAACATTAGAGAAGAGTTTGTCATCGCCAGAACCACCATAGAGACGGTTCTTGCTACCGTTACTCGTGAGGATATCGTTACCTGAGCCACCGAATAATGATTGACGAGTACCTTCAATTACTGTGAGATTATCATCACCTGCTGCTCCAAACAAATTATTGCTACCACTGGCTTCCACCACGGTAATAACATCATCACCATTGCCACCATCAGCACTGGTATTTTGAACTGAGCCATTTTGACCAATAAATATGCGATCGTTACCGTCATTTCCGAAAACTGAAGAGTCGCTTCCTGCAAGCACTGTATCATCACCGTTTCCAGCCAAGATTTTGTTATCTTGAGCGCCTTCTACAAAGTCTGCTCCGTCACCTGCATTAAAGAATTGTCCTGGTTCAAGATTGACAGTATCGCTGTTGCTAGAACCAAAACCGTTCGGGAAAGTAGGCTCTACAGTCGTCAGGTTATTGGGTAGTTCAAGAATGCCAAGTTTCTCAGCAGCCGTATTACCCGTAATGTTGAAGTCGTTGTCGTTAATCAAGGCTAGGGTGTTGGGTGCGACCAATGCTAGACCTTCTAACTTTTCCACCCCGGTGTAACCCAACTGAGCAGCATTAGCAATCAAACTCTTGCTGACAGGGGTAATATTGGCAGTAGCTAACTCCGCAGAGGTCAGTTGTTCAATAGTTTTACCAGCGGGCAAGGTAAAATTAGCAGGGTTGTTGATGTTGGTTGCCCCAGTTAAATCAATTTGGTAAATTAATTTATTGCCAGCAGACGTATCATTGTCATCTCGCTCAACTACTGCAAATTTGCCATTATCCAAGGAGACTGCATCGCCAATCTTATCAGTTCCTGGTAGACCTTCTAAGCGATATAAATACTCTCCTGTTACCTGCTTGGTGACAATATCAAACTCCAGAATTCGCAGGTTGAGAGAAGCTTTGGAAGTCGCATCATTGGCGACATCTGGATTATCGATCGCACTTTGAATAAAGGCATATAATTTATTACCTTGGAGTGCTACAGCTTCAAATCCTCGGTTGTTGCGACGTTGGGCATAAACTGCTGGCAATACCTCAGTACCAAAAGTTGCCGCTGGTTGATCTGGGTTGGGTGCAGTGGCAGTTCCTTGAGGGATAAAGCGGTCAATTAGCTTACCATTAACATCAAAGTGGTAAATGGAGGGACGATACTCATCTACCATCCAGTAGTCACCATTTTGTGCAACTGCAATTCCCTCTAAGTCTGCACCCAAAGGATCGTTAGGAAGAACATTATTATTTAAGTCAACGCCAATTTCATCTGTGTAGGCTGTGCCATTTGCCCCAGCTTGCAAGTTTGGTAGTCCCGTTAATGGCGTCGTTCCATCTTGGCGGAATAATCCTGTTCTGTTGGTAATACTGATTTCACCTGTGGTGCGGTTGAGTTCAAAGCTAACTATTTCTGGCTGGAAATCGGGTAATAAAAATGGTCTTTTGACACCATCAGGTTCTCCATTGGGGCCGCGGTCTGTGTTGGTGACAAATTTCAGGTTGCCATTTGCTGCAAACCCTTGGAAATACAACCCAGAAAAACCACCCAAGAAAATATCTTGATTTTCAGAGGTTGTGCCTAGTTTGGGTAAGTTTTCAAATTCATAGATAGTCAGTTTGGGTTGGGCAACGGGATTGCGAGGATCGTAACTAGTAGTGTCGATATTTAAAGAATTGGGGAAAGAATTGGCTATATTTTCCCAAGGCACCAGCTTAAAGTTAGAACTGACGTTTTCGCCATCGATAGTTTTGGCAGGTTCATTGGAGCCGTCTTGGGTGACAAATAAACCAAATGGGAAGTTAGGCCCCAATGGCACGTTAATGACATCGGCACCATCTGACTCTTGGACGCTATCAATTGATCCATTGTTACCAATGGCAAAGTTACCTACGTATTCGTTATTACCTTCACGAGTGTAAGCAACAAAGGTACTATCGCCTTGGCTGGATGCTAGCAGGTAGCCTGTACCGTTTTTGCCGTAGTAAATGGTCAACCCTTCAGCGTCATCGGTGAGGTGAGAACCACCTTCAAAACGAACGCGATCGATTAGTTTACCTGTTGTGCCACCATCTGGTTCTGCGTTGAATTTCCAGATGCCCACATCTTCTTGGGCTATGTAGAGAAAGCCGGTTTCTTGGTCAACCACCATACCCTCTGTTTGAGGAGAACGCTCTGCTGCGGTGGGCGAGGGGATGGTGAACTCGCGCACTAGTTCTGCTCCAATTTTGCCATTACCTTTGTCAATTAGCTTGAACTGAGCTATGTCTCCAGTTTGGCGACGACTGGTAAAGACATAGTAATCATTAGTTTCGGGGCTACGGTATAAGGTAAGTCCGTAAGAACTGCGAGTGGATGCAGAATAAGGAGGTTCAAAAGGTGATGCTTGGAAAATAGTACCAATATTGCTATCGGTGATATCTTCCAAATATTGTCCGGGAGTGTTGGGGTTAATTTTGAAGATTGCTAGTTTATCATTTTGGCGATCGCTAGCTACGGCAATATCAATAGATTGACCGCCTAATTTAAAACCGTATTGCAGATCAATGTTGTTGTAGCGAATGCCACCAGGATTAACTGTTTGCAACAAATTACCAGACAGGTCATAAACCCGCAGTCCAGCATTTTTGACTGAGGTTAATACTAAACTATCAGCAGCATTGGTGGCATTGACATAGATGGCAGGGTCATCAGCATCAGCATCTCGATCTACAGTAGGTAATGCTGGATCGTCATCGTCAAATAAATCGGGGCGGGTTTCTAGTGTAGGTGCAGCAGTGGGAACTAAGTCTGCACCCAAGGTGAGGATTTGGGTATATTGGGCGCTGCTAAAGTTGTTGTCACTCACCAGTACAATGGACTGACGACCATCTGCTAGTTTGGGGCCGAAGGCAAGACCTTCTATATTATCTACTCCTGTAATCGGGTGATTTGCATCAGTGGGCAGATTGAGGTCAGTTAAATTCAACAGCAGACGCTTTTGGGCGGGTTTAATAGCTGCTAGTTGTTCAGCACTCAAATTATTGAGAGAATCGTAGAAACTAATGTCAGTTGCACCTTGCAAAGAAACTTCGTAGATTTTGATGGTATTGCCTACACCTTGGGCAAAGGAGCGTTCTAACGCCAGGAAAGTACCACGATTATCTATTGCCAATAAATCCGCCAAACCATTGTCAGCAGAGCCTGTGCTGGGGTTTGGTGCTTCGGGAATAGCATCGGTGATGTAGAGATATTCTTTTTCTGGTTGTCCAGTAACCAAATTGTATTGCAGAATCCGAGAAGGGCTGCCATTAATAAGTGAAGCTTTTAATCCATCTTGGGATAGTGCGTTTTCGGTGGCCGTGAATAAGGTTTTCTGGTCAGGTGTGATCGTGAGGCTTTCAAAGGCTAAGTTATTGTAAATACCTGATGTCTGCGTATCACCTATATCTACAACGCCGTCGTTATTGGTATCTTCAATCACTGGTAAGAATTTTCTAGGGACAGGAAGCGATCGCACTTCTTGCCCTGTAGTCAGCGAAAACTCTTTAATAAAGGGATTAGTAACGCGACCAGCAGTAGGATTAACTTCGCCCTCGGAAGAGATGAAAACAGTCCCATTGTTAGTTAAAGCAATACCTTCTGTGTCGAGGCTATTGGTTGCAAAAAAGTTGCCTTTGGTATCTTTTAGGGGAGTGACATTAGTAAAAGTCACTCCAGAATCGGCAGTGAAGGTATAAAAACGGGCAGGGGCAACTTGGGAGCGATCGTCTGAGATAGCGTAATAGCGGTTATTCGCAGCATCATAGGTAACACCAGATAATCCACCCACTGGAGTCTGTACCCCATTCACAGTTCCCGCCGCGCCAGCAGGAATAAAGCCAGTAACGAAGGTAGTTTGTTTTAGAAATCCTATACTGGGAATGGTTTTACCTGCTTCAGTTGGCCCAGCTTGTACATCTGCAAACACCAAGCGATGGTCAGAACTGGGGAAAGGAAAAGTACCTACTAAGGGAAACGTCGAATCGGTATTTAGAGGCCAAAATACTCCTGAGTCGGCAATTGTTAGATCAGTTGAGGGTAGCACATAGTCAGTCCGCAGGTTTCCAGGAGTGGTATCGGCAAAATCTGCCGTGTCAAAGCTAGGATTACCTTTTTGGCTAGCGTTTGCACCAGCTTGTAAGTTTGCTTGTTGGAAACCACCTAGACTGGTAGGAATGACATTAGTATTGATATTAGGATTTTGCAACAGTTGGCGAATAGCGTTGTCAAAACTATCACCATCCAATGGATCTGCATTTTGGTCGCCTACAATCACAAAGCTTGACCCAGCATCAATACCACCTGTTTTACCCTCGTCATCATAAATGTAATTACCATTACCAGGGGTAACATAGTCTGCCCAAAAGCGGATCTCGTCATGGTTGCGCTTACCGTTGCGGTCTTCTGCGCCATCAAAAGTTGGGGGTGTGGGGTGGCTGGCGAGGATGTGAATTGTCTCGCCGTTTACCTGGATGGGTACATCCCAGTGACTTTTAGAAGAAAGGCGTAGACCTGCCAATTCCTTGTCAGAATACCAATCATTTGGCTGTGGGGTTGTCGGATCGTCGGGAAGCAAGGCATTGGGCATATCCTTCCAAAGGAAGTTTTGGAAGGTGCGGATGTTGGCAGTGTCAATGGGATATTTAGACAGCAGCAATATCCCATATTGACCAGGGAAATTCCCGAATCCAAAAGCATCATCGCCATATCCTGCTGCACCTGGGGTTGTAACTGCTGTGCCGTCGTTGTTTAAGTCAAACCCAGAGGCAATACCTGTATTGGAAGGAGCGATATAAAAGTAGGGGTAGTCAACGGGAGTTGTACCATTCTGGCTAACGGCTAGGTAATTTTGCCGGAATAGTTGAACTGCCTCCGGGGAGTAGTCAAACTCGTTAATTAGCAATACATCTGGGTTATTGCGCTGGATGATTTCTGCAACCGCCTTTGCCTGAGCATTGTCAGGGGTAGACAAATCACTGACTAACTGACCTTCAGCATTACGGTTTAAAGAAGCGTTGAACTGAGAAAAGCGAATTGTATTAGTAGTTACCATGTTTAATTCTGAAATAGATTCCAGACGTGAATGGAAAATATGACTCTCCAGTGTTAAAAGCTGTAAGGCTAGTAGCTTCATTATTGGTGAAGTAAATGGTAGTATTCGGATCTATATCTACAAATGTGACAAGAGACCAGCCATCTTCATCGGCATTGAAAGAGATAAAAGCAATATCGCCTTGTGTCAAAGCCATTAATAACCTCCTTCAATTTATTTTGTACTGTTTAAAAACCGCTTGAAAAGCCAGGATTCAGGAATAATTTGCAAACGTAATCAAGTCACATTGACAATCGCAATATCACTATCAAAAAAACTATTTTTTAGTAAAAAAAGCTACGTAATTTACTAGTATTAATCCATATTCAGCAACCTCAATTTATCTCAGAAACGTTAAGAAACCGCTAGCAAAAGGTTAAAAGAACAAATATTTGGTAGTGAGTTGCCCTCAGAATATACAGTTGGATGTTAGACCCCGACTTATTGTAATAAGTCGGGGGACAGCAACTTCACGCCCATAAAAAAAGGCGGACAAGATGCCCGCCCCACAATAAGTAGTTGGATATTTTTTATTTGAAAGTCATTTTGTATTGAAAGCCACTCTTGCTTACCGGAACTTACCAGGATTTAGACGAGCACCGTTAGGTTGAGACTGACGACGAATTGCTACTCCACTCCGCAAATTGTTTCCAGTACCGCCATCTTGGCGATCGAGGAAAGGTTTCAAATTAATCGCACTTCTAGATGAACTAACCCGATTATTGCCACCGCCTAGAAGTGTACGTCCTAAATTATATAATTCGTTGCCTCCACTACTGCGATCGCCATAAGTGTTAACGGCTATAGTCTGCTGTCCACTGTCAGCAGTAGTCAAGTTTTGAAAAATGCTATTGCGGATAACATAGGGATCTTTCCCATTGGGGACTGTTAGCACAATTCTACAGGTTGGGTTAGTTTCAGTTGTGACGCAGACAATATTTTCGTTATTTTCTACGGCTGTCTGGAGTTCTTGTAAGCCATCTGGGCGATAAAGTTCTAAACGGCTAGCAATTGCTGCACAACGCCTTTGTGCATCCCAACCACCGCCCAAAGCCGCAGGCGCTGCCCAAGGAAAGAATTGTCCTGGTTGACTTTGGGGCTGATACATGACAGTATACTGTCCATTGTAAGTCTGACAAGTAAACCGAGTTGTACCGTCAGATGAGGGTGGTACGCCTGTCGATGTGTCTATTGGGACTGGTGCTGATGTGCCGCCTGATGGTACTGTTGGTACTACTACACCATCGCCATTAGAATCATATTGTGCCATTGCTGCCGAATTGCCCAGACACAAAGATAAGCCAAGACTGCCCAAAGATATCAACCGCAGCATTTGTGATGACATAATCATCCTCCAGGAGAAATAAGTAGGGAATTGATAGTTTAAGTGACGAATAATTCTGGCTTTTGATTCAGCAAAAACTTATTTTTTTATCTCGTGCTTTTTTGTCTGCGAGTAGCTTTTTCACCCGTGCTTGAATTTTTGCATGACATTCCACTTTTTCGTAGACGTAACGATTCTAGCTATTATGGTTAATTAGGTTTTCTAAATTACTCGCTCACACCGCCTGGGTGCGAAAAATTCGTTTTGTGCTGGGGGCCACCTATCCATAATATCAGGGTAAGCTCATCTAATTTGGTATAAAGAAAACTTGACAAATCAAAGAAGAAAAATCATAGACGAATGTGTAAACAATGGACTTGACGACCGA
>NZ_JBALDJ010000046.1:0-9867 GCF_036917415.1 Nostoc sp. | reverse complement strand
TAGTCATTTACTATGGCTATCAATGTCTTTATTTATGGCAACAAGAACAATAACTTTGGCATTGTGCGTACCAAAATCATTTTGTAAAAAACAGTGAAGGCAGGATGTTGGAGGTAGGGTATTAGATGTAGTATTTTAGACGATTAAATACGAGTATTCACATACTAAAACATCTTCTTAATTCTCTACACCCTTTCATCCATAAATACCAGGGATTTACGCTTTTATTAGTGCCATTCACCCCTGCCCAAAAGCTTGCCACCATGCAAAGTTTGTGTGGTGAAGCACTAAGTGTTACGCAGTACAACTATATTGCCCAAACAGGCATTTTATTTCTTGAATTTCCCTTAAGTGGGGGCTTGACATGATTCAATAGTACATTTAACCTAGTAGTTAATTAACCATTAGGTTAAATAAAAATGTCTAACGAACAACTGAGCCTTACCTTTGCTGCCCTAGCCGATCCTACACGGCGTGCAATTCTGACTCACCTCGCTAAGGGTGAGGCATCGGTAAGTGAGTTAGCCAAGCCTTTTAAGATGAGTCTTCCTGCAATCTCCAAGCATATAAAGGTGCTAGAACGTGCTGGACTGATCTCGCGGGGTCGCGAAGCTCAATGGCGACCTTGCCAGATTAAAGCACAGCCGCTTAAAGAGGCGGCGGATTGGATTGAGCAATATCGTCAATTGTGGGAACAGAGGCTCTCTAGGCTTGATGATTACCTGCACGAATTACAAACTCAGGAGAAACAAGATGAGCAACATTGAGGATGACACCAATGCTCAATCTCAACGTGAGATCGCGATCGTCCGCATCTTGAGAGCGCCGCGCTCCCTTGTGTTCCAGGCATGGACTGATCCTAAACACATAGCGCAGTGGTGGGGGCCCAAAGGTTTCACAACCCGTGTGATTGAGATGGATGTGCGTCCAGGCGGGAAATGGCGCTACGTGATGACTGGTCCAGACGGCAGGGAGTACCCGGCCAAAGGTGTTTTTCGCGAAATCGTACCCTTTGAGAGGATTGTCACCACTGATGAATTTGATGAAGGCTTTGAAAAGGTGGTGAACGTTGATTTGCCGAAGGGAATGGTTATAACAGTCATTTTCGAGGATTTAGATGGCAATACCAAACTCACACTCCAGATTATGCATGAGTCTATTGAGGATCGGCATAAGCATGAACAGATGGGTGTGATCGAAGGGTGGAACTCCACTTTTGACTGCCTCGATGAGTTTTTGGCGAAAGCTTGAGTTTCTCTTACTAGGGATGAGGTGCTTGTATGTTTATCTTCATCAAGCCGAGAAAAAGTTGATGCGATGGTTGCTCCCTGCACTTGCCGCCGATGGAGCAACCTACAATGAACCACAAGACCACAGTTTTTTCTGAGCTTGAGCGATTCTTCGAGAATACCGCAGGCATCGCAGAACTTTTTGGTGTACCGAATGTATCTGAAGTTGCCACGGATGTGATAGCATACCTTCAACAATTTTAGATAGCATACCCAATCCATGAATCAAGTTCGACTTCCCAAAGTTAGCGTCGCCGTGATTGGTTTGGTAGTTGCAAGCGTATTTCATGCTACTCCCGTGCTGGGAGCGATTCTAACTAGACAAGAATTTTCAGGTGATTTTACCTTAGTCGATGCTACTACCCCATTCCTTACGAACTCTTTGCCATTCAAGAGCGAATATTCTGGATTCGTGGTTTACTCAGAGTCCGGGACTTTGAGCGATTGGGAGCTATCCGTCAGCAATCTAGACCTGAATTTGAACAGAGGTTCTACTAATGGCGGTAACTTAACCCCAGATGTTGATTTTGAGCTTGGTTCTGGGTCGAATTGGAATTTAGTAGTTGATTTTGGCATTGCTTTTGATGCTCCTAGATATACCTTAGAAAGAACTTCAAGCTCTGAAATTACCTTGACGGGTGAAGTGGGACTGGCAGGAACATACATCTATCAAGATTCTGCTGCCAATATTACCGTCAGTTCTTCATCTACATCCATACCTGAACCCACTTCCCTACTAGGTCTATTGTTTGGAGTTGGTGCAATTGCTGTCTCTAAAAAAGCTGGTAAGACGAAATCTGAAGCATGAATTACTCAACTCTTTACCAAAGCTTTCTTGATCTACACCGCCACCACCCAATCGCATACCACAGACTTATACCTGTTCCCAAAGTTAACCCAAAGGAGCCACTGCCCCAGATAGCCATTCGGTGTAAGGCTCACCATCAGCAACGCCGACAGCCTCATCAAGCTGGGAAACTAGCTCTTTGTAGAAGTCCCCAGCGCTGTCGAGTCCTTGGTGCATTTTCAGCTTCAGCCCCTTCCATCCAAGGAAAGTCGGACTTTCAACTGGCGTGAGTGGTTGAGGAATATCCTGGGATTGGGTGTCAATGACTGGTGTAGTTGTACTTATATTATTGCTGACTGACACCAAATCAGAATCTTCTCTGATTAACTGTGAGGTGGTGTTAACGACTGGTGTAGTTGTACTTATATTATTACTGACTGACACCGACTCACTAAAAAACAGTTCATCCCGATTGAACCACTGCCCAAAAATCGAATCACGCTCATCATCAGGTGCAACAAACCGATAAACGCACTCCCGGTTTTCACGCTTACCCAAGCGACCGACATAGGACAACCGCAAATCAATCTTGTCAAGTAATTTCTGTGCGATCGCAATCGGGGTCAGTTTTTCAGAAAGGGAAACATTCAAATAATTCTTGATAACGTGCCGATGCGTTACAGCCAGCGCTTTAAACTCCAGCATCTTTTCATCAGACCCCCGCAACTGAACGTCTGGTGTAAGAAACTGCAACAGCTGAAGATTTTCGAGTAACAACACAGCAGGCAATAGCTGCCCCTTGTTAAAATCTGGTTTCCAAATGGAATTCTCCCCCAATTCTAACTGCGATGCTGCCCGTTTAGCATCACGGTTCGTCAGAAATTCCCGCCCCAGTGTCAAATAATAGTGCATCCGCAGTTGAGGATACCACCCATCGTCATCTTTTTCGACCAACTCAGGCGTAACTTCAACTTCATAGCGACGAGACAATTCAGCCTTACGCTGCTGATGTCGTTCAGTTTTCGTTTTTGCCCGTTTATCTTGCAGCTTTTTGAGTTCAGTTTGAGAGAGTTCATCAGCTTGCGCGATCGCCTGACATTCACTAGCGTACAATTCCTGACTAGCCGCCTTAACAGACTCGATTACTGCCCCGCTCTCATCGTCATCAACATCTTCCGCATCAATAACGCTGTACCCATCTTCGACCAAGCCCCCAAGTACAGATTCCCGATAGCGCCGCATCTCAACGTTGATGACAGAGCCACGTTTCCCCCACGTCTGTAAGGATTCTGGCTGGAAGTTCTGGTCAACAAAGCTATAATCGTCATTATCCGCCGCCGACAACAGCGCAATGTTAGCCTGTGTAGCAACGTGTTGACTTCTCAACAATCCTCCGATGGATGTAGAGCCATTGCCCACAACCGACATCCCCCACTCTCTCACCCAAATGTGGCGGTCAACAGTTTCCCGGAGGCGTGCCAACATCTGACGCACGGAGTTAACCGGCTGCACTCCCTGAAATATTCCCCAAACACCATCAAAATGTCCTCGAATGTCGATGGATACCCCAGTTTCTAAACTTGGAGAGGCGATAACCAAATCGTACTGGGTGAGAATTTTGTTCAGGTGAGCGATACAACCGAAAGCCGCATGAGAGGGGTCAGCAACAGATTCGCTGTCAATTCTCAAAATTCGCAGATGTGGGAACTTGCGACGAAAACGTTCCTCAAGTGCTTGGGTTCCCCATTTGGACTTAGCTTTCTGAGCAGAACAACACAATAAATGATGCCCCCCAATAGTAATGGCTTTGTCCAGTGCCGCAATCAAATTTTTTGGGTTACTGCCAGAGTAGTTGTAACAGTTTCCGGCACTATCCCGATAGTTATTGACGATGACGAATGGGTTAACTCGATATTCTCCAGCAAGTGATAAAACATACTTTACATCAGTATCGGAAACATCAGCACTTGATAGGTAAATCTTTCCCTGGCTACTCCCTAGAACATTCTGTACCAGTTGCTTCAAGTTTTTCAGGACAGCAACCCGACGCTTTTGTACCTCAGTTCCAGAGTTGAGAAGATGCCAGAAAACTTGGTCGCATTCATCGATAATAATGACATCATTTGACCAGTCATTAGGGTTGAATCGCGCTTGACTTTCTTGATGCAAAGAGTCTACACAGACCCCGTATCCTAATAATGTGCCTGTTTCGGAAGTATGAACTTCGGTAACATAGTTAACACTAAATCGATTACACAGTGCCTCACCAAGTTGAATACGATGGGTGATGATTAATACCCGTCTCCCCTGGTCGTGTGCTTTCGCCACCTCAGTTGCCAGCCATTCGGTTTTACCAGTGCCTTTGGGAGCCTTGAGAATAATGAGTTTTTCCCCTTCGGGTACGAGAAGCTGGCCCAAAAATCTTTGGTTGAGTGCAATTGACGGCGGGTAAGTCAGCAGAGTGAACAGTTTAATCTCCCATAACTCCAGTGCAACGGCAGTGTTGTAGAGTGCATCAAATGCAGGTTGACCCTTAGCAACGATAAAATCATCAACCCCTTTCTCTGCTCCTAACGGTAAATCAATCACCCGCAGTGAACAACCCTCGTTTACCAGCAGCCGTCCCATGCGACTGATGGCGGTTCTCACCCGTTGGACTGTCTCAGGTTTGTTGTCCTGGTCAAAGCAGATGTTAACAAGTCTCCCCTGTGTTGCGAAATGCTTCAAGTCTAGAATCAGAGAGGGTTTACCAATGGCAGTACCGTACTCATCATTAGGTGTGCGGTATCCAGCATTCACACCGGGGATAGCGATCGCAGCATAACCAGCAGTCAGTAACGCCCCCGCTTTCTTGACTCCTTCGACGATTGTAACAGGGACATTGTGCTGCCAAACCCAGTGCCAGAAGCCGCCGGGGTGTTTTAGGTCAAATTCTGTGATGGGGATACCAGAGCGATTTGAGACTTTTACCCAGATGCGATTCGGGACTAGAAGGAAGAAAGCGCGTGTCTCTTCTCTGTATGGGTGTTCGTATTTGATGAACTTGTGAATCTTTTGGCGGTCACGTCTGGGGTGGTCGGGTTTGAAACACCCCCACATCATCAGGACGTAGTTGTTGAGCGGGTCAATCCCACTGCACCACCAGCCGCCTAGTTCAATGTGTTGGTATTTTTTCAAGTCTCTGTCTCGCAGTCGTCCATCATTGCGACGGGAGATTTTGGGACTGTAGAGAAGATATTCGTATGGTGTCGTGCCGTGGAGCGATCGCACATTTAGGGCAATTATTTCTTCGTCAACCCCACTGTTGAGCCATTCAGTTAAGTGCAGAGTAAGAAAATCGGTCGTTGAAATAGTCATATTTCCTCCAATATTTTGACGCATGGAAAAGTAAGCGGTATGACCTGATACCGCTTTGGAATGCTCTTTATGGAATCGATAAGCTAGTACATCAGAACTAAGTGAGGCTCATTTTAGATGACTTACGAAAATCTCTTGAAGTGAAAAATCAGGCTTTCAGTTAGTAAATCTTAGACAGGGAAAGGATTTACAGGTTTTTTAAAAATCAAATATTTAACGGTTCACTGTGAAAATCAGCCTTATCCGCCCCTGGAGGTGTGTGGTCGAAACGTGAGATTGATACGCGTGCTAACCACTTTGTTTGTTTTAGGAACCTGATGCAGATGAGTAGATTGGCAACCGGGGTGCATCACGAGTAAACTGCCGTATTCCAGCCAGAAGTCCGTTGGTCTGCCGCCGATGGGCTTGATTTGGAATTTGCGACATGACCCCAGGCTTACCGATGCAATCGCTGGGTTAGATCCCATCGATGGTTCGTTGTCTGCGTGCCAACCAATCGAATCCTAGCCACTGCGGTACTGATTTCCGATGACAATGCGAAACTTGTAGCCAGTAAGTGCAGTGATAGAGTCGCGTAAGCTAAACAGAGCTTCTGTCCAACATAGTGGTTTCAAAAACACGCACTTTGAGTAAAGGTAATCACATCCTGCATCGCCATAAATGCACTCTAGGCGAGGAATAGGCATTGTTTTACCCGCAATTCTGATTTGATTCTGCTGCCATTTCAGTTTTAGACAGTGTTGGTAAAGTTCATTGGCTTGTTCAAGACTTAAGAAATCAGGGTAGTAAGTGATAGGTAAAACTGGGGTCGATTCAGTGAAAAGTGTGAGTTGTTGCATGATGTTTTTTCAAAGTAATAAATGTGTACTTCAATGCAATTGGTGTTAGTTTTATTCGGCTTTAAAGACCATATTTCTAAACCTTGAAGATTAGCGAAACCAACAACACTATATTTGTGTCCGCATGGGGTATTTACTCTGTCTTGCTCAACTTCAACGGCTTTTAGTCTTGCCAAGATTTGAGTTTGTTGCTGTTGTTGTTGGAGTAAATGCTGTTCTTGCTCTGCCAATTGTTGTGCTAGAGCGGCGAGTAATTGTATTTGAGTCATGGCTTTTAACTGGGTTTGGGTTTCAGCCTCTCGCGTTTTCACAACAAAATAACTTTGCGCTGCTGCTATCTCTGGTTTTCGTGGATCACCATTCATCGCGGTTAAATAGCAACCATAGCGACTGAGTTTGAAATCGTCTCTAGGTCTACCTCCGGTACTTTTTGCGGTCAGGCGCAAAAAGTGTTTTTCGCTCTCTTGCTCTATGTTTGAGCAAGCTGCGATCGCTCTAGAGATGGCATCCTCAAATTGTCGCCATTGCTGATATCCCAATATGGGCATTAATTCACGAGCTAACCAATACTCATTGCTATCTGTATCAACCTGCTTGATTTGGTCAAATGGGCTGGGCTGATTTTCACGCTTTATAATTGCATCCATACTTCCTCTGAGTTTTTGATATGTGAACCAACTACGCTATTTGCCCCTTACTGTGGGTGGATCTGAATCTCTAGAGATATCTGTTCGATGGTTTCGGCGATTTTAAGAAGCAACATAGTTTTTAGTTGTGTGATGAAAAAGAATCAAACTTTAATTCGCACTAAACTTTTTTCACCAACTAATGAGAAACGATTCGATATAGTTGGTGTCTTAATTAACGTTGGTGACATCAATTCAACAATGTAAAACCAAGAATTATTCACAAGGGCTGTCCCCAGAATCAGCCGTTGTTTTGTTCCCTTGTCGTGAGAACAGAGGATCACTCTTTGGCCCAGAACAAAAGCAGGTTTTTGCACATTGAGGGTTTCTAATTCCCCAGTCCCGATGATTTGGTTTTGTGTGGCGTGAAGTATTTCTTTACCGCAATCAATTGAATAAATCCAGCATTCGTGTTTCCACTGAATACCGCAGCAATAGCCGAATGCTCTTGTTGTGCGTAGGAAAACTCTCTCCAGTAAATTAACTGCAACAGGTGGAATTGTTTTGCCCCAAGGTGGGGAGAGATACCAACTGGTTTTAAGTGCATTAATGTGGTCAATCATGCAAGTTTCCCCACTAAATATTCGATAGCATCTTTATCAATGGCAGCAATGCGGTTCTTAAGACGTTGGGGTGGGTTTTGAAGAAATCGTTTTAGGTCTTTGCTCTTGATTTGGTGATATCTACCAGAGCGCCGGGTTGTGCGTATCCATCCCTTTTTTACCCAACTCCAAACAGTCGCTGAATTGAGTTGCAGAACTCTGGCAATTTCGCAGCAGTTGTAGTTATCAAGAATTGGACGTGCAGAGTATCCTAAAAAGCGCAATTTATATTGAATAGCTGATGTTGAGCGTGTGTATCCTCTTTTCTGGAGTCGATATGCTATCTGTTTAACAGTGTAGAGACAAGCCATTTCTTCAATGATTCCTACTTCTTCATCAGTCCATTTTGTATACATCTGATTACCTCTCATATTTATACAGATTTAGTAGAAGAATATTCTTTGACAATCTGAGCGCTGATAGATTCAAAGTCCACCTGAGCAATATTCAAGCTCTACAGCATCTCACCACTGTTGTAGAGGTCTGTAATGTGCTGCTTGATTGCCGACTCTGACAGCCCATCAGGAATATTTAGGTGCGCTTCACTCGTGATTTTATCGACTACTATGACAATGACTTTCATGGGTAATTCCTATTTAATTAATTGAGGATTCAGAAAGAAAACTTCTTCTGAATCCTGACTTTTGATTCACACTGCCCCAGTCTTTACCGTTTGCAACTGTTGCATCCATGCGTTGATTGCTGTTAACTCATCAGCACCATTAGCAACAGCATCAACAACTAGCTTTTGATAGTCAGATTCGGCATGATTTGGATGGTCGCACTTATCTGCTGCCCAAGCCAAACACATGGTTTTGATTAGTTCATTAATCTGACTAATATCAAGTAAACTTGGGCGGTCAACATCTTGAAATTGCAACCACTCTTTGACTAAATCAAGGGGATAATCAAGCAAGGTGCGAATATTTTTTACTCGAAAATCCTGTGGGTGTACTGGTTGAGGAACTACACTAAGTTTTGGTGGAGTCAGTGGGGGTTCGGGAATTAAGTTTGAGGTTGCACCCAATAAAGATTGGATGTCACGAATGATAGTTGCCCAATTCAAATCTCTACTCCATTCCCTGTAAATCTTGGTTTTGGTTGCAGCATCGTAAAGATTACAGAAAACCATGTTTTCGTCGCCAGCATTAGCGACAATAATCAGTGGCTTAGAAAAATCTTGAACTAATGAGGCAGCGAGAAGGAAGCTTTTGGCGAAATTAGTTTCAACACCAGTTCTTACCACATAAAGTTCATCGGCACTCACGACAATATCTAGCTTCAGATTGTCCTTGTTTTTGAATTCTTTGGTGGTCAAGCGCAGTTCAGACAAGTACCCAGTTAATGCTCTTTGAGTAACAGGGATTTTCTTATCCTGGCTGATATTGAACTTGTACCAGACGTAAGATTCTCCGTCTACTTCTCCCTGATTTACATATAAATAGATGGGTTCAGGAGGGTTGCATAAACCTAGTTTGATTTCAGTAGCCATGTTTACCTCGATTAATGTTTCATTGATTAGTGTTTCGTGTGCAATAATGGGAATTCTGTAGTGGGAGAAAAACTTCCGTGCGTTCATCTGAAGTAATGGCATTCTTTTAGATGAACGCTTTTGTATTAATTAGAAAGCTCTCGATTCCGCTCTAGCTCCCATTGCAGATAAGTCAAAGCAGTTTGAGCATCGGCAATGTTTAAATCTGGCTGATACCCTGCTTCCAAGAGTTGTTTGTAATCTGGGTGCGTAGCAATCTGGGATATCAGATTTTGGGCTTGCTTAAGTAATTGGCAGAGATGCGGATTAGACATTTCAATGCCGAGCCTTGAACATAAATCTTGCCTACGGCACGCTCCGCGAACTGCCTTTACACCGAATGTTCCTGGCTCAATCTCCGTTTTCAACTCTTCAAGCAGAGATTGAAAGCTCGGGTGTTCATCGTTAATTTCAACCTCAAACAAATCTGCACTCTTTGTAACGGTGGTTGCCCAATCTGGTAATGTATGTGAAATCGTCTTCGCGTAAAGTTTCATAATTGGTTCCTCTTCGATTAAGAGCTAAAATCCTCGGCAATCTCCAACAAAAAACCGCGTCCTGTGTTCTGCACTTGCACCAGTTCTCTATCCAGCAGAGTTTGAATGACTGAATCGGAAAATTGGAATTGCAACCGATGTAATGGAACACAACCACCGCAGAACTGAAGCACACGCAGCAAATTATTAGACCTCTTGCAAAAGTCATTCAAGTAGCTTCAACTTTAATTAGATGAAGTTCATAATTGTACAGACCCGCTATTAGATTAAATCTCAAAC
>NZ_JBALDJ010000045.1:0-3837 GCF_036917415.1 Nostoc sp. | reverse complement strand
AACGCATTGGCATTGTCAAGCGACGCATTGGCATTTTCAGGAGTGCCTCGGCTTAGAGTAACCCCATAGATAAATCTAGGGGATTGATCTTGGACGTATTAAATATGCGCTACGCATCTCGAAATAAATATTTATTTCTTTTTCCTTGGCTTAAAAGCCGTGGCTTCAAACATAAAGTGCTGAGTGCAATTATTACTTTTTTACTCAGCACTCGTTACTCAGCACTCAGCACTGTTTCGGTCAGGCGACGCATTGGCATTGCAAGGTATTTCCAAATTTAATTCGCTACGAATTGTTGTACTAAATCCAAAATTTCATCATTAAGGAACCACGATGCCTGAAGTGTTTAAAGGAAAATTTTCTCGTCGTCAGATTCTTACTACTGCTGGGTTAGGAGCCATTTCAGCCACCGCAATCGGTAGTATCGGCGAAGAGGTTGTTGCCCAACAGCCAACTGGACAAGCCACCCCACGCGGAGGCCCCTTACCGCCTCAGATTCAGTTTCCGCCCATCTCGGAAAAGACTGAGGTTGATACAGGTGGGCCACCAACTGCATTACCCCCAGAGCGACGTTTGGGGTTTGCGATCGTCGGACTTGGCAGATTGACATTGGAAGAGATCATGCCTGCATTTGCAGAATGTAAACTAGCAAAGCCAACTGCATTAGTTAGTGGTGATGCTGCCAAAGCAAATCTTGTTGCCCAGCAGTATGGCATCAAACCGCAGAACGTTTACAACTATCAGAATTACGACAATCTCCGCAACAATCCAGACGTTGACGTGATTTATATTGTATTGCCTAACAGTATGCACCGGGAATATACGGTGCGTGGTGCTAAAGCAGGAAAGCATATTCTGTGTGAAAAGCCAATGGCAACCACAGTCGAAGATGCTCAACAGATGATCGATGCGTGCAAACAAGCGAATCGCAAGCTGATGATTGCTTATCGCTGCCAATATGAGCCGCATCATCGCGCCATGATTCAGATGATCCGCAGCAAAGAATTGGGAACTGTGAAGGTGATTCAGGCAGACAACGGACAAAACCAGGGGGGTGACTTAAACCAGTGGCGATTGAAACGCGCCTTAGCTGGAGGTGGCTCTTTGCCGGATGTGGGAGTTTATTGCTTGAATGCAACTCGCTATTTAACGGGAGAGGAACCGATCGCAATTAGCGCCCAAATCTTTAGCACTCCTGGCGATCCGCGCTTCAAAGAAGTAGAAGAAAGTGTTACCTTCCAGCTGCGGTTTCCCAGTGGAATACTAGGGATTTGCTCCACTAGCTACGGCTTTCACGAAGGGCGTCGGTTTCGCGTCTTTGGCTCTGATGCTTGGGGACAACTCGATCCGGCGTTCTCCTACAACGGTTTGCGGATGATGATTTCGCGCAAATCGCCAACGAATAGCATGGCAGAAAACATTAGCGAAGTGCGGATAGGTGAGAAGAATCAGTTTGCTTTGGAAATCGATCACATGGCAGATTGTGTGATTCAAAATAAACAACCCCATACGCCTGGTGAAGAAGGTTTGCAAGACCAAAAACTAATGGCGTTGATTTACGAAGCCGCACAAACAGGCAAGACGATTACCTTACCTCGTGTGTCAGGATTGGATACCACTCGTGGCCCCGCTCCTCGAATGCTGAAGTAATATGTGCATACCGCAGTCATGACAACCTCTGCTTGGAGTCCGCTCCGTAAATCTTTGTTTCGCGATCGCTGGATTGCCTCGATTGTCTCCAACATTGGCGGTTGGATGGAGGACACGGCGGGAGCTTGGTTAATGACTTCTCTCACCACCTCTCCCCTCTTGGTGGCACTGATGCAAACAGCCGCAACTTTGCCGGTGCTGCTGTTAGGACTACCAGCCGGAGCAACGGCAGATATTTTCGATCGCCGTCGGTTACTACTGTTTTGGCAAGTCTGGATGCTGGTTGCTGCACTGATCTTGAGTGGATTGATTTTTGCAGGTACAATTACACCGTGGTCACTGCTGGCGCTGACGTTTTTGCTCAACTTGGGAGCGGCAATGAATGGCCCAGCTTGGCAAGCGATTGTACCAGAACTAGTACCGCGATCGGAACTCATGGCTGCGATCGCTTTAAATAGTGCTGGGTTTAATATTGCCCGAGCAGTTGGGCCTGCGATCGCAGGTTTTATATTAGTGGCCGCAAATGCGGGAGTCGTCTTTTTGATTGATGCCCTCTCTTTTGTTGGGGTGATTTTCATCCTTTACCGTTGGCAGCGTAAACCGTTTTATGAAAGCGCCCTACCCGCAGAGCGAGTATTGGGTTCTGTGCGGGCTGGTATTCGCTATGTCCGCTTTTCTCCCGCTCTGCAAGCTGTGTTAATTCGAGCGGCTGTTTTAACTAGTTGCACCAGTGCTTTGTTAGCCTTGTTGCCTTTGGTGGCACAGCAAGATTTGCGGCAGGGAGCAGGTGGGTATGGTTTACTACTCGGTTGCTTTGGATTTGGGGCGATTCTCGGTGCGATTTTGATGCCACGAGTGCGCCAACGTCTCACAGCCGATGGAGTTGTGATTGCCGGAACTCTGGTGTTTGCGATCGCCACATTAATTCTGGCATTCATTCACAATGTACCTTTGGTGTTGCTGGCTTTGCTAGCGGCTGGGATTGCCTGGACAAGTATGACATCCAGCTTGAATATCACCGTGCAGCTTGCGGTTCCGGCTTGGGTGCAGGCGCGGGCGCTAGGAACTTATCAGATGGTATTTCAAGGAGGTTCAGCAATTGGTAGTATTGTTTGGGGTGCAGCGGCGGAACATTGGGGTATGCGGACTGCCTTATTCGTTGCTGCGATCGGCTTAGTAGGGGGAACCTTCACCGCGCAGCGTTATCGCTTGCTATCAGGAAAACTGGATTTAGGGCCAGCATTACGGCGAGCAGAACCGTTGGTAGTAATTGAATTGCAACCAGAAGAAGGGCCGGTTTTAGTCACACTTGAATATTGTATTGACCCAGTTCAAGCAGAGGAATTCATTACAGCAATTCATGCCCTGCGCGTGGTGCGGCTACGAGATGGTGCGATTCGCTGGGGAATTTTTCACGATACATCTCAGCCGAGTCGCTACTTAGAGACGTTTATCGTCGAATCCTGGGTGGATCATTTACGTCAGTATGAACGGTTTACGGTGGCAGATCGAGAGATTCGCAAAAGGGTTTTTGCTTTTCATCAAGGCGATGAACCGCCAGTTATTTCTCACATGATTTATGCTCACCAATCCTAAGAAGTACGAGCTTAGAAGTAATTAATTCTTCAACTATTCCACTGGCAATTGGGTCGAGGGCGCTACAAGGTTCATCGAATAATAGGATTTCTGGTTGCAAAGCTAAGGCTCTAGCTATACACAATCGCTGCTGTCCGCCAGAAAGTGCTAAGGCAGAGGTTTGCAGTCGGTCTTTTACTTCATCCCAAAGTCCAACATCTTTACAGCAGTTTTCATGTATTTGAACCACATCTGTCGTAAGGGCACAGCATTGCTCATTGGTGTCAACTTAACGTATAAGCTAGATTTGGCGTTTCCAGGTTTGACCCTCACCCCCAACCCCTCTCCCAATTTTGGGAGAGGGGAGCCAGCCGCGTGGGCGGGTTTCCCGACTTGAGCGGACTGGCGTTGTGTTATCGCGTAGCGTAACGCACCTAAAATTCGGAGTGGTGCGTTAGCCTTTGGCATAACGCACCCTACGTGTATTTCAAAAATCAAATATGAGTCCTATAGATATTTTATAGCAACCGCCAAGGCGGTTAGGACGCAATATATAAGATATGCTCAATGGCATCTCGTAAACAATCAAACTGGTCTAGTTTTTTGCGGATT